>DAOTMG010000029.1:0-30133 GCA_035450185.1 Syntrophales bacterium | reverse complement strand
CCACGACACCCCCCGCCGCGAGCAGGGAGAGAGGCTTGAAGAGGTCTTTCCAGGCGATAATCGACAACGGCACCACGGGGTTCTTGGGCAGTGCTTCGTAGACCTCCGGTTTTTCGCTGAGGATATAGAGCACGTGCGTCCCCCCGACGAACTTGTCTCCGTAAAGGTTGGCATTCCCTCCCAGTTCATTTATCCGTTTTGCCGCCGCCTCGAGCATCTTGTCCTTCCGGCCGATTGTGAGGGCGCCCGTCGGGCAGGACAGGACGCAGGCGGGCAGCCGGTTTGCCTGCAGGCGGGTCTCGCAGAGGTCGCATTTGTAAATCCGGTCTTTCGATGCGTCGTATTTGGGGACCTCGAAGGGGCAGGCGGCCACACAGTTCTTGCAGCCGATGCACCGGCTGGGATTGAACCCCACCGTCCCGAATTCCGTGTGGTAGAGGGCGCCCGTCGGGCAGGACACCACGCAGGCGGCGTCCGTGCAATGCATGCAGCCGTCTTTCCTGAAAAGCCACGTCAGATTTCCTTTCGGATCGACATGTTCCTGAAAGCGGATGAGCGTCCAGGTGTTCCACTGCAGGTCGGGAGGGTTCTGGTAACTTCCGAAGTTTCGCGTTCTCTTGCCGGGCATTTCATTCCACTGCTTGCATGCAATCTGGCAGCCGCGGCAGGCGGTGCATCTCGTCGTGTCGATCAGCTTTATGATTTCCGTAGCCTGCATAGCCTCTCTCCTATAGTTTCGTCACGTTGACCATGAATGCCTTGTATTCGGGGCAGAAGGTGTTGGCATCGCCCACCGACGGCGTCAGGAAGTTCGTGCTGTCGCCGCCGTCCTTCGGGTGGAGCCAGCCGTAATTGAAGGGCAGGCCGACCTGGTGGACCGTCTTGCCCTCGACAAGGAAAGGCCGGAACCTCTTCGTCACCATGGCGACGCACTCAACGGCGCCGCGCACGGAGGATACCTTCACCCGCTCGCCGTTTTTAATGCCTTTTTCTTTCGCCAGAGGCTCTCCAATCTCGACGTAGAGCTCCGGCATCGCCTCGAGAAGCCACGCCTGCCACCTCGTGAGGGCCCCGGAGCACCAGTGTTCCGTGCAGGAGTATGTCGTGCAGACATAGGGGAATTTTTCGCTGGCGTTGGCCACCTTGTCCAGATCGCTCTTGAAGATCTGGATGGCCGGGTTGATGAGCTGGCCGGAGAGGGGGTTCCTGGTGAGCGGCCCTTCCAGTGGTTCGTAATGCTCCGGGAAGGGGCCCTCGGCCATTCCGGGTCCGAAAAGGGCGCCCAGGCCGTCCGGCTTCATGATGAAGGGGTATTTCCCCTTCTGCTTGTCCGCCTGGGGAGGCCAGGGCCCGTCCGGGACGTCCCCGACCCAGGCATCCCCGGTCCACTCGAGGAGTTTTCTCTTGGGGTTGAAGGGCTTGCCGTTGAGATCGCAGGATGCCCGGTTGTAGATGATCCGGCGGTTGACCGGCCAGGCATAAGACCAGTTGGGGTAGAGGCCGAGACCCGTGGGGTCGTCCTTGCCCCGCTTGGCCATTTTGTTCAAACCGTTGGCTTCGAAACTCCCGGCCATGATCCAGTTTCCGCTCGAGGTCGAACCGTCGTCCGTGAGCATGCCGAAGGTGGGAACCGTCTGACCCTTCTTGAATTCCGTTCTGGTCCCCTTGGCCTTGTCCTCGATAACCGTGTCCCTGAGGAAGTGCCCGTTGATCTGCTTGGCCACCTTCAGAACGTCAAATCTCCCATTTGAATCCTTGTAGTCCCATTTCAGGTTCAGGATAGGCGTGGGATGCTTGCCGCCTTCCTTCGCGTACAGGGCCCTCACGGCATCCATGATCTTGATCGTGATCTCCCCGACGGGGATCGCATCGTCGGGGGCCTCGGCGGCCTTGTACTTCCACTGGACCCACCGTCCGCTGTTGCTCTGGCTCCCTTCCTTTTCCATGGAGGCCGAGGCGGGGAGGAGAAAGACCTCCGTCTTGACCTTTGCGGGGTCCACACCGGGTCCTTTCCAGAAGGAGTAGGTCTCGTTGTCGAAGATGTTCTCGCCCACGAGCCATTCCAGATTCTCGAGAGCCTTGCGGACCTTGGTCGTGTTGGGGGAACTGACCGCCGGATCCGTGCCGACGGCGAAGAGGCCTTTGATCTTCCCCTTGTACATTTCGTCGAAGAGGTGCATCAGGGAATAGGCGGCGCCGTCGTCGAGCTTGGGCAGCCAGGAGTAGCCGAAACCGTTCGCGGCCGTGGCCCTGTCGCCGAAGAGGGACTTGAGGAAGCTGACGGTGAACTTGGGGTAATTCTGATAATAATTCGCCGACTGGGGGTCGCTGGACTTGGGCGTGTTCTTCTCGAGGTACTTCGCCAGCGTGTCCTGGGAAGCCGCGGGCATCTTCAGGTAGCCCGGGAGTATATTATAGAGGATCGCGTGGTCCGTAGAGCCCTGGACGTTGGGCTCGCCGCGCAGGGCGTTGACGCCGCCGCCGCAGATGCCCATATTGCCCAGCAGGAGCTGAATGATGGACATGGTGCGGATGATCTGGCTTCCCGTCGTGTGGTGGGTCCATCCGAGGGCGTAACAGTTCGTGCCCGCCTTGTCCCTGACACCGGTGGCACTGTAGACTTCATAAACCTTCAGGAGGTCTTCCTTCGTGACGCCCGTGATGCCGGACACCTGGTCCAGCGTGTAACGCGAGTAGTGCTTTTTCAGGAGCTGGAAAACGCATCGGGGATCGGTGAGGGTCATGTCCCGCTTGGGGATCCCCCTGCCGTCCTTTTCGAAGACCCAGGTGTCCTTGCCGTACTTCCTTGTCTTCGGGTCGTACCCCGAGAAGAGGCCGTCCTTGAAGTAGAAGTCCTTGCTGACGATGAAGGATGCGTTGGTGTAATGCAGGACGTACTCCCGGAAGATCTTCTTGTTGTTGAGGATGTAGTTGATCATCCCGCCCAGGAAGGCGATGTCCGTCCCCGAGCGCAGGGGGACGTGGAAATCGCAGCGGGCCGAGGTCCTCGTATAACGGGGGTCGACATGGATGATCGTGGCCCCCCGGTCTTTTGCCCGCAGGATCCATTTGAAGGCGATGGGATGGTGCTCCGCCGCGTTGCTTCCCATGATCAGGATGCAATCGCTGTTTTTCAGATCGATATAATGGTTCGACATCGAACCGCGTCCGAACGACTCTCCCAGAGCCGCTACCGAGGGGCTGTGTCAGACCCGGGCCTGGTGGTCGATGTATACAAGCCCCATCGCGCGGCACGCCACGCTCATGAGCCAGCACTCCTCGTTGTCCACGTTGGAGCTGCCGAGATGGGCGATGGTCTCGCAGCGGTTGACCAGCTCGCCCTTGGCGTTCCGGGAGACAAACCCCCTGTCACGGGTGTCCTTCACAAGACGTGCGATCCGCTCGAGGGCCCAGTCCCAGTTCTTCTCCTCCCATCGATCGCTCATGGGGGCCCGGTAGAGGACCTTGCGGAGCCGGTACTTGTTGGCCTCGGTGAGATCGAAGAAGCCGGCTCCCTTGGCGCAGAGCGATCCCTCGTTGATGGGATGCTCCGGGTCGCCCTCAATGTTGAATATCTTCCCCGTGCTCTTGTCGACGCTGCAGATCAGGCCGCAGCCCACGGAGCAGTAGCAGCAGACCGTCGTGACCTGCTTGGCCGTCATCACGCGCTGCATCTTGTTGATTTCCTCGGCATATGCCTTCACCGGCCTGAGGTTCAGGCCCAGGGAAGACAGCGCAACACCCGAACCCAGGGCGCCTGACAGGGCTAAAAAGCCTCTCCTCGTGATCTGCATATGAAACAACCTCCTCCTGCGATGTGTCGTAGATGTCCTATGTCAGACTTGGCATATTTACGTTTTTTCCCTTCTCTTGTCAATCGAAATTCAGGGGGAAATCGAAGAGCGAAAGACGCGGATAAACCCTTGACGGCAGGGCTTTCGCAGGTTTTCAGTTGCGGCCGGTCAATGCTTTTTTTAGCATAGAAACAGGCGCCCCGACGGGGGTCAAAAGGTGTTCCATTCACACGGGGCCATGGGTGTATATCCCTTTTCCTGCATGATGACGTCGAGATGGATGAGACCCATGGCCGACACGTCCCGGTCCTGCTCTCCGATGTCGCTGATGTGGTTCAACGTGATCAGGTAGCGCTTGCAGAAATTGCAGGTGAAGGCGGTTTCCTGACGCCGGTCATCCACGTAGAAATAATCTACCCCGCTTGGGCTCTCCTTTTCACAGCCGGGACAGAACATCCTGCGGTATCGCCATTCATGGCCACACCGGGAGCAGTGAAGCCGGCGCTGCGTGATTTTTTCCCGGATGACGGCAATTGTCGGATAGGCGCCGCAGACCGGGCAATACCCCCTTTCCCAGCCCCCGGCCTCGATGTGGACGCCGATTCCCTGCGATTTTGCTTGGAGGACAATTCTGGCCGCAGACCTCAGCATAAGCCTGACCGTTTCGGGCTTCACGCCCACTCCCTTCGACCATCGGTCCACAGCGGTATCGATACTCCCGGGGAATTCCTTAAAGGCATCGAACAGTTCGATCCCGCCCGCTTTGATCTTTTCCTCCAACCGGTTGACATCCTCCTTCAGGGCCGGGAATCCCTCCCGGACGGCCGAAAGGACTTCCAGACCAATCTTTTCCCAGGGGTCGTCTTTCGACAGAAGGGGTGTCTGGCTGATGCAGGGGATCCCCTGCCGGAGATTCTCCCCGTCGATCAACGAGCCGTCGGCGGGTTCGACCTTCAGTTCGTCCAGCAGGCGCTCCCTGGCCAGCAGAAGGGGCTTGAAGGCCGCGATGACCTCCCTGCTGTGCGGGTTCTGCGAGACGACGTCGTCGATCACACCCTCCAGCCGGGAGGGCTTATGATCTTCTCTTTTTATCACCTGTCTGCTCCCTGACGAATCCAGCCCCGGGCCGGTTCAATGTCACGTTCTGTCGATCCGCACGGCGCAGGCTTTGTATTCCGCCGTCAGCGAAACGGGGTCGAAGACGGGGTTCGTCAGCCAGTTGGCGCAGTTCTCGCGGAAGTGGAAGGCCATCCAGACCAGACCCCGGGGAATACGGTCGGACACGTTGGCCCTCACCTTCACCTCGCCTCGCCTCGATGCAACCCGGATCATCTCGCCGTGGCGAATGCCGAGTTCACCGGCATCAAAGGGAGAGATGTCCGCCGTCTCTTCCCCGAGGAGATCGTTGAGGCCGGCAGCGCGCCCCGTCTGTGTCCTCGTGTGATAGTGATAGAGCCTTCGGCCGGTGCTCAGGACCAGCGGATATTCGCTGTCGGGGACTTCGGCCGGCGGTGTCCAGTCCACGGGCACAAGCGTGCCGAGACCGGAGGTGAAACGATCCCTGTGGAGAAGAGGCGTCCCCGGGTGTTCTTCATGAGGAACGGGCCATTGAAGGCCGTTTTCGTTGAGGCGGCGGTATTTGACCCCCGCCATGGAGGGGGCCAGCACGGAGACTTCATTGTCCCAGATCTCCTGCGCGCTCTCCGAGGGCCACCTGTGGCCCAATCTCTTGGCGATCTCCCGGAAAATCCACCAGTTGGGCTTTGCCTCCCCGGGCGGGGGGCTCGCCGTGCGGACCCGGCTGATGCGCCGCTCGCTGTTGGAGAAGGTGCCGTCGTTTTCACTCCAGGCGGCCGCAGGGAAGATGACATGGGCGAAACGGGTCGTCTCCGTCGGGAAGATGTCGTGGCAGACGATGAACTCCGCCGATTCGAGGCAGTGTTCCACGTGCCGGATGTCCGGCTCCGTGTTCGCCAGATTCTCGCCGAAGATGTAGAAGGCCTTGACCTTCCCGTTCGCAAGGCCGTCGATCATCTGGGGGATCATGAGGCCCGGCCTGTCCGGAAGGGACGTAACACCCCAGGCCTTTTCGAACTTGGCCCGCACCTCGGGGATGTCCACCCGCTGGTAGCCCGGGAACACGTTCGGCAGGGCCCCCATGTCGCAGGCCCCCTGGACGTTGTTCTGCCCCCGGAGCGGGTTGACGCCCCCGCACTCGAAGCCTACGTTTCCGAGGAGCATCTGGAGGTTCGCCAGGGACAGGACGTTGTTGACCCCGCTGGTGTGCTCGGTGATGCCGAGGGTGTATATGAGCATGACGGGTTTGACCGAGGCAAGCCGCCGGGCCAGGGTCCGGATCATCTCCGCGCTCACCCCGCTGATCTCGGCCGCCCTTTCGGGTGGGTATTCCAGGATCTTTGCCTTGAGCTCCTCGAATCCGCTGCAGCGGGACTGCACGTACTCCCTGTCGTAGAGGTCTTCCGTGATGAGGACGTTCATGAGGCCGTTCAAAAAGGCCACGTCGCTTCCCACCCGGATGGGGATGTGCAGCTCCGCCATGTCGGCCAGTGCCGTCCGGCGGGGGTCCGCGACGAACAGCGGTGCCCCGGCCAGAACCGCCTGTTTCACGAAGGAGGCCGCCACGGGGTGTGCCTCGGTCATGTTGGAGCCGATCACGAAGATCATCTTGGCCTTCGCGAATTCGGCGAAGGAATTCGTCATGGCGCCCGAACCGAATGATTTCGCCAGACCGGCGACGGTGGGCGCGTGTCAGGTCCGCGCACAATGGTCGATGTTGTTCGTCTTGAAAACCGCCCGGAAGAGTTTCTGCATCTGGTAGGAGTCCTCGTTGATACTGCGGGCGCAGCTGACACCGGCAACAGCGTCGGGGCCGTGCCTGTCGATGATCTCTTTGAACTTCGCCGCGGCGAGGTCGAGCGCCTCGTCCCAGGAGGCCTCCCGGAATCGGCCGTTTTCACGGATCAGCGGCGTCTTGAGCCGCTCCTCCGAGTAGATGAAGTCGTATCCGAAGCGGCCTTTCACGCAGAGCCGCCCGTCGTTGGGGGCAGCCCCCTCGACGGCGGTGACTTTGACGATCCGGCCGTCCTTGACGTGCAACCACATCTGACAGCCCACCCCGCAGTAGGGGCAGGTTGTCCGGATTCGCTCCGTCTCCCATGAGCGACCCAGGCCTCTGAGCTTCTTCTCCGTCAGGGCCCCCGTCGGACATACCTCCACGCACTGGCCGCAGAAAACGCAGTCACTCTGGTGGTAGGGATAATCGCCGCCCGTGACGATTTTGCTGAGACTTCCGCGATAGCCATGGCTGATGGCCTGATTGACGACCAACTGGTTGCATGCCTGGACGCACCGGCCGCAGAGGATACAGCGGCTGAAATCACGGACGATGAAAGGGTTGATGTCCTCGGTGGGGTAAATCTTGTCGTTTTTCGGGAATGTGCTGCCGTCCACCCCGTACCGATAAGCCAGGTCCTGGAGGCGGCAGTTCCCGCTGGCCTCGCACAGCAGGCAGTCATGCCGGCCCGCCGCGAGAAGCAGCTCCGTATTGAGCTTGCGGGCAGCGTGAACGCGCGGCGTATCCGTGGCGACGTCCATTTCCGCAGTGACAGGCGTTGAACAGGACGCCATGAGTGTGCGGGCTCCCTTGACCTCCACGAGACAGATCCGGCAGGCGCCGGAGGGCGTGAGACCCTTCAGATAGCAGAGGGTCGGGATATGAACACCGTTTTCGGCAGCGGCTTCGAGAATAGATTGCCCGGGTTTGAATGGGACGGTCCTGCCGTTGAGAGTGAAGGTTGTGCCTGACACGATGACCTCCTTTGCGAGATATTTGATCCGGTGGGGCGCCTGGACAGACGGGGCGTATCAATGTGTCAAACATGGCATATGCCGCAGAGTGTTTAATACAGGACAAAAAAGAAGTCAATCTCCTTTTGCCTCTTTTGGAACAGCATTCAGAGGAGAAAAACGGAGGCCGATCTATGTTTTGAAAAACTTATGCTTGATGAAAGCCCGCTCAATTGGTAGGTTGATGCCAGAATGCCGTTTGGGAGGCAATGCCTTTGCTTCAGCACGGGGACCGGTGTCATGCGGATTAAATACAAGGTCTGGCTTGAAAAAGACGGGAAGGTCATTTTCGGGAAAGGGCGGGAGGAAATGTTCCGGGCAATCCTTGAGTGCAAGAGCCTTCAGGCGGCGGCAAAGGAGCTGAAGATGTCCTACCGTGCGGCTTGGGGACGGATCAAGGCTTCCGAGGAGCGCCTGGGGATCAAGCTCGTGGAGAGCGACGGAGCCAGAAAAAGTCTCCGCCTGACCGCGGAGGCCAGGACACTGCTCGAGCAATACGAACAGTTCGAAAAGGACCTGGATGATTTTCTGCACAAGAAGACGAAAGCTCTCGGCTGGGACAAAGACCCTAAACCCTGAGACCTGACGGGGCATTGCTGTCAGGCTGCATGCCCGTTATCCTCGCTTCCGGAACGGGACCGTCCGCCCGGAGATTGCCGGCGCCGCGTGGGGGGAAATTTCCGGTCCCGGGCCGTTTAATTCCCCAGCTTTTCAATCTCGCTCGCGAGCTTTTCCAGGGGGGGCCGCTTGTTGATGTCGTGGACGTCGATGTAGCGGATCACTCCCTTCTTGTCGATGACGAAAAGGGCCCGCTCGGTGGTCCCGTCGGAGCGCAGCACGCCGTATTTCTTCGCTGCCATTCCATGGGGGTAGAAGTCGGACAGCACCGGGAACCAGAGCTGCCCCATCTGGTGGGTCCAGGCAAAGAGGGTGGGAATGTTGTCCACGGTGATGCCCAGGAGGACGGCGTCATGGGCGTCGAAGAGGTCTTTCACGATGTTGTATCCCGGCCACTGGTCGGAGCACACCGGTGTCCAGGCCGCGGGGACGAAGGAAAGAACGACGTTTTTCTTTCCCCGGAACCGGCTGAGAGTGACCTTCCCGCCGCCGACGGCCGGCAGGGTGAAATCAGGGGCCGTCTGGCCCACCCGGACTCTGAGGACGCTGTCCCTGGGTTTCAGGGGGCCCGTTACGTAGATGTTGTCCTTGTAAGCCTCCGAGTGCGTCTGAGCCGCCGCCGGGAGGGGGGTGAAGGAAAAGGCGGCTGCCGATAAAAAAAGAAGGATAAAAAAGACTCTCCTCATGGGATGCCTCCTATTTCAAGCCGGCAAGTTTGATCAGGCTTTCGAGGAAAGGGGCGACCGCCCCGAAACTGCCGGCTTTCGAGTAGATCACCCTGTGGCTCCCGTCCTCGTTGATTTGAACGGCGAAGAAGTAGGGCGTTCTCGTCTCTCCCAGAAGCTTGTGGAGCGTGAAATCGGCATCGGAGAAAAGCGGGAAGGGCACGCTGTATCGTTTCCGGAACACCTCCAGTTCGTATGCGGAATTGCCGACACCGATCCCGACCAGCTTGATTTTCCCCTGGAGGCCCGGGTCGCCTTCGATGGCCTCGTAGAGCTTGTTCACGATGGGTGCATCCTTCTGGCAGAAGGGGCAGTACATGCTGAAAATCTCGATGAGAACGACCCTCGCCTTGATGTCGGTGACTTTTAAATTCTTACCCGAACCCAGCCCGAGGTAAACCCGTTCGGCGCTGCTTCCCGGTGACGGAAGCGTGAAGTCCGGGAGCGTCCCGCCGGCCGACGGCGGACCCGCGAGCGTTTTCGTCGGGGGTGCAAGAATGATCGAGAGAACGAGCAGTGAAGCCCACAGGATTCTTTTCATGTTCAAACCTCCCTTCAGGGTACACAGGGTGCCGGGGGTCTTCTCTTATGGGCCGATACCTATCGAAGGGATTGTCTCTGAGAGGGTTTCTTCGACGGGAGGCCCTCGAAAACATGTCATCGGAATCTAACAGAGAAGAATTTTTTTTTCAAGGTGAACCTCCGCCGCGATCTCACCGATCGCATGGACAAGTTGCTTGACCGTTGCCCCGAAGTCGGTTAGAAATGGCAAGCGGAAATGAGATGTTATGCTTCCCACCGGCACAATCACAAGAAGGCTCATCGAACATCTCCACGATAAAGGAGAAAAGGCCCACGTTGAAGAGGTCGTGGCGGGCCTCTGCTATGTGGCCGTCCGATTGCGGGAAGGGGGTATCGGCGTCGCGGCGGTCCGGCCCGGGGTGGACGCCAGAGGTAAAAAGGCCGACATGCTTCAGGATCTTAAGGGGGAAAAAGCTTCAAAGATCCTCGAGTACCTGGCTGCAGGCGAGTCCCTGTTTGACAGGGCGCTGGGGCTTGCCACGGCAAATGCCGTCATCCACCCTGCTGTTCCCGAAACGGAACAGGACACCATAGAACTCATGGGACTCGTGCCGGGCGAGAAGGTGGCCATGGTGGGTTTGTTTTTCCCGCTTCTGGACAGGATCAGAAGGACGGGGGCTGAGCTTTCCGTCCTTGAAAGAGACGAACACAAACCGGGGATCTCTGATCCAGGGGAAGTGAGGCGGGTTTTGAAAGAGTGTTCCGTGGCGATCATCACGGCTACCACCCTTCTGAATGACACGATTGAGGACGTTTTAAATGCCCTGGACCGGCCGAGACATGTCGCCCTTATCGGCCCTTCCACGCCTGCCTGTCCCGAGGCTTTTCGAAACTGCGGCATTCATCACATCGGGGGTGCCTCTATTTTAGATGAACGCGAGGTCCTGCGGGTGGTTTCCGAAGACGGGGGAACACCGACCATGCGGCCTTATCTCCGTTTCTGGAATATCCCCATCGGAACAGGGGTTTTTCCCGGCGGTAGAAAAAAAGGGTCTTAGGCGGAAAACGGTGAAGAAGAGGGAAATACCGGTTGTTTCGATCGTCGGGCGGTCGAATACCGGCAAGACGACCCTGATTGAAAAGATGATCGGGGAACTCGTGCGTCGGGGGTACCGTGTGGCCACCATCAAGCACAATTTGCACGGATTCGACATCGACCATCCGGGCAAGGACAGCTGGCGGCACAGGGAAGCCGGTGCCCGGATGACCGTTCTCGCCTCGCCGAAAAAAATGGCGCTGATCAAAGACGTCGAGCGGGATTACACCATCGATGAGATCCGCGACCGGTACGTGGACGATGCGGACATTATCCTCGTCGAAGGTTACAAGGAAAACGATTTTCCGAAGATCGAAGTATTCCGATCCACCCTCGGCGTTGAACTCTTGAGCAGAAAAGAGGGCAACCTGCTCGCCGTGGCGAGCGACAGGACTCTCGATATCGATGTCCCCTGTCTCGACATCAATGACGCGCGGGCTATCGTGGATCTGGTTGAAGAACGTTGTCTGAAACGGCGTTGAAATGAATGTTCTCCCGGTTTCAAGAGTCATGCTCCCGCAGAGGTCATGAGTTCATGAGCGAGGTCGATCCCTACACCGTCGTGAAATGGATTCTTATCGTTCTTGCGGCCGGTTTTATCGGGCAGTTCGGCAAAGCCTTCGCTCAATACCTGATGAGAAGGACCCGGGAAAAGGCGTCCGAACGAAACGTGCCCGCCGGGAAGCCTGTAGATGCTTCGTCGGGGCAGAAAGCCGCTCATCCGGTGATGACGGGCGAGGGGAAAGATGGGCGAACGACGATGCCGGAGACATCCGATGCGGATTCGGCCATTTCGGATGAGAAGGCTCGAAAAAAAGCGGCAAAGGCGAAGAAAAAGGAGATCAAGCTGTTCAAGAAGCTGTTCAAGTAGTCCGGTGCGGGGCGGATGCGTCCGATGTCCCTCGGGCTTGATGGTTGACCATTTGAGAAAGAGATACGTTTTCGGCCCCATCCTTTCGAGGCGGCTGGGGAAGTCCCTCGGCGTGGATGTCTTTCCCGAAAAGATCTGCAATTACGACTGCATCTATTGCGAACTCGGCCGGTCGGCGAAGAGATGTCCCGCCGAAGGGGATTGTCTGCCCGCCGAAACCATCGTTGAGGCCGTGAAGGAAAGGCTGCGGGAGATCACGCAGCCGGACCACGTCACCCTATACGGGCCGGGAGAGCCGACACTCCATGGAGACATCGGGGAAATCATCCGGGGGATCAAGGCGATTTCAAAATCCCCGCTGGCACTCCTGACAAACAGTTCGCTTTTCTGGAGGGAGGAAATCCGCAGGGCTGTTCTTGATGCCGATCTCATCATTCCCTCGCTCGATGCGGGCGGAGAGGACACCTTTCGGATCGTAAACCGTCCCGCTGGGGACGCGACCTTCGAAAAAATGGTCGAGGGGCTCGTGGCATTGAGGCGGGACTTCCGCGGGCCCATATGGCTCGAGGTTTTCCTGGTGGACGGGCTGACGACGGGCGATGACGAGATCCGGCGAATCAGGCATTGTATCGAGCTCATCGAAGCCGACCGGGTCCAGCTCAACACCCTGGACAGGCCGGCGGCGGAGCCGGGCGTCCGGGCTGTGCCCCGGCGGAGGATGAACGAGGTTGCGGAGCTCATCGGGCCGACATGTGAAATCATATCAAGAAATTAGGACGGAGAGGTTCGGTTCGTCTCGAATTGTCTTGACTTCTTTTTGAATTCGAATAAGAGATACGGCGTTTATTTTTTGAAAAAAACCCTTTAGAATCATCCCGGGGTGATCGGTCATGAGCACTGTACCCATACCCGAGAATGTTTTTGATGTTGTCGTCATCGGAGGCGGGCCCGCCGGGCTGACGGCGGGTCTGTATGCGGCCCGGGCGGACATGAAAACCCTCTGTATCGAAGGGGGCTCGACGGTCAGTCAGATTGCCGTTACGGACCTGGTTGAAAACTATCCGGGAATCGAGGAGATCGGCGGGAGCGAACTGGTGGACCGCATCCGGAACCAGGCCGCCCGCTTCGGTGTTCAGTTCACCTCGGGGGATGTGGCCTCCATCGAAAGAGAGTCCATCGGGGACCTCGACGGCTGGCGGGTGAAGACGGAGGACGACATCTTTACGACGCTTGCCGTCATCGTCGCCACGGGCGCCAACTGGCGAAGACTGGGTGTAACCGGTGAGGAAACCCTCATCGGCAAGGGGGTCTCCTTCTGCGCCACCTGCGACGGCCCTTTCTACAGGGATCGTGAGGTTGTTGTCGTGGGAGGAGGCGACACGGCCGTCCAGGAAGCGCTCTTTCTCACCCGGTTTGCAAAGAAGGTCACCATCGTGCACCGCAGGGACCGCCTGAGGGCGGTCGGCATTCTTCGCGACCGGGCTTCGAGGAACGAGAAAATCCATTTTATCTGGAACACCGTGGTGACGGAGATCCTGGGGGATCCGTCCGTGAAGGGTGTCCGGCTTCAGAATGTCATGGATCCCGGCGACGTCCGGGAAATCCCCGCCGACGGCATTTTCATCTTCGTCGGGCTCGTCCCGAACACGAAGTTTCTCGAGGGGGTCGTGGACCTCGATCCGCAGGGGTACGTCGCGGCGGACAGCCACATGCGAACCTCGGCGAAGGGGATCTTCGCCTGCGGGGACTGTAATCGGAAGCTGCTTCGGCAGGCGGTCACGGCCTGCGGGGACGGGGCGACGGCGGCCGCGGCGGCACAGCACTATGTCGAAGGTCTGAAAGGAATCGCGTACAAATAAGGAAAGAGGATAAGAAGATGGGAAGATGAGAAGATAAGAAGAAACAGAAAACGCATGACAGAATGTCTGATCTTCTTACCTTCATAACTTCTCAACTTCTTTCATTCATACGGATCCCGTCATCGCAGGATCAGGGAACGGGGGTTCACCTTGGAGCATCTCATTGCATGGTGGCAGCATTTGCCCTCGCGCATCGATCCGAATATCTTCCAGATCGGGTCTTTCCAGATTCGCTATTACAGCCTGATGTACATTGTGGCCTTTGCCCTGACCTATGTCCTGGTGATGTACCGCATCGAGAAGGAGAAATTTCCCTACTCCCGTGAGACCATCCAGGACTTCATGCTCTGGGCGATCATCGGCGTGATTCTCGGCGGCCGTCTCGGCTACGTCCTCTTTTATAATTTTGATTACTACCTGAGGCACCCCTCGGAGATTCTGCTCCCCTTTGATTTCAGCCACGGGGTGAGGTTCGTCGGGATCAGCGGCATGTCTTACCACGGCGGTGTCGTCGGCCTGGTTGCCGCTTCCCTTTTTTTCTGTAAAAGAAACCGCATCTCTTTCTGGAACCTCGGTGATCTCTTCGCCCCGGCCATCCCTCTGGGATACACCTTCGGCCGCATCGGCAATTTCATCAACGGGGAACTCTGGGGACGCGCGACGACCGTTCCCTGGGGGATGTACTTCCCCCTGGATGCAAGCGGTCTTCTCCGGCACCCTTCCCAGCTCTACGAGGCCTTCTTCGAGGGCGTCTTTCTTTTTGCCGTCCTCTGGAGCCTCCGGGAAAAAAGATATTTCGAGGGGTTCTCCACGGCTCTTTACATCGCCGGCTACGGCCTCGTGCGCTTCTTCATTGAATTCTACCGTGAACCGGACGCACAACTCGGGTTCGTCATCGGGACCCTCAGCATGGGGCAGGTTTTGAGCCTCCTCATGGTGATCGCGGGGGTGGTCATCGGGGTGATCAGGAGCACGCCGGCGAGGAAGATTTAGTCGTTCACAGGCGGTCCCGGCGGCGGAAGAGAGAGGAGTTATCCGTGAGGAAAAGATATCTTCAGGTCATGACCACGACATCGAGGGAAGCCGATGCCGAGAGGATCGCCGGAGCACTGCTGGAAGAGCGGCTCGCGGCCTGTGTCCAGATCATGGGCCCCGTGACGAGCCGTTACTGGTGGAAGGAGACCCTTGAGACGTCGGAGGAATGGCTGTGTCTGATCAAGACCCGGGGGGACCTCTTCGGTGCGCTGGAGAAGGCCATCCGGAAGGCGCATCCCTACGAGACACCGGAGATCGTGGCCCTGCCCATTCTGGAGGGAAGCAGGGATTACCTGAAATGGCTTCAAGGGGAGTTGAAGCCCGGCCCCCGGCCGGGAAAAACCCGGGGAAAAAAGTAAAGAAAGGGGATCGTTATGGGAAATGTCTATACGCTGCCGAAGCTGCCCTACGGGTATAACAGCCTGGAGCCCTATATCTCCCGGGCCCAACTGCAGATTCACCACGAAAAACATCACCAGGCCTATGTGACGGGCGCCAACGCCTTGTTCGAACGCCTGGAGAAGGCACGAAAGGAGAACGCGGATCTGGATATGAAAGCGGTTCTCAAGGAACTTTCATTTCACATCGGCGGTCATGTTCTGCATACGCTTTTCTGGGGGAACCTCGCGCCGGCCGGCAAGGGCGGCGCCGGACCCGCAGGGGTCCTCGCGACGGCCATCGACAAGGAGTTCGGGAGCTTTGATCGCTTCAAAAAGGAGTTCTCCCAGGCGGCCGTGAGTGTCGAGGGCTCCGGCTGGACGGCGCTGTCTTTCTGCATGCTGACGAACCGGCCCCTGATCATGCAGATCGAAAAGCACAATAATAATGTCTACCCCATGTTCCGGATCCTCCTGGTCCTCGATCTGTGGGAGCACGCCTATTACCTCGATTACAAAAACCTGAGGGCCAAGTTCGTAGAGGCCTTCTGGAACATCGTCAACTGGGACGAGGTCGGAAAACGGTTCGAGGAGATCCTTCACTAGGGAAAGGCTTCGGAAAGACGGCAAGCCGCGCCTGATGGATCTGACCTCGACGTCCGCGTGAAGCTATGAGACTTCGACTCAAGGCCTCAGGCCATGCAACCGGAAACCGAAGCTCGCTGGGCATCTGGGTTCAGGCGGTCCGCTTTCATTTTGTCCCCCCCAGTTTCATCCCCGCCGTTCTGTGCAGCGTCATCGCCTGGTTGCGATTCCAGACCTTCGACTTCATGGCCTTCCTGCTCGTTCTGGTCGGTGTGACGGTCCATCACATCGGCCTGAACATGCTGGATGACGTTTTTGACTATCTTCATTTCGTGGATCAGTCGGAGACCGGCGAAAGGAACCCCTACACCGGCGGAAGCGGCGTCCTGACGGAGGGACTCCTGACGGTTCGCGAGATGCTGGCGGCCGCGGTTGTCTGTTTTCTGGTCACGGCCGCCATCGGCTTCTTTCTCGCCTGGCTGAAAGGCTGGCCCATCCTCGTCTTCGGATTCGTCGGCATGTTTTCCTCCGTCTTCTACACCGCACCCCCGATCCGGTTCGGTTACCGGGGCTTCGGGGAACTGATGATGATCGTCAACTTCGGCCCCGTCATCGGCCTCGGCTCCTATTACGTCCAGTGCGGACGGCTGGACCTGGAGCCGTTCCTGGTGTCGCTGGTGCTGGGGTTCCTCATGTGGTCCATGCTGATCATCAACGAGATCCCCGATTACGAGGATGACCGGCGCGGCGGGAAACTGAACCTCGTCGCCCGCTTCGGGCGAAGGACGGGTGTGGTCCTTTACGTGGCGGGCCTCTTTGCGGCCTACGGGATCCTGCTGACGGCGGTGCTCGCGGGGGTCGCACCGCCGCTCGCGCTCCTGGGCCTCCTGAGTCTCCCCCTGGCCTTTCAGTCGATCCGTATTCTGACGGAGCATTACCGCGACAGGCTGAAGATGACGCCCGCGAACCTGATGATGATCAAGGTGTATGTGCTGACGGGCCTTTCCCTGATGACCGGGTATGTCCTGGACGTCGTGTTTTGAAGCAACCGATGACGGAGCAAAGGCGGTCATGCCGTCATGACGAAAAAATCCGTTGCCATTGTCGGCTCCGCGACCATCGATGAGGTCATTCGGGGTCGTGAGCGGTCATGCCTGCTGGGCGGCGTTGTCACCTACGCCGGTCTCACCTTCCGGCGCTACGGGATCGACACCCTCGTCGTGACCAACGTGGCCGAGGAGGACCGGGGTATCCTCGAGGCGCTTTCGCGGGAAGAGATCCGCCTCTTCGCGGGCCCCTCGTCGCGGACCACCCGTTTCGTGAACCGGATCGAGGGTGATGCGAGGACCCAGGAGCTGCCCCAGGCGGCCGAGCCGATCCGAAAGAAGCAGATCGAGGGGGTCTTCAAGGGCCTTTTTCACGTGCACATCGGGGCCCTGCATCCGGACGATATCGATCCGAAAGTCTTCGACTGCATACGGGCGGCGGGTCTTTTCGCAAGCGCCGATATCCAGGGATATGTCCGATTCCGTGACAGGGGCCGTGTCCTTCAGCGCGTGTCGGAGCACGCGGAGACCGTCCTCGGGCTGGTTCATGTGCTGAAGGCCGACGAAGGGGAGCTTCAGGCCCTCACGAGCTTCTTCGGGGTCGATGCCGCCGAATTGCTGCGACGGTTTGAGATCGAAGAGCTGATCGTCACCGCGGGCTCCCGGGGCGGGTACCTTCTGACGAAGGGAGACGAGTTCGTCCCCTACCGGGCCCGGGTCGTCGAAGAACCGCTGAGCACGGTCGGCGCGGGCGACGTGTTTTTTGCGGCCTATCTGGCGGAACGTTATTATCAGCGGAGGGATATCCGGGCTTCGCTCGACCGCGCGGCGGAGACGGCGGCCCGCCAGGTGGAGGGTTCCTACATTCCCCCCGGTGTTCTCGTTCTCGGCGAGGGGGCCTGACAGGCAAATCAGCTGAAGGAGGTCGATAGAAGGATGAAAGTCAGTCGAGTATCCGACATGAGGGCTCTCGACGGGGAAGCCGTCGGGGAACACGGCATTGCCGAGGACATTCTCATGGAAAATGCCGGCCTGGCCGCCTACCGGGTCCTTTCGGAGAACGTGCCGGTGCAGGGTGCACGGTTTGCCGTGGTCTGCGGTGTCGGCAACAACGGCGGGGACGGTTTTGTCGTCGCCCGGAAAATCGTCTCCGACGGCGGGGTCGCCCGGGTTTACGTGCTGGGCGCCAGGGAGAAATTCAAGGGCCCCGCCCGCAGAAACCTGGACATCCTCCTGAAAGCGTCGGTGGAGGTCAGGGAAGTCCGGTCGGTTTCGTCGATCCGGAAGGAGGTCCTGCACAGCGATGCCGTGGTGGACGCCCTTTTCGGAACGGGGCTTGCGAGGACCATCGAGGGGCTGCACCGGGAGGTCGTCGATCTCATCAACGAGTGCCGCGGTCCCGTGATCAGCCTCGACATCCCCTCCGGTGTGAACGGCGACACCGGCGAGATCCTGGGCGCGGCGGTGAACGCGGACTTCACGGTCACCTTCGGTCTGCCGAAGGTCGGAAACCTCCTCTACCCCGGCTACGCCCTGTGCGGAAGGCTTTTTGTTTCCCATATCTCTTTCCCTCCCGCCCTGTCACGCTCGCGGCGGCTCAAAATCGAAACCAACGAACCGGTGGAACTGCCGCCCCGGGTTCCCTGGGGGCACAAGGGGGACTTCGGCGAGACCCTCTTCATCGCCGGCGCCGCCGGTTATCTGGGCGCGCCCTGTTTTGCCGCCCGGTCCTTCCTCAAAGCCGGCGGCGGCTATTCGAGACTCGCCGCTCCGGCCTCCATCATCCCGAGCCTCGGCAGCGGGGGTAGCGAGATCGTTTTTCACCCGCAGAAGGAGACAAAGACGGGGAGCCTATCGCTGAAAAACAAGGGGGACCTTCTCGAACTCGCGGAGAAAATGGACATGGTTGTTCTCGGGCCGGGGCTGTCACTCGAGGGGGAGACCCAGAGGCTTGTCCGTGAGCTGGTTCGGGGCATCCGGAAACCCCTTCTCATCGACGGGGACGGCCTGACGGCCGTCGCCGGTGACCTGAAGGTCTTAAGGGGTCGAAAGGCCGGGACCATCCTGACCCCGCACCCGGGGGAGATGGCGCGGATGACCGGCCTGAGCACGGCCGCGATGAAGGGTAAGGCCGTCGAAGTCCTGCAGAAGACGGCAAAGGACCTCAATGCCGTCGTGGTGCTCAAGGGGGCTCACTCCATGATCGGCTATCCCGACGGTTCGGTGTTCATCAATCTGACGGGCAATTCCGGCATGGCCACGGCCGGTTCCGGCGATGTCCTGGCGGGGACCATCGCCGCGGTGTTCGGTCTCGGGCTCCCGCTGCCGGAGGCCGTGAGGATGGGTGTCTTCGTCCACGGGTTGGCCGGGGATTTCGCGGCAGAGGAGAAGGGTGAAGACGGGATCACCGCCCGGGATATTCTCGAGCAGCTTCCAGTGACGATGAAGGCTCTGCGCGAGGACCGGGCCGACGAGCCGGTGAAGCCCTGGGACAGAATCCGCCACGTGTGAAGGGTGGGCGAGTTAGATCTTTCGCGCGAGGATGAAATCGGCGATGGCCAGCATGGCTTGCCCGGCATCCGAGTCCGCGAAAGAGGACACCAGGGCCCGGCCTTCGTCGATCAGCTCTTTGGCCCGGTTCAGTGCGTAGTCGATGCCCCCGCGTTTGTGGATGAGGGAAAGGATCTCGTTCACATCCCCGTCCCGGGAGCCCCGGCGTTCGAGGATTTCTTTCACGCGCTCCTTTTCGCCTGACGAACTCTGCCTCAGCGCGTGGATGAGCGGGAGCGTGATCTTTCCTTCTTTCAGGTCCATGCCGATGGCCTTGCCGAACTCCTTTTCCGACGCCACGTAGTCCAGGGTGTCGTCGGTGAGCTGGAAGGCCTTGCCGATCCGCATCCCGTAGGCGGCCAGCGCGTCTACCTGAGCGGCCGGTGTCCCGGCCAGCATGGCCCCGACGGCACAGGCCGCCGAGATGAGCACGGCCGTCTTCTTCTCGATGAGCGTGAAGTACTCCTCCTCGGTGATATGGATGTCCCCCGACTTCATGAGCTGGAAGACCTCCCCTTCGGCCATGATGTTGGTGGTGCGGGACATGAGCTTGATGATCTGGATGTCTCCGTCGTCGGACATCAGGGAGAAGCACTTGGAGTAGAGAAAATCACCGACGAGGACGCTGGCCGAGTTGCCCCAGACGTTGTTGGCCGAGGGTTTGCCGCGTCTCGTTTCGGCGTTGTCGACAACGTCGTCGTGCAAAAGGGTGGCCGTGTGGATGAATTCAATGACGGCGGACAGGGGGAAGCGCCGTTCCCCCCGGTAACCGCAAAGGTCCGCCGCAGTGAGCAGCATGAGGGGCCTGAAGCGCTTCCCGCCGCTCGTGATGAGGTGCTTGATGATGACGGGGATGAGGCGCACCTCGGAGCCCAGGTACCGCGCCAGGTGCTCTTCCACGAGCTTCAAATCCCTGTCGTAACGTCTCAGGACATCTTTCATGTCCATGGGGTATTCCTCCGGCGACGGGCCGGCCGGATGGGGCCGGTCCCGCCGGGGCCTCTAAGGCTTTTTCGCGTAAACGTTCCGGATGGCCGAGAGCCTGGAGTAGTGTTTCCATTCCTCCTGGATGATTTTGTCCACGAGGGCGTGCTGACGGTCGGCGACGAATTTCTTGACCTCGTGATAGTAGAGGATCGAGTCGAGTTCGCGCTGCATCGCAAAGGTCAGCGCCGAAAGGATGTCCGTGACATCCGCCGCCGGTTTGTCTAATTCCCGGGCGAAGATGATCTTGTTGTCGATATATTCCTTCAGGTAATCGAGGTATTCTCCGGTGTAGGTCTCCCTGGGGTTGATCTCCTCCGCCTTGTCCAGAAAACCCTTGAAGATCTGTTTATGCTTTGCCTCCTCGTCCGCGAGGTCGTTGAAGATATATTTTGCCTCTTCGTCCTTCGTGGCCTGGGCTGCCTGCCTGTAGAATTTCTCGCCGTTCTCTTCGATCCGGATGGCAAACTGGAAGATTTCGGCTGGCTTGAAAATGTCCATCACAATCCCCTTTCCGAGCGGTTAAAAATTTTCGGCGATTATAAACGATATGACTGACTGTTGGCCACATCTTTTTCATGTCCCCTTTGCGGGGGAGAATCCGGCCGGAGACAATTCGATCGTACTGGCTTTTTGTCGGGAGTTCGTTGAGGGGGAGGTGGGGAGGTCTTTCGACCTCCCCGGGGATTCTGTTCCTTTAAGTTTGAAAGGAGGAGAAAATATTCGAAGCGGTAAGGTTGAGGTCTTATCCGCTCGGGTTTTCTTTTCCGCCCGGTGCCTGGGCTTCTTCACATATTCTTTCCGGGCACCACCCTTGCACGTTCTGGCCATCAGGATTGCAGAAGCTGTGCCACAAAAAACGTTCCGCTTGTAACCCATTGATATTTTGAGGATTTTTTATCACACAGAGAAGCTCAGAACTTCCATGGCATCGCCTTTCAATGGCAACGAATGTCGAAGGGGAAAGGGGGTGATAAGAAAAATAAAGCTAAAATAATAACTTGGAACTTTTTGCGGTTTGTAATATGAAACGACAATAATGTCGAACCTAAGGTTCCTCGATCAGGAAAAAGAAGGATTGTCGTTTTCATCTCGAGAGAAACACCGGTCAGGCAGACTTTCGGGGTCAGAATCTCTTTATGACGACTTCGTCAGGGCGAATCCGGTTCGAAAGAGCCGGTAGATTTCCGGGATTGCCTCATTTTTCGAGAAATGGTATGAACTCAGAATTACGGAGAATTTGGATGAAAGGCGTGAGTTTCATACAGGCATTTTGTCTGCTTCTTCTGGCTCTGGCCGCGGGGCCCGTCGGCGCCCAGGCCCAGGGGCAGGAGCAGCAGGCCGTGTCGGGGCGCGTGGAGATTTCGCTCAAGGCATTGAAGCTGACGGATGAACAGATGAAGGCCGCCCGGGAGATCAAGGCCAGCTACACCAAGCGGCTTCTCAAGCTGAGGGGCGACATCATCGCCAAGCGGATCGAATTTCGTGACCTCCTCCGCGACCCGTCCGCAACCGAAGACATGATTCGCGCCAAGGGAAAAGAGATAGAGGCCATGGATGTCCAGCTTGTCCGGGAGATGATCGAATTCGAAATCGAGATGAGAAAGATATTGACACCCGAGCAGGTCCACCTCTGGTGCAACTACATGGATCCTTCTTCGGTGAGAAAGGTCAGAAAATAGTCCCTGATCGAGGGAGCCCCATATTTTGAAAAACCCCCTGCCAAGATACACCCGTCCCTTTCTCCAGCCCCTGGCGATGATCATCATCTGCGCCGTTTTCGTTTCGCTCATCCTGATCACGGGTCTCATGGACATGAGGAGAGTGGACAGGTCTCTGACGGATTTCATGGAAACCCGGGGCCTCGACATCGCGGAAAAGATCGAGAAGGAAACACAGATCAACTACAGCACCATCAGCCAGATGCTCAGGGGGGAGCACATCGGGGACGCCCTCATCCCCATCACCGAGGATACTTTTCACGTCCAGGAAGCCCTCATCAACGCCCTCGTGGGCCATCTCCGACGGATCGACCAGAGCTGGGGCTCCGCAGGGCAGGTCCGGAAGAGCGATACTCGTGAGGACAGTCTGGAAAAACCCTGGTTTCTGGCCATCCTGAATGACAGCGGGAAGATCGTCCATGCCGCAGGGACCCTGGATGCGGGGCTTCTGGCCCGTGCCCGGCCCGTCATCCGGGGGAAGCAGGACATCATGATCGACCTCTTCGGCAGGCCTGCGGATCGACAGGACCGGCCGAGGCTGATTGCGCTCCGGCGTGCGGGCGGGAACGGCACCATCATCGGCGCCTTTGACGATGCGGGGATGCGCCACTGGGGTTTGAAGGTCGCCATTCAGAGGGCCATCGATGAAACCGTCACCCTGAACGGCGTCCTGTATGTGGCTGTGACCGACGAGGGCGGCAGGGCCCTCGGCAGCCTGGGGGAGCTCCCCGAGTCGAAGTCTGAAAAGGACGAAATACAGAGGAACATCCTGGAGTCGAAAATCCCCAGCGCGAGCCGCAAGATCACGGTGGAAGGCCGGAATCTCCTGGAAGTGATTTCGCCGATCTACCTTGAGACGATGCGGATCGGGCTTGCCCGGGTCGGCCTGGAGAGCGATCGGGCGGACCAGATCCTGCTGAGAAACCGAAACCTCCTGTTCATCTCCATGGCCCTCGTGATGCTCATCGGCCTCTTTTCCCTCTGGTTCCTCTATACGAACCAGAACCGCCACCTGGCCAGGATCGAGGAGATGCGGAAGCAGCTCGAGCAGTCCGAGAGGCTGTCGGCCCTCGGGCAGCTGGCGGCGGGCGTGGCCCACGAGATTCGCAACCCCCTCAACGCCATCAGTCTGGCCAGCCAGCGGCTGCAGCGGGAGTTCCACCCGGAGAAGGACAAGGAAGAGGAATTTCAACGTCTGGCAGGGGTCATTCGGGATGAGATCCGCCGGCTGAACGAGATCATCGAGGATTTCCTCAGTTTCTCCCGGAGCCGCCGGCTGGAGTTCCGGAATTATTCCCTGAAGGACCTCCTCTACAAGATCGTGAGTCTTATCGAGGAAGAAGCGAAAACCAAGGGGGTTTCGGTCAAGCTCCAGTCCGTCGACTCGGTGAACCCCGTTCCCATGGATGTGGACAAGCTCCAGCAGGCCTTTCTCAACATCATCAAAAATGCCATGGAGTCCATCCCCGGTGAAGGGGCGGTGTCCGTTTCCGTGGAACCGAGCGGCAGCACCTGGATATCGGTCAAGATCACCGACACCGGACCGGGTCTCACGGCCGGGGAAATCGAGCGGATCTTCAACCCCGAGTACACGACCAAGGAAAAAGGGCTGGGCCTCGGCCTTCCGATCGCCCATGAGATCATCCGCGGTCACGGCGGCAGGATCCTGGTGGTGAGCAAACCCGGTGCGGGCACAACCTTCGATGTCCGGCTTCCCGCCGGCGAGAAGAGAGGCTGAGGGGAATCCATGAAGAAGTTGAACATCCTCATCGCCGAAGACGGCCAGACACAGAGAGAGATGCTGAGGGATTTTCTCGCCAAGCAGGGTCATTTCATCACGGAGAGGGATACCGGCGAGGGGGCCATCGAGGCGATCCGGTCGGGGCAGCTCGATCTCGTTCTCATGGACTACAAGATGCCCGGGATGAACGGTCTGGAGGCCCTCCGGGCCATCAAGGAAATCAACCCCGAGATCGACATCATCATGATGACGGCCTACGGCACGATCGAGACGGCCGTGGATGCCATGAAGTCCGGTGCCGTGGACTACATCACCAAGCCCATAGAGCTCGAGGAGCTTTTGATCCACATCGACCGGATTTCGGAGCGCAGGACGCTGATCCGGGAAAACGAGATGCTCCGGGAGCAGCTGAAGGAGAAGGGTGTTACGGCCGAGAACATCGTTTTCCGCAGCCGCGAGATGGAAAACCTCGTCAACCTCGCGGGCAGGATCGCCGGGAGCCGGACGACCGTCCTGATCCAGGGAGAGAGCGGAACGGGAAAAGAACTTTTCGCGCGGCTGATCCATCACTTGAGCCCGCGCTCAGACAAGCCCATGATCGTCGTGAACTGCAGCGCCCTTCCCGAAAGCCTCCTGGAGAGCGAGCTCTTCGGCCACGAGAAGGGCTCCTTCACCGGTGCGACCATGCGCCGGATCGGCCGTTTCGAACAGGCCGACGGCGGGACCCTTTTCCTCGACGAAATCGGCGACCTCTTCCCGTCCGTGCAGGTCAAGCTTCTCCGGTTCCTCCAGGAACGGGAGTTCCAGCGCGTCGGGGGGAACCAGGTCCTTCACGCCGATGTCCGGATCATCAGCGCCACCAACCGCGACCTGGAGGCCCGGGTGAAGGAGAATGCCTTCCGGGAAGATCTCTTCTACCGGCTGAACGTCGTCGTCATGTCCGTCCCGCCGCTCCGGGAGAGAAAGGAGGACATCCCGCCGCTCATCGATCACTTCGTGCGGCGCTACAGTCGGGAAAACGGAAAGGAGATCCGGGAGATCAGCCGTGAGGCGAGGGACATGCTCCTCAAGTACGATTACCCGGGCAATGTCCGCGAACTGGAAAACATCATCGAACGGGCCGTCGTCATCTCGCGGGGCCCCGTCCTCACGATGGAGGATCTCCCCTTCCGGGAACTGCCGGAACTCGCGGCGGAGACCCGGCACCCGCAGGGCAAGCTGAGGGATGCCGTCGAGGACCTGGAAAAGCGGATGATCATCGATGCTCTGGAGGAGGCGGGCCGCCACCAGACCCGTGCGGCAGAGATCCTGGGCCTGAGCGAACGGATGCTGAGGTACAAACTCAAGAAGTACGGGCTGAAATAGCATCGGGATTCTCATCGGGACAGAGCGCAGCGTGCCGGGACGGGGTCCTTTTTTGTCATACGGATTTTCCCCTGCCTGTGATCCCGGGGGTTCGCGAAGTCAGAGGTGAGCCTGTTGAAAGACGAACTGGATGCCAGACTGAGATCAGCCAGAGAGGCGTTTCATCGAATGGAGGCTTCGGCGGGAAACCGGAAACACCTTCAGCTTCATTTCGTCGCCTGCCTCACGGACCTGGGGGAAATCGTCGGCCCTGTCGTGGACCGGATGGTCCAAAGCGGCCGGGGAAAAGATGTTGCCGATGCCTGGAAAAACGCCGTTTTGCCCTGGGTCAGGAGAGAATTCAATCCGGACGCCTGCGAAAAAATGTCCTGTATCGCCCGGATCCGAAACAGGAAACAAAAACGTCCGCCGATCATCGCGGATGATGAGGAAACCCTGTCGCATTTCGCCAAACACTATTGGGATAAACTGTATCTTCTGGATGAGATATGGCCGGATTTTAAAAAGCGGACGGTGACGGATCCGATCGGACGCATATCGTACGATCTATTCGATCTTTGCAAAACGGTCATTCAGGTCAGCGAGAAACTGATCGCCGAGGATCGAAACACGGAATGAATCGGGCCGGGGGATGAAATTTGCCGCGGCTCGATTCGTCGATTCAACGTTTCCTGAGCCCCAGGACTGCCCTTGCCTCGGACGGCGAGGCAATCTCCCTGCCGTATTCCCTGCAGATGCGGATGACGCGATCGACCAGTTCGGCGTTGGTCCTGGCCAGCACCCCCTGCCTCACGTAGATGTTGTCCTCCATCCCCACGCGGATATGGCCGCCCATGATGAGGGCCAACATGGCCATGGGAAGATAGCCGCGCCCGATGCCGATGATGGACCAGGTGGCGTTCGACGGCATCTGCTCGTAGAGGTGCAGGAAGGATTTCGGCGTGGCGGGCGCACCCCAGGGTGTTCCCAGGACGAACTGGAAATGGAGAGGTTCGTCAAGCTTCCCCTCGTCGCGCATGCGAAGGGCAGTCACGAGCATCCCCGTGTCAAAGACCTCGATCTCGGGCTTCACACCCGCCCCCCTCATCTTTCTGGCGGCTTCGTCGAGAAATTCCGGCGTGTTGATGAAGACGCTCCCGCCCAGGTTGATGGAGCCGGCGTCGAAGGAAGCAAGCTCCGGCTTCAGCTGGAGCGGCACGAGTCGCTCCTCGATGGGGAGGTTGCGGCCGGGGATGCCGCTCGTCGTGAGACTCAAGATCAGGTCCGTCTTCTCACGGATCCTCTCCACCACCCGGCGGAAGAGGCCGAGATCCTGCGCACCCAGACCCGTCTCGGGATCCCGGACGTGGATGTGGACGATCGACGCCCCCGCCTGCCAGCACTCGATGGCCGACTGGGCGATCTCCTCGGGCGTGATCGGGATGTAGGGAGCCACATCGCGCATCATGCGGCTTCCCGTTATCGCGGCGGTGATGATGACCTTTTGCACGAATTCGCGTCCTTTTCGTCTTGTATGTTTCGCTTATTCCGTTTTAGCAAATCAGCGGCTCGGAAAAACAGGGCGAAGGACAATGGGTTCAGAGTCTTTGTGGATCGCGGGCCTGAGCCAATTCACAACTCAAAACTCAAAATTCTATGAGATCTCCCTGGAGATTTCATAGATCGACTCGTCCAGGATCCGGACCATCCCGTCGATCTGCGCCTCCGTGATGATGTAGGGAGGAGCGAGGAGCGAGTGATCCCCCCTCACCCCGTCGGCCCCGCCCCCACCGGGATAGGTGATGAGACCCTTGGCGAAAGCGCGGTTCCCGATGAGGATGTTCAGCCTGAGGGTCGGGTCGAAGGGTTCCCTTGTCTTCTTGTCCTTCACGAATTCGATGCCGGCGAAGAGTCCCAGCCCGCGGACGTCGCCCACGATGGGGTGCTTCAGAAGCGTCTTCAGCCTTTCGAGAAGGTAGACGCCCTTTTTCGCCGAGGCGGCAACGAGGTCGTGCTTCTTCAGGTAATCCAGGACGGCGATGCCGATCGCGCAGGAAAGAGGGTTCTGGCTGTAGGTGTGTCCGTGGACGAAAATGCCGCTTTTCTCCCGGATGACCCGGTGGATCGCCTCCCCGGCCACGACGACGTAGAGGGGCGTGTAACCGCTTGCGAGACCCTTTGCCGCGACGATCATGTCGGGCACCACGTTCCAGTGATCGATGGCCCAGTTCTTTCCCGTGCGCCCCACGCCGGACATGACCTCGTCGACGATGAGGAGCACGTCGTAACGGTCACAGATCTCTCGAATCCGCTGGAAATAGCCGTCCCTCGGCACCAGGACCCCGGCCGTCGCCCCCACCACGGGTTCGGCGATGAAGGCCGACACCGAATCGGGTCCCTCGCAGAGGATCGCCCTTTCCAGGTCGTCGGCACACTCGATGGCGCACTTCTCCGGTGCGAGCCCGAAGGGGCAGCGGTAGCAGTAGGCCGGGACGATGTGGGGGGTGTGCTGGATGAGGGGCTGATAATACCTTCTTCTGCCCGTATGGCCGCTCAGCGCCAGCGCCCCCAGGGTGTTTCCATGATAGCTCGCCCAGCGGGAGATGACCTTGTACTTCAGGGGGCGGCCCCGGTCCACCTGGTACTGACGGGCCATCTTCACGGCCGTCTCCACCGCCTCGGAGCCGCCGGAGAGGAAGTAGACGCGGTTCAGGCCCGGCGGGCTCATGTCGACGATCCTTTCGGCCAGCCCGATGGCCGCCTCGGTCGTGAAATGGGTGCCGTGGGTGAAGGCGATGCGGCCTGCCTGCTCGAGCATGGCTGCCTCGATCTCCTTCACGCCGTGGCCGATATTGACGACGGCGGCGCCGCCGGAGCCGTCGATATAGGCCTTGCCGTCCCTGTCGTGAATGTAGACGCCCTCGCCCCGGTCGGCGGTGGGATAGTACTTGGTCGGGTTTCTGTAGAAAACGTGATCGACGTTCACTTTTTCCGCCATTTGCCACTCCTCTCCCCGCTTTTATCCGACTCGGAAAACGCGAAAAAAATAGCAGAACGGGGTTCCCAGTCAAGGAAAAAAGCCGGACGCCCCGGAGAATACGAATAAGGGCAGTAGAGGATCAGCCGCGGTAGAAAAGGATCGACGCATAAGTGACGGCACTCTGTGTCGTCGCTTCGTTGTAGGTTTCGTAGTCGATCAGGCTGCGGCGGCTGCCCCGGAGGAGATCGGAGAGCAGAAGGATGGCCGGAAGCCCGCAGATCTTGTAGCGGTCGCCCGTTTCGAGGGCGTTTTCAAAAATCCTGTCGGTCTCGCCGTTCAAGATAAAGGAGAGGACCTTTTCGTCGTTCAATCGGGTTTGCGGGAGAAGGGCATCAGCCGGAAGCGGGTCCCCGAACTTCAGGCCCACGTGGGCGAAATCGACGCCGGCCACGCAGAGCACCCGGTTCTCCCTGCGCCGGATGATATCCCGGAGGACCTCACGCATGGCCTGGTAGCGCTCGTCCGCGAAGAGATCCCGGCCGCCCTGAATAAACTCGTGGAGGCTCCCGCAGAGGATGGGTACGATGGGCGTCGAATTCTTCAGGTAGTGGTGGAGAAAGAGGGTCTGAAACTCGATGGAGTGTTCCATCTTGTGGCCGAAGTCGTCGGAGGAAAGCGTCCCTCGTGGAAGCTTCTTCCGGAGTTCCCTCACGCAATCCCCGTCCGCGGGAAGCTCGCCGTAGGGGGTGAGATAATTCTTTCCGGACAGCGAGTAAAGACCGTCCTGGGCGTTGTGGTTCACTCCCAGCAGGATGATGAGGTCATAGGATCTCCCCTTGAGGGGCCGGTACGTGCCGACATAGGTCCTCCGGGCCACCTGGATGTCGATGTGCGGGGAGAGGACCCCGCAGATGTTTTCCTTGCCGTCTTCATCCTGCGGCGGGAGGGTGCTTTCTACCTCTTCGACGAACCGGGCGAACATCCCGGGGTCTGCGTCGTAACACTTCCCGCCGTGGACGAAGGGGCGCTTCGGCTCCCTTTCGAAGTCCTCCCGGACCTTGCGCATCCTTTCGCGGAAGAGGTCGCTGTCCAGCAGAAAGACGCGGTCCAGCTGATCGATAAAGGACTCGATTTCGGTCTGAAAAACCAGACGTCCGCCCTGTCGGCTCATTATCGCCATCTGGATGTCCCGGGCGCTGTGACGTCCGTCAAGAAGCTCGAGAAGGGGCAGGAGATTCATGTCCACCGCGACCATCCGGCCGCCGAGCTGGTAGGGGTCGTGGAACGTGATGACCCGGCGCCCTTCCAATATGGAGGCGACCATCTGGATGTCCGGTCTCAATCTCGGATTTTTCATCTGCTTCTGTTTTTTCCTTTTTTCATTTCGCCGATCTCAGGCCCAGACCCCGGCGATTCGACGCCCGCAATAGCCGCATTTGCCGCCCTTGATGCGATTTTCCGTCACGGAGAATCCGACCCGGCTGACGATGGTTTTCTTGCAGCCCGGGCAGTAGGTGTTGTTCGCTTCAACGTTGGGGACATTGCCCACGTAAACGTGGTGAAGCCCCATGGAAAGGGCGGTTTTACGGGCCTCCTCCAGGAACGAAACCGGGGTGGGGGGCAGGTGTGTGAGCTTGTACTGGGGGTGGAAGCGCAGGAAATGAACGGGGGCATCGGGTCCCAGGTTGTTCAGGAACCAGTCGCACATCTGCTTCACCATCTCCATCCGGTCCGTGTAGGTGGGCACGAGGAGGACGATCAACTCCAGCCAGATCCCTTCCGCCTTCAGGATCTTCAGGGTTTCGAGGACGGGGGCCAGCCGCCCGGCGTTGAGCTTCCGGTATATATCCTCGGAGAAGCCCTTCACGTCGATGCGAGCCGCATAAAGGTTCTTGCAGAGCTCCCGCAGAGGTTCCCTGTTGATGTAGCCGTTGGAGACCCAGACGCCTCTCACGTTTCGCTTTTTCGAGATCCGGAAGGTGTCGAGGGCGTATTCCAGAGCCGTCGTCGGCTCGTTGTAGGTGAAGGCGATGGTACGGCATCTCGTCTCCAGAGCCTTCTCGACGGCGGCCTCCGGGTAAAGGGTATAAAACCGCACGTCTTCAGGTTTCACCTGGGCTATCTCCCAGTTCTGGCAGTTCAGGCAGTGGAAGTTGCAGCCGGCGGTGCCGATGGAAAAGGACCGTGTCCCGGGCAGGTAGTGATAAAAGGGTTTCTTCTCGATGGGGTCCACATGCACGGCACAGGGGTTCCCATAGACCAGGGTGTAGAGCTTCCCGTCTTTGTGGACGTGTGACTGGCACCGGCCGCGGGCGTTCGGGGGGAGAAGGCACAGGTTGGGGCAGGTGAGGCACTGGATGTTTCCCCCCGAGACCTTCTGGAACCGCACTTCCTTCGACCATTCCCAGAGCTTCTCGG
>DAOTMG010000028.1:0-30559 GCA_035450185.1 Syntrophales bacterium | reverse complement strand
CAGATACTGCTTCTCGTCCATCTCGTGATGCCTCAGGGATTCAGAGAACAAAGACAAGCGGAAATGGGATGGGCAACATCTCTATGCCGATTCCGTGTGCGGGCCTCCTCGCGACCTCCGTCCGATCCTGTGACGTTTATCGATACCTTCTTCTCTGGACTTTGGCGAGTCTCCTTCGTGCCTCGATGGCCTTCCGCTTCTTCTTGACGGAAGGTTTCTCGTAGGCCCGGCGCAGCTTGAGTTCCTTGAATAAACCGTTCTTGGAAAGCTTATTCTTCAGAACCTTCAACGCCTTGTCGACATCGTTATCGAAAACCTTAACCTCCAAAAAAACACGCTCCCTTCATCCATTATTTTATGATCGCGGCACTGCAAGGAGAATCCGGTCCTCTTCACCCCGGAAACAGGGTGCCCTGCACCGGGACCGCCTGGACCGAAAACACCCTTTAGAGCGATGAAAACTTGAGGATTTTATTAAAATAATTATTGTGTGTCAATATAAACTTTAGCTGAAGACCCCTTTTTTTGCCGCCGGAGGCGCCGTCACCGTCCCCAGATGCGATATACCGCAAGAATCGATCCACCGGCCGTCCCTGGACATGGGATAAAAGACCGGCATTTCGAGCATTTTCGGGACAGCCGGACCTTCTCCGGGATTCAGCAGAAACACCCGTTATCATGGGCAGGATGGGGCCCTCAGCGGGGGGCCCTGCCCTCGATATTCCATTTTTCGAGCCTGTATTTCGTCTCGAGAAGGTGCTTTGTCGATCTTTCCTCCTCCGCCGTGAGTTCGCCCGGCAGGAACCGGACCCCGAAGTGCTCTTCGAAACCTGCGAGAAGGATCCCGGCAAGTTCATGAGGGCCCATCCCCTCTTCGAGATGGCACCGCAGGGACGTCACGGCCTTTTCCATGTCCCTGATTCTGTCTTCCACCGGCTCCCCCGATCCCCGAAGGACCGCCGCCGTTCTGGCCGGTTCAAAGTCCATGAGGATCGAACCGTGCTGCAGGAACACGCCCCTGGAACGCGTCTGGGCGCTCCCGCAGATTTTTCGACCTTTCACGATCAGTTCGTAACGGGACGGCACGGAAAAACAGAACGACGCCAGCCCGTCGGGCGCGACGGGCCTTCCTTCGGCCGTCATCTCCGCTTCGACCCCGAGCCCGGCAAGGGCCTTCAGAATCGCGGCGCTGATGACCCGGTAGGTCCCGAGGATTCCGCCGGGGAACAGGGGGTGATTCTCCGCGGCAACGAAGGAATAGGTGACCTCCCGGTCATGATAAACGGCCTTCCCGCCCGTGGGTCGCCGGACCACGTCGATGCCGTGCTCGCGACAGTAGGACAGATTCACCTCCAGACGCGCGTCCTGAAAATAACCGAGAGACACCGCCGGCGGACTCCAGCCGAAGAACCGAAGAGTGGGAACGGAGGTCTTCCGACCGCCGTGGAGCAGCAGCGCCTCGTCCATCGCCATGTTCTCAAAGGCGCTCGACTCCCTGAAGGGGATATATCGCCAGGTTTCCATGATGAACCCGATCAACAGAACATCGGACGCAGGGTAAGTAAAGGGAAGAGAACGCCGGGGACGCCTGAGCGGAGCATCGGGGTCCGGGAACGGAGGAGGGGCACCGCAGGCGGTTTCATCCGGAGGATCGGCATCAGAGAATTTTCAAATCCTTTGACATCCCGGTGAGGACTTCATGGCCGTCACCCTTCACCAGAACCGCATCCTCAATGCGGATGCCCCATCGACCCGGAATATAGACGCCCGGCTCGACCGTCACGACCATGCCTTCCCGCAGGTCGCCCTTGGAAGCCATCGAAAGGCGAGGGGCTTCGTGCACATCAAGCCCGATCCCGTGTCCCGTCCCGTGGGAAAAATATTTGCCGTACCCCCTCCGCTCGAGACAGCGGCGGGCGATGCCGTCGATTTCCCTGCAGGCGGCACCGGCCCGGACGGCTTCCACCGCCAGGTCGTGGGCCTCTTTCACGGCTTCGTAAGCCCTGGTCTGGTCGCGACCCAACCGCCCGATCCCGAAGGTGCAGGTCTCATCCGAATGGTACCCCCCGCAGACGGCACCGAAATCAACGACGACCAGATCCCCTTTTTTCAACTTGCGCAAACCGGGCTTGGCGTGGGGCAGGGCCGCGTTTTCCCCGGAAGCAACGATGGTTTCGAAGGAAGGGGCCTCGGCCCCCCCCCGCCGCATCCGGTGATCGATTTCGAGGGCGACATCGATCTCCCGCACGCCCGGCTTCATCAGTGGGAGAACCGTTTCCAGGGCGTCGGTGGCGATCTTCACTGCCCTTCGGATGAGGGCGATTTCTTCCCCGCTCTTGACGGACCGCAGGCCGCCCAGGTGATCCTCCGTGACGGCCCTCAGCCTGACGTTGCCGATTTTTTTCAGGAGGCGGGAGTAAAAGTCATAACTGATCGCGGCGGCTTCAAACCCGAGGGTCCTGACGCCCAGGCCGGAGGTGATTCCCGCGATCCCTTCCGATTTTTCCCGGTATTCGAAAACCCGGATGTGACGGGTTTCTTTCCCGGCCTGCGCGGTGTATCGGCCGTCGACCAGCAGAACGGCGCTGCGACGAGACACGATCAGGGCCCCGTCACTCCCGGTGAAACCCGTGAGATACCGGATATTTTTAAGATCCAGAAAAAGAAGGGCTTCCACACCCCGGCCGGACATGATGTCACGAACGGTCGCAAAGCGACCGCCCCGGTGGGTGGGATCACGCACCACGGGCTTGCGTCCTCTCCAGATTCATGAGCCACCGGCTGATCTCCCGGGCGACCTTTTCCCTTTTGTCCGCCGGCAGGTGAGCGCCCGGTTTCGCCGACAGAAGATTATTCAGGCTTCCCAGTCTCTGTTTCGCCTTCTCGTTGCCCGGGTCCTTCGAGAGAATTTCTTCGAGGATGGTGCGGGCCTGGTCAAAGTGACCCTGTTCGATGCAAAGATCCGCAAGGGTCATCGTTCGGAATTCCTTCGACACGCGCGAGATGTCCAGATCTTCCGACGGGACCGCCTCCCCCTTGCGGCGCGGAGCCGCCGCGTCCCGTCCGGCAGCCGCGCTCTCGGAGAGTTCCAGCGCGAGAGACTCCTCGGGGTTCAGTGTGCGGAATTGATGGTAGGCTTTCCTGGCCTCTTCCATGAGGCCTTTTTTCTGGTAGATATCCCCCATGTACCGGAAGACGTATGACCAGCGATGAAAATCCTCCTCCAATCCGCGCAGGATGTTGAGGGCCCGGTCAAGCTCTCCCAGTTTGAACCACCCGTATCCCAGGATGACCCTGGCCTCCACGTCTCCGGGGTACATCTCCAGCCTCTCCTGGGCAAGGTCGATGGCCAGGTGATACGATCCCTGATTCAGGTAATACTCGGCCTCCCATATCAGGTCCGTCATTTCCTTGAGATTTTCGTCTTTCAAGGGTGCCTCCTTCGAGGGCCGTGATAACGCCTGGACAATTTATCAATAACATTCATACGTTACTACCTTTTACTTCGTAACACACCCCCCCGGGTGTGTCAAGGCTCAAAATGCCCCGTCGCCGCACCGGTCCCGTACCTTCGCTGCCACGCCTTCCCGGTGATTGTTGACGTCACGATACGGTCATCAGAAAGATGACAGATATTTGACGAGCGTCAAATTATAGACGGCCGGATCGACCCGGCGCGATACAGCGCAGGAAGGGGCTTATCCGGGTAAGTAGTGAATTTGTTTGACCTTTTATTTTTTAATCGGTCAATCAGCTGAAGCAGCTTAAGGGGGGGACGTTCGCATAACGGAGAATGGTCGGGGACCGGACAGCGGGGCCTCCATCCCGCATGCTGTCGGAATGGAGGCCCGTAAAGCTCCGGAGAGGCTTATGGAATGAAAGGTCAGTTTCTGGCCAGACCTTCCGCTTCTTTCAGGATCTTCGGCGTCACGAAGATCAGGATTTCCCTCTTTTGATTGTTGATGTCTTCGGCTTTGAACATCCAGCCCAGGAAGGGAATGTTCATGAACCAGGGAATCCCGCCGACGTACTTTTCTTCATCGATCTTGCGGATGCCGCCGATGACCAGGGTGTCTCCGTCTTTCACCACGACAGTGGAATCAACTTCCTGTTTATTGATGGGTGGATTTCCCAGGACCGCTCTTGAGTAATTGGCGTAGTCGTTGTTCGCCTTGACCTCCAGGGAGATCTTGCCTTCCGGCGTCACCGAGGGTTTCACGTCCAGTTTCAGAACGGCTTCCTTGAACTGGACCGTCCTTGTCACGACACCGCCGGAGACCGACTCGATCACGTAGGGGATTTCCTCGCCCTGTTTGATCGTCGCCTTGATGCCGTCGAGGGTCGTCACCTTGGGCGACGAAATGATCTTCACCTCGTTCGTGGACTCCAGGGCGTGAAGCTGCACGTCCACGATGTACTTGCTGGACCCGGCGATCACGCCGAAGGTGGGCACACCCGAAAAGAGAGAGGGGAAGTTGACGGCCAGAGAGCTGTTGGTGACGCCTACGCCGGAACCCGTCGGGTAGGGCGGGTTCGTCAGGTAGGTGCCGACGGTGTTCGGCAATGACGTCGGAGTCGGCGCGTATCCTGCGCTGCCGCCGAGAGCGCCGACGGTCGACGAGTTCCAGGACCCCGCCGCGCCCGCGCCCCACTGGACGCCGAGCTTCCGGACAAAGCTTTCACTGGCCTCGACAATCTGAGCCTCGATGGAGATCTGCGGAAGTTTGCCGCGGGACACGGCTTCCTTGAGCCTCTGCTCCTCCGCCTTCTTGATCCTGTCCACCGGCAGGACGGTGATGACGTTGCCCGAGCGTTTCATCCCGAGGCTGTGGGCGTCCATGATCGTCTCGAGGGCCTGGTCCCAGGGGACTTCACGGAGCTGCATCGTCACGGTCCCTTTCACGTCGTCGCCCGAAGCGATGTTGAGACCGCTCGCCTCGGCAATGAGCCGGAACACGTTTTTGATGTTCGCTTCCTGGAAATCGACGGTGAGCTTCTTCCCCGTGTACTGCCGCTCGCCGGCAGCCGTTGTTTTCGGGGTGTTCTTCACCGGCGCGTCGGCCTTCTCGACACTCCCGGCCGTCACAACAGCCGCTTTTTCCTCCGGCGGGACCTGCTTTTTCTCCGCAACGGCGGAGACGTCGATGTCCACGTAGACCTTATTGTCTTCGTCCTTCACGACGTAGGGCACCATTTCCTTCATGCTGATTTTAAAATAGGCCCAGGGCTTCCCGTCGACGGTTTCCCGGGTGGCCGCGATGCGGTCCACACTGAGCAGCGCCACGTCATCGAGCTTCTTGAGCTTGTCCGGCGGGACCGTGACATTTTCAAGCTTCACGGCCAGAATTTCAGCCGATTCCCGCGCGACACTGTATGCCGAGAGCTTCGATACAACGAAGATGATTCGCTCTTTGCCGTTGATGCGCTCGAAGACCACGTCCTTGAGGCTGCCCATGCTCTCCGCCTTCGAAGCCGGATCGACGGCGGCGCTTTCCCGGGGCGATCCCGGCGACGCGCTCTCCGTTCCGTGGAGAACGGTCGCGAATCCGAAGACGGCGCAAAGCGCGATCAGGTAAGGAATCCACGTCGCTATTCTTTTCGGTTTCATAATCTGCCCTCTTTTTCGTCTTTATGAAGCTTTATGACTGTTCGCTGCGTTTTGTTCTTTCCCGTTGCATCCGGGATTCTCTCCTCGATGATCACACGGTCCCGGAGGATCTCGACGACCCTTCCCCTGTTGTGCCCGATGACCGTCCCTTCGCCGATAATGTAGCCTTTCTTCTTGGGATCCTCCACCATGGCCGCCTTCCGGTTGCTGCCGATGGCGATCCCGACCAGCTTGAACTGGTCAAGCCCCACTTCCTCGAGCGGCGTCCTGGGGACATGCCGGACGGGCTTGGTCGTTACCTTGGCCACCTCGAGATTGAGAAAGGGCTTGAAGGGGTCAATCTTGCCCCTCGCATCGTAATGATAGGAAACCGCCTCGCCGGGTTTCTCGACATCCGGAGCCTTCTGGACCGCCGGCGGCTTCGGAGCTTCCACCGGTTTTTGAACCGCCGCCGCCGTTTCCGCCTGAGCGAAGGACAAGACAGGCCATAACATCATCACGACAGAGACGATAAGGGCGGCCTCTTTCAGGAAACCACTGTTACGACGCCCCGACAGGGCATGGAGAAAATGATCGCGCATGATCCATTATCCTTGAGGTTGCTTGATGTTTTTGTCCGGCGGTTTCTTGGCCTTGTCGTCGGCTTTCCCGACCGCCTCGGCCTTCTCCCCGAACATGTACGTTTTGATCAGACAGGTCGTCGTGAGGCCGGACTTGCTCTCATTTTTCGCCTTTTCCATGGCGATGTTGGAGATGTTGACGATTCGCGGGAGTTTTGCCACCCGCTCGAAGAACTGGGCCGTGTCATGGTAGCCGCCGTTCACGGTGATCCTGACGGGCAGTTCCGCATAGAACTCCTTCCAGACGGGCTCCATCGGCTCAAAAAGGAGGAATTCCACGCCGCCGTATCCCCCGGCCTCGGAAACGGAGATCAGCAGGCCCGGGATCTCTTTCTGTTCCGGGAGCTTTGCCGTGGCGATATCGAGATCCTTTTTCAGGTTGGAGATGTCTTTCTCGAACCGTTTCATCTCCTCGATCACCATCTGCTTCTGCGCAATCTGCTGCTTCAGGGTGGCGAGATTCCCCTCGAGCTTGTCTTTGTCCGCGAGGGCCTGCTGGAGATACACGGAGTAATAGGCAAACCCGAGAAGGATGAAAACCACGATAATCAGCATGGCCTTCCGCTTCGGCGGCATGTTCTTGATGTCGTCTATGGTGAGTGCCATTCTTACAACCCCTTCTTGCGGCCGCAGGCCAGCGTGAACTGCTTCACCTTGGAACCCACGAGCTCCGTTTGTTTGGATGATACCAGGTCGACCGATTTGAAGAACCGGGACTTCTCCAGATTTTTCATGAACGTTGCGATCGTGATGTTATCTTTGGCAAAACCCTCGATCTTCATCTCGACGTCTGTTTCGGTCACGGCCTTGATCCACATCTGCCCCGCGGGGACCATGACGGTCAGTTCGTCGAGGAAATAGACGGGATCCAGCCTGTTGTGGTCCAGGGCGTTGATGATCTGCAGTTTTTTCTCGAGAAGCTCCTTGTCCTTTTTGAACTTTCCGATGTCCGTGGTCACCCGGGCAAGCTTCTTGAGTTCGTCATCGCTCTTGCGGACCTCGGCCCTCAACTTGTCGAGGCTCTGCACCATGTAGAGGTGAACCGCGCCGAAGAACAGCAGGGCAAGGGCGACGGTCACGAAGAGGATAAGACCCTCGCGCTTTGTGTGGACCTCTTTTTTCTTTTCTCGGTAAGGGAGAAGGTTGATTTTGATCATTTGTCTCCAATCCTCCTCAGAGCCAGACCCACGCCGACAGCCGCCTGCGGACCGATCTGCTCGATATCCGCCGGGCCGAACACCTTCCGGTCATAGGATATTTTCTTGAAGGGGTTGACAATTTCCGCGTCGATATTCAGCCGTTCCGTGAGGGCACGATCCAACCCGACCAGTTTCGCGCCGCCCCCGCAGAGGAGCACCTGCTTGATGTACTTCCCGGGGTAGGTTGACTTGAAATAATCCACGGATCGCTCGACTTCGAGGAGAAGCGGCTCGGCGCAATTGATCAGGTCTTCCCGTAAGTTGTCGTCCGGCTGGCCGTTCCCTTTGGCCGCTTCCAATTTGAGCCTTTCGGCCTCCTCGAAGGAAACCTTTAATTTCTCCTGCAGGTTTTCCGTGACGGTGTACCCGCCCATGGAAAAATCTCTCGTGAAAATAGACCCCCCCGCCTTGAGGACATTGATATTGGTCATGCTGGCGCCGATGTTGACCAGAATGACCACGTCATCAAGGGCGAAGTCGTAATTTTCCTCATACATCGTCTCCAGCGCAAAGGAGTCCACGTCCACAATGGCCACTTCCAGTCCGGCCTTCCGGACGGCATTGACATAGCTCTCGATGACCTCCTTTTTCGATGCCACGAGCAGCACGTCCATCTGGCCCGGGTTGACGTCGCTCCCCCCGAGGATCTGGAAATCGAAATTGACCTCTTTCATGTCGCCGAAAGGCAGGTACTTTTCCACCTCGTCACTGATCAGATCACGAAGGGACGCTTCATCCATGGAGGGAAAGCCGATCTTCTTTACGATGACGGAATATCCCGAGAGGGAGGTCACCACATTTTTCGTTGAACAGCGGGATTGCTTGAGGAGATGCTTGAGCCGGTCGATCAGGACCCCCGGCTGGACCAGATGACCGTCGGAGATGACCCCCCGGGGCAACGGAACCTGGCTGTAGTTGTTCAGGGTATACCCTTCCGAGCCTTCGCCGATTTCGATCAATTTCAGTGAGCTCGATCCGATATCCAGGCCGGCGATCTTCTTCTTTCCCGAAAACAAATTCTTGAATGTCCGCATGAAATCCTCTTTCGGAGTGCTGGTTCTAATGAGACATCGTGGTCCGGTTCATTCGCTCTTCACCGCGGTCGGGGGATTTTGGCGGCGTCTTTCACGGCATCGACGCACGACACGACACAATCCTCGACCGACGGCAAAAAAATAAGCAAGCAATGTGCCATGTTTCGGGTATTTCTGGGAAATCCGGTCAGCTGAACCCGGACGTCGGAGGGGTTGGGTCAGGCAAGTTGCGGGGACTAAAGATAAAAGGTCATCATCCCGCCGGGGGGATCTTACTTCCCGGGATGCAGGAATTGCTCTTTTTTGCAGCCGGCCATACAGCTTTTTGACCCTTTGCGCTCAAGGCCTGCTTTCTTCGCTGATCCTGTAAATGATGTCACCTTTCTTGACCATGCCGAGCTCATCCCTGGCGAGCCGCTCGATATATTTCGTGTCCTTTCGCAGCAGGAGGATTTCCTGCTTCAGTCTGTTGTTTTCCTGCCGCATCTGCTGATTGGTCGAGCTCAACTCGGCGACTTTCTGCCGCACTTTATAATTGTCGACGAGGCCTTTTTTCCCGAACAGAATCAGGAAACCCATTACCAGAAGGACGATCAAGATCAATCTTCTTCCAAGCTTCATCGCCTCGTCCCTGTGCGTCCCTCTGCCGTCGCGGAGGTGGCCGGGGGCGTGATGCCCGTACGGATCCCGTCAACCGATTTCAATCCCTGAGCGGTCTTGCTCCCGGTACGGGCACACGAGAAAAAGCGGATCACCTCTGCGGCTTGACCGACGGAAGAAGTTCCTGGGGTTCTCCCAGGAGAAACTCCCCCTTTTCGATCCAGGTCTTCAGGGTCTCGGCGATCCGCCTCGCCTTGTAATAGCTCGACAGCGGGGCTGTCGGGATCTCCTTGTTGTCCAGGACTATCTTCCCGCTCCGCAACTCTCTGTAGTTGACCTCCCCGAGGCTCTTGAGCTCCCCCCCGTGCGGGTAGTCCTTGCCGTAGTCATAGACCTGCGTGTAGATGTCCTCATCCTTGACGGCGGTAAACCGCGCGAGATCCTCATTCAGGATCGGAATGGGAACACCGATCCCGACATAGAGGGACACCCCGTAGCCGAGCATGCTGGCGCCCGCAAGCCAGTCGGCGCTCATCTCCTTCAGGTTGCCGATGACCGCGAGGGTCCCCGCGCCGCTCCTGGGAACACCGTTCTCGCCTCGCGGCACATTCGGGTTGTGTTGTGTGCCCGGCCAGGCGACGAAACCCTGCGCGCCTCCCAGGAAGATCCGGGTCCCGATGCCGATCGTCATGTAATAGGGATCGTTGAACAGCGGGCTCAGTTGCCCCGAGGTGGAATAATTCGCGTTCGCCATGCGGGGCCGGATCACACCCATATAGGTGTAAATCGCCTTGTCCGACTGGTTCACGGCACAGCTGTAATTCTGGTAGGCGTTCCTCGGATTGAAAAGGACGGCATCCCGGAAGTCCCGCAGGGTAATGTTCCTCTCGAGCCGGCGGGCGGGATAGCAGTCCGTGCCGTACCCCTCGGCCCTCAGCCGGATGCTGTTGCCGGCCACCAGATCCTCGATGACATGGCCGCCGCCGTAATTGAACTCCCCCGGGTGGACGCTGTTGAGGGGATCGCCCTCCACGACCGCCGTCGCCCCGATGTAACAATCGACGGCCGCGACGCCGCCATAGGCCGGCACGTCGTTCAGCCACACCTTCCCGGCCTTCAGGCGGGGCGACGAATGACCGAAATTCAGAAAGGCCCCGGAAGAGCACATGGGGCCGAAGGTCCCCGTTGTCACGACATCCACTTTCCGGGCGGCCTCCGTCTCTCCGTGCCGCTCGACGATGTCGATCATCTCCTCGGCCGTGACCACCACGACCTTCCGCTGTCGGATCTTTTCGTTGATCTCCTGGTAGGTCTTCTGGACTTTGTGCTTCTTCATGGTTCCGATCATCCCCGTCCGTTCGATATCCCTTCAGCCCGTGTGTCCGAAACCGCCTTCCCCCCGGATGGTGGGATCCAGGGAAGGGGTCGATTGCCAGGAAACCCTGCAGACCCGATGGACCGTCATCTGGGCGATTCGATCACCCCGTTTGACCTCAAAGGGTTCCCGGCCGTGATTGATCATGATGACGCCGATCTCGCCGCGGTAATCCGCATCGATCGTCCCGGGCGTGTTGAGAAGCGTCACCCCGTTTCGAATCGCCAGTCCGCTTCGGGGCCGGATCTGGGCCTCGTATCCCGCGGGAAGGGCGATCCGGATCCCCGTCGGGATCATCTTCCTCTCACCGGGACGGAGGATTTCCGGCTCCGTCACGGCTGCGAAGATGTCCATACCCGCCGCGCACTCCGTCATGTATCGCGGAAGCTCGATGTCATCACAACCGGGCAGTTTCTCGACGGACACCGTTATCGTTTCCATGGCTATGTGCGGGGGACCCCCTCCAGGTCCTTCTCGGACACGTTCCCGAGGGCGGCCAGCGACATCGTCGAGGCGTCGAACATCCGTTCGGCGAGGCTGCGGATCTCCTCTCGCCGCACGGCATCGACCCGGCGGACGATTTCATCGTAGGAGACGTGACGGCCGAAATAAATCTCGTTGGTCGCGAGCTTCGACATCCGGTTGTCCGTGCTCTCCAGACCGAGCAGCAGGTTCCCTTTGACCAGCTCCCTGGCCAGCTGCATTTCCCGGTCCGTCAGGTACTCCTCTTTCATCCGCCCCAGCTCGTCCAGGATCAGCCCGATGACGTCCGACACCCTTTCCTGCGAGGTCCCCACATAGATGTTCAGCATTCCCGTGTCTCTGTACGAGACGATGTAGGAGCGGATGGCGTAGGCGAGCCCCCTCCTCTCCCGGATCTCCTGAAAGAGCCTCGAACTCATGCTTCCGCCGAGGATCGCGTTCATGAGGATGCCCGCGAACCTCCGGGGATCGGCGCTGGACGGGGCCGGCGTCCCGATGATCAGGTGGGTCTGGCCCAGGTCCCGTTCAAGGCAGGCCCGTCCCCCCGCCGGGACCGGCATGGTCTCCGCTGTCCCGTCGTGAAACCCTTCCATGACGCCGAAGGTGTCCCGGACCCGGTCAACGAGTTCCTCGTGCGCGAGACGCCCGGCGGCGGTCACCACGAGGCGCTCACCCCGGTAATGCCTCCCGAAGAACTCCAGCAGTTTTCCCCTGGTCAGCCCCTGGACCGAACCTTTCGACCCGAGGACGGGGAGCCCCAGCGGGTGCCGATCCCAGAAGATCTTTTCGAAGAAATCGTGGATATACTCGTCCGGCGTGTCCTCCACCATGTGGATCTCCTGCTGCACGACGGACTTCTCTTTTTCGACCTCCTGCGGGTCAAAAAGCGAGTGGGTGAAAATGTCCGCCAGGAGATCGATGGAAAGGGACAGGTGGTAATCGGGGACCTTGACGTAAAAAGCGGTCAGTTCCTTGCCCGTGAAGGCATTCATGATTCCGCCGACGGAATCGATCTCCGAGGCGATGTCGAAAGCCGATCGCCTCTCGGTCCCCTTGAAGAGCATGTGCTCGATGAAATGGGCCGTCCCGCTGATCTCTTCGTTTTCACAGCGTGACCCGCATCTCACCCACACACCGATGGACACGGATCGGACGTGATCGATCTGTTCTGAAATGACCTTGATGCCGTTATCGAGAACGGTTTTTCGGTACATTTTCCCCCAGGGCGTCCTTACGGCTCAAACGGATCTTGCCGCTGCGGTCGATCTCGATCACCTTGACGGGAACCTTGTCCCCTTCCTTCACCACGTCGGTCACCCTGTTGACCCGCTTGGCATCGAGCTGGGATATGTGAACCAGCCCCTCGGTGCCGGGCAGGATCTCCACGAAGGCGCCGAAATCGACGACCTTCTTGACCGTCCCGAGGTAGGTCTTCCCGACCTCCGCCTCCTCCGTCAGCCAACGGACCATCGCGACGGCCCGTTCGGCCGCTTCCGCGTCGTTGGAGGCGATCATCACCGTACCGTCATCCTCCACATCGATACTCACACCGGTTTCGCTGATGATCTGCCGGATATTCTTCCCTCCGGTGCCGATGACGTCCCGGATCCGGTCGGGCCTCACCTTGATCGTCGTGATCCTCGGCGCGTACACGGACAGGCTTTCCCGCGGTTTGTCGATGGTCTCCCGGATCTTTCCGATGATGAACAGCCGCCCGTCCCTGGCCTGGTAGAGCGCCCTCCTCAGGATGTCTTCCGTGATGCCGTCGATCTTGATGTCCATCTGCATGGCCGTGATGCCTTTGTCCGTTCCGCAGACCTTGAAGTCCATGTCGCCGGCGTGATCCTCGTCCCCGAGGATGTCGGAAAGAACGACCACGTTTTCTCCCTCTTTCAGAAGCCCCATGGCGATGCCGGCCGCGACCCCTTTGACGGGGACGCCGGCATCCATGAGGCACAGGGCTCCACCGCACACCGAGGCCATCGAAGAGGACCCGTTGGAGGACAGGATGTCGGAAACGATCCGGATGGTGTAGGGGAACTCCTCCTGCGTCGGAAGAAGCGGGAGCAGGGCCCGCCTGGCCAGGGCGCCGTGGCCGATTTCCCGCCGCCCGGGGCCCCTCAAAGGCCGGACCTCGCCCACGCAGTAGGGCGGGAAATTGTAGTGCAGCATGAAAGTCCGGTATTCTTCACCGGTGACGTAATCCATCCGCTGTTCGTCGGAGGACGTGCCGAGTGTGATCGAAACCAGGGCCTGCGTCTCCCCCCGGGTGAACAGGGCGGATCCGTGGGTCCTGGGAAGGATTCCGACTTCGCAGGAAATGGGCCGGATCTCGGTGCTGCCGCGGTTGTCGATTCGGCGTTTCTGAAGCAGGATCATCTCCCGCAGGATCTTCTTCTCCACATCGTCCAGGACGTAGTGAATCTGCGGGGCGAGTTTGGGGTCTTCCCCCGCCAGCTGGGACAGGACCTCTTCCCTGATTTTCCCCAGGGTCGAGTGCCGGAACTGCTTCACCGGGATGACGTAAGCCTCCCGCATCTTATCTTCGACCGCCGCAACGATCTTTTGCCGGAGATCCGCGTCGATCTGGACGGGCTCGACCACCCTCTTCGGCTTGCCGGCGGCGCGCCGGATTTCCTCCTGGATGTCGATCACCGGTCTGAGGGACTCCAGGCCGAACCGTATCGCACCGACGGCGGTATCCTCGTCGACCTCCTTGGCGCCCCCTTCCACCATGACCAGACGGATATCGAACGGGCTGCCCCCGGTGCCGGGGACGACTTTCCGGCCCACCATGAAAATGTCGACGTCGCTTCCCTCCATCTGCTTGATCGAGGGGTTGCAGACATACTGTCCGTCGATACGTCCCACCCTTGCACCGGCGATGGGAATATCGAAAGGGATGCTCGATATCTGCAGAGCCACCGACGCGCCGAGCATGGCGGCCACGTCGGGGTCGTGTTCATAGTCCAGCGAGAGCACCGTGGCGACCAGCTGCGTTTCGTCGCGGTACCCGTCCGGGAAGAGCGGCCGGATGGCCCTGTCGATGATCCGGGAGGTCAGGATTTCCCGTTCGTTGGGCCGGCCCTCCCTCTTGAAAAAGCCGCCGGGAATCTTTCCCGCGGCAAAGGTCATTTCCTGGTAGTCCACGGTCAGCGGCAGGAAATCCAGGCCTTCCCGCCGGCTCTTGGCGGATACCACCGTGACGAGAACCACCGTATCCCCGTAAGTCACGAGGACACCGCCGTCGGCCTGACCCGCCAGGTAATTGATGTTCAAGTTGATTTCCCTTCCTGCAAAGGGCGCTTTAAATAACTGCTTCATTCTGTCTATACCTCTTCATGGAAACGGAAAAACGGACCACCGCTTCGAGAGCCTGTGAGTCCGTGCATTTTTTCATTACTTCCGGAGACCCAGGCGTTCAATCAACTTGCGGTAACGATCGACGTCTTTGTCCTTCAGATACTCCAACAGTCTTCGTCTCTGTCCGACCAGTTTCAGGAGTCCCCTGCGGGAATGATGATCCTTCTTGTGGACCTTGAAGTGCTCCGTGAGATACTCGATCCGGGCGCTGAGAAGCGCGACCTGCACCTCCGGCGACCCCGTGTCCTTGTCGTGAACCTTGTAGTTGTCGATGATTTCTTTTCTTTTATCCAAATCCAACACCGCTCCGGTCCTCCCTTTTGTAATTTCTGTTCAGACATTCACTATCGCGACGGCGAAAAAGCGCTTTCTCCGCTCCGGCTCAAGCATTGAACACCCTCAGGATGCGCATCAACGGCTCCTTCCCGGGGGCGGAAGCCGCTGCCCCGGAAGAGCGGATCATTCGTGCCAGCGCTACGAGCTTGAAATCACAAGTGATTAACTTTATCACATCTCCGGCGGCAAGAGAAGGGATTTCCTTCCCCGCAAGACTCTCTGCGGTCGGCTGGAAACCTCTTCTCAACCGGTCCGCCAGCCCATTCTCGACGACGAAATGATCCAGCCCGGGGAGTGCCTCCGACAGGGTCAGCATTTTACGTTCCAGACGCTCCCTGAGGACGGTTTCTTCTCCGTCATCGAGCGAGACGGCCATAGGCTCGTCGAAGGGCCCGCTCTTCGTCCTTCTCAGCGCCAGGAGGCAGGCACCGCACCCAAGCCTCTCGCCCACGTCGGAGCACAGAGACCGGACGTAGGTGCCCCTCGAACAGGCCACCTGAAAAACCACATCGGGCAGTTCAATCGATTCAAGGGCGATTCCGTGGATCTTCACAGGCCTCGGCGGGGCGTCCACCGGCTGCCCTGCCCGGGCCCATCGATACAGCGCCCTGCCTCTGTGCTTGACGGCGGAATAACGGGGGGGCCGCTGCTCGATATTCCCCGTGAATCCCTTCAGGACCCGCTCAATCTCGGAGGCCTCCACGGCGACGTCCCTCTGCGCCAGAACCGTCCCCTCGATATCCAGGGTATCGGTCGTGACGCCAAGCCGCATCGTCACCCGATATTCCTTTCGCTCCTCGGCAAGAAACGGCACCAGCTTGGTGGCCTCGTTGGCGCAGACGGGGAGAACCCCCGTTGCCAGAGGATCCAGAGTCCCCGTATGTCCCGCCTTCTTGACGCAAAGGATCTTCTTCACGCGCTGCACGACATCGTGAGATGTCATGCCGGCCGGTTTGTCAATCACGACGAGGCCGCTCCGTTGCATGACCGATCACCGTTTCTATCAGCTGTTTCCTGACACCTTCCAGATCCCCGTTGATTCTGCATGCGGCGGCGCTGTGATGCCCGCCGCCGCCGAACGCACCGGCGATTTTTTCCACGTTGATGTTCCCCCGCGAACGAAGGCTGACTTTGAAGAAGCGATCGCCGATTTCACTGATGAACGCCGCCACTTCGACGCCCTCGATCGACCGGGGGAATTCGACAAACCCCTCGGTATACTCCCAGAGGGCCTCCGCCTCCTCGAGCATTTTCCGGGTGACGTGGATGATGCCGATTTTCCGGTCCCAGAAAAACGTGAGCGTGTCAAGCGCCTTCGCCAGGAGTCTCATCTTCTGTTCGGGGTTGTTCTCGTAAATCCTCTGGGAGATCCACCAGGGATCGGCGCCCCTGGCCACGAGCTCGCCGGCGACCCGGAAGGTCTCTCGCTGCGTGTTCGAATAACGGAAAGCCCCCGTGTCCGTGAGGATAGCGGTATAGAGATTGACGGCGATGTCCTTCGTGATATCGGCTCCCAGTGCCCGCATCAGCCGGTAAACGATCTCTCCCGTCGAACTGGCCGCAGGATCGAGCAGAGAAAGGTCACCGAACGATCCATTGGATATGTGATGATCGATGTTGATGATGTTCGGAGCAGCGCTGATCCTCGGGGCTTCCTCCCCCACCCGGTCGATCTCGCTGCAGTCCAGGATGAATACGGCGTCAAAAGGCTGCCGTGCGTCCATATGGTTCATAATGCAATCCGCCCCCGGAAGAAAAAGGTACATCCGGGGGGTCGTGTCCCGGTTGTACACCCATGCCTCCTTCCCCATGTCCCGGAGCATGAGATAAAGAGCCAGTTCGGACCCGATCGCATCCCCGTCAAGCCGGATATGCGACGTGATCAGGAAGCGTCTGCACGATCGGATGACTTCAATGATCTTCTGGAGAGTTTGCTTTGTCTTTTTCATGAATTTCCGACAAGAGCCGATCGATGCGGGAACCGTATTCAAACGACCGGTCGTAGTAAAACACGACATCGGGCATGTAGCGGAGGTTGAGGCGCCTGCCGAGTTCCCTCTTCAGGAACCCCTTGGCCCTCTCGAGTCCCGCCTGAAGCTCCGCGTCCAGCCGGTCCTTCCCCATCTGCACGATGTAAATCTTCGCCGAGCGGAGATCGTCACTCAACTTCACATCCGTGATCGTGACCAGCCCGATTCGCGGATCCCGGATCCGCCTCAGCAGGATGTCCGAAAGTTCAGCCTTGATCAGATCCGCGACCCGGTCGGCCCTTTTGAAAGTCATCTAGAAGATCCTCAAACCCTTCCGGCCGGCCGTCCTCCACGATGTCATTGTAGTTGGCGATTTCGACCTTTGTCTCCAGGACGTCCGCCAGATGCATGTCCTGAACGAACTGCAGAATCTTGTCGATCTTCCCGTTGACGAAACGTCTGTCGTTGCCGACCAGGGCGAAGCCGATTTTCCCCATCTTCCAGTGGTCGTTCTCACCAATCTCCGCGATGGAGACGTTGAAGCGGTTTTGTGTCCTCCGGATCATGCTCTTGAGGACACCCCGCTTGGCCTTCAGGGAATTACTCTCATGAATCCAGACGTGGATGATGCCGACACCGACAACCATGTTGGTCCGTCTTGTCCGTCTTGTCCATCCGGTCCATCCGGTCAAGGAACATCCTTCTTCGACGAAACAGACCAAAGAGACCAGACAGACCAGATTAGAGTTTTCGCTCCACTTTTTCCTTCGTGTACGCCTCGATCACATCGCCGGCCTTGATGTCGTTGAAATTTTCCACGACAATGCCGCATTCGAAACCTGCGGCAACCTCCCGGGCATCATCCTTGAACCGTTTGAGAGACAGGATCTTCCCGTCATAAATGACAACCCCCTCTCTCACCAGGCGGACATTGGCGCTTCTCGGGATTTTGCCGTCTGTGACATGGCTGCCGGCGATAGTCCCCACCTTGGCAATCTTGAAGATCTCGCGGACCTCGGCGTGGCCCTGAACGGTCTCCCGGTACTCCGGCTCGAGTAGCCCTTCCATGGCCGCTTTCACATCGTTGATGACATCGTAGATCACGTCGTAGAGCTTGATTTCGATCCCTTCCTGCCCGGCGACCTCCGCCACCCGGGCGTCGGGTCTCACTTTGAACCCGATGATCAGGGCGTCCGATGCGGAGGCCAGCATGACATCCGTCTCGGTGATGGCACCGGTGGAGCTGTGAATGATCCTGACCTTGATCTCCGGCGTGCTGAGCTTCGCCAGGGCTTCGCCCAGCGCCTCGATGGACCCCTGGACATCGGCCTTCAGGATGACATTCAGCTCCTTGGCGCCTTCCTTGATCCTCGCATAGAGCTGCTCCAGCGTGACCTTCGATGTGGCCGCCAGCTCTTTCTCCCGCTCCTTCCGGATGAAATAGTCGCTGATGCCCCTCGCCTTCTTCTCATCTTCCACACAGATGAATTCCGAACCCGCCTGAGGCACGTTGGAGAAGCCGATCACTTCCACCGGCATGGAGGGCCCCGCTTCCTTGATCCGCCTCCCCTGGTCATCGATCATCGCCCGGACCCTGCCGAACTCCCTCTTCGACACGAAGGCATCCCCTTCCCGGAGAGTCCCTTCCTGGATGAGGACCGTCGCGACGGGCCCCCTTCCCCGGTCGAGCTTCGCCTCGATGATCACCCCGCGGGCCGACCGGTCCGGGTCCGCCTTCAACTCGAGAACATCGGCCTGCAGCAGGATCATCTCCAGGAGGTTTTCAATGCCCGTTTTTTTCTTCGCCGATATCTCCGCGAAGAGGACATCGCCGCCCCACTCTTCGGGAACCAGGTTCTGTTTGACCAGTTCCTGCTTGATTTTTTCCGTGTTGGCCCCGGGTTTGTCGATCTTGTTGACCGCCACGATAATCGGCACTCCGGCCACCCGGGAGTGATTGATCGCCTCGACGGTTTGCTCCATCACACCGTCGTCGGCCGCAACGACGAGGACCACGATATCGGTCACGCGGGCGCCCCGGGCCCTCATGGCCGTGAAGGCTTCGTGGCCGGGAGTGTCCAGAAAAACGATGTCCCGGTCCTTGACGCGGACGTGGTAGGCGCCGATGGCCTGGGTGATCCCTCCCGTCTCCCCGTCGATGACGTTGGTCTGCCGGATCGCGTCCAGGAGCGACGTCTTCCCGTGATCGACATGTCCCATGACCGTCACCACGGGTGCCCGCGGTTTCAAGTTCGCGGGAGAGGCCTCGGCCTTGGTGAGGGCCTCATCGAACTCGGAGGTCACCGCTTCCACCTGGTAACCGAAGTCGGCCGCGATGAGGGAGGCGGCATCGACATCGATGGACTGGTTGATTGTGACCATCATGCCCAGCCCCAGGAGCTTGTTGATGACGTCGCTCGCCCGAACGCCCATCTTCTTTGCCAGGTCTCCGACCCGGATCGCCTCCTCCACCCGGATTCTCCTCTTGATCGCCTTCGGAACGGTGATCTCCGTCTTCTTCATCTTGATGACGGGGGCTTTTTTCTCCCGCCACTTGGCGGTCCGGTCGATTTCCTCCTCGATTTCCCTCCCTTTCCTCTTTTCCTTGCGTGCCACCACCTGCTTGATGAAGGACTTTTTCCTCTCGGGGGTCTCATCCATGATCACTTCGACGGGCTCCTGCTTGGGGACCTTCTTCCAGGGCTTGAGGATGGTGACCTTGTCCTTCTGTTCCGCCTCCGTGTCCGCTTTTTTCTCCGGTTCTTTCGGCGCTTCTTTGCGAACCTCCTTCCCGGCCTCAGCGGGCGCCTCGGCAGCCTTCTCCGGAACCCCGGCGGGGGCTTCTTCCGTTTTCTTGACCTCGGCACCGGCCTTCACGTCCACCGGGGGCTTTTCCTCGGGGACAACGGCCCCCTTCTCGGCCGGTTTCACCTTCGGGGCGGCTTCTTTCTCGGTTACGGGTGACGGTACGGTCTTCTTCGCCGGCTCCCCTTTTGCGGCAACGGCTTCCTTTCGGACTTCCTTCGGGGGCACCTCCTCCACCGCCTCCACCTGCTCCGGCTCGGCGGCTCTCACCTCCTCGACAGGCTGCCGGACGGCCCTTCTGCGGATCACCGTCGATTTGATCCTCTCTTCCACGATCTCCTTCGCGCCGGAAGCACTGAACTCGTCGCGGACCCGCTGAACTTCGCCATCCTCCAGCGTGCTCGAATGAGACTTCACGGTGATGCCGATGCTTTTCAGGCGGGCGATGAACTCCTTGCTGTCCATCCCGAATTCCTTGGCCAGTTCATACACTCTTGTCTTGGACATTCTCGAAACTCCCTCGTCAATCTTGAAGCCGTGGGCCGAAGTCTCCCCCGCCGTTTCAGGCAGCGCCTTTGTTCACCTGCTGGCTCAGGATCTGCTCGGCACCCGTGACCCACTCCGTCACCTTCTGCTCATCGACGCCCGGGATCGCCTTCAGCATCTCCGGGTCCGCCGAGGCGACCGCCGAGATGCTCTTGTAGCCCTCCTTGAACAGAAGCTCCGCATCGACTTCCTGCAGTCCGGGAATCTTCAGAAGGGCCTTGGGCCCCTCCTCGGCCTGGGCCGCCAGCATCGACTCGTTCTTGACGTCGATCTTCCAGCCCGTCAGCCGGACGGCCAGCCTCACGTTCTGGCCGCTCTTGCCGATGGCCAGCGACAGCTGATCGTCCGGCACGACGACTTCCATGGATTTGATGTCATCGTACATGAAGACCTTGCTGATCTTCGCCGGGGAAAGGGCACTGACGATGTATTTCACCGGGTCGTCGGAGAAGGGCACGATGTCGATTTTCTCCCCCTTGAGTTCCTGCACGACACTCTGGACCCGCGAACCCCGCATGCCCACGCAGGCGCCGACGGGATCGATGTCCTTGTCGTTGGTCTTGACGGCGATCTTCGACCGATTGCCGGGTTCCCGCGCCACGCTGACGATTTCGATGAAACCCTCGGAGATTTCGGGGACCTCGACCTCGAAGAGCGCCCGGAGAAAGCCGGGATGGGTCCGGGACAGAATGATCTGGGGTCCCTTGGAAATCTTTTTCACGTCGATGACGTAAGCGCGGATCCTCTCCCCCCGCTTGTAGGACTCCCGCGTGATCTGCTCGGGAGGGGGAATGACGGCTTCGGCGCGGCCGAGATTGACGATGATGCTCCCGCCCTCGAACCGCTGGACGAAGCCGTTGACGAGCTGACTTTTCTTGTCCTTGTATTCCTCGTAGGTCTTGTCCCGCTCTGCGTCCTTGACCTTCTGGATGATGATCTGCTTGGCCGTCTGCACGGCGATCCGCCCGAAAGAGGCGGCGTCCAGCCGCATGCCGAGACTGTCCCCGGGCTGTGCTTCCTCGTCCAGCTCTTCTCTCGCCTGCTGCAGGGATATCTGGGTTTCGGGTTCGAGGACCTTGTCGACGACGGTCTTGAACTGGAAGACCTCGAGTTCCCCCGCCTCTTCGTTGTAATGGGCCTCCAGCTCCACCTTCGTCCCGAGCTTCTTTCTCGCGGCGGTGAGCATGGCCGATTCCAGGGCTTCGATAATGACCTCCTTCTCGATGCCCTTGTCTTTCCCCATCTGCTCGATCAGACGTTTCAATTCAGGTAACATGCAGCGTTCCTCCCGTTTTGCTCAATCCTTCAGCAGAACAGATGCTTCGATCGTTTCTATGAAAAAACCCGGTCCCGTTGATGGCCGGGTTCGGTCAACCTTCAAAGCTCGTATTCGAGCTGGGCCTTCGCCACCAACTTCCTCGGGATCCGGTACTGCTTCCCGTCGACGGCGATCACAACGATCTTTTCGCCGCCTTCTTCCAGAAAACCCTCGAGGGTGCCCCTGAAGTTCCGACTCCCTTCGATCTTGTCGGTGAGCCGCACCTTGATTTTCGAGCCCCTGAAGCGGATGAAATCCTTGTCCAGGGCCAGCGGCCGGTCCAGGCCCGGCGATGAAACCTCCAGGGTATAGGGACCGGGCGGAATGTCGTACACATCCAGCAGATCCCCTACCTGGCGACTGATGTCGGTGCAGTCATCGATCGTGACGCCGCCTTCTTTGTCGATGTAGATGCGGACCAGCCACCGGGTCTTCATCCGCAGGCATTCGACGTCGACGAGCTCCATGCCCTCGGCATCGATGACGGGCTCGACCCGTTCAATGATCTTTTCCCGGTACCGATTTGCCATATCCGATGTACGTCACCTAAAAGGTAATCCGCACAGAATGTGTAACCAACGACATGCTCATCTGACCTTTTTTTGATCCTGCCCTTTGGCCTTATGCCTTTCGCCCTCGCCTGAAGCCCCTCTTCAAAATAAAAAAGTGGGCAAAACGGGCCCACTCGAATACAAACCATTCGAATTTCAGGCGGTTTTTAACATATAAAAACCGCCCTTGCAAGCAAAAAAATGGCCGGACAGGAATAAAACTGGAGCGGGCGATGGGAGTCGAACCCACGACGTTCAGCTTGGGAAGCTGACATTCTACCGCTGAATTACGCCCGCCCTTCCCGTCTGCCTGGTCCGTTTCGTCGTCTTGCCCCTCTCGTCCGCCCTGACGGGAGCCGGGGCGGCAGGAACGACACCGGAGGATCTGAGGGATGGGAAGTTTAATAACCCCGGACGAAGCTTGTCAAGATTTTTTTGGTCTTAATCTCTTCGCAATCGCGCGCCCGTGGGCCTCGAGCCCTTCGAGCCGCGCAAAGGCCTCCGCCCCGGGACCGTGCTTCCGAAGGGCCCCGGCGGAAAAGGAGATCACGCTGGTACGCTTTACGAAGTCATACACGCCAAGGGGCGATGAAAACCTCGCCGTTCCCCCCGTCGGCAGGATATGGTTGGGCCCCGCCAGATAGTCGCCCAGGACCTCCGGGGCGTTCGGCCCGAGAAAAACGGCCCCGGCATTTTTCACCTTCCCGAGCGCCCTCTTCGGGTTTCGCACCATCAGTTCGAGGTGTTCCGGCGCAAAACGATTCACGATCTCAAGCGCTTCATCCAGATCCTCCGTCCGGATGATCAGGCCGTAATCCCCGACGGCTTTCTCGGCGATTCTTCTCTTTGGAAGCGCCTTGAGCTGCTCCCCCACCTCGCGGGCCACTTCGCCTGCGAAGCCTGCGTCGGGAGTGAGGAGAATGGAGCTGGCCAGCTCGTCATGCTCGGCCTGGGAGAGAAGATCGGCGGCCACGACGGCGGGATCGGCCATGCCGTCGCAGACAATCATGATTTCGCTCGGACCGGCGATCATGTCGATACCGACCGTCCCGAAGACCATCCGCTTGGCCGTCGCGACATAGGCGTTTCCCGGCCCCACGATCTTGTCCACGACGGGCACGGACTCCGTCCCGTACGCCAGGGCGGCAACGGCCTGGGCGCCGCCCATCCTGAAGATACGGTCGACACCGGCGACTTTCGCCGCGGCGAGGATGACGGGGTTGACGCCCTTTCGTCCGGGCGGTGTTGCAAGGACAATCTCCCGGACACCGGCGATTCTGGCCGGTATGGCGGCCATGAGCACCGTGGAGGGGTATGCGGCGAGCCCCCCGGGGGCGTAAATGCCCACCCGATCGATCGGCCGGATCTCCTGGCCGAGTTCGACGCCCCCGGCCTCCCGGAGGGACCAGGAACGGACTACCTGTTTTTTGTGATAGCGCCGGATACGGCGGGCCGCAAGGCGGAGGGTCTTGAGTGTCCGCGGACCCGCCTTCGAAAGGGCCTTCTCGATTTTCGCCGGCCCGACCTCGAGGGTGCGGGCGTTCACCGACACCCCGTCGAATCTTCTCCCGTATTCAAAAAGGGCCCTGTCTCCCCGGCGCCGGACATCATCGATGATGGCCCGGACGACGCGCTCGAGCTTCCTGTCGACGACGCGGCCGCGGTTTCTGATCCGTTCGAAGGCCCGCTTGAAACGCCGGTCTGAACTCTCGAGAATCCTCATGTCAATCCTTCACTCGCTGGATGTCCGCCCCGAGGGCGGAGAGCTTCTTTTCGATCGACTGGTAACCCCGGTCGATGTGGTAAACCCTCAGGAGGTCCGTCCGCCCCTCGGCGGCGAGCCCCGCGAGGACGAGAGAGGCCGAGGCCCTGAGGTCCGTCGCCATAACCGGCGCCCCCCTGAGTTTTTCCACACCCTCGACGATCGCCCGGCTTCCCTCGATCTTGACAACGGCACCCATCCTCATGAGTTCCCCCACGTGCATGAATCGGTTCTCGAAGATGGTCTCCGTGATGACGCTGACCCCTTTCCCGACGGCCACCAGGGCCATCACCTGGGCCTGGAGATCCGTGGGGAATCCCGGATAGGGCAGGGTCTTGACGTCGACGGAACGGATCTCCCTGCCGCCGGTCACCCGGATCCCGTCCTGAACGGGCTCGATCGATACCCCGGCCTCCCTGAGCTTGGTGATGAGGGCGTCCAGGTGGCCCGGCCGGCACCCCTTGATCGTGACATCGCCGCCGGTGATCGCCGCGGCGATCATGTAGGTCCCCGTCTCAATGCGGTCCGGGATCACCGTCGCGTCGGCGGGATGGAGGCTGTCGACACCTTCGATGACGATCACATCGGTTCCCGCACCGCTCACCTTCGCGCCCATCCCGTTCAGGGTCTCTGCCAGGTTCACGACCTCCGGTTCCTTGGCCGCGTTTTCGAGAACGGTCGTACCCTTTGCGAGCACCGCCGCCATCATGATGTTTTCCGTTCCCGTGACGGTCGATATGTCGAAGTAGATCGTCGCCCCTTTCAACCGGGGGGCCTTGGCCTCGATGTAGCCGTCCCGGAGGCCGATCTCGGCGCCGAGTTCCTGGAGAGCCTTGAGGTGAAGGTTGACGGGCCTTGCCCCGATCGCGCAGCCGCCCGGCAGAGAAACCCGCGCCCGGCCCATCCGGGCGACGAGCGGCCCGAGAACGAGAACAGATGCGCGCATGGTTCTGACGAGGTTGTAGGGAGCCTCGCATCGCTTGATGTTGCCCGTGTTGACCCGGAGGGTTTCGCCCCCCTCGATCTCGGCGCCGAGATTCCCGAGGAGCTTCTTGATCGTCTTGATGTCCACCAGGTCGGGGATGTTGTGATAGGTGTTCCAGCCTCCGCAGAGAAGAGAAGACGCGAGAAGCGGAAGGGCCGCATTCTTGGAGCCGCTGACCCGGATTTCTCCCTGGAGCCTCCGGCCGCCCTTGATGACGAATTTATCCACTTTCCCTCAACCTCCTTCGGGCCGCCGCCACCCGGTCGATGCCGGCGTAATCCCGGGTGAACCGGACAGAGTCATATCCCCCCGATCGGACGATCAGGTCACGGACCGCACCTTTCTGGCCAAACCCGATCTCCATGAAAAGCCAGCCTCCGTTCGCCAGGAGCCCTTCGGCATGGCGGATCATGGCGCGGTGAAACTCCGTCCCTTCCGGCCCCGCAACGAGCGCGCTCTTCGGTTCGAACCACCGCATCTCGCCCGGGAGATTTTCGTATTCGGATTCGCTCAGGTAGGGCGGATTCGACAGGATCATATCAAAGGCGCCGTGAAAAGGCCCGAGCAAATTACCGGCGATGAAAAAAATCCTGTCCGCCACAGCGTGACTCGCCGCGTTCTCACGGGCGACCTTGAGGGCCTCGGGGGACAAATCGGTGGAGACGATCCGGGCCGATTCCAGTTCACGGGCCAGGGCGACACTGACGGCCCCGCTCCCCGTCCCGACCTCGAGGATGCGGAGTGCGGCTTTGCCGAGACGCGCCGCTGTCTCGAGAACGGTCTGCACGAGGATTTCCGTCTCCGGTCTCGGCACGAGCACCCCGGGGCCGACCTTGAAATCCAGGGACCAGAATTCCTTCCTGCCCACGATATAGGCGACGGGCTCGCCCCGGAGCCTCCGGCCCGTGAGGTCTTCGAAGGTTTGCCGTTCCCGCGGTGTGAGCGGACGGTCCGGATCCCTGAAAAGCGCCGCGCGGTCCACGCCGAGACAATGGGCCAGAAGGACCTCAGCGTCGAGCCCCGGCGTTGAATACCCCTTCTGTCCGAATCTGCTTCCGGCTTCCCGGATCGCCTTGCGGATGGTCATGGCTTCCCGCTTCGTGACGCCCGATCCATGGACGACGGCCGATGAACAAAGCCCCCGCTCAGGCCGCCGAGTTCTTGATGGCCTCGGCCTGGAAGTGGGCCGCGAGGCTGTCGATGATGTGCTGGAGATCCCCGTCGAGGACCTTCTCCAGGTTGTAGAGGGTGAGCCCGATCCGGTGGTCCGTCACGCGGCCCTGAGGGAAATTGTAGGTCCGGATCCGTTCGCTTCGGTCCCCCGTCCCCACCTGTTTTTTCCTTGCCTCGGAGATTTCCGCATGGCTCTCCGCCTGCATCCGGTCGAGGAGCCTCGCGCGGAGCACCTTGATCGCTTTCGCCTTGTTCTTGAGCTGGGACTTTTCGTCCTGGCAGGAAACGACGAGGCCGGTGGGAATGTGGGTGACCCGGACGGCGGAATCGGTGGTGTTGACGCTCTGGCCGCCGTGACCGCTCGACCGGAACACGTCGATCCGGAGATCGTTGGGGTCGATCTGAACCTCCACCTCTTCCGCTTCCGGCAAAACGGCGACGGTTGCGGCGGAGGTGTGGATTCTCCCCTGAGCCTCCGTCACGGGAACCCGCTGCACCCGGTGGACACCGCTTTCGTATTTCAGCCGGCTGTAGGCGCCCTTCCCCTCGATGAGGAGAATGACCTCTTTGAATCCGCCCATGCCACCGGCGGAACTGGAGCTCAGGATGTCCACTTTCCAGTTCACGCTCTCCGCGTACCGCGCGTACATCCGGCAGAGATCGGCGGCAAAGAGCGCCGCCTCGTCCCCGCCGGTTCCCGCGCGGATCTCCAGGATGACGTTCTTTTCGTCGTTCGGATCGCGGGGGATCATGAGGATCTTCAACCGCCCTTCCAGGGCCGCAATCTTCTCCCGGAGCTGAGGCAGTTCGTCCCGGGCGATCTCCTTCAGTTCCTCGTCGTTTTCCCGGAGAATCCTCTGGCATTCCTCAAGCTGGGCCTTCTCCCCCTCGTACTCCCGAAAGGTTTCCACGAGCTCCCGGAGGTCGGCGTGCTCCTTCGCGCACCGCTGGAATTCGGCGCGGTTCGAGACCACGGCCGGGTCGCCGAGCTTTCTCTCCAGCTCCTCGTATCGATTCTCGGTGTCCTTCAGCTTCTTGAACATGGTGTCCTGCCGATGAAATAAGGACCGACGGCCGCCCGAGCACGGCGGCTTGTCGCAAACAGCCGGTTTTTTCCGGGAAAAGCGCTAAAGAAAATGGCGGGTACAAACGGGGTAATCGGCGAAGGGACGTGCGAAATCCCGCACTCCGGCCGTCCGGCATCCGGGGTCGCAGGAAGGGGGCCATGATGTGATCTTCGCGTGTTTACCGGGCATCATTCTTATCGGTCTTTTTCACATGGGCGTATTTTTTCTTGAAACGCTCCACGCGTCCGGCGGTATCGATGATCTTCTGTTTGCCCGTCATGAAGGGGTGGCATTTGGAGCAGATCTCGACCTTGATGTCCTTCTTCGTCGAACGGGTCTTTATCTCGTTGCCGCACACGCAGCTGATCGTCGTTTCAACGTATTCCGGATGAATCCCCTGTTTCATGTCCTCTTCTTTCCTCCTTCCGGCATGACCGCCTTTCAGCGGGAGCCCGCGCAAGGTCTGGAAGTATAATCAAAAATTCTCGAATATCAAGTAAAATTTAAATGCCCCCCGTTCTGCCCGGAATGCCTTCTAAAGGGTCCAAGGACCGGGGCCCTGAGGCAAGCTCTTCTTTGCCCTGTCCCCTGATGCCTGTGGCCCGCCCTATTGATTCATCGAATCCAGGAATTCCTTGTTGGTCGCCGTCTTTCGCATCTTGTCGATGATGAATTCGATCGCGTCGACGGGGTTCATCTCCTGCAGAAGCCTCCTCAAGATCCACACGCGGTTGATGTGGTCCTTGGGGATCAGGAGCTCCTCTTTCCGGGTCCCGGAACGAATGAGGTCGAAAGCGGGAAACACCCTGCGGTCGGCGATCCGGCGGTCCAGGATGATCTCCATGTTGCCGGTGCCCTTGAATTCTTCGAAGATGACTTCATCCATGCGGCTTCCCGTATCGATCAGGGCCGTGGAGATGATGGTCAGGCTCCCGCCGTTTTCAATGTTTCGCGCCGCGCCGAAGAACCGTTTGGGCTTGTGCAGGGCATTGGAATCCACGCCGCCGGAGAGGACCTTGCCGCTGGGCGGGACGACGGCGTTGTAAGCCCGGGCGAGCCGCGTGATGCTGTCGAGCAAAATGACGACGTCTTTTCTGTGTTCCGTGAGGCGCTTGGCCTTCTCGATCACCATTTCGGCGACCTGGACGTGCCGGGTCGCCGGCTCGTCGAAGGTCGAGGAGATCACCTCGCCCTTCACGCTCCTCTCCATGTCCGTCACCTCCTCGGGTCGCTCGTCGATGAGAAGAACCATGAGGGTGACTTCCTCGTGGTTGGCCGCGATGCTGTGAGCGATGTCCTTGAGAAGGATGGTCTTTCCGGCTCTCGGCGGGGAGACGATGAGCGCCCTCTGCCCCTTGCCGATGGGGGTGAAGAGGTCCATGATCCGGGTGGAGAAGTTCTCGGGGTCGCTTTCCAGCTTCAGTTTTTCTTCGGGGTAGAGAGGGGTGAGATTATCGAAAAGGATTTTGTCCTTGGCGTATTCCGGGGTCTCGAAATTGACCGTGTCGACCTTGAGAAGGGCGAAATATTTTTCCCCTTCCTTCGGGGGTCTCACCTCGCCGGAGACGGTGTCGCCCGTTCTCAGGTTGAATCGCCTGATCTGGGACGGCGAGACATAAATGTCGTCGGGGCCGGGCAGGTAATTGTAATCCACCGCCCGCAGGAAGCCGAACCCGTCGGGCAGGGTCTCGAGGACGCCCTCGCCGTAGAGGGCCCCGTTCTTGTCGGCCTGGGTCTGCAGAATGGCGAAGATGAGATCCTGCCTCCGCATGCCGCTGTAACCGGGCACGTTGAGTTCCTTGGCCAGGACGGTCAGGTCGCCGATGGATTTTTTCTTGATCTCGATAATATTCATAATCGGGTTCCTCGTTGCTTTATGAAGGCTTCATGGGAATGAACCGTGCAGGGTGACGGAGAAGGGGTGACGCCTTGATCATCCCGCTTCCGCGATGGCTATATGCAATGCGAGATTCTACCTATGAAAAATGAGTTTCCGGTGATGACTGTGATGGTATGCAAAGCTGACTTCTAATGGGTTCTTCTAAGGGTTACTCAAATGGAAGGGCACTCATAAGCCTTTTTGAGATGGCTGCGATATATCCCATAGCCATAACCCTGTCAAGCGCTTTTTCTTCCGGCCCTCTCCGCCTTTCAGCGAAGCATGATGAAGTTCAGGTGCCGGCCGGTCACACCCTTCTCGCGCCGGTGCGAAAAGAAGAAATCCCGCCGGCAGGCGGTGCAGAAACCCGATGGGTAGATGTTCCCGGAAAGGACCCCCCCTCTTTCCAGCTGCATCCGGTTTGCGAGGGCGAGGTCGAACATCCACTTTCCCTCTTCCCGGCAGGGACGGAAGAGGGAATCCCGGCCGGGTTCATCCCCCATGGATTCATAAACCCTTTCATCCACCTGGTAACAGCAGGGGCCGATCGCGGGACCGACGGCAACGATCAGGTCAGGGGGTTGCGAGTGGTAACGGTCGGCGAGCGCCTCCACCGCCTTGGCGGCTATTCCGAGGGATGTTCCTTTCCAGCCGGCGTGGATCGCACCGATGACCCGCCGGACCGGATCCAACACCAATATCGGCACGCAATCTGCAGTCTTTATGCCAATCGCAAGGCCCGGCCGGTCCGTCAGGATGGCGTCATACGGCAACAGCCGGTTATCGCTCGGTTTTGGATGCTCCTCGTCGATCAGGAGGATCCGGTCCCCGTGAACCTGGTTGACGACGAAAAACTGCCGGCGGGGGACCTCGAAGGCCGTTGCGAGAACCTCCCAGTTTCTCTCGACCCGATCCGCCGGATCGCCTTCCCGAAAGCTGAAATTGAGATTTTCAAACGCCCCCCGGCTGACTCCTCCCCACCTCGTGACGAAAGCGTGGGCGATGAAATCGATACCCCCGAGGGCATCGGACTCCAGGTATTGAATCGGTCCTCTCCGTGAAAATCCGAACATGCGCTTCAGGCCGTTTTCCCTTCGCGTAGATATCGAATGAGCGTTTCCATGTCCTCCGGCAGGGGTGAGGCGAACTCCATACAGGATCGGCTCAGGGGGTGATGAAAACCGAGTTTGCCCGCATGAAGGGCCTGTCGCTTCATGCCGGCCAGTTTCGTCCTCAGGTCCCTGTCCGTAACGGATGCAAGCCGGCGCGGGTTTCCGTAGGTTCTGTCCCCGACCACGGGATGTCCGATGGTGTTCAGATGGACCCGGATCTGATGGGTTCTCCCCGTCTTGATTTCCACCTCGAGGAGTGTCACCGCCCCGAAGCGTTCGGCGACCCGCCACCTCGTCAGAGCTTCCCGTCCCCTCGGGCTTTTCGCGGACATCCGTTTCCGGTCTCTGGGGTGCCTTCCCACGGCAAGATCGACGACGCCCTCGTCCCCCCGCATGTCGCCGTAGACGAGGGCGCTGTATACTTTCCGGACCTCCCGCTTCCTGAACTGATCCGTCAGTCCTTTGTGGGCGGCGTCGTTTTTGGCGACCACCATGATCCCCGACGTCCCCTTGTCGAGCCGGTGAACAATCCCGGGGCGAAGGACACCTCCGATCCCGGACAGATTCCGCAGACGGTGCAGAAGGGCGTTGACGAGGGTACCCCGGACGTTGCCGGCCGCGGGATGGACGACCATGCCGGCCGGCTTCACCACAACAGCAATGTCCTGATCCTCATAGAGGATCCCGAGAGGGAGGTCTTCGGCGACAAGCCTTTCTTCGACGGGCGGGGGATGGACGAGACGGACGGCCTCGCCGGCCGTAAGCTTACGGCC
>DAOTMG010000027.1:0-31205 GCA_035450185.1 Syntrophales bacterium | reverse complement strand
TGCTCTCTGCTTTTTCAAAGAACAGGTAACGTGTATTTTATGCTATCAAGAAGTTGAGAAGTTCAGAAGGTAAGAAGATGAGAAATTGGGGAAATGAACCTTCAGCCTTTTGCCTTTAGCCTTACGCCATAAGCCATAAGCCTCCGCCAAGGAGGCCAATTGACCAGACGGACCAGACGGACCAGAAGACCAGATCAAGTCAAATTATGAATTATGAGTTTTAAATTTTGAATTGATTTGAGGTTTTTTATAATTCGACATTCATAACTCAAAATGGAAGCAACTAAAGTTGCTTCCCGGTAGGGAAGGGGTTTATTTGCAGTTCGCCACACTTACGTGGTAGGCGCCCCGGTCAAAATTGGAGCGGGCCTCCGGCCCGGGATCTTTCATGCGCGTTGCGATGTATTACCACAACAACGACGTCCGGCTCGAGGAGATGCCCGTCCCGACGATCGGACCCGGTGAACTTCTCGTAAAGGTCATGGCGAGCGGGATATGCGGAAGCGACGTCATGGAGTGGTACCGCATTCAAAAGGCACCGCGTGTCCTGGGTCACGAGATCGCCGGGGTCGTCGTCGAAACGGGGTCGGGCGTCGAGAAGTACCGGACCGGCGACCGTGTTTTCGTTTCTCATCACATCCCCTGCAACACCTGCCGCTATTGCCTGCGGGGTTATCACACGGCCTGCGAGACCCTTCACACGACGAACTATGACCCGGGAGGCTTCGCCGAGTACATCCGCGTCCCGCGGCTCAACGTCGACCGCGGCGTCTTTGTCCTGCCCGAGGCGGTGACCTTCGAACAGGGGGTCTTCGTCGAGCCGCTGGCCTGTGCCGTCCGCGGGCAGAGAATCGCCCGTCTCCGGCCGGGCCAGAGCGTCCTCATTCTGGGCAGCGGCATTTCCGGGCTTCTTCACCTTCTCCTGGCGAGGGCGCTGGGTGCGGGCCGGATCTTCGCAACGGACGTCAGCGATTATCGTCTCGACGCCGCGCGCCGCATGGGTGCCGATGCCGCCTTTCACGCCTCTGAGAATGTCCCGGCGAGGCTCCGCGAACTCAACGGAGGAGAGCTGGCGGAGCTGGTCATTGTCTGCACCGGGGCGCTGCCGGCCTTCCGGCAGGCTCTCCGATCCGTGGACCGGGGCGGGACGGTGCTGTGCTTCGCCACCACGGAACCGGGCGTCGACCTCCCCGTGCCGATCAACGAATTCTGGCGGAACGAGATCAAACTCATGCCCTCTTACGGGAACAGCCCTCTGGACGCTCTGGAGACCATCGAGCTTTTGAGGGAAAAACGTGTTGTCGTGGAACCCCTGGTGACCCATCGTCTCGGGCTTGCAGAAACGGGTATGGGTTTTCGGCTCGTGGCGGCCGCCGGGCAGTCCGTCAAAGTCATCATCGAACCCTTCCGATGAGATGATCCTCCCCGGCGGTTCTTTTGCAGAGCCCTTCGATGGATTGTGCCGAAGGGATTGACAGACGGTAAAAGACGATTACTTTATAAGGGTGCGGGTCAGCCTCCGGATGGCCCTGAGGTGTTCCGTCCCCGGGGCGGAAGAAGGCGGTGCAGGCAGGTGGGCGGTCTACAGTCTATCACGGACAGGGCAGGAGGATTCGGGGGACACCTGAGGGTCCGGCAGGCCGGGGACGCGGACTATGACATCCTTCAGCGCTGGGCAGGGGAGGGTGGAAGCCCCTCGATCGCCATAACGGGAGGGATGTTCGCGTCGGAAAGCCGGCGAGAGACCTTCGAGAAAGCCATCGGTGAAAAGGCCCTTCATTTTCTTATCCTGGAGAAATACGAGTCGGGGGGGTGGGTTGCCCTGGGGGCGCTGATCTCGAACAGAAACGGCGAGATTCATCTTGTCCTGGATTCTTCTTTCCGGGGGAGGGGGCTGTCGGTCCCCGCGATTCGCGCGACGCTCGAGTATTTGCACGAATACCCCCTGTTCGAACTGACGGCCTGTATCGGGCGGGGTGACGAAGTCTCCCGCAGGGCGTTCGAAAAAGCCGGTTTTACCTGCCGGGGCGAGAAGACCGTCGGCGGAACGACCTGTCTTGAATATGTTCGGCAGATGAAACCCCGGTGCCCCGCCTACAACGTCTTCATCTGACTCCTGCCCTGCGCTGAGGCGCGACGAACACCTTCGAAAGGAAACTCGAATCACTCCATGTCGCTCTTTCTGATCTCCTTCTTCCTGATTTACGGCGGTGTTCATCTCTACGCCTACCTGAAAATCAGATCGGCTGTGGCGGTCGGGCCGACGGCCAGTCTTCTTTTGATTCTCTTCATGGCCGCGATGGTGCTGGCGCCCGTCTTCGTGCGCATGGCGGAGCGGCACAGCTGTGACACCGCTGCCCATGTCCTGTCCTGGACCGGTTATCTGTGGATGGGTTTCCTCTTTCTCTTCTTCTCCACGGCGATCCTTATCGACCTTTACCGCCTCGTCCTCTGGGCGGGCGGGTGGGTCGCGGGAAAAGACCTTTCCGATCTTGCTCCCTCTCCTCGTCTGTCACTCTGCCTTCCTCTCGTTCTTGCGGTCGTCCTTTCTGTTTACGGGTATTTCGAGGCCCTGAATGTCCGTGTCGAGCGCGTGGTCCTCAGGTCGCCGAAGATCCCCCGGAGCGTGGGCAAAGTGACCGTCGTCCAGATATCCGATGTTCACCTGGGTCTTATCATACGACAGAAGCGCCTGGCCGGGATTCTCGAAAAAGTCCGGGAAGCAAACCCCGACATTGTCATCTCGACGGGGGACCTCGTGGACGGTCAGATCAACCGCCTCGAAGGGCTCGCGGAGGCGCTGGGACGGATTCAGCCGAGATTCGGGAAGTATGCCGTTACGGGGAATCACGAGTTTTACGCGGGACTCGAGCAGGCCCTCGACTTCACGGAGAAGGCGGGTTTCACCGTCCTGCGGGGCGAGGGCCGCCTGGCGGGAGGTGTGATCAATGTCGTCGGTGTGGACGACCCGGCCGGTCTCGGCTTCGGCCCGGTGCGCGGCGGATCTGAAAGAGGACTTCTTTCGCAGTTCCCGCAGGACCAGTTCACGCTTTTTTTGAAACACAGGCCTCTTGTGGATCCGGATGCCCTGGGCCTTTTCGATCTCCAGGCTTCCGGCCACACCCACAACGGTCAGATCTTCCCCTTCACAATGCTGATATGGATGGTCTATCCGGCGGACAGCGGGTTGACCCGCCTGGGGCATTCGAGCCTCTACGTGAGCAGGGGCACGGGCACCTGGGGTCCCCCCATCCGTTTTCTCGTGCCGCCGGAAGTGACGGTCTACGAGATCCACGCCGACGGGCCGGTCCACTGATCGTGCAGGTGCGGCATGTTCTTGCCCGGCGGTTCATCCTGATATATAAGGAAGTGGCAAAACGACAGGAGGAGTGTCATGATCGAAGGAGTGCTGTCTGAGGAGGACATCCGGGCGATCCGGGAGAGAGGGATCGACGAAGGGGAGATCCGAAGGCAGCTGGAGATTTTTGAAAAAGGCGTGCGTCCTGTCCGGCTCGACCGTCCGGCCACGGTAAGCGACGGCATTGTCCGTGTCCCCGCCGGTGAATACGACGAACTCACGACGCTGTATGACAGGGCGGCCGGCGACGGCCGGATGATGAAGTTCGTGCCGGCTTCCGGTGCCGCATCCCGGATGTTCAAGGACTGGCACGGCTGTTACCGAAGCGGGCGGTTTGATTCCAAAGGCCGGGAAGCCTCCTTTCTCCGGGACCTCCCGAAATTCGCCTTCTATTCCGATCTCAGGGAAGCCATGGCCCGTGACGGTCGGGATCTCGAGAGCTTTGTCCGGCAGGAGCGATGCGCGGGCATCCTCGAATACATCCTTGAGCCCAAGGGCCTTCATTACGCCTGGTTGCCCAAGGCCCTCCTGAAATTCCATCGGTATCCCGACGGGAACCGCATGGCCGTGGAGGAACACCTGGTGGAGGCGGCCCTGCACGTACAGGACAGGGATAAGACCTGTCGCATCCACTTTACCGTGTCGGGGGAGCACGAGTCCCGATTCCGGGCGGAGATCCTGAGGGTGAGGGGACGCTATGAAAAATCCCTCGGCGTTCGTTTCGAGATTACCGTTTCCATCCAGCACCCGTCAAGCGATACGATCGCCGTGGATCTGGACAACCGGCCCTTTCATGACCGCAAGGGAAACATCCTTTTCAGGCCGGGCGGTCACGGCGCCCTTCTCCGGAATCTCAACGCCATCGACGGCGACATCATCTTTCTCAAGAACATCGACAATATCGTTCCGGACCGTCTGAAGGCACCGACCATCGTCCACAAGAAAATTCTCGGGGGGTATCTCGTCAAACTGCAGAGGGAGATCTTTCATCACCTCGAGAGACTCACGGCCGGTTCCGCAGGAAAGACGAAACTTTCCGATTCCATGCGGTTCGCCCGTGACAGACTCCTGCTCTCCTTTCCCGGTGATTTCGAACGATACACGGAGTCAGAGCGCAGGGCATACCTTTTCGAGAGGCTCAACCGCCCCCTGCGGGTCTGCGGAATGGTCAAAAACGCGGGGGAACCCGGCGGCGGGCCTTTCTGGGTCAAAGGCGACGACGGGACCGTCACCCGCCAGATCATCGAGGAGATGCAGGTCGATCCGAAGTCCGAACGGCAGCAGAACATCCTGCGTTCCGCGACGCACTTCAATCCCGTTGATCTGGTCTGCGGGGTGAGGGACTACCGGGGAACAAAGTTTGATCTTGACCGTTTTGTGGACTGGAACGCCGTTTCCGTTTCTGAGAAGTCCCATGAGGGACGGATGCTCAAGGCGCTCGAACGGCCGGGACTCTGGAACGGCTCCATGGCCCGGTGGAACACCATTTTTGTCGAGGTCCCTCTCGAAACCTTCAATCCCGTCAAAACAGCGGAGGACCTCCTCAGGCCCAACCACCTGCCGGCCTGACCCTCTCTCCCGCCCGGCGTCAGATCACGCGATTTTGAAAGGATTCTTTCGTCACGGCCCGGACGGTCATCAGCCGGGTATCCCGACCGATGCGGCAGCGAACGGCGACATCGACCCCCGCAGGTGCGTCGCCGTAAGAAACGCAGATGGAGGCCGCTTCCTCCAGCCTCGCCGTTCCCCCTCCCCGGGGGACAAGACAGACCGGCCCGGGGAAATCCCGGATGTGGATGACGGCGTCTTCCGGTCGTGCCAGGCTCACCAGGGAGTTGTTTTCCGCCTTCTTTCTCCCCACGACCACCTTGGTTGTTCCATCGAGACGGATGTGCCGCCCCACCTTTAATAGCTCGATGTCTCTCACCGACGGGTCCGGTTCGTGGTCAAACAGATCGCGCAGGCGCCTGGAGAACATGGGGTCCGTCAGAAGGCAGCCGCCGGCCGGGTTGGTGTATCCCGTGATCCCGTAATGTCTGGCCAGTTCCATCTGCTGTTTCCGGCCCCGGCCGTGGATGTCGAGCAACCGACCGCGGTCCACCATGCCCTCCGCCTCCGGCCTTGTCTCCGGCAGGAGTTTTGCCGACAGGGGCCTCACGATGAAGGGTTCATAACCGGAGTTCTTGGCCACGACGTGAAGCATCTGCTTGTTCTGGGACATCGGCCTCTGGCCGAGAACCTCGCCGGAGATGATGAAATCGAAGCCCCTTTCTTCCATCTGGCGACCGGCGATCCTGAACATCAGGGTGTGGCAGTCGATGCAGGGATTCATGTTCCGGCCGTAGCCGTAACGGGGTGCCCTGACCATGGCCAGGTGCTCTTCCGAGATGTCGAGGACCAGAAGGGGAATCCCGATGCGCCGCGCGGCCTCTTCGGCCTTTTCGGCATCGAAAAAGGGGGTCGTGAACGTGACCCCCAGAACGTCGATCCCCTGGTCCTGTATCACCTTGACGGCGATAGAGCTGTCGAGCCCTCCTGAAAAAAGGGCCAGGGCCTTTACGGGCTTTTTCAATACCGGATGAGCTTCATTTCCCATATCTTCAGCATGTAACCGTAAACCCTGCCGTCCAGGGCGAGCGGCGCCAGGAAGAGATCTCCTCCGGCCCGGCTGACCCGGGTCGCCGGCACGCGGATCACCCAGCGGGGTTTTCCCTCCCTGTCGGGGCCGTTGAAATCGAAGGTGTCGGTGGTGAGGGGAAGACCGAGGGCTGCCGCAGTCTTTTCGATGACCGCCCGTTTCTCGTCGTCAGCCCGGATGATCGTCGCGCTCGCGCCCTGGCTCTTCAGGGCTTCCCGGAAAGATTCCGGCAGATCCCGGAGGTTGATCACGATCGTTTTATCGGGTCTCTCCACCAGGAAATCCACTTTCACCGATACCACTTTCGCCGGGGTCTCCGGTTCGTTCACCTTGACCCAGGCATCCCTCGATGCGCCGTAGCCGAGGGCTGCGAGGAGTGATTCGACGAATTCAGCCCTAGACCCGGATTTCAGGGCGGGCACATCGGCAGGCGGGGGCGGCGGAGCGCTGTCCCGGACGATCTCGAGGCCTTCCCCGATCTCAAGGATGGAAATGCCGTTTCGTTCCGCGTAGCCTGTCAGCGCGGCGGGCATCACCGCCAGGGCGTTTTCCCGAAGGGCGATGCCGGTGAAGAGGACGCCCTTCTTCATGAGGGCCCAGTCCAGAAACACCCGGAGCTGCGGCTCGCGACCCACGTCGGTGTAATCAGCCGTCTTTTTGAAGCTGTACTGCTTCGATGCTTTGAAGATCTGTTCCAGCGCGGGGAGCGCCCCCAGGCCGCTGCTTTCCTGGACAACGGCATAATTCTTCCAGATTCTCTGTATTTTTTCCTTCAACTCCGGCGGGACCTGCCCTCCGAAATCCACCAGAACCCTGCTCCCATCATCGAGTTCAACGACGGGGACGGACGCGCAGTCCACCGTGACCTGTTCCGAAGCCGACAGGGGGATGTAGTAATTCCCGTCGGTCAGGACCGTCCCCCCCGCCCGTTCCACGATCCGTCGGATCAGGGCCAGTTCTTTTTCCGTCAGCAGGACGGGCTTCGTCTCGGAGACGACGGCCGCGTCGCCGATGGGTCGCGACGCCGCCGGCTCGGCCTTCTCTTTTTCGGCGGCCGGTGTCCGCGGGATGAAGATTCTCTGTCCCGGGAAAATGAGGTTGATGTCCCGGATGTTCGGGTTCTTCTCTTTGATGTCCTTCAGGGCCGCTGATAGATCTCGTCCCTTCAAACCAAGGTTCTTTTGAAGGATTTTAACAAGGTAGTCGCCCTTCCGGACCCTGTAGGTCTGGTAGCCTTCGGGCGGCGAGAGAGCCGGCAGGACGATTTTTCGGCCCGGCTCGATCATGTCGACGTCCTTGATCTCCGGGTTCCTTCGCTTGACCTCCCTCAGCATCCACCCGATTTCCTCCGGGCGGGCGTCCAGTTCGCGACGAAGAATCCCGACGAGGACATCCCCCTTCTGGACAACGTACACGGGGCTTTTGTCCCCGGCGGTCACGGTTTTTTTGAGGACGAGGTGTGCGGTGTCCTCACGATCCGCGGCCGTTGTGGATGAAGGAATCAAGAGGGCGACGAATAGGAGGAACACCGGAAGACAGGTTTTGACTTTTTGGATTTTCATGCGTGAAGTCCCCGGCTTCATTTTAGTTTGAGGTCAAAAAAACGGGAAGGTGAAAGATCCAAGATCCTTCAATGCATCGGGAGAATGGAATTCAAGTTTCGGGAATTCTGCCAGAGCGGAGTTGACTGGTCAAGATGAAAAAAGGGAGCCATGGCTCCGCTGCCATGGCTCCCCCGGTTGCGATGATATTACAGGCCGCTCTTGAAGTCGTCTCTCATGAGCTCCCTGGCGATGATCATTCTGCGGATCTCGGAAGTGCCCGCGCCGATTTCCCACAGTTTCTGATCCAGGAAGTGCCGGGTCACACCGTACTCCGTGCAGTATCCGTAGCCGCCGTGGATCTGGATGGCGTCGAGGCCGATCTTTGTTCCGATCTCGCCGTTGTAGAGCAGGGCCGCTGCGGCCATGCGGTCGAGATCCGTTCCCTTTCCGCCTGCCTTGTTCTCGAGGGTGTCGCAGTAGGCGGCGGCGCTGTAGGCCATCCACTTGGCGGCCTTGTACCCGCAGTACATGTCCGCCAGTTTTCCCTGAATGGCCTGGAATGAGGCGATCGGCTTGCCGAACTGCACTCTTTCCTTGGCGTACTTCAGGGAGAGTTCGAGGCAGCTTCTCTGGGATCCGAGAGTGCACCCGCAGAGGGTGATTCTCTCGGTGCAGAGGCCGGAGGTCAGGACGGCCACGCCCTTGTTCAGCCCGCCGACGAGCTGGTCCTCGGGGATCTCCATGTCCTCAAAGGTGATGAGACCGGTGGGGGAGGTCCTCATGCCCCATTTCTTGATCTTCTCGACGGTGAAACCCTTGGCCTTCTTGGGGTAGAACCAGAAGGTGGAAATCCCGTGGGGTCCCTTCTCGGGGTCCGTCTTGGCGTAGAAGAGCATGAAGTCGGCCACAGGGCCGTTGGTGATGAAGATCTTGCTGCCGTTGATGATGTAGCGGTCACCCTTCTTGACGGCACGGGTTGCCAGACTCATGGCGTCGGAGCCGGCATTGGGCTCGGTGATCCCGAGGCATCCAATGTACTCGCCGGTGCAGGACTTGGGCAGGATCTCCAGTCTCTGCTTTTCCGGGGCGATTCTCCGGAAGTTGTCGAAGGCCAGCGTCTGGCTCGCGCCGACGGTCATGGAAAGGGCGTTGCTCACCCTGGCGATCGTTTCGTACACGAGCAGTGTCTCGACGTAACCGAGAGCCGCACCACCGTACTTTTCCTCGAAAACAATCCCGTTCACGCCGAGTTTGCCCAGCTCCGTGAAAAGATCCTTGGGCATCTCGTCCACCTCGTACGCATGTTCCATCTGGGGTTCGAGCCAGGCGACAGCCCACTTGTATACGCTGTCCTCAAGCATCCTTTGCTCTTCTTTAAACGTAAAGTCCAACGCCATAGTTCATCTACCTCCCTTTTATTTTTTATATCCCAAAAAGCGAATTACGTGAATCTTCCCTCCGCTGAATGGAATGAGCTCAGCCTCGCGTGAAGCAACTCGCATTGGGTTCTCTATACCGCTGAAATGAATAAGGTTTTGAGGGGATCACCCGAAACAGGGAAGGTCTCCTTTTGGCCTGTCTGAAAAACCGGAGAGCGACCCGAAAACCCGTGAACATATATAAAATTGAGCGGGGTCTGTCAAGGCGAAAAAAGGTTTTTTTTGCCTCCTCAATCGGGCCGTTAAGATCGGAAAAAATAACGGGAATGCAAGGACGGTTGAAGGAGGTGAATCGCCTCACAATAACTGTTTCCGGGAGAGACCGTCATCATACGCAGACGTTTTGAAGGCCGGAGAGGAATGGCCGACCCTGCCTGCGGGCCGGCCTTTCCTGTGCAATCCAGAGGGGTTCATGTGCGTGATTTATTTTATATCGACCGCCGGTGACGGGCACCGGCGGCCTTCCCTTTGATGTCCTAGAGCATGCCGTAGCCCATCATCAGGGCGGCGACGCTCATGATGATCCCCCACCAGAGCAGTGTCATCGTCGTATAACCCATGATGTCTCTGGCGGAAAGCCCGGCCAGGCCGAGAAGCGGCAGGGCCCAGAAGGGCTGGATCATGTTGGTCCACTGGTCACCCCAGGCCACCATCATGGCGGATTTCACCATGTCGATGTTCATCAGCCTGGCCGCCTCGACGGTGATGGGTCCCTGGACGGCCCACTGCCCGCCGCCGGAGGGCACGAACATGTTGATGATGCCCGCCGACCAGAACTGGAGCATGTAGAAGGTCTCCGCGGTAGCGATGGCCACGAACCAGTTGGCGATGACCTTCGCAAGCCCCGTCCCGATCATGATCCCCATGATGCCGCCGTAAAGGGGGAACTGCAGGGCGATGCCGCCGCAGGCCTTAATGGCGGTGTTCACGGCCTGGACGTAGTTGATGGGCTTGCGATGGAGGATGACGCCCAGGATGAAGAAGATGAAGATGACGACGTCGAGGTTCAGGTCGAAGCCCTTTTTCCAGAAGTGCCAGCTGAGATAGGCCACTCCCATTGCGGCGAAGACGAAGTTGACGATGTAGCTGTGGTCAATCCTCTCGGCCAGTGTGGGGTTTGCCGGTTTTTCCACCTCAACGGTCTCGCCGAGAAGGGCCTTCACGCGTTCAGGGGAAATGGAGACGACGTCTTCTTCCTTGGGGTGGATCAGGTAAAAAATGATGGGAATCGTGATGAGCATGATCGCAGCAGGGATCAGGTTCCACGAGGCCAGGATGGTCTCGGAGACCGGAACCGTCTGGCCGGTGATCTTCTCGATCAGGTTGAGAGCCGATTTGGACGTTGCCAGCAGAAGCGGGACGGAGCCGGAAAATCCCATGTGCCAGATCCCCAGCCCGGCGTAGGCGGCGGCGATGAGAAGCGGAAAGTCTGACTTTCGCTGACGGTTCGCGATCTCCAGGGCCAGGAACCCTCCCACGATGAGACTGAACCCCCAGTTGATTAAGCCCGCAAAACTGGCCACGAACACGGTGATCATGGCGCCCTTCACGGGTGTCGTCGCGAAACCGGCAACCCAGTCCAGCAACTTCCTCACCGGGCGCGTGAGCGCCAGGCAGTAACCCGTGACGAGAATCAGGATCATCTGCATGGCGAAGGCGATGATGCCGTAGATGCCGGCACCCCAGGTCGACACGACCTTCATCATGTCGGAGGGCGTGAAAATGAGAGCCAGCACTGCCGCCAGGAAGGTCAGCAGGATGGCAAAAAGGTAAGCGTCAGGGAGATAATGACGCATGACATAGGTAAAAAATCCAGCCAATCTTCGTAACATGACAAAACCTCCTCCTTTCCAAAAATTGAGTAAACTATAACAGAATGACTTTCGAAGGCAACAAGTTTCTGAAAAAAGTTCTTTGACTTGGACCAGTTACGAAATCTCATAATGATTTGAAATTGCATCCGAATCAGCCTCAGAATACCCACTTTCGTGGTTGCAAGATTGCGCTTTGCTGTTATAATACGCGAAATTTCATGAAACCATCGAGAGAAAACAGAAAGCGGTTGCATGATGGCAGTGAAAACCCCTGACCCGGAATTCCTCAAAAACCTGCAGAAACAGATGGATAAGAAACTCAAGGAACAGGAGATTTCTTTCCTGGAGCACTGGAAGGAACGCCTGGACAGGATCGCGGCCCTGAGGCCCGAGGGAATTGCCGTGCTCCAGCTGGAAATCAGGAAAGTCTCCGACATGATGGCCAACAGGGTCAGGGTATTGAAACAAGAAATCGTGAAATGAAAGATATCGTCAATTTTCTCTTTGAAGTCGGCATGCTGAGCAAAACCCCGCGGACGGGGTTTCAGTTTCTCGGGTCGGGAAATGAAAACGTCGCGGAGCATATCCTCCGGACCATCTTCATCGGATACTCCCTCTGCAAGCTCGAGAAAGGTGCGGACGAGCTGAAGGTGCTCAGGATGTGTCTCGTCCACGACCTGCCCGAGGCAAGAACGGGGGATATGAACTACGTGAGCAAGAAGTACGTGACCGTCCACGAGGAGAAGGCCGTCCGGGAGCTGACGGAAACCCTCTTCTTCGGCGCCGAGATCAAGGCGCTCATCGACGAATTCAACGGCATGGCGACGAAAGAATCCCTGATCGTCCACGACGCCGATCAGCTCGCCCTGATCCTGCAGCTCAAGGAGTACGGCGACCTGGGGAACCGGTACAGCAGGGAGTGGATCAAATTCGCCCGGAAACGTCTCCACACGGCCACGGCGAAAAAGATGGTCGGCACCATCCTCAAAACGGACTCGACGCAGTGGTGGTTCAAAGGCAAGAGTGACTGGTGGATCAACGGGAACCGAAGATAGACTTTCAAGGCAAAACGAGGTGATCATGAAAAAAGGACGGGTAGCAATCGGGATGGCGCTTGCGGCGGCTCTCCTCCTCACCGGCTGCGCGACGGAGCAGGAAAAGAGACAGAGGGCGAAGATTCACATGGACATGGCGGCGGTCCAGATTCAGGCCGGCAATTACACCGCCGGGCTCAAGGAGCTGATGGAGGCGGAGAAACAGACCCCCGAAGACCCGAAGGTTCACTATCTCCTCGCCTATGCCTATGGCGGAAAAGGGCTGAATGACGATGCGCTCCGGGAGGCGAAGAAGGCCGTCGAGCTGAAACCCGATTACTCCGAGGCCCACAACTACCTCGGGACCCTCTACCTGAATATGGGTCAGTACGATCGTGCCATTGATTCGTTCAACAGGGCGCTGGGAAACCCCCTCTATGAATCGCCCTCCTTTCCGCTCTACAATATGGGCCGCGCCTATTACGAGAAGGGGAATTATATGATGGCCCTGGCCAAATACGACGAGGCCGTCGTCCAGGAACCCAATACGCCCATCATGCCTTTCATCGAGAAGGACCGGGGCATTGCGAGTCTGAAGGCCGGATACGCCAACAAAGCGATCATCCACCTGAAAAAATCGGTTGAACTGGTCCCCAACCTCGTGGAAGCCCATTACTGGCTCGGCGAGGCCTACCTGACCGTGAAGAACCGGAGAGATGCCGCCGGCGAATTCAAGGCGGTCATCAAGCTGGCGCCGGATTCCGATTATGCCAGAATGGCCCGGCAGAAACTGGATCGGCTCTGAGCGTCCGGGGTCCGACGGGTCTCCCCGTTCCCTGGGACGAACCGGTCTCCCGGGGAATTCCCGACGGTGCTTGACAGGTCCGTGAAAATACCATAAATATGCTGAGTTTTTCAGGGTGGGGACGGCATGGCCTCAAAGCGCCAGAGAAGAACATCGGAAGTCAAGGCGAAGAAGAAGAGAAAGACGCTGAAGCTTTTTTTGTTTCTGGCTCTCGTCGTGGTCTGCGGCGGCTTTATCGCATTTCTTTTCAAGTCGCTTTCAGACTCGATCCTGCCGCCCTCTGCGGATGAGAAACGCGATCGATGGAGCGTGCAGCTCTATTTTTCCGATTCCGGCGAGCGGTTTCTCGTACCCGAGAAGAGGCTTCTGGCACGGCCGAAAACGCTCAACGGACAGGCGGAGGAGATCGTCAAGGCCCTCATGGAGGGGCCCAAGACGAGCCTCGTGAGGACCTTGCCCGAGGGCTTGCAGCTTCAAAGCGTCACCGTTGACAAGAGCGGGACGGCCCATGTGAGTTTCAGCCGAAAACTCATCGACGACCACCCGGGTGGAACGGCCAGCGAAATGGCGACCCTTTATTCCCTGGCGAATACGCTGGCCCTCAATGTCAAGGAAATCAAACGGGTTAAGCTCCTGGTCGACGGGAAAGAGTTCACGACGATCAAGGGGCATGTCGACACCAGAGAACCCATCCTGCCGGACAGAGATTTAGTCAAGAAAGGATCGGCGGAGAGCTGATCCCATGCCTGATTCTTCCGGCGGAACCCGGGGTGTTGGCCCTCCATGGGACCGAAGCCCTGCTCGTCCGTCGATGTCGAAAACACTCCAGCGCTTCAGGGTGGACCGGAATCCGTGGCATCCAGGGTGAAATTATCGCGCATCAGAAATATCGGAATCGTCGCCCATATCGATGCGGGGAAGACGACGGTCACGGAGCGCATCCTCTATTACACGGGTCGATCGTACAAGATGGGGGAGGTTCATGACGGGGAGGCCGTGATGGACTGGATGCCCCAGGAACAGGAGCGGGGGATCACGATCACTTCCACCGTGACCACCTGTGACTGGCGCGGATACGAAATTCATCTCATCGACACACCGGGCCACGTGGACTTCACCATCGAGGTCGAGCGGAGTCTCCGGGTGCTGGACGCGGCCGTTGTCGTTTTTTCGGCCGTCGAGGGGGTGGAACCCCAGTCCGAAGCGGTCTGGCACCAGGCGGACAAGTACGGCGTGCCCAAGATCGCCTTTATCAACAAGATGGACCGGGTCGGGGCGGATTTTTTTCACGCGGTGGGAATGATGAAGGACCGGTTCGTTTCCGTGCCCCTGCCGGTGCAGCTCCCCTACGGAGAGGGGGAGAACTTCTCCGGTGTGGTGGATCTCCTGCGGGGAAAGCTGATCGTCTGGCGGACGGAGACGCTCGGGGCCACCTTTGATCTCCTCGATATCCCCGATGATGTCGCGGCGGAGGTTGAACGGCACCGGGAAAGGATGATCGAGACCCTTGCCGAGGTCGACGATGAGATGGCGGACCGGTACCTTGCGGGGGCGGAGGTCGGGGAAGAGGAACTCCTGAAGGCGATCCGTCGTGCCACGATATCGCTCAAGCTGGTTCCGGTGCTCTGCGGCTCGGCCCTGCGCAACCGGGGCGTCCAGCCCGTCCTGGATGCCGTGGTCGACTTTCTGCCGTCCCCCCAGGACATTCCCCCCGTGGAGGGCTTCAACCCCCGGACCAAGAAACCCGAAACGCGGCAATGCAGGGAGGACGCGCCCTTTTGCGGTCTGGCCTTCAAGGTGAGCATGATGGAGGGCCGGAAAAACACCTATGTGAGGGTCTATTCGGGGCGCCTGAAAGCCGGCCAGGAGGTCTTCAACGCCACGAGGGGCAAAAAGGAGAAGATCGCCCGCCTGCTGAAGATGCACGCCAACAAGAGAGAGAGGATCGATCTCGCCGGTGCGGGCGATATTATCACCGTCGTGGGACTGAAAGATACCGTCACGGGAGACACCATCTGCGATGAGGCCCATCCCATCGTTCTGGAACCCATCGGGGAGTACGAGCCGGTGATCAGCCAGGCGATCGAGGCCAAAACACCCGCGGACCAGGAAAAACTGCAGCCCGCCCTGGAGAAACTCATGGAGGAGGACCCGACCCTTCGCCTGAAATATGAGGACGAGACGGCCCAGACGGTCATCTCCGGCATGGGGGAACTTCACCTCGAGATCGTGATCGACCGCCTGACCCGGGAATTCAACACGCGGGTCAATGTCGGAAAACCGAGGGTGGTCTATCGGGAGACCATCGAGAAGACCGCCGAGGTGGAGGGACGTTTCGAAAAAGAAATCGGCGAGAGGAAACACTTCGGCCACGTGAAGCTCTTTCTGGAGCCGAACCGGCGGGGCGGGGGCATCGAGATCATCAACGAACTCCGGCCCGAGGATGTCCCGGCCGAGTTCCACCCCGCCATCGAGGAGGGCATCGGCGAGGCGCTCCTGAGCGGTGTGGCGGCCGGATACCCCGTGATGGATGTTCGTATCCGCATGACCGGGGGGTCCTTCAAGGAGGGGGAGGCGAGCCCCGTGGGGTACAGGATTGCGACGGCCACGGCCGTGAAGGAGGGATTCGCGAAGGCGGGCCCTGTTCTGCTCGAGCCGATCATGAAAGTGGACATCATCATGCCGAGCGAATTCATGGGAGAGGTCATCGGGGACATCCATGCGCGGAAAGGCGAGATCCAGTCCGTGGAACCGAAGGGACCGATCAGCGAAGTCAAGGCCCGTGTACCCCTCCGGGCCCTTTTCGGGTACTCCACCGATGTCCGCTCCCTGACCCAGGGACGGGCCACTTTCACAATGCAGTTTTCCGAGTATGACCGGACATGACCCCGGGAAGGATTGGAGGGGACGCCGGTCCCGGGCCGAACGAAGGGGGTCGAGAGGATTCAGGAGAAGGACGGATGCCCGCAGACAAGGAAAAGCAGACCGGGAGCCAGTTGACACGGACCTCCTCCGCTTTTTCCATCGACAAGGATCTTTTGATCAAAAGCGTCCTCCGCATCAGCACGTTTTTGACCGCTCCTTCGAGCGTCGAGGACATCCTGAGCAAGATCCTCGATGAGGCCGTCGACTCCATGGGGTTCGATCGGGGGATCATCCTGCTGTTGGACGAGCAAAAAGAGAACCTGATCACCAAGGTCGTGAAGAACTACAGTCCCGACGAGGCTCTGAGGGCCTTCAGCATTCCCCTCAACCTGAAAAAGCACGACAGCTTCGAGACACGGGTGGCCAAGACGGGACAGCACATCGCGCTCGAAGATTCGGAGACGGACCCGCGGCTGACCGCGGCGGATCGCAAGATATCCAGTTTTTACAAGAGGGGGTCGACGTTTTACGCCCCTCTCAAGATCGAAACGGACATCATCGGGATCATCGCCGTCTGGACGAAATACAAAACGAGGCTGTCGCCCGACGAGATCAACATCCTGCTTACCTTCGCAAACCAGGTCAGCATTATCATCCATATCATGCGGCTCTTCGAAAACGACCGTGAAAAGATCGAGCAGCTCATGCTCCTGCAGGAGGCGGTTTCGCAGCTCAACGCCACATCGGCCCTTGAGAGAGTGCACGATATCCTGATCCGGAATGCCCTGAAAATCGGGGGAGCCGAGAAGGCGCTGATCTATTTCCTCGACACCGAGAAGAAGCGCTGTTTCGTCAATGATGGTGAACAGGTGTTCATCGACGACAAAAACGAATACTGCGAAAAGATCGATCGCACCATCGTCAAAAAAGCCATGGACACCAACGGCGTTGTGGTCTCGGACGGGGACGCCGCGCTGTCCGGCAGTAACGACCGGCTTTTCGAGGGCTATGGCGTCGCCATCGCTCTTCCACTCGTCGTGAAGGACCGGTTCAGAGGGGCGCTGTACCTCGCCAAGCGGGAAGGGCGCTACACCAAAGGCCGGGTGAATGTGCTGGACATCCTCGTGAGCAATGCCGCCACGGCCTACGACAATGCCATCATGCACTCCCTGCTGTCGATCGAGGCCAAATCGCTCAAAACGGAGGTGGAGAAACTCAAGGAAAGGGAAGACACCCTGCTCGGCTTCGACAACATGCTCGGGACATCGAAAAAAATGATCGGCATCTTTCACGTCGTGGAGGAGGTGGCCAAGCACGACACCAATGTCCTCATTCAGGGTGAAAGCGGCACCGGGAAGGAACTCGTGGCGCGGGCCATCCACAGGCGGAGCAACCGGAACGCCAAGCGCTTCGTCGACGTGAACTGTGCCGCAATCCCCGGCACGTTGCTGGAGAGCGAGCTTTTCGGGTATGAGGCCGGCGCCTTTACCGACGCCAAGAGGAGAAAAATCGGGCTCCTGGAATACGCCAGCGGCGGGACTCTGTTTCTCGACGAGATCGGGGAGATGAGCCTTCCGCTTCAGGCCAAGTTTCTGAGGATGCTCGAAGACGGCTATATCCGCAGACTCGGCGGCACCGAGAACATCCCCGTGGACGTCCGCTTCATTTTTGCCACCAACAAGGACCTGTCGAAAATGATCGGGGATAACTCCTTTCGGGAAGACCTTTACTACAGGGTCAGCGTTGTCCCGATCCAGCTCCCGCCGCTGCGGGAACGGCACGACGATCTCACCCTGCTGGCCCGGTTCTACGTGGAGGAGTTCAACAGGAAGTTCAACAAGAGGGTAAAGGGTTTCAGCAAAGAGGCCGAGGAGATCCTGAAACAGTATTCGTGGCCCGGCAATGTCCGGGAGCTCAAAAACATCGTTGAGCGTATCATGATTCTCCGCGATGTGGGGGCTTACATCACCGCCGAGAACATCCCGTCGGAGATCAAACCTGTCCCGACGCCTGTTGCGGTCAAACAGGAAGAGGAGTGGATGTCGCTCCTGTCGGCACAGGGGATGGATTATAAGGAGGCAACGGAGGAACTGTCCAGGACGATCAGACAGAAAATCCTCTCGAAGGCGCTGGAATTGAGCGCCGGTAATAAATCCCGGGCGGCGAAACTCCTCCGGGTGTCCAGGTACACCCTCCTGCGAGAGTTGAAAAAACTGGGCATACAGTAGAACAGCGATTCCTACCTAAACGATGTGCGATTAATGAACAATACGTTCGATCTGTGCACATCACCCTGAACGAAGCACCTGCAACCCTCTCAGCCGAAGGGCCGGCAAAATTGTGCGTAAAGCGCACAAAAATACTACATGTAATAACTCCTTCTAAATACAAAACTCATTGAATTTAAATGCTTTTTTATTTTGGCATTCATTTTGCTAAAAAAGAGGTCAGGTCTTTGATAGTGATGCTAAAAATCGGTGGATGGTTTTCTGTTCCCTCCTTTCCATCCACCGACCCCCCATATAAACCGCTGAGGGGGCGAATCAGAACCTCTCTAATTCATAGGGAATCGGCGGGTAGTAAGGGCGTTGCTACCCGCCGATTTTTTTGTCTGGTGTCACTTCCCTGTTTTCTGCACCCTAAATTCTCCCCTCCCTGCGCAGATGATCCACAGCCGCCTGGATGCCGGGAAGGGCTTCGAGGGCCGCCTTTTCGCCCTCAAGGACCGCCTCATGGCGCCTGGCGAAGTCCGTCGCGCCTATATGGCCGACCCTGGGCCTTATGACCACATCCGCCCTGACGACCTGGTGCTGCGACATCCTGGCATACATGACCGTGACGGCCTGGATGATGGTGTCGATCGTGCCCTGGGGAGGCGGGCTCTCAATGTTCGAGGATATGTCGACGGCAATGACGAAATCCGCGCCCATTTTCCTCGCGCAGTCGACGGCCACGGGGCTCACGATGCCGCCGTCCACATAGTATCGATCGCCGATCCTCACGGGCTTGAAGACCCCGGGTATGGCGCAGCTCGCACGGACGGCCGTGCCTGTGTCCCCGCGGCCGAAAGCGACCTCCTCGCCGCTCTGCAGATCCGTCGCCACGGCATAAAAGGGGACCCTGAGTTTTTCGATGGGTGTGTACTGCAGGGTGTTGTTGACATAGGCGGAGAGCTTTTCGCCCTTGACGAAGCCGTTATCGGGGACGGTGAGATCGATCACATCGGTCTTCTCGAGGCGAAAGGACATTTCCTGGAGCTGAAAGGCGTTGAAGCCGTATGCGTAAAGGCTCCCGACGAAACTGCCTGCGCTCGTTCCCACAACCATGTGAACGGGTATACGATTCGCCTCCAAAACCTTGATCACGCCGACGTGGGCGAAACCCTTCGCGGCTCCCGCTCCGAGCACAAGGGCCACCCTTGCCGGTCTCGGTGCCGGCGGGACCTCGCGGGCGGCACAGGACGCCGTCATCAATAGGACGGCGAAAAGAACAGTGAGTTTTCCGGATTTTCTTCTGTGCATGGTGTCCGACTCCTCAAAAGCAAAAAACCGAGCATCCCGTTTGGGAGATGCTCGGTTTTTCCACCAATCCAGTGAATATACGTATCGTTGCTTCTACTTTTTTGCCGGTGCCGGAGCCGGAGCCGGGGCCGCTGGAGCCTTTTCGCCTGGCTTCTCGGGTGCCGGTGCTGCAGGTGCAGGTGCCGGAGCAGGAGCGGGCTTCTTCTCCTCTGCCTTCTGGCAGCCGATGAAGGAGAATGTGAACAGCAGGGTCAGTGCGAGGATGAATGCGAATACCTTCTTCATTATTGTCACCTCCTTTTGTTTTTACCCTTTTTCCCGGGTAAGTCTTTCATTCGACGGAAGCAGTTAACACATGGCCGTGCCCTTGTCAATAGAAAAAAAAATTTAAAAATAGCTTGAAATCATTCAGACATTGAACCTGAAGTAGACGATGTCCCCGTCCTGGATCGGGTAATCCTTCCCCTCCAGATGGAGGAGGCCCTTTTCCCGGACGGCCGACAGCGTTCCGGCCCGGATGAAATCATCGTAATGGGCGACCTCGGCCCGGATGAAACCCCGCTCCATATCGGTGTGGATTCTCCCGGCCGCCTCCGGGGCCCTGGTTCCCCTCTTGATGGTCCAGGCACGAAGCTCCGGGCCGACTGTCGTGTAAAAGGTAATCAGATCGAGAAGTTCATATCCCGCCCGGATCAGCTTCTGAAGGCCCGATTCCTCGAGGCCGAGATCGGCAAGGAAATCCTTCTGCTCTTTCCTGTCGAGTTTCGCGATCTCCATCTCCATGTCGCCGCAGATGGCGATTGCCTGCGCCCCCTCCTTCCGGGCGTATTCCTCCACCTGGCGGATGTAGGCCCCGTCTTCCTTGAGGACGGATTCGCTCACATTGGCGATATAGAGCACCTTCTTGTCCGTGAGGAGATGAAGATCCCGTGCAATGTCGGTTTCCTGCTCCGCCCGGGGAACGTTTCTCGCCGCCACGCCCCTGCTCAAGGCGCTCTTCATCCTCGAACAGAAGTCGAGCACCCTCCGGGATTCCTTGTCGCCCGACCTGGCCGCTTTCTCGACCTTCACGATCCGGCGCTCCAGGGTCTCGAGATCGGCCAGGATAAGTTCGGTGTTGACGATCTCGATATCGCGGACGGGATGGATGGGACCGTAGATGTGGGCGATGTCGGGATTTTCGAAACACCGGACGATGTGAACAATGGCGTCCACCTCCCGAATGTGACCCAGAAACTTGTTCCCCAGCCCCTCACCCTTGCTGGCGCCGCGGACGAGCCCGGCGATGTCGACAAACTCCATCGTGGTGTAGGTCACCTTGGGCGGGCGGATGATCTGTGCAATCCTTTCGAGTCGCTCGTCCGGTACGGGGACGCAGCCGGTGTTGGGGTTGATGGTGCAGAAGGGGTAATTCGCCACTTCCGCCCCCGCGGCGGTGAGGGCGTTGAAGAGGGTGGATTTCCCCACATTGGGGAGCCCAATGATGCCGCAGTTGAAGCCCATGTTTCGAGATCTCCTTGCCGGGGAATGCATCCGGCTGAAAGGATGCGTCCGGTTGCGCGACGGGCCTGTGACGTAAGGAGGCTATGGACTTTTCCCAATCCTGTCAAGCCATTAATTGCCGGTCGGGACGAAAAAAAAAGGCCGGATCCTCGATCCGGCCTTTTCGACCACGCTGGGTTACGGTATCACTTCTTTTCCTCCACAGGGATGCGCATGGCGTAGAAAGACCTGTAAACGAAGATGAGGGCGATCAGGAGGAACACGGACCCGACGTAATAGGCGGAACCCTTCATGTCGGGGGCGATCGCGATTTCCATGGCCAGGATCCCGAAAAGGGTGGTGAATTTGATGATCGGGTTCAGGGCCACCGAGGAGGTGTCCTTGAAGGGGTCTCCCACGGTGTCGCCGATGACGGCGGCCGCGTGCAGGGGTGTTCCCTTTTCCCTCAGGTCGACCTCGACGACCTTCTTGGCGTTGTCCCAGCAACCGCCCGCATTGGCCATGAAGAGGGCCTGGAAGAGGCCGAAGACGGCGATCGCGATCAGATAACTGATGAAGAACGAGGAGGGCAGGGGTCCATGCACCGGCGCGGAGAGGAAGGCGAAGGCCAGGGCGAAGCAGAAGATGGCGATGAAGATGTTGAACATGCCCAGCTGCGCGTAGACGGTGCAAATACGGACAACCTCCTTGGAGCTCTCCGTGGAGGCCGCAAGGGAAGCCGAGTCGTCGAGCCTGATGTTCTTCTTGATGTACTCGACGGCTTTGTAGGCGCCCGTCACGACGGCCTGGGTGGATGCGCCGGTGAACCAGTAGATGACGGCGCCGCCGCAGAGAAGCCCGAGCAGCGTGTAGGGGTTGAGAAGGTTCAGGATCATCTCGGGCTGAATCCCGAGTGCTTTCCTCAGCAGGAGGATCAGCGAGAAGATCATCGTCGTGGCCCCGACGACGGCCGTGCCGATCAGAACGGGCTTGGCGGTGGCCTTGAAGGTGTTTCCGCAACTGTCGTTTTCTTCCAGGTAATGTTTTGCGATGTCCATGCGCGGCTTGAACCCGAACGTTCCCTGAATCTCACTCTCGATGTCGGGAATCGTCTCGATGAGGGAAAGTTCATAGATGGATTGGGCGTTGTCGGTCACGGGGCCGTAGCTGTCCACGGCAATGGTGACGGGTCCCATGCCGAGGAACCCGAAGGCCACGAGACCGAAGGCGAAGACCGAGGAGTACTCCATGAATTTGTCGAGGCCCAGGGTGCTCGTGTAGTAGGCAACCACCATCAAAGCCCAGATGGCCATGCCGATCCAGAAAGCCGCGAAATTGCCGGCCACAAAGCCCGAGAGGATGTCCAACGACGGTCCGCCTTCACGGGCGGCGGTCACGACCTCGGCGCAGTGTCTGGAGTTGAAACTCGTGAAGACCTTGACGAGCTCGGGGATCAGGGCGGCGGCCAGCGTGCCGCAGCTGATGATGACGGAGAGCTTGACCCACAGGTGGTCCGGGTAGGCTCCCAGCTGCCACTTGCTGACGATGAAGGTTACGACGATGGAGATGATCGAGGTGATCCACACGAGAGAGGTCAGGGAGGCCTCAAAGTTGATCTTCTCCTTCCCGCCCCAGAGAGAGTCGGTGATGAACTTGTTGATGAAGTAGGCGCCGATGGAGGTGATGATCATGAGAACGCGCATGACGAAGATCCAGACGAGGAGCTCCGCCTGGTACTGCGGCAGACAGGCCAGGACGATGAAGCTGATGAGGGCCACACCGGTCACGCCGTAGGTTTCGAAACCGTCCGCCGTGGGGCCGACGCTGTCGCCGGCGTTGTCGCCGGTGCAGTCGGCGATGACGCCGGGGTTGCGGGGGTCGTCTTCTTTAATCGTGAAGACGATCTTCATGAGGTCGGAGCCGATGTCGGCGATCTTTGTGAAGATGCCGCCGCAGATACGGAGGGCGGAAGCGCCCAGGGACTCACCGATCGCGAAACCGATGAAGGAGGCGCCGGCCACGTCGCGGGGCATGAAGACCAGGATCACGAGCATCATGATGAGCTCCACGCAGACCAGGAGAACGCCGATGCTCATGCCCGCTCTCAGGGGAATGTCCAGCAGTTTGATGGGCTTGCCTTCGAGGGAGGCAAAGGCCATGCGGGCATTGGCGAGGGTGTTCATCCGGATGCCGAACCAGGCGACACCGTAGGACCCCAGGATGCCGATCACCGTCCATCCCAGAATCAGCAGCACGTTGTCCGTTGTAAGATGCTGAAGGAAACCGAAGTAATAGACAATGCAGGCACTGATGAAAGCCAAAAGAATGAGGAGGAATTTCCCCTGCTGAATCAGGTAGGTCTTGCAGGTCTGGAAAATGATCTCGGCCACATCCAGCATGGACTTGTGGGCGGGCAGACCCTTGACCTGCGTATACTCGTAGAGGCCGAAAGCCATGCCCAGGAAGCAAATGACAAATCCGATCATGAGTAAATGGTTCTGTGCGTCACTCAGAACCGGTATCACCAGTTCCGCTTCACTCGCAAATAAAGGCGTCGCGAGGAGCAAAGCGGCGAGCGTAAGGAGGCTCACACTTAAGAATTTCTTGAATTTTTTACCCATCATCCCTTCTCCTTTGAAAAATTATTTATCACCTGAGAAATGAAACCATTTCTTGTCCCCGTCTGAAGCCGCCGTGACATAACAGATATTACCCCGTTTGTCAAAGTTTTTTATCACAGGGGAGGGAAGGGCGCGACGGGACGGATGGAATGATGAAATATCATTAAAATTCAAGCCGTTAACAATTGTCATGCCGTGGTAAATGAACGGGGGGAAAAGGCCCCTTCTCGCGGGTTTTCCCGGGGGTTCATGACGACGGCTCTGGAAGGTTGGGGTCGCCGCCGCGGATGTTGAATTTGTTCATGGCCGACCGGGGTCCTGAGGAAAGGATTTCCTCCACGGCCCCGCAGGCCTTCTCGAGGAGTGCGGGAAGGCGGTCTCTTTCTTCTTTCCCGAAGGGTTCCAGGACGTAGGATTCCACGCGGTCTTTTGTGACGGGCTTTCCGATGCCGAGCCTGAGGCGGAGAAAGGCGTCCGTCCCCAGTGACTCGATGACGGACTGCAGTCCCTTATGACCGCCATCGCCTCCGCCTTCCTTGACGCGAAGGGTCTCGAAGGGCAGGTCCAGGTCGTCATGGACGACCACGAGGTCGGCGGCGTCGACCTTGAAAAACTGCACCAGGGGGCCTACGGCCTTTCCGCTCAGATTCATGTAGGTCTGGGGTTTGAGCAGAATGACGGGGACACCCGCGATGGGTCCCTCGGCGAGGAGGGCGTCGAATTTTTTTCGTCGGAAGCTGAGGTGGTGAGAGAGGGCAAGCCGGTCGGCCACCATGAACCCCAGGTTATGGCGGGTAAAGAGGTACCGCTCACCCGGATTTCCGAGACCGGCGATGATCTTCACAGCTCGCTCCGCGTCGGCAAAAGGCGCATGACTCAGGGTTAAAGAACGGGAATCATTCCGGTCATCTTCGGTCTGATGTCCCTGCCCTCAGCCTCTCGATATCGAAAACCCCATCACTGCCTGGAGGATGGGGTCGAAGGAGGGTACGGTGACAACAGAGAGGAGCCGGTGTCTTACTCCTCTTCTTCCGTCGTCTTCTTCTCGGTGATGACCTCCGGTTCCGACGGGGCGGCTTCCTCTGCGGGCTTCTCTTCCTCGACGGCGCGTTTGGCGACGACGGAAATGATCTGTGCGTCCTCGGAATCGAGGATCTCGACGCCATCGGCGAGCTTCAGCTCGGCCACCCGCAGGGTGTTTCCGATATCGAGCCCCGTAATGTCGACCTCGATGAATTTGGGCATGATCCCCGGAAGACCCGAAACCTTCAGGTCGCGCTTGAACTGGTGCAGTTCGCCTCCCATCTTCACGCCGACCGGCTGCCCGACCAGATGGATGGGGATATCCATGGTGATCTTGTGGTCCATGCGGATTTCATAGAAATCGGCGTGGATCAGGCTCTGTGTGACCGGATTGGTCTGGAGTTCCTTGATCATGGAGAGTTTTTCCTGATGTGCCCCCTCCCCCTGGATGACGAGCTTGATGAAACCCGCTTCGCCCTTTTCCGCGCGGAGGTGAGCGACGAGATCGGCTGATTGAATCGACAGGGATATTGAATTGGAACCGGGGCCGTACAGAACGGCCGGGATGAAACCCGATGCACGCAATTTACGGGAAACGCCCTTGCCGGCCCCTTTCCGGATCCGGGCTTTGAGTTCTAAGACTTCCATGATACCTCCAGTGTAATGGCTCAAGGCTTACGGCTCAGGGCAGAAGGCAAACATTCTTTCTTTGCTCTTTCGGTCTCTGGCCTCACGCCTTTAGCCGTCTTTGTATTCTTTGCTCTGGGCCTTGCGCCTGTCTTTTTTATATGAACAGCGAACTGACCGAGTCGTTGTAATAAATCCGCTTGACGGCCTCACTGAGGATGCCCGCCACGGAAAGCACCTTGATCTTGCTGCAGGTCTTGGCCTTCTCGTGGAGGGGGATGGTGTCCGTCACGATGAGTTCCTTCAGGACCGATCCCTGAATCCTCTCGATCGCCGGGCCCGAGAGAACGGGGTGTGTGCAGCAGGCCGATATTTCCTTGGCCCCTTCGTTCAGGAGGGCTTCGGCGGCATGGACGATGGTTCCTGCCGTGTCAATCAGGTCATCGAGAATGATCACCCGCCGGCCGCCGACATTTCCGACGATGTTCATGACCTGGGATTCGTTGGGCCCCTCGCGGCGCTTGTCGATAATGGCGAGGTTTGCCCCGAGCCGCTTTCCGAAGGCCCTGGCGCGTTCCACGCCGCCGGTGTCGGGGGACACGATGACCGTCTCGTCTCCCTGGTGGGTCTTCTTCATGTAATCGAGCAGGATCGGGGTGGCGAAGAGGTTGTCCACGGGGATGTTGAAAAACCCCTGGATCTGTCCGGCGTGGAGGTCCATGGAGAGGACTCGCCTGGCGCCCGCCGCCGTGATCAGATCGGCCACGAGCTTGGCCGTGATGGGGGCGCGGGGGGCCACTTTCCGGTCCTGCCGCGCGTACCCGTAGTAGGGGATGATGGCCGTGATCCGGTCCGCCGAGGCCCGCTTCATGGCGTCGATCATGATGAGGAGTTCCATGAGATGGGTGTTCACGGGCGGGCACGTCGACTGAATGATGAAAACGTCGGTCCCACGGACGTTTTCGTCTATTTCCACCCTGATCTCCCCGTCGCTGAAGGTGGCCACGTTGGCGCGGCCGAGGTGCACACCGAGATTCGCGCAGATGTCCCTTGCCAGCTTCGGGTTTGAATTACCCGAGAAGATCCTCATCCTTTCAAGTGAATCAGCCATCGTCGTCCTTGTCCTGCTCCGTCAGGAGAACTTGAATCGGCTTGTTATGCTCAAAGTTGGCTGGGGCGGGAGGATTCGAACCTCCGAATGCAAGAACCAAAATCTTGTGTCTTACCCCTTGACGACGCCCCAACACCCTTACTTTAACCGCTGTCGGTCGGGCGGTCAATAAAGACGTTCAAATGGAATGGGCCCTGAATATGACGTGATTCGTCGATTGTCTCAGGGTCTCTTCGGCCATCGCGGCTTTTTCTTCCGAATCGAACAGGCCGAAGAGGGTCGGTCCGCTTCCCGACATCAAGGAGCCAAGGGCACCCACGTTCACCAGAAGATCCTTCACCGCCCGTAGTTCCGGGTGGAGGTCCAATGTGACCCCTTCAAGGTCGTTCCAAAGAGCCCCAGCGAGTTCGGGTACCGTGTCAAAGCGGTGAATGCTATCTTTTCTTCTCCCCGTTGTCAATCCCAAATTCAGTTTTCCGTATATCGATTTCGTCGATACCTCGAACCCGGGATTGACGAGGACAAACCACATCTTCGGCAGGGACTTCGCGGGGTAAAGGCGCTCGCCGAGGCCGCAGGCCCAGGCGGCATCGGCGTAGAGGAAAAAGGGGACGTCGGCCCCGAGGGACTTTCCGATGTCCATGAGCTCTTCCCTCGGGAGGTTGAGGCCGAAAAGCTCGTTCAGGGCGGTCAGAGTCACGGCCGCGTTGGAACTTCCCCCGCCGAGACCTGCTGCGACGGGGATTTTTTTTTGGATCGTGATCTCCACGCCGGTCCTCCGGGGAAGCCGGGACAGGATGGTCGCAGCCGCCCGGTGGGCGATGTTGTTTTCGTCTTCCGGAAGCGGCAGGCCGCGGCAGCGGAGCCGGATCCCCGGGTTCCCCGTCGCAACAAAAAAAAGCTCATCGCAGAGACTGATCTTCTGCATGAGGGATTCGATGTCATGATAACCGTCGGGGCGTCTGCCCAGGACCCTCAGGATCAGGTTGACCTTGGCCGGTGAGTCCCTGCGGATCATTTCTTTTCCATCTCTTTGACGTATCGCATGCGAAGCTCGAAAAGGAAGTTCTCGAGGAGCTCCGCCTCCGCCGACTCCAGGTTCCCCCGCGTCTTTTCCTTCAGCATGCCGAGGATGTCGATCGTCTGTTTCGCCGCCGGGAGATTCTTTTCCGCCCGCTGGGTCGAGGGATCGGGGAAATCGCCGAAATGGAAGAGGGCGCTCGTGCCGAGCGAAAAAATAAATGTTGAGAAATCCATTTCGGGCAGGTCGCGGGCTTCCGCCGGGATTTCCCTTCCGGGACCCCCCTTCGGCTCGGCCGGGTCGACAGCCTGTTTTTCGTCAGCGCCCTTTTTCAAATCACCGGACTCGTCGAAGCGCCTCCTGTCCCTGACGGTGAACCCCTTTTCCTTTTTGTCTTCCTCCATGACCATCCCCTTTCCGAGCTGTAAAAAAGAAGCAGGAGACCGATCCCTGAAGACCCATCAACCCCCTGCTTCTTTGGATATCCGATAGGACGCGCCGGGCGATTATCTGATTTTCATCTGCCGCAGTCTTGCGATGCGCTCTTCGATGGGCGGATGGGTGCTGAAGAGCGTCATGAAGGACCGCCCCGACAGCGGGCTCACCGTGAAAATGTGGGCCGTCGACGGGTTGGCGTCCATGGGAATCGCCGCGGAACCGCGGGCCAGCTTCTCCAGGGCACTGGCCAGACCGAAGGGTTTCCCCGAGACCCTGGCGCCCCCTTCATCGGCCATGTATTCCCTCGAACGGGATATGGCCATCTGGATAATCATGGCCGCAATAGGGGCCAGGATGGCCATGACGAGTAACCCGAGACCGCCGCCCTCCTCTTCATCACCGCCCCTGCCGCCGAATATGGCCGCCCACTGGGCCATGTTGGCGAGCATCGTGACGGCGCCGGCGACGGTGGCGGCGATGGCGCCGATCAGGATGTCCTTGTTTTTGATGTGGCTGAGTTCGTGGGCGAGAACGCCCTCGAGCTCATCCCGGTTGAGCATTCTCAGGATCCCTTCCGTGACGGCCACGACGGCGTGATGTTCATTCCGGCCCGTCGCAAAGGCGTTGGGCGTCTGGCTCGGGACGATGAAGACTTTCGGCATGGGAAGTCCCGCCCTCATCGACAGGTCCTGAACCATCCGGTAAAGCTCCGGCGCCTGCTGCTCCGTCACTTCCTGGGCGCGGTACATCCGCAGCACGATCTTGTCGGAAAACCAGTAGCTGCCCAGGTTCATGACCATCGCGAAGACAAAGGCGATCACCATTCCCTGCTTGCCGCCGAAATACCCCCCGATCAGGATCAGCAGTCCCGTCAGGGCCCCCAGCAACAATGCCGTTTTCAAGGCGTTCATTCGTATCTTCCCTCCGTAGTCCGTGGTTATTTCTTCAACGATTTCTTTTTGGGGACCGCTTTACTCCCCGGACTGAAGGATACCTCACCGGCGGGTGTGATGTCCACCACGATGTGTTCCCCGTCGGCGAACCCCCCTTCCAGGAGTTTCATGGCGAGAGGGTCGAGAATCATCTTCTGGATCGACCGCTTCAGGGGCCGCGCGCCGTAGGTGGCGCTGTAGCCGGCTCTGGAGAGCTGTTTCCCGGCCTCGTCGGTGAGCTCGATGGAGAGCTTCTTCTCCGCCAGCCGCCGATTGAGCAGGCGGATCTGGATGTCGATGATCCGGTTGATATCGCTGATGGTCAGCGACCGGAAGACGATGATGTCATCGATCCGGTTGAGGAATTCCGGTTTGAATGTCGTCCTCAGGGTGTCGAGGATACGAATCCTCCGGTCCCCCTCGGTCATGGAGGGGTCGGTGATCCACTGGCTGCCCAGGTTCGAGGTCATGATGACGACGGTGTTCTTGAAGTCCACCGTCCGCCCCTGGCCGTCCGTCAGCCGCCCGTCATCGAGGATCTGCAGAAGAACGTTGAACACGTCCGGGTGGGCCTTCTCGATCTCGTCGAAGAGGATCACCGAGTAGGGCCGTCTGCGGATCGACTCCGTCAGATAACCCCCTTCCTCGTATCCCACGTACCCCGGAGGTGCGCCGATCAGTCTCGCCACGGAGTGTTTTTCCATGAACTCCGTCATGTCGATCCGGGTCATGTTCTGCTCATCGTCGAACATGAACTCCGCCAGTGCCCGGGCGAGCTCCGTCTTCCCTACGCCCGTCGGCCCCAGGAATATGAAGGACCCGATGGGACGGTTCGGGTCGGCGAGCCCCGAACGGGCCCGTCGAAGGGCGCTGGCGACGGCCTGGATGGCCTCCTCCTGGCCGATGACCCGCTGCTGGAGACGCTCCTCCATCTGGATGAGCTTCTGGACTTCCGTCTCCATCATCCTCGAGACGGGGATGCCCGTCCATTTGGCCACCACCTCGGCGACGTCCTCGGCGTCCACTTCCTCCTTGAGCATCTTCTCGTCTTTCTGGATCTCCCCCAGTTTCGTCTGCTCCTGTTCCAGCTCCTTGTTGAGTTCCACGAGCTTCCCGTAGCGGATTTCCGCCGCCCGGGACAGATTGCCCTCCCTCTGGGCCGTCGCCTCCTCGGTCTTGAGGTCCTCGATCCGCCCCCGGATGGTCTGGATCCGCTTGATCTGATCCTTTTCAGCGGACCAGCGGGACTTCATGACGTCGCGGCTGTCCTTGAGTGTTCCCAGTTCGCCGTCAAGCCTTTCCAGCCGCTCCTTTGCCGTCGGGTCCGTTTCGTCCTTCAGAGACTGGCGCTCGATTTCGAGCTGCATGATCCGTCTTTCCAGCGTGTCGATTTCGGCCGGCAGGCTGTCGAGTTCGATCCGCAGCCTCGAGGCCGCCTCGTCGATGAGATCGACGGCCTTGTCCGGCAGGAATCGATCGGAGATGTACCGGTCCGACAGGGTGGCCGCGGCCACGATGGCCGAGTCCTTGATCCGGACTCCGTGATAGACTTCGTAGCGTTCCTTCAGGCCGCGCAGGATGGCGATGGTGTCCTCGACGGTCGGTTCCTTGATCAGGATGGGCTGGAATCTCCTCTCGAGGGCCGGGTCCTTTTCGATGTGCTTGCGGTACTCGTCCAGGGTCGTCGCGCCGATGCAGCGGAGTTCCCCGCGGGCGAGGGCGGGCTTCAGCATGTTCGAGGCGTCAATGGCCCCCTCGGCGGCGCCCGCACCGACGACGGTGTGGATCTCGTCGATGAAAAGGATGATCTCTCCCTGGGCGTCCTGGATTTCCCTGAGAACGGCCTTCAGGCGGTCCTCGAACTCACCGCGGTACTTGGAACCTGCGACGAGAGCACCCATGTCCAGACCGATGACTCTCTTGTTCTTGAGACTTTCGGGGACATCCCCGTTGACGATGCGCTGGGCCAGCCCCTCCACGATGGCTGTTTTCCCCACCCCGGGGTCACCGATGAGGCAGGGGTTGTTCTTCGTTCTCCTGGAGAGAACCTGCATGATCCTGCGGATCTCTTCGTCACGTCCGATGACGGGGTCGAAGGACCCCTTGCGCGACAGCTCATTGAAGTCCCTGGCATAACGCTCCAGGGCCTGATATTTCTCTTCCGGATTCTGATCGGTGATCCTCTGGCTCCCGCGGATATCCATCAGGACCTTGAAAATGGCATCCCTCGTGACGCCGGCCTTGTGCAGGACCTGTCCGGCCACACCCTCCTTTTCGTCCGCAACGGCCACCAGGATGTGTTCGATGCCGACATACTCGTCCTTCATGCGTGACGCCTCGGCAAAGGCCGCATCCAGTACGTTTTTGAGTCGCGTCGACATGTAGGCCTGACCCATGCCGGCACCGGTTACCTTCGGGAGACGCTCAAGGATTTTTTCGAGGTCACCGCGGATAACGGAAGGGTCAGCCCCGAGTTTCTTCAAGATCGAAGTGGTGACGCCCTCGGGCTGCCCCAGCAGGGCCAGCAGGAGGTGTTCGACATCAACGGCCTGGTGCTCGAACCGGGCGGCGCCGCGCTGAGCCTCCTGGAGCGCTTCCTGAGCCTTTACTGTAAGTTTGTCAAACCTCATGTCGTCTCCTCGGTCAAAATCCCGGTACTCGGTGAAAATGCCTTGAGGCTTCCCGACCCTTCGACGGGAAAAGAAACTATGTGCTTGAATTTCCGGAAAAATCACCGGTCCTACCTTTGCCGGCGACCGGTTTACGCCCCTAAATTAAGCATAAATAAAGGGGATGTCAAGAAAAGGAACGGTTCTTGAAAGCAAAAAAAACGTTGAAAAACAACGAGTTTCGGAATGGACCATTCGTTGGTCTGTGCCTGTTGCCTCATAAATAGATGTTACCGAAGGATGGTCAGGTAGAGCGATCGTTG
>DAOTMG010000026.1:0-31648 GCA_035450185.1 Syntrophales bacterium | reverse complement strand
CCGTTGATGATCTCTGTGGCCATCACCGGGGGTGTCATCGGCAAGGAAGCCAACCTTTTTTACAAGAGGGGCGAATGACTCAAGAGCAATGCTCAGGCCGTGGAAAAAGTTGTTCGGCTGGCCTAGGAGCTTGGACGCGCGGTGGCGATGCCGAAACAGGCGAGGCAAATGCTCGGGATTTCGGAGATCCCGAGTCGATACCGATATTATCATCTGAAAAATTCCGGGTTGTAATATCAGGGGAGTAAATATCGAAAAACAAAATGCCCAAGGGCCGATAAATCCGGGTACAATGCAATTTTAGGAGGAAACCGTGAGCATACTGATTACCGGAGGAACAGGGTTTATAGGTGCCCATGTCGCTAGGCTGGAACTTGCGGCGGGAGAAAAAAACATTTTTATTTTTGATATTAACCCATCCACCAAGCTTCTGGACGACATAGCTGATAAGGTGTCCGTTGTCCGAGGCGACCTCGGTAATTTTAGTCATGTTCTGAATATCGTCAAAATCTCCAAGCCCAGGACGATCTATCACCTCGGCGGGATGCTCTCGGCGCCGTCAGATGCCGATCATGCAGCGTCGTTCAGATCAAATGCCATGGGGACATTCCATGTGCTGGAGGCAACTAAATTACTTGGGGTTCCGCAGGTGATTTTTTCCAGCACTATTGCCACTTATGGCCTTGGCTTGGAGGTAGGCGCTTTTATCAATGATTACTCCCTGCAGCGTCCGCAACTGTTTTACGGAGCGACAAAGGTGTTCAGCGAACTGATGGGTCAGTTCTATCGCAGGAAATTCGGACTGGACTTTCGCGGGGTGCGTTATCCGTCCATCGTGGGGCCGGGCGTCAAGACACCCGGTGTCGTTCAGTATACATCCTGGATCATTGAGGAAAGCGTAAAAGGTAACCCCTACACAGTTTACGTATCGCCAGAAACTCGAACCCCCGTCATGTATTTTAAAGATGCCGCGTCTTGTGTGATCAAGCTGGCCAGGGCTCCCCGGGAAAATATCCAAATGGTTAATTATCTGGTGGCTGGTGTGAAGCCAGTTGCTACGGCCCAAGAACTTGCCGACATCGTCAAATCCAGAATACCCGGCGCCAAAATCGAATTCAAACCAGATATGGAATTACAGAAGATATTGGACAAGCTTTTACACCCGTTGGATGACGGCATCGCCGAAATGGAATGGGGCTGGAAAGCAGATTATAATCAGGAGAAAATCGTCGATGACTTTATTGCAGAAATGAAAAACAATCCACAGCGGTATGTGTGACCCCGTGCTGCACGTCACACAGCACGGCGGTTACAAGATAGAAAACGATCCGCATAGTAGGCGCTCTGGCAACGATAGAGGAAGGAGAAGAGGGGTATGAAAGTATCGGAAATAAAAAGGATAGGGGTGCTCGGCGGAGGGATCATCGGATCGAGCTGGTCCACCTATTTTTTGTGGAAGGGATTTCCGGTGGTTATTTATGACATCAATGATCAAGCCCTGACATTGTCCCGGAATCGCATTACCGCCAATCTATCTTACCTGAAAGATAAAGAAGTCCTGACGGAAAAAGCAGTGACGGATGCATTGGAACGGGTACTGTTTACAACAGAAATCAGTGAGGCCGTGGAGAACGTCCAGTTCGTTCAAGAGGCCGGTCCAGAGAACTATGCCGCCAAGCAAGCCCTCGTCGCAGCCCTGGACCGTTATGGATCCCCCGACACCGTTTTCGCCAGCAGCACTTCGGGACTCTTGATTACAGAGATAGCGAAATCTTCCAAATACCCTGAAAGATGCATCGGGGCACATCCCTATAATCCACCGCATTTGATTCCACTGGTTGAAATCACGAAAGGTGATTATACCGACGATACAACCGTTCAAACCGCTTATGACTTCTATAAAAAAATTGGAAAAGAACCGATTATTTTGAAGAAAGAAGCTCTTGGATTTATTTCGAACCGCCTGCAGCTTGCTTTATACCGGGAGGCGATCGACCTTGTGCTGAGAGGTGTATGTTCGGTGGAGGATATCGACAAGGCTGTTTGCTTTGGCCCGGGTCTGCGCTTTGCATTCATGGGACCGAACCTGATTTTTCAACTGGGAGGCGGCAAGGTGGGTATTAAAGGCCTCTTGGAACATGTAGGCCCTTCAATCGAAATGTGGTGGGCCGACATGGCGGAATGGAAAAAGTGGCCTGAAGGTTCCAGGGAAATCCTTCAGGAAGGGGTAAATCAAGAAATGGCCAACCGTCGACCGGAGGAAGGGCGGACAACGGACGAAATAACTCTTTGGCGTGATGACAAGCTTCTGAAACTGCTGAAACTGTTGAACAAGTTATAATAAGTGGCGCAGAGATCGGTGAAATTTGAAAACCTGAGGCGGGTCTCCGGCGCCTGGGGGTGCGGCTCACGAGCGACCCGAGCTTCTCGTCGAAGAACCTCTTCATCTCCTGAGGGCATCGGACAAAAAAGCCCGCGATGACCGTATCCGGGCTCGATCCTTTGTTCAGGTCGCAGGTCGGGGGATTGCCTCGCCAACGCAATGGATGGTCACAGCCCGGCGTCACAGGGTCAATCCCAAGATCCTCCTGACATTTTTGTGATAGACCTTTTCCAGGATTTCCGGTTTGTAACCCTCGTCTTCCCAGTCCTTGAACAGCCTTTCATAGGAAAACCAGGGATAGTCGGTACCAAACATGAACCGGTCCTGGAGCCGTCCGCTGATCTCCCGCTTGAGTTCCGGCGGGAAATACCTCGGCGACCAGCCGTGCAGCTCATTGTGGACGTTTGCCTTGTGTATCATCACGGCGGTCATTTCATTGTGAAAGGGCCAGGCGCAGTGGGCGGCAATGACCGTCAATCCGGGGAATTGTCTGGCCACGTCGTCGACATAGGGAATGGGGTTCTCATGGATCAGGTGTATGCCGCCCCCTCCGGGCTTGCCCTGCCCGACGGCGGTCATCCCGACGGATAACTTCACCGGCACGCCGGCTTCGGCGCATACCTCGTACAGAGGCCGGTAAACCCCGTCGTTGACGGGGATCCCCGTCAGGATGGCGCCGGTGTAGATACCCATCATGCCGATGTCCCGGATGCATCGCTCCAGTTCCCGGGCACCCGGGTAACCCAGCCGGGGGTCTATATCCCCCCAGCAGCCGAGCACGACGTCGGGGTAGGTTTTTTTCAGGTATCCCATGTAGTCGTGCATCTCCCTGATCAGCGCCATGTCTCGGCCGGCCCTGGCCCAGCCCATGGGGCTCATCAGGATTGCGCGGACGTCCGCATTCCTTATTCCGGCAATGAAGTCCTTTTCTTCCACAAAGACCGAATCGCGCTTGAAAACGCTTCGCGCCATGGCCTCGATTTCTTCCGGTTGAGAATGGTATTTCATTGCCTCCCTGGTAAAGGTCTGTACCTGGACATCAATGGCCTTCATGGCTCTTTCACCCTCCCCCCTTTGTTGTTGATCGTTGAATGGTCGAATGGATCCCGCGCGATTCCTCCGCGTCAATCAATTTCGAGAATCTCGATGTCGAAAATGAGTGTCTTGCCCGCCATGCAGTGGTTCAAATCCAGCCGGACGTATTCCTTTTCAATTGCCGTGATCGTCGCCGGCATGGTGTTGCCGTCCCGGTCGCCCAGGATCACCACGGCACCGATAGCCAGATCCACATCGGCGGGGACATTTCCCCTGGGGAGATCGACGAGCATCTCGTCCCTGCGTGGCCCGTAGGCGTCCTCAGGGGCGATCACGACGGTTTTTTTCTCACCCACCGTCATGCCGATCACCGCCCTTTCAAAACCCCGGATCAGCGATCCCAGACCGACGGTGAATTTCACGGGCATGCGGTCCTTCGTCGTTTCGAACACCTCTCCGTTTTCATGGCGGCCCGTATAGTTTACGGCAATCGTGTCTCCCAGGGTGATGACCTTCGTCATGTCCGTTCGCTCCTGCCTGCAGGTTTATTCGAGATATCCCTTCCGGGGCATCAGGTCGTAGCGCTTCAAAATATCGCCCGCCGCCGATAGGACGCTCTCCGGCAGGCGCACCTTCGCGTGCAGCACGGGGCCGGGCTTTTTCGCGGCTGCGGCCCCGAGGGCCATGTAGTGGTCGAAGGCCTTGTTGGCGTTTGTGAAGGCATTGCCGTGGGGCAAGGGCTGCACAAGGGAAAAAACCTGCCGGACGGCTCCGGATATTTTCCCTGAGATTTTCTCGGCCGACGATATGTCCCCCGCCTCTATGGCGTTGATCACCTTTAGGAGCAGGGAGGGGAAGCAGTTGGCCGTGCTCAGGAGAAAGCCGTCATAGGGACCGCCCGTATCCTTCAGCCAGCGGGCATAGTCACCTTCAGCCCCCCGCACGAGGTACACGCCCCCCTTCTTGACGGACGAAAGGGCGATCCGGTCGTGACCGCTTGAATCCTTGCAGAAGACCAGGTTCGGGTGGACTGCAACCAGCCTTTCAAAGGTCTCCGGGGCGACTTCGTTCTCCGTGACCTGCGGAAGCTGGTAGAGGGCCGTCGGAAGGCCCCTTTTCATGATCTCCGAAAGTGCCGACCAGATCTCCTCCTGGGAGAGGTTTTTCCCCTTCGGCGGGCAGATGGTGAAACCGCAGACGTGCGACTTCTGCAGGGATTCACCGATGTCTCCCGTGCGTGAAACACCATGGAGGGCACCGATCATGTTCTCGAGGACCCGGTTCATCGATTCCAGGTCCGTCCTCAGAACACCCAGAAGCAGGTACATTTCATGCTCCCGGCTCCGGCGCAGGGCGAAATCCACCACTTCGAGAGTTTCCCTGTCGTCGAGCTCCCAGCCGTCCCCCGTGGAACCCGGGATCAGGTAACCCTTCACATGGGGAAGAACGAATCGCAGGTGTGCCGACATGCGTTCGTAATCGATGTCACCGTTTTCCCTGTAGTGGGTGAGGAGCGGGCACCAGAGCCGCGGAATCTTCGGGGGGAGGAAAGAGGCAACAAAGGCATCCCTTTTCCTTGTCTCGCCATTCATGATTCCCTCGCCAAGGGGATGTTCATTCTATGTATCACAGGCGGCCGAGATATCAAAGCCCGGGTGAGGTTTCATTCTTGCGTGTACGTTATAAGACACTCAAGATCATCGTCCGTTGGGACGATCACCCATGATAAGAAATGAAGAATCCTTTGGGAAGGGTTGACGCGGCATGATGGGCGCAAAAAAGCAATACGAACCCTGCTTTTACTGCGGCCGCGAGACAAAAAGCGGCGGCATTCTCGGCAAGGCGGGACCCACCATATGTCTTTCGTGCCTGACGAAAGATCATCGAAAAAGGCCCGCGAAAAGAATATCGTCAAATTCCAATCCGCCGTCTTTCCCTTCTTCGCCATTCCCTGTCCGGTGATATCGTTCCATTCGGCGTTCCACTGTTTGCAGGAAGAATCCGGATCAGATGCCTCTGTGCAGAAGCCCGCCTTCATTTACCCCTTGACTTTCACAAGAAAAGTTCTAACGATAACAGCCATATGAAAGTTTTCCGCGGGAGATTTTTTCATCATCAATTGAAAAGGAGGGCTTTTTTATGAAAACCACAAGGATTCTCAGAGTATTCAAATTGTTTGCGCTTGTTGCGGCATTGACCTTCCTGGTCACCGTGCCGCCGGCACGGGCTGCCGACGACGGGGCCAAATTGGCCGAGGCATTCCTGCAAAAAACACCCATTCCGTCCTATGACCCGAACCTGACGCTGGATCAGGCCATGAAGATACAGGCGCAGTTTGTCGAGACCCTGAAGCCCGCCTTCGGGAAGATCGTGGGCTACAAGGCGGGACTCACCAACCCGAACGTTCAGAAGGCCTTCGGGGTATCGGCGCCGGTGCGGGGTACCCTCTTGGAGAAGATGCTCATGAAAAGCGGAGTCGAGATTCCTGCGGACTTCGGGGCCCGTCCCCTTTATGAGGGAGATCTGATCCTCCGGGTGGGCAGCGACAGAATCAACAGGGCAAAGACGCCGATGGACGCCCTGAAATGCATCGATGCCGCCATCCCCTTCATAGAACTTCCGGATCTCGGATATGCGAAAGAGGTCAAGATCAACGGTCCGGCGATCACGGCGATCAACGTGGCTGCCCGTTACGGCGTTGTGGGAGAGCCGATCCCCGTCAGGACCTCGAAGGCATGGATGGATCGGTTGAAGAACTTCAAGTGCCAGATCTTCGACGAAAAGGGGACCATGCTCATCGAAGGCCCCGGGAGCGCTCTCCTCGATCATCCCCTCAATGTGGTCCTCTGGATCCGGGACTCCCTGAAAGCCGAGGGTAAGAAGCTGAAGAAGGGGGATCTCCTTTCCCTCGGGACCATCACGAAACTGACGCCGACGGCGCCGAACACGACCATCCGGGCCCGTTACATCGATCTTGACCCGAAGGGCCCCGTCGAAATCTCAGTGAAGTTCAAGTAGGGATGAAAAAGGGCTCCTCTGCCCGCAGGGCATGAGGAGCCCCTGTCTTTGATTGAATAGAGACCCTCTTCCGGAGATGGAAGGTGGCCGGCCGCCCGGGAAAGCCGGCTTCCCGCGGAATCGGCGGGGTGAACGGCCTGCCCGGCGTCGCTTCAGGCCCCCTGCGTCATGAGGCAGCGGACGAGAGCGAGGATCGCAAAGGGCTCTCCCCCGTCTCCACAAGCGCCGTGGTCATGGCGGCTCTGTGCACCACCCGTGCCGGCGCTTCGGGAAGCGGATACGGCCCCGCTTCCTTCGGTATGCCGCGGTTCCGCTACAAGTCCCGGAACGGCGTCATCGGCCTTGACCTGAGACCGCCTCCCGATTACCGGGACCGGCGCAGCCCCTACAGGAACATTGATTACCATATCTTCGGGAGGCCTGTTCATGAGACGTCAGGAGCGGATCAGGATCCTGCAGAAAAACCTCAAAGAGACGGGATTCTCCGGCGCTCTTCTTTTCTATTCCCGCGACATCTACTATTACACGGGCACGGCCCAGCCGGCCTGCCTGCTCGTCCTTCCCGACGATTACACTCTTTTCGTAAGAGGCGGTTATGATTTCGCCCTTCAGGATATTTTTATCCATCGGGAGAGGCTAAGGCAAGAGCGTCGAATCGAGAATATTGCGAAGGTCTCGGGGTTGTCGGGCGCGGCCGGCAAGCCCCTCGGTACGGAGCTCGACATCCTCACGGTGGAGCAGTTCGAGGGCATCCGTAAGGCCTTCCCGGGATTCGATTTTGTGAACATCACTCCCCTTCTCCTGGAACAGAGAAAGAGGAAAGAACCCGAAGAGATCGAAAGGATCAGAAAATCCTGCGAGGCCCTCCACGCCGGTCACGGGGCCATACTGGATAACCTCCGGGAAGGGATAACGGAACTTGAACTGTCGGCCGTTGTCGAAAATGCTCACCGTCTCGCCGGGCACGAGGGCATCTTTTTCATCCGCCAGCCCGATTTTTACATGAGCCGGGGACCCATTGCCTCGGGACCGAACATTGCGAGATTCAGCGGTGTCGTCTACACCGTCACGGGGGTGGGCTTAAGCCCGTCGGTGCCGGCGGGTCCCTCGATGAGAAAGATCGCGAAGGGAGACATGATCGTCGTGGATATACCGACTCACGTGAGGGGGTATCACGCCGATCAGTCAAGAACCTACTGCCTCGGGAAAGCGAGCGGAAAGATGCGCTCCCTGTATGAGGACCTGAAGCAAATAGCGGATCATGTCATCCCCCAGATGAAGGCGGGTATGAAGGGGGGCGACATCTGCAGGATCGCTTTCGAGAAAGCCTCTTCTCTGAATCGTGCCGGGGAGTTTCAGTCCTTTGGTTCGGGAAGATATTCGCGTCTCGTCGGCCATGGTGTCGGGATAGAACTGAATGAACCGCCGATCCTTTCAGCGAACGATACCTCCGTCCTTGACAATGATTACGTGGTAACACTTGAACTGCACATGATGGACGAACAGGGCGGCGTCGTGAAGCTCGAGGACATGATTCACATCCGTGAGGGGGGAAACGCAATCCTCACCCGGAGTCCGAGGGCGCTTAGCGAGATCGAAAGATAGACGGCGGGAGAAAGGAAAAACATGCCCGCCGGAAACGTTTTACGGAATGCATCGGGATGGAGAAGGAAGGCGGCATCGCAGGGGGTGGTCATCGCGAGGGGAAAGGTGAACGCCCTGAACGAGGAGGTGAACGAGCTGATCGGTGTGTTCAAGTCAGCTTTTCCCCTGCACGGGTTTTCCCTGTTGGTCGCGGGGCGATATCCTTCAAGGAAGAAGCCGCGTTCTTGTCTTTTTGGCCAATATATCCTTGACACATAAAACCGCTTTCCCTATACTCTCCCCACTGAAAAAGAAATCCTTTTCAAAATCAAATTGTTGCGTCTGTTTTTTCCCTGATCTCCCCGGGGTGAAAACCGGTGAGGGCGGGTTCCCCTTCGGGGCTCCAGGGAATTCTCAAGCGGGGCACCCTGCAGCAGACGCGGAGAAACGTCCAGAGATGCAGAGGAACGGATTTTTCGAGTAAACGCATAAGCCCCATCATGACATCAAATACGGAGAGAGGAGAATAACCATGATGAAGCGAATCGGCGTCTATTGTCTTGCCTGCTTTGTTCTTGTGGCCGTCGGAGGCTGTGTCGGCAGCGGAGAAAAATCCGACAAGGGGGAATTCAAGGCCCAGCTGAGGCTCGCCTCGCTGACCCCCATGAGCCACACCTACAACCAGGGGGCGAACAGATTTGCGGAGCTTGTCAAGGAGCGAAGCAACGGGCGAATCCAGGTGACGGTGTATCCGGACGGTCAGCTCGGCAAGGGCGAACGGGAGCTGCTCGAGGCCGTGCAGCAGGGGACGATCGACATCTACGTGGGCTCGACGGGGCCCATCGGCGGATTCAATCCATCCATCGGGGTCCTGGACATACCGTTCATGTTCAATGACTACAAGCACGTGGACAAGGTACTGGACGGTCCCATCGGCCAGCAGCTTCTGGACGACCTGGAGAAATCCCAGTTCAAGGCCCTGGCTTTCTGGGAAAACGGCTTCCGCAACCTGACGAATTCCAAACGACCGGTCAGAATCCCTGCCGATGCCAGGGGCCTCAAGATTCGCACGATGGAGAACAAGGTTCATATGGCGGCCTGGGAGGCGGTGGGCGCAAACCCCGTTCCCATGGCCTGGGGAGAAGTCTACGGCGCTCTCCAGCAGAAGGTCATCGACGGGCAGGAAAACCCCATCGCCGTCATCTACTCGGCGAAGATCAACGAAGTTCAAAAGTACCTGTCCCTGACTCAGCATGTGTATTCACCGGCCGTTCTCATCGTGAGTCTGAAGAGGTGGCCGTCCATACCCAAGTCGGACCAGGAGATGCTTTTCAAAACGGCCCGTGAAGTCGCCCAGGTCCAGCGCAAGATGGGAAGGGACATGGAGGATAAGCAGATTGCCGAGCTCGCCGGCAGGGGGATGAAAGTCGAGAAAAACATCGACAAGGCCGCATGGCGACGGGCCATGCAGCCTGTGATCACCAAGGTTGCAGAGCAGTACGGCAAGGAGAAAGTCAACGCGATCCTGGGGACCCAATGACGCCCATTGCGGTTTTCTCAAAATTGAACGAGACCCTCATCAAGGCGGCGTCGGGGGTGACTGCGGCGGCCCTGGCGGTGATCGCCGTGGTCATCCCCTACGAGGTCTTCGGCCGCTACGTCCTCGGCGACATGCCGGTCTGGTCGGGCGAGGCGGCCACCTTCTCCCTGGTCTGGGCGTCCATGATGGGAAGTGCCGTCGGGCTGAAACAGGGTTATCAGGTCAGCCTGAACCTCCTGATGGAGAGACTCCCGAGAGGTCCTTATCTTGTCGTGACGGGCTGCATGTACGCCGGTATGCTCGTCTTCCTCGGGTTGATGACCTGGTTCGGCATGCACCAGACTCTCGTCAATATGCACCAGCTTTCCACGGCCATCCAGATCCCCATGGGCTTTCCCTATCTCGCCCTCCCCGTCGGTTTCCTGATCATGTTTCTGATTACGGCGGAGCAGTGCTGGAGGTTTTTCCTGCCCGGGTCAAAGGGGGGCTGAACTTGCTCACCCTGTTTTTGATTTCGTTCATCCTTTTCATGGCCGCGGGCATCCCCGTCGCTCTCGCCATGGGCGGCTCCGCCCTTGTCTATGCCTATCTGAACGGCATTTCTCCCACCCTTCTCGTTCAGACATCCTTCGCGGGGCTGTCGTCCTTTCCGCTCCTGGCCATCCCCCTCTTCATTCTTGCGGGCAACCTGATGAACGAGGGCGGGATCACGGATGATCTCGTGATTTTTTCCCGTCGGCTTGTCGGCCACATCCGCGGGGGTCTTGGATTGACGACCATCGTGGCCTGTGCCATCTTCGCCTCCATCTCCGGCTCGGCCGTGGCCACGGCGGTGGCGATCGGCACGGTCATGCTGCCCGCCATGCGCCGTGCGGGATACGACGATGAGTTATCGGCCTCCGTGACGGCCACGGCTTCCTGCATGGGGCCGATCATCCCCCCCAGCATTCCCTTCATCATTTACGGGGTGATAGCCCAGGTATCCATCGGTGCCCTCTTCATCGCGGGAATCGTTCCGGGGCTTCTGCTCGGGGGGGGCCTCATGATCTACATGATGATCGTGGCCCGTCGCGACGGATACCCCAGAGAGTCCCACGCCTCGGCACAGGACCTGCTCGAAGGAACCTTCCGGGCCCTACCGTCCCTGGCCATGCCCGTGATCATCATCGGGGGTATCTGGGGCGGGATCTTCACGCCGACGGAGGCGGCCGGGGTGGCCGTCGTCTACGCGTTGCTGATCGGGTTGTTTTACCACCGCCGCCTGAAACTCAGCCGGTTATCCCCCCTGCTTGTGAAATCGGGTCTGGAATCCTCCGTTGTCATGCTGCTGCTCGGGCTCTCAGAGCCCTTCGCCTGGGTCGTTGCGGTGGAACAGGTACCGCTGAAGGTCATGGAGGTCCTTGCCCGACTATCGACATCCCCCTACGTGTTTCTCATCCTTGTGAACCTGTTCCTGCTCGTCATCGGCATACCCCTGGAAACGGCGCCGGCTCTCACGATTGTGACACCGGTCCTGGTACCCGTGGCGGCGATCGTCGGAATTGACCCCGTGCATTTCGGCGTGATCGTCTGTTTCAATCTGGTGCTGGGGCTCATCACCCCGCCGGTGGGAGGGGTGTTGTTTTCCATCTGCGGCATCACGGGGATATCGCTGGAGCGGCTGTCGCGCGGCATCTGGATTCCTTTCCTGATTGCCGTGGGGGTTTTGCTGATCGTCACCTTCGTGCCCGCCCTGAGCACTTTTCTGCCCCGGGTGTTTCTGCCGACGGGATGACGATGAAACGCGGCAGACCTTGCCGTCGGTCTCCGGCAGAGCCAATGGGAATATTCTCACAGGGGGAAGGATGGGGGCAGGACGCCCGAAGCGGTTCAATCCCGGACACCCGTCACGTCTCTGTGCCGGACGGGTTTTTTCTGTTTGAGGTTCCGGATGCCCCTGATCGTTGACGGGGCCTGCTTCTCCGGATCCGACAGGGTTTTCTTGACGTCCTGTGCCGGATCGCCCTGCGCGATCACTTTCTCGGAGAGGACGTCCTGCATCGGCTGACCGGTGACCCCCGCCCTCATCCCGTGCTTGTCTTCAAGCGGCTTCCGGATCGGCGTGGCCGGCTGGTGTTCCTGCAGGAGGATGATGCTGATTCTTCGGTTTCTCGCGTCTCTCGGGTCTTCCTTGATCAGCAGTTCCTGGTCGGCATATCCGACGACCCGGGCGATCCGCGAAGGCTCGATGCCGTGCTGCTCAAGTTCACGCCGCGCGGCCGAGGCCCGTGACGTGGCGAGTTCCCAGTTCGTGATCTGGTCGCCACGGAAAGGCGCGGCGTCGGTGTGCCCCTCGATGGCGATCTTCTGTTTCATGTCCTTGACGTTTTCGTAGATGAGGGCCAGGACTTCCTTGGCCTTGACAGTGGGCTCGGCGCTCCCGAGGCGGAACATCGGATTGCCTTCCTTGTCGACGATCTGAATGCGCACGCCCCCCTCGATGACGTCAACGAGGACCTGGTCCTTCATGTCCTTGAGTTTTTCCTCCACGTTCCGCTTCAGCTTGTTTCCGAACTCCTCCGGCCGGATTTCCGGTCTCGTGATGAAATCCTCCATGACGAATGCCTTACCGTCCAAAATCGACATGCCGCTCTCTTGGAAGATGCTGAAGTGCTTGAAGTATTCGGCGAGGACCGCCCTCTTTTCCTGCGAGACCATGGAGAGGAGCCACAGCAGGAGGAAGAAGGCCATCATGGCGGTGACGAAATCGGCGTAGGCGACTTTCCATTGACCGCCATGGGTAGAGTGAAACACGCGTTTCTTCACCTTCTTGATGATGATCTTTTCGGAGCCGGACATTATTTCTTGATCCGCCTGATGGCCTGTTCTGTTTCCTCGAAGGTGGGTTTCACGTTGGCGGGGACGACACGCCTTCCGAACTCGACGGCGACCTGGGGTGTCGCGCCGCTGACAAAGGCGACAATCGCCGTTTTCAGGACACCCAGATACTGGAGCTCTTCGCTCGCGCAATATTCCATGTTTCGGGCGACGGGACCCACAAACCCGTAACACATCAGAACGCCGAGGAACGTACCGACCAGGGCTGCGCCGATGCTGTGGCCCAGGATTTCGGGGGGCTCCCCGATTTTCTGCATCGTGAGCACGACACCCATGACGGCGGCTACGATTCCCAGACCCGGCAGGGCGTCGGCCACGTTCGAAACGCTTTTCGTCGGCACCATCAGCTCTTCATGATGGGTATCCAGCTCGGCGCCGATCAGGGACTCCAGCTCGTGGGGTTCTATTTTCGTGGTCATGACGGTCCGCAGGGTGTCGACGACGAGGGACAGGGCGTGGGGGTTCAGGAAGAACCTGGGGTATTTTCTGAAAATCAGGCTCTTCGCGGGGTCGTCCACATCACTCTCGACGGAAATCAGGCCTTCTTTCCTGATCTTGTAGAAGATTTCCCCGAGCATCACGAGCGCTTCCATGTAGTCGGCCTTCGAGTAAGACTTTCCCTTCAGGGTGTTCAACGTGCTTCTCACGACGGACTTGATGACCTTCACGGGTGACGCGATCAAAAACCCTCCGATGGCGGCTCCGAAGATAATGACGGCTTCGGCGGGCTGGAAGAGGACCCAGAGGTTTCCTTTCTCCATCAGGAAACCGCCGACGAGCGCTGCGGTTACGATCAATGCACCGATGAGGACCAACATGGAGGAGGCGTCCTATCTCCTTTTTTCCCGGATGATCTGTCTTTCGCGGTGGAAGACAAACCTGATGATCTCTTCCCTTATTTCATCATCCATGGCGATGTACTTGACGGAAACCTGGTGATCCTCGCCCTGGGATCTGACCTGCACGATTTTACCGTACACGTAGAGGGCGACGGAACGGAGCATGTTGAGGATCATCCTGATTTCGAGGATGTCACCCATCTCGTATTTCTTCTTCGAGGAGAAGCCCAGCCCGCCGCCGCTGATGGTCACGCAGTGAACGGGGAGGGAGGAAAACCCTTCTTTCTGGAGAGAGAGCATGCTCGTGATGAGATCGAGTTTGGCGTTGATCATCTTGAACCACTCGGCAAAGACCTTGTCCTCGATCTCGGGCAGATTGGCGAACTCCAGCGTCGTGTCTCCCGACACCCTTGACCACACGGCCTTGTGCTCCTCCGGCGGGACGACCCGGACGTCGAAGGGAACGTAGGCTTCCACCCGGGAATATTCCCTTCTGTTTTCGAAGCTTTCCTCCGGTTGGTAGCTCATCGGCAGATCCTGTTCACTTTTCATGACCCAGAATTCTGTCCATTTCCTCGAACACGTCCTCGACGGCGTCGACCCTGATCACGTCCGCATCACCGGCGATCTCAAACCGGGGACAGCGCAGGCCGATCACCGGCGTGCCGCTTTTGAGGGCCAGCGCGATTTCCGAAAGCGTGCCCAGTCCGCCCCTCAACGCGATGATAATGTCGGGCGTTTTCGCGTTGATGGCGTTTCGGGCATCGGACATACCCGTGTAAATCGGTACGTCGACAAAATCGTTCGGGTACCCTTTCGCAGGGTACCTCCTCTCGGTGGGGAGCACGGCCACCACCAGGCCGCCGGCCTTCCGGGCGCCTTCCGAGGCCGCCCGCATGGTCCCTCCACCGCCCCCGGTCAGGGTCACATGGCCTCTTTTCGCTATCCCTTCACCAATCCGGTACGCCTCATCGAGTGTCCGGGCATCACCCCGGTGGCTGCCCATGACCCCGATCACGCGGGGCCTTTCCCTCATTTGAATCGTTCTCATCACCATCCCCCCTTCGGTTCTTTTTCACCCCATTTTTGTCCGATGCCGGCGAAAAAGTCAAAACCGAAGCCGTCCCGCGGGCCCACAGCAGACGGGAAGCGGGATATTTTGCCTCTGAATCAAGGCCTTTACGGGAGAATGGGGGCTCGGGTGCCATCCAAGCTTTTCAGAAATATTCTCGACAGAATTCAGCTTTACTTAAGGGGAAAGTTCCCCGCCGAGACGGTCCATACGGAAATATTGAAGATGATTGATGAATTCTTCCTGTTCCAGGGGGTGGGATTTCATGCCGAAAAGGTGGGTTTCGCAGGGGCAGTCGGAGGACCCGAAGCCGGGGATGGACCAATCAGTTATTTTTCTGAGATTCGCCGCCATTTCGTGCTCGAGGTCGTCCCCGGTCCGGACAGGGATACACATGGATTGGTCGCAATGATCGACGAGGTAATCAATGTGCCAGAAAAAGTTCTTTCTTTTCCTGAGATGCCTGGCCATGCGGGCTCCGAGGGCCTTTTTTGCGGACCCGGTGTAGAGATAGTATCCCGCGGGAAAGGCGATCTCGCCGAGGCTCCCGACGGCGATTCTCGTCCTGCGGGAAAGACGCAGGATCAGGATGTAGCTTCCCCGGTCTTTGTTTTCCCGGACAAGGATGTCCCAGGGAATTTCCATGTCACGCACGCGGGGGGAGAGGGATAGATCCTTCCCCCACTCCACCGCCAGGGCCCTGATCAGGAGATCCTCTCTTCGTTCGTGGAGCGTCCGGGCGAATTCAGGATCGGTGTGGAAGTCGGGGAGGAAATAGCGAGGCTTCGGCGAATGAACGAGAAACAGCACCCCTGCGCCGGTGCCGCCGCGGGAAAGACGGGCCAACTCCTCAAGGTGCCTCCTTCCCCGTTCGGTTACGGCATCGGGGAACATGGCCAGCGCCTTCCCGTAGAGAGTGCATGACTTGACTTCGAGGACAAAAGGTTTTCCCCCTCTCTCCAGGAGAAAGTCGAAACGGTTCTTTCCGACGGACACTTCTTTCCTGACGACCCGGGCGTTCTCCAATCCCGGGATCATCCCCCGCCGGAGGAGCCCCTCCGCAACGCGATTGGCCAGATGGGTGTGCAGGAGAACAGGGGTTCCATCGCGTTCGACGGCGAGCACCGTTCGCCTCGACTTCCGACCCTTCCGCGCCGTAAGGGCGGAGAGGTAAAGTGTCCTTCCGGGGAGCAGGAGTTCCCAGAGCCGTCCCGGATTGGGCAGATAGGCCCTGACGGGCTTCCCGTCGTGACGGCACTGCACGAGGAAACGGTTCAGCCTCCTCATAAAGGAGGCCCTGACCACCGATTCAAGGCCCGGTATGGAAATTTCGGGTTCGATGGGATGGGGTCTCATGGATTCACGAACGGTGAGGTACGGGCCGTTCTTTTTCCCTTCACAAAGAGGAGAAGCATCGCGGCAATCGCCGCCGGGAGGGAAAAGGCTCAGAGCGCGCGCAAGCCGGTTTGGTCCCACGAAAGCCCCGCAATGATTGAAGCCGGCAGGGCACACATCCCCCGTGGTCATCCGGAATCCGCCGGGCACGCCTCGAGGCCGAGCTCTGAAACAAAGGCTTTCCAAGCGGGGTAGATGAAACCGCGGCAAAAGCGCGGATCGTTTTTATACACCCGGCGTTTTCGCTCATGACCCGAGGTCTTGCGATTTCACAGGTTCCTTTGTTCCCGCGGGCGGTGGCGGTCCGTCCTCGGCCGGGGGTTCTTTCTCCGTGCTTCCGGCGTGGGCGGAGCCCTCCTTCCGGAGATTTTCCCGGATGCGCTCGTGGATGAGTCTCGACGCGAGGGAGCTTCCCGCCACACCGACACGGACTGAAACCTGGGTTTCGTTCTTGGCGACATATTCCACCGTGATACGGATCTTGTCATCGCCTGTTGTTCCTTCCATCGTGCCCCGGGAGATCCCCCTTGTGTAGGTCGCATCCGTCGCTTTCAGGTCGAAGAGGGCGCTCTTGCAGGCCCCCCAGACGACGTCCATCGGGTAGTAGTAGTTCCCGTAGAGAGCGCCGTCGGTGTAGATGAACCTCCCGGAATCAAAGCCGACCGTCCTGTCGCCGGCGACGACAGCGCAGCCCGCGAGGGCCAAGGTCAATGAAAAACCGAGGATCATCCAGTTTGCATGCTTTCTCATAAACTCTCCTTTCTTTTTCGGGGATCCGAGGTCAGGGCCTTTTTTTCTACCGCATGAAGAAGCGGATGTAGAGGGCCTGCAGAATCACCGACCCGAGGAAAACGGCTGTGACAAGGATCAGGCCGGCGCCAAGTATCTTGTGGAAGATGGTTTCTCTTTTTTTCTCGTGATAGCCGAGAACGAATCCCAGGAATATGCCGCCGACAATGCCCCCGCCGTGCGCCCAGTTGTTGATGCCCTGGACGAGGAGCCCGAAAAGGATCAGGCCGATGGTCCAGCCCATGGCCTGTTTGTAGACGGCCTGTCCGTAGAAGCCTCCCCGGGACTTCCCGTAGTAGAGTATGGCGCCGATGAGGCCGCAGACGGAGGCCGACGCTCCCAGCGTGAAGGGGATACCGGCGAAATAGGACACGACGAACCCCGCGATGCCGCTCAAAAGGTAGATGACGGCGAAGCGGCTCGTGCCGTATTCATGAATCACGAAGGGACCGAGCTGCCAGAGGGCGGCCATGTTGAAGAAGATGTGAAGGAGCCCCCCGTGAAGGAAGGAGGCCGTAATAACACTCCACCAGCGGCCGAAACCGTCAATGGGAATGGTTCCCGTTGCGCCGAGGAGGATCAGGCTCTGCGGTGAGGGGGAGAGAAACCGGAACGGGTTGGACGAAAACCCGATGTCGGATACATTCAGCACGATGGACAGAACGAATATCGCGATGTTCGTGTAGAGGAGCCCCCGGATGAGATGTTCGGGGTTCAAAAGGGAGATCCTGAGAAGCCTGCCCCGGAGGGCCGCCCCGGGCTTTGAGAGACCGCAGTAAGGGCAGGCGGGCTCGTCCCGGCTGACGAGTTTCCGGCAGTTGGGACAGAGGATGGATTTCTTTGCGGTGTCGTTCAAAATGCACTGACCTGCAAGGACCTGCGGGATCTGATGTGGAATAACACATAAATTTCGGCGATGTCAAGATATCCGCGCCGGCCGTCTATTTACGGTTCCTGAAATTACTGGTATAAGTGAAATAAAATTAACGTCAGCCCCTTTGATGATGATCCAGTCGCCCTCTTTCAAGATCGGTCAGGTCCTCACGACGGAGATCCGTGCCGTAGCCTTCGGCGGAGACGGCATCGGGCGGGTTGAGGGCGTCGTTGTTTTCGTACCCTTCACACTCGACGGGGATGTCGTCGAGCTCGAGATCCGGGAGGTGAAAAGGAAATATCTCCGGGGAAGGCTCCGGACAATCCTGACACCTTCCGCCCGCCGCGCAAGTCCCCCCTGCCCCTACTTCGGGAGATGCGGCGGCTGCCAGTATCAGCACGTTGATTACGAAAAGCAGCTCGAGCTCAAGACAGGCCAGGTCATCGACGCCTTCGAGCGGGTGGGGGGGCTTAAATCCCCTCCCGTTCAAGAAATCATCCCCTCGCCGCGAATCTACGGCTATCGCATGAAGGGGGAATACCATGTTCAGCCCGTGGCCGGGAAAGCCCCCGTCATCGGGTTTCTTGATGCGGGAGGGCGCAGGCTTGTGGACATTCAGAGATGTGAGATCATGGACGGTTTCATCAATGATTCCTGCGCCGCCTTTCGGGGCCGGATGACGAGGATGGATCCCCGCGGCGGGGAGTCGCGGCTTGTTCTCTGGGCCCGCGAGAACGGAGATGCCGATGAAGCGGCCGACCGGGTCCGTCGGACCGTCAAAGGAAAGGTTTTCAAGGTGCCGCGGGACGGTTTCTTCCAGGCCAACGGGGCTCTCGTGGCGACCCTGGTGGACGAGGTCATCCGCCTGAGCGCCCCGTCGAGAGAAGATCGCGTGATCGAATGCTATTGCGGCTCAGGCCTTTTTTCGGCCTTTCTCGCCGAGCGGTGCGGCGTTTTTGCCGGCATCGAGATTGACGCGGAAGCCGTCGAGTGCGCCCGGGAGAATCTCGAGGGGATTTCCAACAGTTCCCTCTACTGCGGTGATGTCAGGGACATCCTCCGGGCGGATATCTTCGAAGACGGGCCCGCCGACCTGATCGTGATGGACCCGCCGAGGCGGGGCTGTGAAAAGGACGTCCTTCTCGCGGTTTCCGCAATCGCGCCCCGCAGGATTGTTTATGTCGCCTGCGACCCTGCGACCCAAGCGAGGGATGTTGCCTTTTTCGTTCAGGAAGGGTATGAGTTGAAGGCAGTCCAGCCGCTGGACATGTTTCCGCAGACGAAGCACATCGAGGCCGTGGCCCTGCTGGAGAAACGGCGGGGTTGACGCAGGGGTAAAGATCACGATCATGTATGCAACACCGACGGACGCCGCAACAGTGATGATCATCCGGCAAAAACAGACCGGCCCGGAACGGGACATCGAAGTCCTTATGGTCCTGAGACACCGGTCGAGCCGTTTCGTCCCGGGATATCACGTCTATCCCGGGGGCATCCTCGACCCCGAGGACTTTGCGCCGGGCATCGAGCGCTTCTGCACGGGCGTCGACCGCCGGCAGGCCCTTGAGACCCTCCCGAACATGTCCAAGCCCGAAAAGGCCATCGGTGCCTGGGTTGCGGGCATCCGGGAGACATTCGAGGAAGCGGGGATTCTGATTGCGCTGAGGCGGGACGGATCCACCGTCTCCATCCGGACGGAGGAGGAGAAAAAAAGACTGTGCGGGTACCGTCGGGCCCTCAACGGCGGCGAAATGAAATTCACCGAGTTTCTCGCGAAAGAGGGTCTCATCCTCCCCCTCGAAAGGCTTCATTATTTTTCCCACTGGATCACGCCGGAGCCGCTGCCTCTGCGCTATGACGTGCGGTTCTTCCTTGCCGAAACACCCGAGGGTCAGGACGTCATGCACGACGGTCTGGAGCTCACGGAACACCTCTGGATCAGCCCGCGGGAGGCCCTCGATCTCTATCAGAACGGCGAGTTCGGGCTGGTGCTGCCTCAGATCATGACCCTTGTGGAAATTTCTCGATACAGGACGGTCGAAGAGGCCATAGGGTCCACAAAGGGGAAGAAGGTTCCCGCCTTCCTGACGAAGATCCGTCGCATTGACGGACAGGATGTGGAGGTCATGCCCGACGGGTCGGTATACGAAGGACGCCTCCCGGTGTACACCTGGCCCAAGAAAAAGTGAAAAGTGCTCAGTGGTCAGTGGAGAGGGCAAAGACGGCGGAGAGTGAAAAGTGGCGAGTGAAGCGAAAGAACTTCATGGTGCCCCTCTCTTTATAACGAAGTCGCTTGCAGGTTCGTAATGAACGGCAGATGAACGAAAAAAGCAGGGTCAAAAACGGCCCTGCTCTTTTTTTATTAAACCCTGCCGTCGGTCTAAACGCCGTGATCCCGGATTCACATCAGCGGGTCACCGGCAATTGAGGATCCTTCGACCACTCCTCGAAAGAGCCGTCGTAGAGTTTCACGTTCTTGTACCCGAGAACCTGCGTCAGGATGAAGGCCCACGTGGGACAGCACCTGCCGGCATCGCAATAGGTGATGATCTCCCTTGATCTGTCCGTTCCGACGACCCTGGCGGCGATGGCCTCGAGTTCCTCTTTATTCTTGAATGTACCCGACTGTGTAAAAGCCTCCGACGCCGGCAGATTGACGGACCCCGGGATGTGGCCTGCCTGTGCGACGAAATCCTGCTTTTTCTCCCCGCTGAACCACTGAACTTCACGGGTATCGACAAAAGTTGCTTTGCCGAGGCGACCGGCCACGAAAGCCTTTTCCACATGCAACCCCTTGTTCAGGATGCCCCTGTAGACGGTTTTTTTCGGTTTCACATGTTCTGTCGAGAGGGGTCTGTTCTCACGGATCCACTTGTCCTGTCCGCCGTCGAGGATGCCGACGTTCTCGATACCCGCATACTGCAGCGTGCAGAGCACCCGGGGTGCCATGATCTGGTAGAAGCAGGTGTATGTTTTGCAGACGATCACCACGAGGGAATCCGCCCGGATCCCGAGGTCTCCGACACAGTCAAAGAGATCATCGGAACGAGGGAATTCCGCATGCTTGTCGGCGTCCCCGCATGTCCACATCCCGTAGTATCCGCTGACGGCCCCGGGGATGTGACCTTCCTGGTAGTCCTCGATTTTACGGATATCGATCATGACGAGACGGGGATTGCTCAAGTTGGCCGCCAGCCATTCTGTGGAAACGATCGGGTCGAGGTCACGGCCATGGCATGCGGGGGGCAACAACAGCACCAGGGAGACAAGAAGGAAAATCGGGATGCAACATTTTTTCATTTTCATTCCTCCCTTCATGAACATTCCCGCATCTCAGAAATCATGGCCGGTTTGCCCTTTCGGTTTACCTGTCAGGCAGGATTCGGTCTTGCTGCCTTTTCCGCGGTCAAAATAGCATGCAAAGTGCCGGTGGTCAACTTCCATCATCCGAAGGCGGCAATGAAGCACAACGAAAAAGCCGGAAAAGGATACGGGCAGTCCCCGCCTCCAGCAGAATGCTGGCGGCGCAGCCGGATCTGGTTCTTCTTTATCCTGATGCCTTGAGCCTTTGGCCTCGTGCCCGTTTTGTTAAAACTTCACCTGCGGAGCGGTTTTGGCCGCCTCGGGCGCTTCGAAGAAGATCCCCGGCTTGAATCCGAATACGCCCGCCAGCAGATTCGCAGGGAAGCTCCTCACGGCGACGTTGTACTTCTGGACGGCCTCGTTATAGCGCCTTCTCTCGACGGAGATCCTGTTCTCCGTCCCCGCCAGCTCGTCCTGGAGCTTCATGAAATTCTGGTTGGACTTGAGTTCCGGGTAATTCTCCACGACGACCAGCAGCCGGCTCAGGGCCGATGTGAGTTCGTTGTTCGCCTGGATCTTCTCCGGTATAGTCCCGGCACCGCCTACCTTCGCGCGGGCGTTGGTCACCTCGATGAAGACCTCCCGTTCCTGCTTCGCATAGCCCTTGACGGTTTCGACGAGATTCGGGATCAGATCGGCGCGCCGCTGAAGCTGGTTTTCCACCTGCCCCCAGGCCGACTTGACGGCCTCATCCAGGGTTACGAAGTTGTTGTAGGTCCCCTTCACGAAAGAGTAGAGAAGGACGGCAATAACGACAGCAACGCCCAATCCGACCCAAAGGCCTTTTTTTGCCATGATGTCTTCAACCTCCTTTTCTTCGCTGCGGGCAAGAGCCGCCTTTGTTTCTATACGCGCGTTCCATGCACAATTTCCCACAATCGACCGACTTCTTTCAAGTACTGATCGAACAGCGCCTTGATCTCCGCGGGGCTTGGGTCCGCCTTCCCCTCCTTGACGTCCACACATCTCAAGAAAATGTCCGAATCGAGACCATAGGCATCCGCCGCCGTTTTCACGATTTCCCTGCGCCCCGGGGGAACGTCCAATCCTTTCAGGTGGATGAGAGCGCGGAAGATGGAGACGAAGGCGGTGATCGAGGCCCGAATGAGATTCCTGAGACGGCCCGCCTCCCCTTTCGTTTCCACAAAAGCGGACCTGAGGAGGAGCAATTTTCCGCTGAGTTCCCTCTCGCACTGAAGCCGGAGCGCCTGATGGTCAAAATCAAGATCCTTCAGGACGTCTTCGCCGTAAACAAGGACGAGATTCCGCTTGATATTGAGAAATTCAACAGGGTAGGAAGCGAGCGAGGTCCGTATGAAGGACCTTGTCATGAAAAGGGGAGTGGCCACTTTTCTCTTTCGCCATCGGGTTTGCGTTTCCATGAACCCGCCGATGAGGTCGATGCCTTTTTCAGTGAGAACGATCAGGAAGTTCAGATCCGATTTCCCCGGTCGATAATCCCCGCGGGCGCCGCTTCCGTATAAAATGATCGACTGAAGCTCGTCGCCGAAGACCTTCTTCGCATCTTCAGTGAACTCGTGAAAAATCTCTTCCGGTTTCTGGGGGAATTTTGCCATCTTGCACCTCTTTTCTAAAAACTCCGTCCGGCACCGCCGCCGCCACTCGAGCCCCCGCCGAATCCCCCGAAACCCCCGCCGAATCCGCCGAAGCCTCCCCCGCCGTATCGCCCGCTCCTGCCGTGCATCGATGAAAGGAGAAGTAGGGCGAGGATCTGTCGCCCTGTCCTCGTGGAGAGGAGAAGACCCAAGATGGCAAAGATCACGATCAGGGGGAGCAAATTTATGGAGGGTCGTACCTCCCTCATGGCCGGTGTCCGGGGACGGGGTGTCCCCGTCAGGGTCACGCCGGCGTTTCCGGCAAGGATTTCCGAAACGGCCACCATGGCGTTGAGGAGGCCCGTTCCGTAATCGCCTGTTCTCAGGTACGGCATGGCCCGGTTGTCCAGGATCTGCCCCGCCATTCCGTCCGTGATGGTCCCCTCAACGCCGTAACCGGTCTCGATTCTCACGCGCCTCTCCTTGAGGGTGAGAAAGATGAGAACGCCCTTGTCCTCACCTTTTTTCCCGATCCCCCAGGCCTCGTAGAGGCGGTTCGCGTATTCGTCCGGGTCACTGTCTCCCACCGTCCGGAAGGTCGCCACAACGACGGCCGTCCCCGTTTTTTCGAGGACCTCCCGGGCAAGCCCGTCCATCTCGGACCGTTGCTCCGGCCTTATGACCCCGGCGAAATCGTTCACGGCCCCCGCCGGCTGCGGAAACTTCTCCGTGGCAGACACACCCGTCCCGGGTGAAAGACAGAGGCAGAGGACGACGAGGAGGAAAAGCCATTTTTTGGACGGTGGAGTCATCGTTTCGTCCCGTATTTCAGAAAATGTTGACGCTAAACTAAATCCCCCGTCGTCAAAAGTCAAAGATTTTTCAAAATTTTCGCGACCTTTCGTGATGCCGAAGCACACGGATTATTTGCGATTTATTGGCGTAATAATTGCAGGATTGGGAGATAATTTTTTGCCCACCCTGATCGATCGATGGTACCCCAAGCAGAAGGAGGGAATGAAGGGGATGAGTCGTCAAAAGGAGGCGTTGAGGTCCATCGTCCATGAATTCGAAACCTTGCCGGAGAAGAAAGCCCCGCGAGAGGGGGCCATGATCACTCCAGGGGATTCCGACCAGCTCTACACCATTCTTGCCAACAGCTCCTACGCCGGCGTCTACATGGTCCAGGACGGAAAATTCGCCTTTGCCAACCACCATGCCGCCCACTATGCGGGTTACGCGCCCCATGAAATGGTCGGCATCCCGTCCCTGAAGATCGTCCATCCCGAGGACCGGGAATCGGCCCGGGAAAATGCCGTCAAGATGCTCAAGGGATTCCGCTCCTCCCCCTACGAATTCCGGATCATCACGAAAAACGGCGGGGTTCGATGGATCATGGAAACGGTCACACCGATCACCTACCGGGGCAAGCGGGCCGTCCTCGGCAACTCCATGGACATCACGGAGCAGAAGGACGAGAGGGAGAAACTGCTGAACCTGGAGGCCCTGAAAGCCTCCTTCCTGGACGCCATTCCCCATGCCGCCGTGGGTCTGCGGAACCGCGTCATCATCTTCGCCAACAAAGCCGTCGACGATGTGTTCGGCTGGCATCCCGAAGAACTCATCGGCAAGACAACACGGATCCTCTACCGCAGCGATGAGGAATACGAGGAGATCGGACGCTATGTCTACACCATCCTCCGGGAGCAGAGAACCTGCAGCCTCGAGATTCCCTGCATCCGGATGGACGGCCGCGAAATCACGATGAAACTGACGTCTTCCCGGATCGGAGACAGCCTCCAGGAAGGGAAGATCATCGCCATTTATGAAGACATCACGAAGAGGAAGAGGGCGGAGAAGGCCCTGCGGGAATCGGACCAGTTCAACAAGGCCATCATCTCCGGTGCCAACGTCGGCATCGTGGTCTACGACCGGTCCCTGCGTCACCAGACGTGGAATCACTTTATGGAGCATCTGACGGGCTGCCGCGCCGAAGAGATCCTGGGGAAATCATCCAGGGATCTCTTTCCGAAGATTCACGAGGAGTATCTCGACGCGATTCTCGAAAGAGCCCTGGCCGGTGAAAATGTCGCTCTGCCCGACATGACCTATTTTCTTTCACAGGGCGGCAATGCCGGGTGGGTTTCGGGGAATTACGGGCCCTACAGAAACTCCAAGGGGGAGATCGTCGGTGTCATCGGCATGGTCTACGACATCACGGAGCGCAAAGTCGCCGAAGAGGCCCTCAAGAAGAGCGAAGAACACTTTCGGGCGATCTTTGAGACGGCCCAGGACTGCATCTTCATCAAGGACCGGGCTTTGAACTACGTTCTTGTCAATCCCGCCATGGAATACGTCCTGGGGCGACCGGCTTCCGAGATGATCGGCATGTCGGACAGAGAACTCTTCGGGGAGAGTGCGGAGCAGCGGATCCGCGAGGTGGACTGCCGTGTCCTCGACGGCGAGACCTCCGAAGACGAATACACCCTGAGCATCAACGGTGCACCTACCACCCTTCACGTCGTGAAGGTCCCCATGCACGATGCCTTTGGCGAGATTATCGGGATCTGCGGGATCGCCCGTGACATCAGCCAGACCCGGCAGCTCGAAGCGCACCTGCGGCAGGCCGCCAAGATGGAGGCTATCGGGACCCTGGCAGGCGGCATCGCGCACGACTTCAACAACCTCCTCATGGGAATCCAGGGGCATTCGTTCCTGATGCTCATGGATATCCCTTCCGACCACCCCCACGCCTCGCATCTCAAGGAGATCGAAGAAATCGTCCGGAGCGGGGCCAGCCTCACGCGGCAGTTGCTCGGGTTCGCCAAGGGCGGCAAGTACGAGGTGAAACCGACGGTCCTCAATGATCTGATCCGGAAGAGCTCGGAGATGTTCGGGCGCACGAAGAAGGAAATCCAGATCCATCACAAATACGAGACGGACGTCTGGATCGTCGAGGCCGACCAGGGCCAGATCGAGCAGGTTCTGCTGAACCTCTACGTCAACGCCTGGCAGGCCATGCCGGCGGGCGGGAAGCTCTTCCTCGAGACGGCAAACGTCACGCTCGATGAAAGTTTCGTGAAACCCTACAAAGTCAAACCCGGCCGGTATGTCCGGGTGTCGGTGACCGACACGGGGATCGGCATGAGCGAAGAGACGCTTCAGAGGATCTTCGAGCCTTTCTTCACGACCAAGGAGATGGGGCGAGGCATCGGTCTGGGGCTGGCTTCGGCCTACGGGATCATCAGAAACCACGGCGGCCTGATCACCGTCTCCAGCCAGAAAGGAAAGGGGACCAACTTCACGATCTACCTGCCCTGTTCCGAAACGCACCTGAGAAAGGAGACGGCACAGGAAGACCTCGTCCTGAAGGGTTCGGAAACGATCCTCATCGTCGACGACGAAGATATCGTCCTCGACGTGGGCGTGGAGATCCTGAAGACGCTGGGGTACCGGGTCCTCTCGGCGAGCAGCGGTGACGAGGCCCTCGAGATCTACAGAAATCGCAGCGACGAGATCGCCATGGTCATCCTGGACATGATCATGCCCGAAATGGGCGGCGGGAAAGTCTTCGATGAAATCCAGGCCCTGAACCCGAACGTGAAAGTTCTCCTTGCAAGCGGCTACAGCATGAACGGACAGGCCGCGGCCATCCTAAAGCGCGGCTGCAAAGGCTTCATCCAGAAACCCTACACGATCAAGGCTCTCTCCGAGAGAATCCGGAACATCCTGGAAGAAGAGAGCGTCCACTGATCCTTTTCAATTCTCGATTTGACATGCCCGGACTCTTTATTCTATAAGCAGGTGTCCCGCCAATCCCGTCTTTTAGAATCTCGACATGATCAATGAGCATCTTGAAGGAGGAGACTTCATGCGACTTTTTTTTGAACCAGGAAGCGTCGCGCTTATCGGTGCGCCCCGGAAGACCGGTACGGGAACCTTCAACAACGTCGAATGCCTGCTTCGTTGCGGCTACAAGGGGACCGTCTATCCCGTCAATCCCAAGGCCGAAGAGATCTACGGTATTCGTTCCTACCCGAACGTCATGGATCTGCCCGAAGTGCCGGACCTGGCGGTCATTTCCCTGGGCAGGGATCTGGTCATTCCTGCTTTTGGAGAGTGCATCCGGAAGGGCATCCGCCGGGTGGTCATCATCAGTCAGGGTTTCGCCGATGCCGACGCAAGGGGAAAAGAGCTTCAGTCCGACATCACAACGATGGCCCGTGAGGCCGGCGTGCGCGTGGTGGGTCCCAACACCATGGGTACTTACAACAACTTCACGCCTTTCACCACGGCGTTCATCGACCTCAAGAAGCCGCAGAAGGTTTTCCCTGTTTCCGTCATCGCCCAGACAGGGGTTATTCAGGTCGCGGCGAATCAGTTTGCCTACCTCGGCTGGGGGAAGGCCCTGGATATCGGAAACAGCTGCGATGTCGATTTCGTCGACGGCCTTCATTATTTCGCCGACGACCCGCAGACAAGCATTATCGCCATCCACATGGAAGGTATGCTCCGGGGGCGCGAATTTCTCGAAGCGGCGGGGAAAATCACCAGGAAAAAACCGATCATCGTATTCAAAACGGGACGAAGCGCGGCCGGCGCAAAAGCCGCACTTTCTCACACGGGAATGCTCGCCGGGGAGGATGAGGTGAACGATGCGGCCTTCGAGCGGGCCGGCGTGATCCGGGTGAAGGAGACGGCGGAAATGATGTTGGCCCTGCAGGCATTGCTCCTCATGAAGGAGATGAAAGGACCGCGGTTCGGTTTCATCACGGTTACGGGGGCCGGAGGCATCATGGCGCTCGACACCACAGAGGAACTGGGGCTCCGCCTCGCAGCACTTCCGGCGGGGCTCGCGGAAAAATTAAAGGAGGGCATTCCCGACTGGCTTCCCGTGGGCCATCCCATCGACATCTGGCCCATCGGCATGATCGGAGGGCGCTATCGCGAAGTCTACGGTCTGGCCCTGACGGAGTTCCTGAAATCACCACAGGTCGATGGCGTTCTGGGCGTTCATCCCACCGTCAGCTCCCCCCTCCATACCGATCTCGACCTCGTGGAGGTCGTGACGGCATCGCGTGAACGGTCCGGAAATTCAAAACCGATTGCCCTGTGGACCTATCCCCTGGACCCGCCCTCCAATGAACGCTACGAGATGATCGACGGCGTCGCCTGCTTCAACTCCGTCGAGGAAGCCATGCGGGGACTTGCCTTCTGTCATCGCTATCACCGGAGTCGAACGAGAAGGCAGGTGTCACCGAAGCGATTTACGATCCGGACAAAAAAAGCGGACCGTCTCGTGAAGGCGGGAAGAGAGCAGGGCTGTCTCCTGGGCGAGGACGCCCTCGATCTCCTGAGGAGTTTCGGTATTGCCTGCGTGAAAGGGAAACGGGCCGGAAGTTGGCCCGAGATCCGGAAGGCCTCAGCGGGGCTGCAATATCCGCTCGTTCTCAAGCTTGCCGGACGTGCCTTCCTTCACAAGAGTGAATGGGGAGGCGTCCTGACGGGGATCGGGGGGCCGAAGGCTTTGAAAGAGGCCTACGAGCAGCTTCTCAAAAATGTCCATAAGCGGGATCCCGGAACGAAGGTCGAATCCTTCCAGGTTCAGGAAATGGCAAAGGGCAGGGAGCTCATCCTCGGACTCAAGCGCGATCCCCACTACGGGCACGTGATCCTCTGCGGCCTGGGAGGGATCTACACGGAGGTATTCCGTGACGTGAGCCGGGAGATCGTGCCCATCGACCGGAAGAAGGCGGAGGACATGGTCAGATCGCTCAGAATGTATCCGATCCTGGAAGGGGTCCGCGGTGAGAAAGGTGTCGATATGGAGCGCCTCCTGGAAACCCTCGAGAGGCTGTCTTTTCTCGCCCTGGAAGTGCCCGACTTGAAGGAACTGGACATCAACCCGCTCATGGCGGGCGAGAAGGGTGTGCTGGCGGCGGACGCCCGGATGCTGTGGTGATTCTGTCGCGCCGGGTCAGGACTCCTTTTTGCCCGGAACGAAGAGCTGGAATTCGTACTCTTTCTCCTTCACCCGGAAGGATACCCTGTCCTCTTCGTTTTTCAGGAGGAAGCCCTCCAGAACCCTCTTGCAGCCGAAGTCGTAAAAGGTGAACTGGTGGTCGGGCATGTCCTTTTCTTCCATGTCCTTGAAGGATCTTTTCTTCTCTTCATCTGTCAGTTTGCGGATCGTCAGTTTCTGGGCCCTTTCTTTCGCCTCCCAATCTTTCGTTCGGATTGTGACCACATAATTCGCATGAAACTTGACGGGCATCTTTATCTCCATGGTCATGCCTCCTCAGGAGCAGTGTTTCGGGGTCCCCGTAACACCGCCGGATTGAATCATCTATTTTTTGGGTCGGACAGCGTCCGGAAAAGAGCGCAATTGAGTTGTGATTCCCGTCTCCCTGTGCTATAGGAATGGACAAAGCGGTCAGGGGTTTCACTTCCCTTGCAATATCGCAAGGAAGGAATTGTACTGTGAGGATCGTCAAATGGAGTTAGGAACCTTTGTCGTGGTGGACCATAGAGGGCATCCCCTGAATCACCTGGTCGGGAAAATCGTCGGCAAAAGGGGAGACTACGCGCCGGGAGATCCGTGGTGCCTCGTTTTTGTCATCAATCGCGGAAGAAGTTATCTGATCCCGGAGTCGATGCTCAAGGAAAAAGGAGACACGACCGATTTGAAAAAAAGTTTTTTCGTGTCGTGACATTCCGGCCGCCCGTTCCACGCTCTTGAGATCGTGACCATTCGTGAGTCGGATATTTCCACGGAACACCCCACCGGTCGATGACAACGAGGGCATCGCTTCGAGAAGCGGCATCATCCTCGAGGTCCATGATCAGGGGCTCTTCACCGGCCGTGCCTCGAACCCGCCTTGCCGTCTCTTCTATTCTTATTTCTCCAGAGTAAACTTCCAGGCGCAATGCCACTCAGCGGGGTGCTGGTCGGGGGGACAGCCGATGCATTCCGTCTTGATGCGGCTGTCGATATACTCGGCGAAGGTGGTATATTCGACCAGGCCTGCGGACTTGCAGGGGTAGTCGTCAAGCCCCTTGCGCTTTCGGGCCGACTGGACACGGCAGTCGTTCATCTGGAAAATGATGGCGTTGGGCCCGTCATCCAGAATGGACTGGACGTTCACCCGGGCGTACATCCTGTATTTCAGGGCCTGCTTCAACCCTTCGAGCCCTGCCTGTTCGGGGAGACCGAGAAACTGCTTGATGGACCAGGCCTCGAAGGGGGAGAAGCGGGTCCACGTTGAATCGTTGCACCGCTTGGCGTCGAACATGTCCCGGGCTGCCTCGACGCAGGTGAACCACACGCCGTCATTGGCAAGCCAGTTCACACCGAGGTTGTTCATCAGGTTGATCTGTTTTTCCTTGGGCATGTCGAGGAGCACCTTGGGGATACCGTTTTTCATCTCGAAGCCGAGCGTTTTCGCCAGCCGGTCCATCTGGATCGAGTAGCTGTTCTTTCTCGCCTCTTTAAGAATGTTCAGGGACTTGGGTATTCCGAGTTGATGCTCCGTCTCCATGTACCACATCGTGTAATGCACGATAATCCGGTGAAACATATCGATGATGAATCGGGCGAGGTCCTCCTGGCTCAGGTCTTCCGGTTTCTCTACATGTTTAAGACTCATGCTCTCCTCCTTTTTTGTTTATTGGTTCCCTGCCGTGCCAGTGTCAATCCACCGGTCGAAAGCAACAGACAAGCGGGGAATCGCATGATAAAAAAGACCTTCAGCATAACCGGAAAGCACCATATATTACACGAAAGCAAGATGTCAACCCTTTATTGGGCGTCAAGGAGATTGTTTTTGCGAAGTCTGTTTTTTCCTTGCGGAATCGCAAGAAGCCCGACGAAAATCCACGATTCAAAAATTATCATTCCCGCGAACGCTCTACTCCTCTTGCGGTGATGACGGCCGTCACCAGTTCCGGCGGGGTGAGATCGAAGGCGGGGTAATAGCCCCTCACGTCGGGGCCGCTGATCGGCGTGCCCAGGAATTCGAGGACCTCCCGCTCATCACGCTCCTCGATGGGGATCCCTTCCCCCTTCGGGGTGCGCCTGTCGGGTCCGCCGTAAGCGAGAATGTAAAAGGGGATTTTATAGAAATTGGCGCAGATGGCGAGTTGAAGCGTTCCGACCTTATTTGCCACCACGCCGTCCATGGCGATTCGGTCGGCGGCGGTGAAAACCTTGCTGACCATTCCCTTGGACATGCAGTGGGCGGCCATATTGTCTGTCACGAGCGTTGTGGGAATGCCGAGTTGGCTCACCGACCAGGCCGTGAGCCTTGCCCCCTGGAGATAGGGCCGGGTTTCCGTGCAGATTACACGGATGGTTTTCCCGTGATCTCTCGCATATCCGAGCATGTAGAGGAGTCCGGCACCCGCGAAACAGTGGGTCAGAACGGTGTCTCCCCCCGTGAGAAGCGTCTCGGCGTGCCTCCCCGTGGCGTCGGAGACCTCTCTCTGTTTCTGCAGCGTCATCTTGAGAAAATCGAGAATGACGGCGGAAGCCTCACTGTCCTTTCCCGCCTCGTCCAGACGGCTCAGCAGTCGGTTCAAAAGGGCGGCGAGGTGAAAACCGGTGGGACGGGTGGCGCGAAGGCGGGATGCGGCCCTCTTCAGCCTGTCCTTCGTATCTTTCTTTCCGCTTCGCTCCGATTCCCGGGCGGCGAGGTAGAGTCCGAAACCGGCCGTGACGGCGATATCACCGGCCCCCTGAACGACCATGTCTTCGATCGCCCGGGCGACTTCTCCGTAGTCTTCGCAGGTTATTTTCACAATGCTCCTGGGAAGCTTTCTTCGATCGATGATGACGAGCTTGTCTCCTTCCAGGAAAACATTGTCTTCCAGGTCCATCAAAAGCGGCTTTCCCCCGCTCGTTTCCATGGGTGTTTTCATGTCTGTTCCGTTGCCGGAGGTTTCCCGCAAAACGTGATTTCTGCTCTGTGCGGGGTTTCGTCGCGCGGACGCCGCCGGATGCGACAAACCATATCGCAACCCGAACCCGGATGTCAATGGAGCCGCCCGATAGAAACGGATTTCCCGTGACCCCGCCGTAAACCCTGCAAAGATGACTCGTGCGAAGTTGTTGATTTTAAATTAATCTTTCAGGAGGGATTTGACCTTTCACTAAGCTCTCATTTTGCTTGACAAAAGGGCTGTTTAAGTATAGCGATATAGGTCGAAACAAAGCCCAATCCGATGCCACCGGGGGAAAAATCGTCACTTTGACGATATAGATTTTAATAAACTGATTGCAACAAAAACGCGTTACCTACGGGATACGCTCTTAGGGGCACTATAGG
>DAOTMG010000025.1:0-31713 GCA_035450185.1 Syntrophales bacterium | reverse complement strand
GGAGCTGGTCGGAAACGTCTGGAAGGTCTGGAAACCCTCCATGGAATCGGAGTGAGCATCAGCCGGATCAGGCAGGGGCGGCAAGGCTTTCCGCCCCTGCCTGATCGATCGGCGGAAACGCGGGGCGGAACGCGGGGGTCCCGAAAGAATCCCGGGGTCGTTTCGCGGACCATTGCCCCTTTTTGTAAAGAAAGGAGGTTTTATGAGAAAAAAAACCACACCACTTCTTGTTTTTGTCGTCCTTGCATTCACTTTTTTGGCGGTGACGGATGCCCTGGCGGCCTTCAAGGCGGATAGCCTCCTTGGCAAGCAGACGCTGAACTTCAATCTCTCCTCCACGGAAGATCGGCCCATCGCTTACAGTCAGGACTACCAGGAGAAGTATTATCTGATCATAACGTTTTTCCCGGCGGCCTTCACACCGATCTGATCGGGCGAGATGATGGGCCATCAGAGGAACCTCTCCCTCTATGAGTCCCTCAACGCCCGGGTCACGGGCGTCAGCCGCGACGATGTGATAACCCTCAAATACTGGGCAAAGTCTCTGAAGGTGACCTTTCCGATTCTTTCCAATATCTCGGGTTATCTGGGTGACTTCTTCGGTGTGATTCCTTCGGGATCGGTCTTCGTCTTCAACAGACGAACGGCGGTCATCGACAAAAAGGGCGTGATCCGGTACGCCAAGGACGGTTCACCGAACTACGGGGAGATCCTCGAGCTTCTGAAGAAGTTGGGCGAGGAGGACAAAAAACCCTGACCGGGGGACCTGTCTTCCCGGGATGATCATATTCTGAGATGAATAAATCCGGGAGGGAAAATTCATAAGGGCCGGCGTTGGCCGGCCCGGTTTTTTTCCCCCTTCACGCATCGGCAAGACATTTTCTGAGACGATCTTGCAACTCCTCCCTGTTCATATCACGGCCGATAAATACAAGCGTGTTGGGCTCGATCCCCGATCCGTAATGGTTCGTCAATTCATAACGACCGGACACGTACTGGAGAAGTTGAGCCTGTTTCATGCCGGCAATCCGCACAACGCCTTTCAAACGATAGACCGAATCCGGTATCTGATCGAGGTATCGGGTTATCCGGTGCGGGTCGAAAATCCCCGGAAGTTGAACGGTAAAACTGATGATGCCTTGGGAGTGGATATCTGTATCAGGGTCCTTTGAAAGACGGTCCCGGTGATCGATCACTGTCGCGGCCTCAGGTTCCGGGACGCGCAGGACGTCCGTGTCGTCCTCCATGGAAAAAAGCAGGCCCGGCCGGACGGACGCCTGAGTGGTCGGTATGATCGGCGCGCGGGGATTGATCGCACGGATGGCCTTCTCGACGTCGTCTTTTTCCCTTTCGGTCAGAAGGTCGACCTTGTTCAGGAGAATCAAACCGGCGCTTTTCACCTGGGATTTGACGACGGGGTACGCATCAAAGACCTTCCAAAAATTGGCGCCGTCCACGACGGTCACCATGGAATCGAAACGGACGAAATCCTCCAGGAGGGGCAACTCCTCGATGATGTTTGCAGGATCGGCCACGCCGGTCGTTTCCAGTATGATCAGGTCAGGATCGAACTCCAGGCAGATCCGGCGCACGGCCTGGCGGAGGTCGCCGAGCAGGGTGCAGCACACGCAACCCTCCTCCATGGATGTGACATTGTAGGCGCTGTCCACGAGGGACTCGTCGACGCTGACGGACCCCACTTCGTTTTGAATCACGGCGACGAACCGGTTGGTCATGAGGGTCTTGTGTTCCACGATCTGGTTGAGAAGCGTAGTCTTGCCGCTTCCGAGGAAGCCCGTGATCACCAGGAGGGGCGGACGGTACTGAATACCCAGTGTCTGAAAAGGACCGGCGCCGCTTATCACTTTCCAATCAGGGGCCTCCCACCACAGGCGCGTCGTGCCTCTGGGGCTCCCCGTCCCCGGTTCAACCGCCCAGACCGACTTTGCCTGCCGTTGCCCCGACATCCCTGCGGCATCAGCAAGAAATACTCGAAGTCTATCGATCCGGGGGGGCGTCGCGTGACCTTCCGGTTCGCCGAACCCGACGGTGGCGAAATACTCGCTTGTATCCTGCCCCGCCCTCGGCACCCATTCCCGGTCCCCCGTGATTTCCCAGATCGGTGCCTTTCGCTTACTCAGGGATGCATGAACGGGCCCGCCTTTGAAATGATAGGCAAAGGCCTGAACCAGCCTGTCGAAAAAGACAAAGGCAAGCGCAAAGGCAGGCACGTCGCGGTCTTTCCCGCCGGGGGGGAGCACTTCCAGACGGGTTCCGTCCTCACGGGAGAGGGAAAGACCTTCCCTTCGGAACTCGAGCCATCGAAGCGGGCTCCACAGAGAGATAAAAAGATTCTTCTCTCCCCGGTCCACGGACAGGAGGACCCTTCCGATGATAAAGGCGCTTTCGAGAGGATCTTCTTCACCCGGGTGATGACGAATCCAGGTCTCGAACCCGTGATCCTGGCGCAGGAGATTTTCCCGGACCGAGAAGCGATCCAGCAGGGGCTCATCTCTGAGAGGGAAATACTGGAGGTCAAAAATGCCGTGAACCCAGCCTTCTTCCTGTTCATCTTTACGGTAACTCAGGCCGTATACCCCTCTGCGGCCCTTCAGCTTCAGCGTCCAACTGCCCGGCAGTCCCGCCCGGTAGGCGATACCGACCCAGCCGATCTTCTCCTTGATCCGGGGTTCGTAGAAGGTCCTGATGAAGAGGTTCTCCATCAGAGCCGGCAAGCCGAGCTCCGGCTGCCCGATGACGCCTGTCGGCTGAAATTCCTTGAGTGCAATCAAAATAAGCCTCCCGGAATTTTCTCGCACAGCCCATTCATGAAGTCAAGAACGGACCCCGGACCTCGTTCAATACCCAATACCCTGTCGATCATTGACTTTCCACTCTTTTGCTGGTAGGTTTCAAACTGTTGATAGATCGCATTGTTTTCTTTTTTCTTCGAAGGAGTTAAACCCTCCTGCGGTCGCTTGACCGTCGATCGCCCTGTTGCAGTCACGGAGCGCCATGACGACCCCGAAGGACAGCCTGAAAATTCTCAATAGCCTCGCCGTGGGTATTTTCACCGTCGACCTCGATCTGAACATCACCTTTTTCAACCGTGAAGCGGAGCGGATCACCGGCTTCAGCCGCAGAGAGGCTATCGGCTGCAAGTGCTACGAAATTTTCAGAGCGGAACTTTGCGAGGGAGGCTGTTTTCTCCGGCGAGCCATTGACACCGGTACGAATGTCGTTCAGGCCAGGAACAGGATTCTCACGAAAAAAAACACGGAAATCCCTGTGGATGTCAACTGCGCCGTGATCCGTGACGATCAGGGACAGGCCGTCGGCGGTGTTGAATCCTTCCTGGATGATTCCGTTCGTGTGACCCTCGAAAAGACCCTTCAGGGCTCCTATACCTTCGGGGACATCATCTCAAAGGACGAAAAGGTTCGAAAGATTCTCGATATTCTCGCGCCGGTGGCCAGAACGGACTCCCACATGCTCATCCTGGGCGAGACGGGCACCGGCAAGGATCTTTTCGCGCGGGTGGTCCACAATTCCAGCCTGCGCAAAGAGGGACCTTTCGTCAAGATCAACTGCGCGGCCCTCCCGGCCACCCTCTTGGAGTCGGAACTCTTCGGTTACAAAAAGGGGGCTTTCACCGATGCCAGGAGCGACAAAGCAGGCCGTTTCCAGATGGCCGAGGAAGGGACCATCTATCTCGATGAGATCGGGGATTTGTCCCGGGAACTCCAGGCGAAGCTCCTGCAGGTTCTCGACGAAAAGGAATTCTTTCCCCTCGGCTCCACCCGTCCCGTCAGGGTGAATGTGAGGGTCATTTCTTCGACGAACCGCGATCTCAGGAGAATGGTTGACGAAGGGCATTTCCGGGAAGACCTCTTTTACCGGCTCAACGTCATCTGTATGGAGATACCGCCCCTTCGAGAGAGGCCCGGCGATATCCCCCTGCTCATCGATTATTTCCTGTTGACCGAGTCTCGTCTGCTCGGAAAGAGAATCTGTGGCGTCTCGGGCGAGGCGATGCGGGTTCTTCTGAACTATCCTTACCCGGGAAACGTGAGAGAACTCAAACATATCCTGGAACACGCCTGCATCATCTGCCGGGGAAGCGAAATCGGCGTGGACGCCCTGCCCCTGTACCTCTTCAGTGAAACGAAATCTAGAAAGGCAGAACCGGCGGCCGTGACGACGCCTGAGGCATCCAATCCTCTCGGGCATCTTGAGAAAGAAGCGCTTCTCTCGGCTCTCGTAGTCAACGGGTGGAGCCGGAAGAAGGCCTCGAAGGCTCTCAAAATCAACCGCACGACCCTGTGGAGAAAAATGAAGAGGCACGGCCTTCTCGTCGGGAAATCTGTTTAATATTTGAAACAAAATGCAATGTTGTTTCAAAATAACGAATATGAAATAATATATTGTTTATATTTGATAATATTAATTTTATACGTCGATAATGTTTCATATGTGCAACAGCATTAAAAAAATTTTCATCTGTGCTGCCCGCCTGGATATATATTAACCAGCTGATATCATTTATATAAATGAATCCTCCCGGCCAATGGCACGTTGGTTGATAGATGAATTGATGCCGTGAAAATCGCCATCTGTCAGCTTAGAGGACGAATCTCACCCCGTTACAATCACTCAGCGGAAATCGCTACGGTGATCATAAGGGACGGTCAAATTCTGGAGAAAAGGGTTGTGGCCCTGATGATAATGGAACCATTTGAACTTACTGAGTTTTTAGCTGGCCTTGGCGTTGAAACCGTCATCTGCGGGGGGGTAAAAGAAGAATGCCGGCTGATGCTGAAACGGAAAAACATCCGCCTCATCGACAATGTGATCGGGAATGTCGATGCCGTACTCGAGCGGTTCATGAAAGGCGATCTGCACCCGGGGGACATTATCAGCTGACAATACCGGAGCGAGTTGCGCCGGCGTTGTTTACATTTTCGGGGTAATCACACCGGGGAGACCCGTTTTAACTTCCCGGCAAATCGCAAGACGGAACTCAAGCGGTTCCTCAGTGACTGCAACGGCGACCGTCCCTATAAGGGGATCGACGGCTTAACACCGAAAGAGAAGTTGATCGATTACTTTTATTCCGAAAAACTTTAAACAACGTTCGATGTTCTCATATATAATGTAAGTGCGGTGCGGGAAGGTGAAAATGCCTGTCGACAAAAGCAGAAGAAGTTTTCTTACCCGGGATCTCCTCAGAGCGGGGGTCAGACTGCTCGAAGAGGTCACCGGTACAAACAGGGCGGAGACGCCGAAGCGGGATTATTTTGAATCCTTTGAGAGCTGCTACCCGCTTCTGTCCGAAGCCGGCGAGATGCTCATCGAGGAGGCCGTCAGGCGGGGGATCCGGGTCGAAGGGAGAAGCCGGGAAGAGATCGCCCGGGAACTTTTTGCACATATGGAGAAAGGGTAAATTATTTTTCATCGGAGGAAGCGGCGCAGACGGCTCCGCTTCAGGAAAGGAGGATTTCTATGGAAGGAAAGGTTGAAGAGCGTTACGGCGAGGGGTTTCTCGAGGAACGAAAGCTCGTGCCCCGATGGCCCGCGCCCATCCCGCAGATCGTCAACACGGTCTTTCTGCTGGCGGTCTTCTACGTCACCTGGTGGATCTTTCAGGACCCGAGAGGATGGATGAGGATGTACACGCCTTACGTCGGCTACATGTACACCCGCTGGCTCCTTATCGTCCTCATCTGGATGGTCTACCTCTACTATTACTGGCCCTTCAAGAGGCGCTGGCTGGAGAACGCGCATCCCGTCGTGAAAGGCACGGTCATGACCCTTGTCTCGGTCCTGATCCTTGTGGTGCTCATCAAGGGCTTTTTCGAGCTTCTCCTGGGCAATCTGTCCATGGCCTACTTCAACCCGGGTCAGCTCACGAAACTGCCCGGCGTGACGGAGTTCTTCGCCATCGAGTACGCGGCACTGGCCTGTCTGATGTTTGCGGCCATCGCCTCGTGGCTTTCCCCCTCGTGGCCCGTGGCCATGGAGATGTGGCCCTGGCAGAAACTGAAACAGCCGGTCCTGGGAACGACGGTTCTCATCGTCACGATGTTTTTAGGGACGATCGTCTACCTCTGCACGATGCATTCCCACATGGGGATTCTCTACTATCCCTGGCAGTACTTCTGCGCGATTTGTCCGCCCTACTGGGAAAACTTCGCCGATACGGTCTCCGGGAACTTCCATGTGGCCTGGATCATGTGCTGCACCATCGTCGTCTGGATGAACGAGTCCATCTGGGAACGTTACCCCTTCCGGGTCATCCGGAATGACATTCTTAGGCGCTGGGTCGCCTTTTTCGGCATCATCGCCATCGCCTGGTGCTTTTTCCTCTTCCTCTACTTCGCCCAGGAACTCTGGTGGGGAGCCGCGATCCGGGGGACCCGCAGGGACGCCGCCCCCGACTGGCGCTGGCTCCACGTGGGCGAGACGATGGTCTTCTTCCTGCTCCCGGCCCTCTTCCTCACCTTCTACTGCAACAACTGGCCGCGGAAGTACAGCACACCCGTCAACTGGCTGATCCGGACGCTCATCGCCCTTGTGGGGGGCATGGCTGTCTACTGGCTCTATTACAACATCAGCCATCTCACCCTCGGCACGCAGAAAGGATACTCCCACCCCCAGCAGTTCCCCATGATCCCGACGATCTGGCTCATCAATCTCATGCTGATCAACCACTGGTTCATGGACAACTGGCCGGGGTGGAAGCTCGTCAAGGAGGGTGAAACAGAAAAGAAGAAGGAGGAAACAGCATGAGCCAGCAATATAAAACAGGAATCGCCGTCGGCATCCTGATCGGTGTGGCGGTCTACGCTCTGCTGATCTGGGCTCTTCCCATCATGGGGAAATGGAGCTGGATGTTAACGTAACCGTTCGGAAAACCGGGTCCGCCCGCGGGCCGGAACCCGGAGACAGGAGGTAATGAATGACCATGGAAGAAAAGAAAGAAGAAAAACAGGGCCTGAGCAGGCGAGATTTCGTCAAGGGCCTTGCCGTCGGAGGCTCGGCGGGGTTTATCGGCGCCATGGGCCTCTATTCCTACGGGCCTTGGCGGGAGCGCCATTTCACGAAAAAAGTCTTCAAGCCCGTCGACATCGGCGAATGCAAAAGTGTCAAAATCACCAACATCTCGGAGACGAGCTGGTTCGACAACAAGATCCTCATGGGGGACATCAAGGGCTCCGGCGGGCTTCTCGTCAACCAGTACACCTACAACTGGCCGCCCTTCGCCGAGCCGAAAGGCCAGCTCGGCAAGGGGTCCTACGAAAAGGGTATCAAGGAACTCAGGCAGTTTCTTCCCGGGTACCAGCTCGAGAAGGCCTGGCAGTTCCAGATGGAAAACGCCGTCCACCCGGAAAACGCGGGCGGGTTTGCGTGCCTGATCGACGTGGAGCTCCTCGACGGGTCGAAGAAGAGGATTCTCCTGGACAGCGGCTGGTCCTTCGACTGGATGGAAAAATGCTACAAGCGGGAGGGCATCGACAAGATGCTCGCGAACAATCAGATCGACATGCTCATCATCTCCCACGAGCACTTCGACCATTTCTGGGGATTGCCGGCAACCCTGAAATACCGTCCTGATATCCCCATGTACATCCCGGACGGGTTCTACCAGGAGGGTCTCCAGTACATCAAGGAGTGCGGTTACCGGGGCAAACTCACCTCTGTGAAGCCCGGGCTGCACCAGCTCTTTCCCGGCTGCGCCACCTATGTCTTTGCCATCCCCATCATCTGCAGGGTCTACGGTGAGCAGTCGATCTACTTCAACGTCAAGGACGCGGGAATGGTTTCCGTGACGGGATGCTGTCACCAGAGCATCATCCAGTTCGCCGAGACGGCCAGGGAAACGATTCAGTACAAGAAAAACTACGGCGTTTACGGGGGTCTTCACATCTCGCCCTTCGAGGACTGGGACCCCAAGTATGACGACCTGGTCATCGCGTTGAGAAAATACGACTTTGAAAAGATCGGCTGCAACCACTGCACGGGGATCGTCTGCGCCAAGAAGTTCATCGAGACGGGTTACCCCGTCATCCAGGGGACGGCAAGATTCCGTTCCAAGGACAAGGCCTATCTCGGCAACGGTGACACCCTCGAGTTCAGGGCTGCCTGAACGCCTTTGAAACGGGGGCGGCTCGCCTGCTCTCAAGGCGGGCCGCCCCGCATCCACCCAAACAGAAAAGAAAAGAAAGGAGGTTTCCATGAGGAAATATGCGCTGGCGACGGCCCTCATCGCCGTGTTCACCATGGTCATGGCGGTACCGGCAGCCCTTTCGGCGCCGCCGGAGGTCACCGTGGCCTATGTCGAGACGAAGGAGTCCATCGCGAAATCGTTTTTGTTCAAATACGTTCTCGAAGAAAAGGTGGGGATCAAGGTCAACCTCGTCAAGACCACCGTCGAAGACATGTGGAAGGGTGTCGCCGAGGGGAAATACGACGCCACAATGAGCGCGATACTCCCGGAGCAGAAGGCCTATTACACGAAGTACGCCAAGCAGGTCGAGGACCTCGGCCCCAACTGGATCGACGAAAAGAAATCGATCCACACCATCGGCCGCAAGGGCCTTCAGCAGAAGCGGCCGGCCCTGGCCACCTTTATCAAGCAGTTCTGCCTCTGCGGGGGCAAGCTCGAGTCCGGCATCAATCTGATCAAGGGGAACCAGATTTCCAAGGCCGATGCCAAACAGTGGATCAAGGACAACGAAGACTGGGTCAACAACATGATGGGGCTCTGCTCGGATGTCCGCATCGAAGACTGGGGTTAAGAGAGGCCATGACAGAAGAGAAACGGCGGCTCTTCGGGCCGCGATCGGTTTTCGCGCTTGCGCTGCTCGGGTGTCTGCTGATGTCCTTCACCTTGCTGCCTTTGGCCTTCGCGGCGGAGAGAAAGGCGGAGTTCAGCATTCCCGGTTGCAAGACCTGAGCGCAGAAAGCCAGGGTAGGCGTGACCCTGGAAACGGTTGAAGGGTTTCTGGGCGTCGATTACGACACGCTCAGGGAGATTTTCATCGTTACCTTTGACGACGGCAAAACGAACATAGAAGAAATCGTCAGGGTCTTGAAGGAAGGAGGATTCCGTGTAAAGGGGAGGCCGAAGTTGGTTCAATGATGGGTCGGTCTTTCCGAAGACGTTTCCGCTCCTGCACAAACGATTGGAAAGGGTGTCAGCTCTCGCATTACAGAGGCAGGCGGAATGCTGATGTCCCTCCTTGGCGGGCGGCCATGAAAGTCCCTTGGCCGCCTGTTTTTGGTTACCCGTCATCACGGCGGAACAACCGGACATGACGAGCCGGGCCCCGCCCGCGGCTGCGGATGATTTCGTGTTCGCAGGCTGCCTTTTTTGCGCCGAACGGTCCATTCATTTTCATATCGAAGGCGTCCGTTGATGGTATTTTAAGACTTGCATTTAATGATGCATTGTATTAACCCTCACAATTGCGGAAAGCGATATGCACGCCTCGTCCTGTTTCTGTTTTTTTACCTCTGACCGTTTTGTGATCCATGAACCTGGTGAACCGCCGAATCCACGGTTGGCGGCTTGGTCTTCCGTAAATAAGTTGTCTCTATTCTGAATTCAAATCGGGCGTGGAAAGGGAGGTGATTTGCTTACTCATATCTGTCCGTGGATAATTTTTGTCAGAATAGTCGACAATGGGAATGTGTTGAAATACCGAAAGGAGGTGGAGCAATGAGTTATAAGACAGTCATACTTGACAGGAAGGATGGAGTAGCTGTCTTGACGCTGAATCGCCCCGATATCCTGAATTCGGTCAACATGGAGATGAGGACCGAAATCCTCGGAATCCTTGCTGATTTGGAGAAGGATCCGACGGTCAAAGTCCTCATCATGACGGGGGCCGGTCGCGCCTTCTGCGCGGGGGCGGATATCAACGAGTTCAAGGAGTCCGGGAAGGATCCGGCATTCCAGAGATTCCTGAACAAGAAATTAATCGAGATGGCCAGAGCCTACTACGAATTTGAAAAGCCCGTCATCGGCGCGATCAACGGTGTTTCCGCGGGCGACGGGTCGCAATGGGTCCTGGCGTTTGATTTGAATGTCGCTTCGGAAAAGGCAAGGTTCGGATGGCCCGCGACCTATCTCGGCATACTTTGACCTTACGGTATCATCCGGCTTCCGGGGGAAGTCGGTCGTTTTCGTGCCAAAGAGGTTCTGATGACGAGGAAATTCGTGAGCGCCGAGGAGGCGGTCCGGTGGGGCTTTATCACCAAGGTGGTTCCCCATGACAAGTTGATGGAAGCGGCCTTTGAACTGGCCGAAGAAATCAAGAAAATGCCTCCCCTTTCGCTCCGTGCGGTCAAAAAGGCGGTGAACCAGGGCATGCAGGGCTATGAGTTTGCCGAGTATATCATGGACAGCCTGCAGAGAAGCGAGGATGCGTCAGAAGGGACGAGCGCTTTCCTTGGAAAAAGAGAACCCGTCTTCAAAGGCAGATAGTCCTCAGGTCCGTGTTCCTGGAAGGTGAAGGCACGGGTCTGTCGGGAGAAAATAAAAGGATAAGGGTTTACTTAAAGAAAAAGGCCCCTTTCAAATCTCGGGGGGCCTTTTTCTTTCCACTCCCCGATCCTCCCTTCAAGCATCAGAGCTTATTTCTCAAATTCTGGGCTGCGATGTGTATCGCGTCCCAGGCGCCGCCGAACGGCGGAGCGTAGGCGAGATCCATGTAGCCGATCTGGTCAATATCGAGGCCGCACCAGAGTGCCACGGACAAACTGTTGATCCGCTGGACGGCTCCCTTATCTCCGATGGCCTGGGCACCGAGGAGTTTCCCCGAAGATTTTTCGGCCGTGAGCCTGATGCCCAGTCTTTCCCCCCGCGACATAGACCGGGCCACGGGGTTTCCCCATATGATGGTGCTGACAGGCTGAAAACCGGCCTGCTTCGCTTCCTCATCCGTGAGGCCCGTGATGCCCACCTCCAGGCCGAAAACCTTGAAGCACTGGGCCCCCACGATGCCGGGAAAAATCGCGGGATGCCCGGCGATGTTCTGACCGGCGATCCGACCCTGCTTGTTGGCCACGTCGCCGAGGGGGCTGTAAGTCCACCTTTTGCTTACGAGGTGGAACACCTCGCAGCAGTCACCCACCGCGTATACCCCTTCCCGCGATGTCCGCTGGGAGGAATCCACCCGGATGGCTCCACTCTCGCCCATTTGGAGGCCCATGGATTTTGCAAGGTCCACGTTCGGGACACTGCCCAGGCCGTACAATATCAGATCCGCATCCATTTCGCTGCTGGTGGTGGTCATGCGCAGCCGGAAATCCCCTCCCTTTTCGATGGCCGTTGCCCGCGTCTCGGGGTGGAAAGAAACCCCGTTTTTCGTGAGTTCCTCCACGATCATTTTAGACAGCTCGGGATCCCATCTTCTGGCGGGAAGGGAGCGTCTATGGATGACCCGGGTTTCGATACCAAGATTCCGCAGGGCTTCGCTCATTTCCATGCTGATGTAGCCACCCCCGACGATGATGGCCCTCCGGCAGCTTTTTTCGTTCAGATAGGATTTGATCCGGAGGCTGTCGGTCAGGTTTCTCAGCGTGAAGACTCCTTCGAGGTTCTCACCGGGAATCCCCGGGCGGATGGCCAGTCCGCCCGTGCCCATGACCAGGATGTCGTAGGGCAGGCTGGTGCCGTCGGAAAGGTGGACCGTCCCTTTCCCGGGATCGATTCCATCGACACGGGTCTTGATCCTGACCTCGATCCCCGTTTTTCCGAACTCTTCCGGTGTCCGGACCACAAGCCGCTTGTAATCCCTGATTACATCACCGATGTAATAGGGCATCGGTCACGCGGCGTAGGAAACGAAATCGCCGCTTTCGATCATCGTCACCTGGAGAGATTTGTTCCGCCTCTTGGCCTCGGCAGCGGACGATGGCCCTGCCGCCCCCCCTCCTATAATGACCAGTCTTTTTGCCATACCCCACCTCCTGCGAGATAATCATATCTGAGAGAGACAAAAAAGATCGCTTGACATTCAGCGCTCTTCGAAGATCCGCAATAAAAAAAGGAAACCCCGGCGTCTGTTCCGGGGTTTCCTTTTTTTTCATTTTTAACGAGCAACCTGCTCATGATACGGCGGCTCCTCAGGTGCCCTTGTCGAGGAGGTTGCAGGCCTCACCGGACTGCTCCAATTTTTCCACGTTTTTACCGAAGGGCTTCGATGCCGCTTCCTCCCGGTCTGTCATGATGAGTTCCGCAGCGATGGCTGCGGCGTCGGTGATGATCTCACGGCAGTACAGGGCATGATCCCTGCAAAGCCAGTTGTCCTTCTATTTGGTTGTGAGGCCCTGCAGGCGGTGTAGCCGTACTTTTCAAAAAATTTGTTCGGGATCTGGTTGAACAACCGATAAAGGCCGGGCCTGCCGTACAGTTCGTCCGCCGATTTTTTTACAGCCTGTTTCGGGTCGCTGTCCTGCGGCAATTGATCCCTGCCGTGGACGCAGCCCACGGCGATGATGGCACCGGTTATCGCCCCGCAGGTGTCGCCGTAAAGCCCCACGCCGCCGACGAACCCGGTTGCCACCTTCCTGGTCTCGGGGGGGAGTCCCGTATCGATGACCGTTAGAACCGCCTCTGTCACACACTCGGGGCAGTTGTAACCGAGAGAAAAATTCTTTCTCGCACGTGATTTGATGGCTTCGATTTTTTCTTCTTTTTTCACCGCTTCACGCATCCCCTCAATTTTTTCATCCTAATTATATTTTCTCGGTTATTTCAAGTGAAAATGTCTGTCAGAAAGCAATCGAAAGCCCTCCCTTGAAGGTGATCCCCGGGGAGGGGTAGAGATACCGGGTCGCGCCCGCGGCGATGCCCTGGGTGGCGTACATCTCGTCGGTCAGGTTCTCCACGCCGAAGAAGCCGAAAACATTGAGCCCTTCCTTTGCCGGAGGCCGGTACTGCAGGAAGATGTTGTACAGCGTGTAGTTGCCGAGGGGCTCCAGGCTGTTGCTGAAATCGCTTCCGAGGTAGGCCTTGTCGATGTACTGCATCTCCGGGCGGAGCACGAAGTTGCAGGGCAGGTAGATTTCGAGAGTGAAGTTTGCCATGTTTCTCGGGACCAGGGGGATCTTCTTGCCGTCATTGGGGCCGTCCCGGAAGGTTGCGTCCTGGCAGGTGTAGTTCGCGAGGAATCTCAGATATTTCTGCCACTGCCAGGCCATGGACAACTCTATGCCGTCATGGCGGGTTTTGTCCAGGTTTTCGTTCTGCCAAGTGGCCAGGTTGAAGGCGATCTCGTCCTCCATGTTGATCCGGTAGAGCGTCGCGCCGACCTTCAGGTTGTCAAACAGGACGAACTGGGTCCCCGCTTCGTAGCTTTTCCCCCTTTCCTTTTCGAGATGAAGGAGAAACGTGTCCCAGCCGAGGTAGCCGAAGTAAGAGGCCTGTTCGTCCAGGAAGGGGAGACGGTAAACGGTGGCATAACGGGCGAAGATCTTGGATTTCTCCTGAATGAGGCAGGTCAATCCCAGCTCATAGGCATCCCCGTGGTGTACCTTCTGAGTTTCGGGGATCAGCGCGGCCCCTGTGGCGGAGTCCGTTTCATGCCCCCTGATCTTCGCGCGCTCCGTCCGGTAACCCGCTGTCAGGATCAGTTCCTTCATGATATTGAATTCATCCCGGAGGTAGAGCCCAAGAGTTTCCCGTTTAAAAACGGCTTCATTGAGCATCGTGGAGTGCTCTTCATTGTTGAACTTGTCCTTGTCCAGCTCCTGGTAATAATAATCCAGCCCGGCTGTGAGCTTGTTTCCATGGCCCAAGATGTCCTTGTCCAGGATGTATCTCGGCTGTATGCCGGAAGTCTTGATCTTGATGTTGTCGAAAGAAGGGAAGGAGGCCATGTTGCTGGTGATGTCATCCCGGCTGTGAAGCAGATTGAGGTCAATCCGGCCGAAGCCGCCCAGAACGGACGTGATCCCCATGTTGGCGTTGTAGTATTTGGCGTCGGAATCGTCGTTTGTATGACCGGGTTGCGCCTGTCTCGGGTCCTGCTCGAACTGGGACTGGGTCAGGACGCCCGGGAGCTGATATTTTGTATTGTTGTATGAAAGACCCAGGTTCGTATCCAGGTGCTCGCTGAAGTTGTAGCCCAGGTTCGCGCCGATCCCCCCGCTTGAGAATTTCGACCGGTCCCGGTATCCATCGAGTCCCTGGTACTGTCCGTTGAGGGAGTAGGAGAATTTCTCAAGACCCCCGCTGACGCTTCCCCTCCCGTCCATGAGGCCGTAGCTTCCCCCAATGGCAGACAGTTCAGTCTGCGGCTTCCCGGCGCCACGCTTCGTTATGATGTTGATTGTGCCGCCGATGGAATTGTCGCCGTAAAGAACGGTGCCGGGTCCCCGCACCACCTCGATCCTCTCGATGTTGTTGACGGGTATCTGGAGCCAGTTGATTCCCGACATGTCCGGCCTGTTAAGCCGCCTCCCGTCCAGGAGAACCAACGTCCGACCGTGGGAGTTGTCGCCGAAACCCCGCAGGTCGATCTGAGCCTGCGAGGGGTTGCCGCTGTAGGTTCTGAAGTGGATACCGTCCAGCTTGTCGAGAACCTCTGGAACGCTCGTGGCGCCTGATTTCCGGATGTCCTCGGATGTGATGACCGTGACATTGGCCGGGACCTTTCGGATCTCCTGTGCGTCCCTCGTTGCCGTGACGACGACCTCGTCCATTCGATAGGCCTTCGGTTCACCGGGAGCCTGGGCATGAGGCATCCCCGGCGACACGGCTGTAAAAACCGCTGAAATGAATAATACGATAAAAACTCTGATGAACATTTCTCAATAACCTCCTTCCTCTCGAAGTGGAGTTATTTCGTCTGTCGGATAAGTCTCCTGGCTCGCGGCTCCTTTGCCTACTCTCCACGCCTTCCCATCCGGCCTTCCCCGGCCGGACAGTGGCACACGGTGGATTTCGTTCCGCCTACAGATGCGGGGCAGCGCCGGATTTAGACCGGCTTCCTTGATCCGACAGCGTTGGCTGCTTTGCCTGCTGGTCTGTCTCGTCTCTTTTGTCTATCTGGTCCGTCTGGACTTTTTATCTCGGCACACTTTCACCATTACTGGTTGCCTGACGTCTGATGCCTGTTCTAAATCAGCGTTACGCGGGGCAGGCCCGTGCGGGGGTGGGGGTCGATGAGAACGTGCGTTTCGTAGACCTGACGGATGTTCTCCTCCGTCACGACTTCCGCCGGGGTTCCCATACTGAAGGATCGGCCGTTTTTTATCAGAAGAATGCGGTGGCAGTATTGCGCGGCCAGGTTGATGTCCTGCGTCACGACGATGACCGTGAGATTTCCCTGTTCATGGAGCGTCTTCATCAGCTGGAACAGGGCTACCTGGTGTTTGATGTCGAGGTAGGTCGTCGGCTCGTCGAGAAGCAGGATCTGCGGTTCCTGGGTCACAGCCCGGGCGATGAGAACCCGCTGCCTCTCCCCGCCGCTCAGTTCGCCCATGCCCCGCCGGCGGAATTCGGTCGTCTCGGTCAGTTCCATCGCCCGGCGGGCGATGGCGAAATCCTTCCGCCCTTCGAACCGGAGGAGCCCGAGGTGGGGGGTTCTCCCCATCAGGACAATTTCCTCCACGCTGAAGGGAAAAAACATCGAGTAGTCCTGGGGGACGACTCCGATCACCTTCGCCAGGGTCTCCCGGTTCAGACGCGCGATATCCTGGTCGCGGAGCATCACGCGGCCTTCCCGAGGTGTGAGAATGCCGTCCAGGATCTTGAGAAGCGTCGTTTTTCCAGAACCGTTCGGACCGATGATGCCGACGAATTCTCCTTCCCCGACTTCGAATGAGATATCCCGGAGAACCCACCGTCCATTGTATTGAAACCCGACCTTTTCGGTGCGCAGAATGGTCATGGCTCAAAACCCCCTTCCCTTCCGGAGAAGGTAGATGAAGTAGGGCGCGCCGCAGATCGCCGTAATGACGCCGACGGGAAGTTCGCCCGGTGCCATCAGCGTTCTGGCGACGGTGTCGGCGATCACGAGAAAGGTGGCGCCGAAAAGGAAGGATGCGGGAAGAAGAAGCCGGTGATCGGGACCGAGCAGCATTCGCATCACATGAGGGATGAAGAGCCCGACGAAACCGATGATCCCGCTTGCCGACACGGCCACACCGGTGATGAGGGAGGCCGCGACGAAAAGAATCTTCTTGACCTTCTCCACGTTGATGCCGAGCTGGAGGGCCGTTTCTTCGCTGACAACGATGAGGTTCATCGGCCGGGCATGGGAATAGAGGATGGCGAAACCGATGAACAGGATGGTCCCCGTGAGGGTGATCTCGCGGGTCGTGGCGAGCGACAGATCCCCCATCAGCCAGAACATCACTTTGTGGACGTCCGAGCTGGTGCTCGTGGAGATCAGAAACATGATGATGGCGGAGAAAAAGGCGTTGACGATGACACCGGCCAGAAGCAGCGTGTTGGATCGAAGCTGGGCACCCGTTCGGGCGATTCCGAAGACAATGATCACGGTGAGAGCGGCGCCCAGGAAGGCAAGGAGAGGAATGCCCAGGGGCAGCAGAGCCGCGCCGATCAGGATCCCGATGATGGCGCCGACGGCGGCCCCGCCCGAGATCCCCAGGATGTAGGGGTCGGCAAGGGGGTTTCGCAGGAGGGCCTGGAAGACCACGCCGGCCATCGACAGTGCCGCGCCGACGATGCCGGCAAAGAGGATTCGCGGGAGGCGTACGGAAAAGAGGATTTCCTTTTCGAGGTGGGTGAACCCGGCGTACCCTTCGCGCCAGCCATACAGGAGGGCGGTAACCCCGCGGACGATGCCGATGTCGGTGACACCGACAAAAAGCGACACGACGACAGTGCCTGCCAGAGCGAGCAGGAGCAGGAAGCTGATTTCAAGTACGGTCAGGAGTTTGACCGACCGGAAGACCATGTACCCCCCCCGAAAGATGAGCCTGTACGATGAACCGGGCAAACCTTCGGGGAAAGACCAGTGACGGCTGATGCTGGAGTCAGATGAATCGACACGGAAGGTTTACCCCCCTCGAGGTTCCAGATGGATGGGTTTTCCGGCTCAGGACGACCTACTCACCCGCCTTCCCATCCCGTCTTGCCGGGACAGTGGCAACACAAGGCTTTCGTTTCCATCACGGCTGCGGGGCAGCGGGGGACTCTCACCCCTCTTCCGCGCATCCATCTCCAATGCGATTTGAACTATAGTTTAAACCTTTTTCTTTGTCAACGGTCTTTGAGGCACGGCCTTTGAAGGGGGGATATTTCCGTTGACGAAACTCCGTCGGTCGGCGTATAAAGCCCCGAGCCTGAAAAGCCCCATTTTCAGATCAGGCAGCACCGAAGGATTACATCACCGCCACATGATTGAATTCATTGCGCAATATTTCGATCTGCTCGTGCACTTCGACCGTCATCTGGATCTGATCATCCAGAACTACGGGTTCTGGACCTATTTCATCCTCTTTTTGATCATTTTCTGTGAGACGGGTCTCGTGGTCACCCCATTTTTACCCGGGGATTCGCTCCTTTTTGTAACGGGGACCTTTGCCGCCCGGGGGTCTCTCGATGCCCTGTGGCTTTCCGCCCTTCTCAGCATCGCCGGGATCGCCGGAAACACTGTCAATTACTGGGTGGGCTACCAGCTGGGCCCGAAGGTCGCTGCGAGAAAAAAGATCCGATGGGTCAAGCAGGAATACCTGGACCGGACACACCGGTTTTACGAGAAATACGGCGGGAAGACGATCGTCATCGCCCGTTTCGTCCCGATCATCCGCACCTTCGCCCCCTTCGTGGCGGGCGTGGGGTCCATGACGTACGGGCGATTTCAGTTCTACAACGTCATCGGATGCGTTGCCTGGATCCTCACCTTCGTGATCGGCGGGTACTATTTCGGCAACATCCCCGTCGTGAAGGAAAACTTCACATTCGTCATCATCGCCATCATTATCCTTTCGCTCATTCCCACCGTCGTCGAGGTCATCCGAGCCCGGAATTACAGGGCTTGACCCGCAGGCGACATCATGTAAAAAAACCGGGTCTCGGCACGACGGGCAGACGTGGCCGGATCGCCTGATCGAGCCCAAATAAGCCGGGCCTATGGGTTTGCCGACCGCTGTCGTCTTGGGCATCATCGCGGGCGTCACCGAGTTTTTGGCCATATCCTCGACGGGTCACATGATTCCGGCCTCCGATCTGGCGGGTCTCAAGCGCACGGACTGCCTCAAGAGCTTCGAGATCGTCACCCAGGCGGGGCCCCGCGTCGGCCCTCTTTTTGTGCCGGAGGCGCCTGCTTGCGGTTTTCGAGGTCATCAAAGGGGTGGCCGTCGCTTTTCTACCGACGGGGACCCCGGGCCTGACGCTTTACCATGTGGTGAAGGGCTATCTGCCGGGCTCTCTGTTGCCCGGCGGCTTTTTCCTGATCGCATTCGAAGAAGGCTGGCGCCACAGGCGAAATCCGCCGGATGTCATACAAGAGGGCTGTCGCGATCGGCCTTTTTCAAGCGATTGCCATGATCCCGGGGGATCCCGACCGGCATCCACGATCATCGCCGGGCTCGTCCCGGGATTGAAGAGGAAAACCATCGCAGAGTTTCCCTTCCCGCTTGCCGTGCCGTCCATGCCGGCCGCAACAGCCTGTGACCTGATGAAAACGGCACCGGAAATGAACCTGTCCCGGTTCGATTTCCTGACGGCGGGATTTGTCGCCTCCTTCATCGCGGCTCTGCTGGACATCAGGTTTCTGCTTCGATGCATCCCGGCCCACAGGTTCATCTCCTTCGGGGTCTACCGGATCGTCCCGCTCCCTGGCTTGCGTCGCGCGTGGGCGGGATCCATCCTTCTTGGCCGTGGTCCTTCTGATCCATCTGTATTGCGTCTGAGGCGGGCAAAACAGCGTCCCGAGTGCACACATCCGATGGAATCTCTCGGCTAATCGTACGACCCCTGCACCCTGAGCCCGATTTCCTTTTCTATATGGCTTTCCGGTAGGCGAGCCGCTGTTCCAACCACCTGGAGTAACTCGTGAGCATGAAGCAGAGGATGAAGTAGACGACGGCGATGAAGAAGAAGATCTGGGCCGGGTAGATCATCGTCCGGTTGTTCACCTGGGTGGCCACGTGGGTCAACTCCGCCACGCCGACGATGAAGGCGAGGGAGGTATCCTTGATGAGGGACACGAGCTGGTTCACGAAGGAAGGGATCATGTTGCGCAGGGCCTGGGGAAGAATAATGTAAACCATCACCCGCGTCCGGGAAAGCCCCGTCGACAGGCCCGCCTCCAGCTGGCCGCGGGGGATCGCCTCGATGCCCGCCTGCACGATCTGTGACATGTAGGCGGAGGTGAAGACGGTGAGCGCCGCGACGATGGTCCAGCTCTCGGGGACCGCCGTTCCCATGAATGCGGGCAGTAGGAAATACATCCAGAAGATAACCATCAGCAGAGGGATCCCGCGGATGCAGTTCACGACGGCCAGCACCGGGTACCGGATGATGCGGTTCTGGGAAACGCACAGCAGGCCCAGAACGATCCCGATGATGATCGAGAGGCTGCAGGACACCACCGCCAGCCAGATCGTGAGCGTGAGCCCGCCGATGGGGCCGCTCGGGTAGCGGCCGATCAAGAAGTGTTCGATATTGTCCCAGATGACCTTGAATCCGAACCACTGGTCCATGGGCTATTTCATCCCCGTCGGAGAAAGGACTTTCTTGTCGTACAGCGTCACGAGAGCCGTGATGATCAATGACAGCATGAGATAAACGAGTGTCGCCGCCGTGAAGGCCTCGAAACCTTTGAAGGTGTAGCTTTCCACCTGCCGGGCCTGATAGGTCAGCTCCGCCACGCCGATCGTCATGGCCAGCGACGAGTTTTTCGTCAGGTTCAAAAACTGGCTGATGAGCGGTGGAATGGTGATTCGCACGGCCTGGGGCAGGATGATGTACTGCATGGAGCGGATATAGGAGAATCCGGAACTGCGGGCCGCCTCCATCTGTTCCTTCGGGATCGAGCGGATGCCCGAACGGATGTCCTCGGCGATGAAGGCCGACGTGTAGATCGTCAGCGCGATGACCGCTGCGGAGAATTCAAAATCCCGGGCGTTCAGCCAGTCGTTTACCGACTGCGGCAGGATCTGGAAGGAGCCAAAGTACCAGAAGAAGAATTGCACGAGCAGAGGGGTGTTCCGGATGAACTCGAGATATCCCTGGGCAATCCAGCGGACGGGTCCGACATGGCTCAATCGCATGACGGCGATGAGCAGACCCATCAGGAATGACAGGACGATCGACACCGCCGAGAGCTGGATGGTGACCTTGATGCCGTCGACGATCCACTGGGCGTACTGCCCGGTGAGAACGACGGACCAGTCAAACTCGTACTGGAACATCCCCGCACTGTCCCTTTACCGTGCCTCGTCATCCTGCCGTTTTTCCGTCAGAGACGAGAAAAAACCGTCCGCACCCGCCGGCCCGGCGGACACGGACGGTTGATGTCCTGAAAGATCCGCAGAACAGCCCTGCCTGAAGCGACGGCTACTTGCGGTCCGCTGTGATTTTGAACTTGCCGCGCTCCATGGGCTGGTCGGACTTGGGGTTGAACCACTTGTCCCAGATCTTCTTCGCTTCGCCCTTCTTCTCCATCTCGAGGAGCGTATCGTTGACGAACTTCAGCATCTTGGGATTCCCCTTGACCACGCCGATTCCGTAAGGCTCGTCGGAGATCCGCAGATCGGCGATTTCGAACTGGTCCTTGTTGGGGGCCTTGCCGAGGATGCCGGCCAGGATCGTTTCATCGGTCGTCACGGCCACGACCTTGCCCTGCTGGAGGGCGAGGAAGGCCTGAGGATAGTCGTCGAAGGAGAGGATCGTCGCCTTGGGCAGGGCCTTGGCGGCATTCTGCTCCGAGGTAGAGCCCTTGGCCGTCCCGATCTTCTTGCCGTCGAGGTCGGCGAGGCTCTTGACGGTTCCCTTCTTCACGAGAAACTTCTGCCCCGTAAGAAGATAGGTGTAACTGAAATCGACCTGCTTGGCCCTTTCCGGCGTGTAGGTCAGCGTCGCAATGATCAGGTCGACATTGCCCGCCTGGAGCTGGGGAATGCGAGCCGCCGAAGTGACGCCCTTGAGCTCGAGCTTCACGCCCATCTTCTTGGCGAGGTAGGCTGCGAAGTCGCAGTCATAACCCACGATCTCGCGCGTTTTGGGGTCGATGAAGCCGAATCCGGGGGTCGCGTCCTTCACGCCCACGACGAGGACGCCTCTCTTCTTGACGATGTCGTAGGTGTCTTCGGCCAGGGCGATCCCCGCCAGGCCGGCCACGAAGGCAACGGTCAATAGAATCGCTAAAATTTTTTTCATGTTTTTCCTCCTTCTTTTTCAGTTTAAAACTTAAAATTCAAAATTGGTTGAGCCTGCGGCCAACCGCTTAATGCATGGGCGACAGGATCTCCTTCAAGAACTGCTTTGCCCGGTCGTGCTTTGGGTGATGGAAAAACTCATTGGGCGGAGCCTCTTCCAGGATCCGGCCGAAATCCATGAAGGCGATCCGGTCGGAGACCTCCCGGGCAAACCCCATCTCGTGAGAGACCACGATCAGGGTCATGCCGGTGTGGGCGAGTCCCTTCATGACCTGGAGAACCTCGCCGATCATCTCGGGATCCAGAGCCGATGTCGGCTCGTCGAAGAGCATGATCTTGGGCTTCATGGCGAGCGCCCGGGCGATCGCAACCCGCTGCTGTTGCCCGCCTGAGAGTTGCGCGGGGTAGGAGTCTCTCTTTTCGACGAGACCCACCCGTTCGAGGAGCGCCATGGCCTGCTCCTCCGCTTTCTTCTTCGTGATCTTACGGACTTTTACGGGGGCCAGGGTGATATTGTTGATGACCGTGAGGTGTGGGTACAGGTTGAATTGCTGGAAAACAAAACCGATTTCAGCGCGGAGCTTCGTGATGTCCGTCTTCGGGTCGCTCAGATCCATGCCGTCGACGACGAGCTTTCCTCCCTGGATCGGCTCGAGTTTGTTGATCGTCCGGATGAGCGTTGATTTGCCCGAACCGGATGGTCCGCAGACAACGACCGTTTCCCCCTGACTCACATGAAACGTGACGTCATTGAGAACGTGAAGGGCGTCGAACCATTTATGCACCCTGTCGAATCGAATCATAACTTTCTCTTCAGGTGATCCCGAACCCCCGTTTCACAAAAACGGCCTGCTGTGGAAGCAGCAAACGCCCTTTTGTCTATTACCATGCCGGGAAAAAATCAAGGGCTTTTTTGCGGTCATCGAGACGGCCGTCCCCATCTGTAAGTTTTGAATAAAACATGGAATATCCGCATCATGAATTCAATAAAATCTCGTTGACAATACCCCGCAAATATTCCATATTGTCGTCGCTTGAGCGGTTCGGTGACGCCCGGAGCGATCTGCAGCAGCCCTGTCCGGTTAAAAAACCGAAGCGATGACCAAACAATAATAACGAAGGAGGGTGAATATGTCGAGAAAGAGACTATTTTTCGTTGTCACGTCCGTAGCCCTGATTCTGGCGTTTGTATGTGCCGGCACCTGCTTCGCGCAGCAGCCCCAGAAAAAGTTCTTCGTCATCTCGACGGGCGGCACCGGCGGCACCTACTATCCTCTCGGAGGGATCCTGGCACAGGCCCTGACCGAGAAGGTTCCCGAGGTCGTCACGACAGCCCAGGCGGGTCAGGCATCGGTTGCCAACTGCAACCTGATCCGCGACAAGCAGATCGAGTCGGCTTTCGTCCAGAGCAACGTGGCCTTCAATGCCTACAAGGGGCTCGAGCAGTTCAAGGACAAGCCGGCCGCGAACATCAGGCACATCGCCTCCCTCTACCCGGAGACGATCCAGATCGTCGCCCGGGCCGACTCGGGCATCAAGACCGTGAAGGACATCAAGGGCAAGCGCCTTGTCCCGGGCGACCGCGGCAGCGGAACCGAAGTGGACACTCTTAACGTGCTCGGGGCCTACGGTTATACTTACAAGGACTTCACCGGTGTGGACTGGCTGTCCTTCTCCGGCGCCGCCCAACGCCTCCAGGACAAGCAGGCCGACGTGACCTTCACGACGGCCGGCTGGCCCACGGCGGCTATCCAGGAACTGGCCATCTCGACGAAAGTCATGCTCGTGCCCATCGACGAGGCCAAGATCAAGGACCTCACCAAGAAATACCCCTTCTACAGCAGGATCGTGATCCCCAAGGGTACCTACAAGGACCAGGCAAAGGATGTGGCCACCATCACCACGATGGCCCAGTGGGTTTGCGGTGCCGAGGTCCCCGATGATGTGGTCTACAAGTTGACGAAGGCCCTCTGGGAGACCGGGGCCGCGAAGATGGCTCAGGCCCACGCCCAGGGAAAGAATGTGCAGATCAAGACGGCTCTCGCCGGCCTGGCCGTCCCGCTTCACCCCGGCGCCGAGAAGTACTATAAGGAAGTGGGCATGATCAAGGTACCCGTGAAGAAAGCCGCCCCAAAGAAGAAATAACCAGACCAGTTTCCGAACGGGAGGTAAACCGGGTACTCCCTCGGGGGTGCCCGGTTTTTTTATATGAAAAAACGCTATGGCCTTCTGATTCTTGCGGGTTTCCTTGCCGCGGCCGCCGGTTTTATCCCCCTCTGCGCCCTCGAGGTCCGCGAATCCGGTGAAACCGGCCGGGTGGTGTTCCTGAAACGGGTTGCTCCCGGCGACACCTTTACGCTTTCCTTTATCCATTCCGTTGAGAAATCGGAGGTGACGGACTATTTCCGCATTGACGACAACAACCGGATTATTCTATATCAGACCGATTTCAGTTCCCTGAACACGGGGCTTCCCGCCGTGGCCTCGGGGGAGGAAGTCTTCCGTCGGACCGACAGGGGCTTTCGACTCTCGAACATCAACAGAGCCTTTCCGGAGATCCTGCTCCGGGTTCATGAGGACTACGGCGGTACGCTGTCGGCGGGGGGGCGGGTCGTTTCCCTCCCGGCGCTTGCGGGAAACGGTCTTCTCCGGATCTCGACCCGGCGGGTTTTCGCGTGGGAACTGCTGCCCTGGGCTTTGCGTGTGTAGCTTGAATCCGAATGCGGGTTTCTGACATGGCCGAAACGAAGGAAGTTTTTTCATCCCCCGAACTCAAGGACGACGTGGAGCAGATCGCCAAGTACGACCCGGAGATGCGGTTCCGTCGTCTCACGGGGGTCACGGCACAGCTGGTCTTTGCCATGACGATCGTCCTGTCGATCTTTCACATCTACACGGCGGGCTTCGGCGTCCTCCAGGAGTGGCGTCACCGTGCGTTCCACCTCGCCTTCGTTCTTCCCCTCGTTTTCTTCGTCTACGCGATGAAGAAAGAGGTTCACCGGAAGGGAGGCAAGCACCTCGTCTACGATGTCCTGTACGCCGGTGTTGCGGCGATGCTCAACACGGCCGTCTTTCGTGAAATCCTGGCGCTTTCCTTCCCGGCCTCGACGACCCTCGCTGTTGCCACCTTCGCCCTCGTGCTCTACTTCAAGCAGCGCGAGAACCTGCCGAATCGCCTGGCACCCATTGTCGATTTTCCCATCTACACGGCCATGATCGGGTTTGTCGTCTACGGGGTGCGGCTCGGCTGGATGCACCTCAATATCCACTCCTGGTTCGAGGATCTCAACCCGTCTCTCATCTTCTGGGGGATCTTCCTGCTGGGGATTTTCATTGCCATTCTGTTTCTTTTCTTCCTCCAGTGGGCCCGGGCCCTCTACTCCCTGTTGAAAAGCCGGACCGTCGACTACAAACAGGACAACCTCCCCTATTTCGACCTTTTTTTCGCCCTCATGTCCTGCATGATCTCCGTTTATGTCTTTCTCGAATTCAACAATATCGGCATACGGGCCGGGAGCCCCGACTACGGGGAGCTGGTCGTGGGGAGTTTCTCTTTTCTGCTCATCCTGGAAGGGGCCAGGCGAAGCATCGGCGCGCCGCTTCCGATCATCGCCATGCTGGTGCTGATCAACTGTTATCTGGGCCCTTACTTCCTCGACATCCCCGGGCTGGATATCTTCGCCCACCGCGGTTATTCCATCTCGCGCATCGTCGACTACATGTATCTCGGCACCGAGGGCATCTTCGGTATCCCGCTGGGGGTCGTGGCCACCTTCGTGTTCCACTTCGTCCTCTTCGGCCTCTTCATCGCCCGGACAGGGCTGGCCCAGCTCTTCATGGACATCGCCATGGCGCTGGCCGGCTGGTCTTCGGGAGGCCCTGCCAAGGTGGCCGTCATTGCCAGCGGCTTCATGGGTTCCATCAGCGGCTCCTCCGTGGCCAATGCCGTGACCGTCGGGTCCTTCACGATCCCTCTCATGAAACGGGTGGGCTACAAGCCGACCTTTGCCGCCGGCGTCGAGGCGGCAGCCGGGACGGGGGGGCAGATCATGCCGCCGGTCATGGGCGCGGCGGCCTTCATCATGGCCGAGTTTCTGGGGATCCAGTATGTGAAAATCGCCCTCTGCGCCGTGCTACCCGCTCTGGTGCACTTTTTCGCCGTCGGCTGGATGGTCCACCTCGAGGCCAAGAAGACAGGCCTCCTGGGCCTGCCGCGGGACATGCTCCCGAACGTCCGGCTCGTGCTCAAGGAACGCTGGCTCCTCGTGGGTCCCCTTGTCATCATCGTGTACCTTCTCGTCACCGGATCAAGCCCCTTCCTGGCGGCCTTCTGGGGCATCATCTTTGCCACCGCCACGGGGCAGGTTCACGACCGCACCAAGCCCTTTCTGCTGCCGCTGTTTCTCTGCGTGCCGCCGGTGCTGGGCGGGATGAACCCCTTCACGGATATCGAACTGACCGTCGGATGGGTCGGTTTCACCGCCATTGCGCTCTTCTATTTCTGGCGAACGGCGGAGCTTCTTTCGACAGGCATTGCGGCAGGCATCTCGGCATTCCTCACGGCCCTTCTCTTCTTCGGGATGGAACCGTCGCTTGCCGCCTTCTGGACCGACATGCTCATCATCGGCGCGGGGATTTTCTACAAAGAAAGCAAGATGCGGTTCAAGGACATCCTCTCGAGTCTCGAGGAGGGGACGAAAAACGCCATCGCCATCGGCGCGGCCTGCGCCTGCGTCGGGTTCATCGTCGGCGCCACGACCCTCACCGGCATCGGCCTCAAGTTTGCCACGGCCGTCATCGCCGTGGCTCACGGAATCGCCGATATCATCAACCCGCTGCTGTTCGGGTTGACGGCTGTGAACGACGTCACCCTGTTCTTCACCCTGGTCAACACAGCCATCGCGTGCTTCATCCTCGGCATGGGTATCCCGACGACGGCACAGTACATCATCGCCGCGATGATCGCCGCACCCGCACTCCTCCAATGGGGCATCCACCCGCTGCTTTCGCACATGTTCGTCTTTTTCTATGCGATTCTCGCGGACGTGACACCGCCCGTGGCGCTCGCGGCCTATGCGGCGGCGGGGATCGCCGGAAGCGACCCCTTCAGGACAGGGTTCCGCGCCTTCAGTTTGTCGAGCGCAAAGGCCTGTGTGCCTTTCGCCTTCATCTATGCTCCGGCGGTGCTCCTGATGCCCTGGCTCGTGGACCCGGCGATAGACTTTGACTGGCTGTGGTTTGCCCAGTGCGCTGCGACGCTTTTACTGGGCGTGTCGGCCCTCGGAGCCACCGTGGTGGGCTACATCGGCGGCGGGCCGCTGCACTGGTTGCCGAGGATATTCATGGGCCTTTCCGCCCTCCTGCTCATTATACCGGGGACGGAGACGGACATCATGGGCGCCGTACTCTATGTGGCACTCGTCGTCTGGCAGGTTCTGAAATACCGGAAGACAAAGGCGAAGACGGCCGTAAACGACGCGCCGACCTGATGACACCCGTCACCTCGGATCTCAGGCCCGGCGCCTCATCCATTTCACGGGAAAGGTTTCCATGACAAAGAAAAGAATCCGGGTCATACAGTACGGCCTCGGCCCCATCGGGATCGAGACGGCCAAGCTCGTTCTCAGGAAATCCGGCATGGCGATCGTCGGGGCCGTGGACATCTCGAAGGACATTGCGGGGAAGGATCTCGGCGATGTTCTCGGCCTCGAGAAACGAATGGGGATTTCGGTAACGGACAACGCCGGGCTCCTCTTCTCCGGAACAAAGGCGGATGTCGTCCTTCATACGGCGGGTTCCCGGATCCCGAAGATCTACGAACAGTTCGAGGAGATCATCGGCGCCGGTCTCAACCTCATATCCTCTTCGGAAGAGCTTCTTTTCCCTCTGAGGGAAAACGCCGCCCTTGCAGAAAAGATCGACAGGCTGGCACGGGAGAAAGGTGTTACCGTTCTCGGGACCGGTGTCAACCCGGGATTTGTGATGGATGCCCTTCCCCTGTTTCTTTCCGCCGTCTGCCAGGATGTGAAGAAGATCCACGTGGAGAGGGTCGTCGACGCGGGAACGCGCCGTCTTCCTCTTCAGAAAAAAGTCGGCGCGGGGATGACGACGAAGACGTTCCACGAGAAGATCGGAAAAAAGGAACTGGGGCACGTGGGACTTCTCGAGTCGCTCACCCTTGTGGCCCGGAAGCTGGGCATGGACCTTGATGACGTCATGGAGACGATCGACCCCGTCGTTGCCGCAAAGGCCGTCCAGACGCAGTATTTTTCCCTGAAACCCGGGGACGTGGCGGGCATCAAGCACATCGCCAAGGGGGTCAGGAACGGGGAGACGATCATCACGCTGGACCTCCGGATGTACATCGGCGCCGAGGATCCTCACGATTCCGTTCACATCATCGGCACACCGGAGATCAGGCTCCGGATCGAAGGGGGTGTCGCCGGCGACAAGGCAACGGCGGCCGTCCTCGTCAACTCCATCGAGACCGTCATGGGAGCGAAGCCGGGGCTGACGACGGTCAGTGACATCCCGGCCGCGCATTTCGTCAAATGAGGCAAAGGGCTCGAGGCCCGCGGCGTAAGGCAATAAAGACGAAGAAGCCCCGGGACCATCCCGGGGCTTCTTGTTTCCTTCGTCCTTTCTTTACCCTGTGCCTGAAGCCCTCCGACCTGAGCCGTTTTTCATTTAAAGAGCTTCTCGAAGAATTCGCGTTTTTCTCTCGGGTAGGAGATCGTCCCCTCATGGTCGACGATGAGCCGCCCCTCGAGGTGGTCCAGTTCGTGCTGAACAATCCTTGCCAGAAAACCGGTGTAGCGTTTGTTCACCTTGCGCCCGTCCTGGTCATAGGCCCTCACCTTGATTTCCGTGGCCCTGCTCACCTCGACGCTGATGTCGGGGCAGGAGAGGCAACCCTCGTTCATCTTCTCGATGTCGCCCCGCATCTGCGTAATGCGCGGATTGACGAGTACGTCGAAATCGTCCTTGTTTTTCGGGGCTCCTTTGACGTCGAAATTCTTGTTCTTGAAAATCACGATCTTCTTGCTGATCCCGATCTGCGGTGCCGCCAGCCCCAGGGCATCATCCCTCTTCATGAACGCGTCGATCATAGTCGCAACATCTTTCTTGGCCTGCGCGTCGAAGGGAACGGGTAACTCTGCGGCGCGCCGCCTCAGCAGGCGGGCCTCTTCCTCGACGGTTTCCCCGTCTCTCCAGAGCGCCCAGGTCTTGCGTGTCGTCATGGCTTCATCCCCGATCGTGAAAAAGTTCGTTGCACCAGGGGCATTCCTATAGCACGATCGCCGGGTTCTTTCAAGGACGGCCGGGCGGACAATTCGGAGCTTGATCATTTCATCTTTCTCTGTTAACTTGCCGTTTCCATGGCCGTTTCTTCTGCACGGAGGTTTTAGTTGATTGACCGATTCCTAGGTGAACGGGCCCGCAGGGCCTTTTCCCGGGCGGTGACCTTCGAAGAAGGGGTTCATCCCGAACTGCCCGCCGGAGGCACCCGCAGGGACCGCCTCCTGTATCTGCACATCCCCTTCTGCGAGAAACTCTGCCCCTACTGCTCTTTCAACCGTGTCGTGTTCGAAGAGCCGCTGGCCCACAGATATTTCCGTGCCCTCAGAAAGGAGATCGAACTCTACCGTGCACGGGGTTACGATTTCGCCGGCGTCTATGTCGGGGGAGGGACGCCCACGATCCAGGTCGGTGAACTGCAGGAGACGCTCCTTCTGGCCCGGGCGAATTTCGGCATCCGGGAGATCTCCGTCGAGACCAACCCCAACCACCTGACGGAGAGGAATCTCCGGGCGCTGAAGGAAGCCGGTGTGGACCGGCTTTCGGTGGGGGTGCAGAGCTTCGACGACGGTCTCCTCCGGGCCATGGAACGCTACGAAAAGTACGGAAACGGTCTCGAGATCGCGGGACGGCTCAGAGGCGCCCTCGGAGCGTTCAGCACGCTGAACGCCGATATGATTTTCAACTTCGCGAACCAGACACCGGAAACCCTGGCCCGGGATCTCGACACACTGGTTGATATCGGCATCGATCAGGTCACCTACTATCCGCTCATGGTGTCTGATTCCACCCGGGACCGGGTCCACAGGACCCTCGGGCCGGTGAACATGACAAGGGAAAGAAGTTTTTACCGGCAGATCACGGACCGGCTCGTGCCGCCCTACCGGTTTTCCTCCGTCTGGTGTTTTTCCCGGAAGCCGGCCATGATCGACGAGTATGTCGTCGGTTACGACGAATACGCCGGCCTTGGAAGCGGCTCCATCGGCTACATGGACGGAATCTGCTACGCCAACACCTTTTCCATCGAGGATTACATCCGCCGGCTCGATGCGGGCGAGATCCCCCTCATGGCCGCGCGCCGCTTCGGCACCCGGGAGCAGGTTCAGTACGATTTCCTGATGCGGCTCTTCGGGACGGAGTTGAAGATGGGAGACCTGAGGAAAAAATACGGGAATGCCCTCGGGCGGCACCTGTGGCCCATGGTCCTGTCCTTCCGGCTGGCCGGGGCCGTTCGCTGTTCGGGGGGACTTCTTTCCCTGACCCCCCGTGGAAGGTATTTCTGGGTCGTCATGATGCGGGAGTTTTTCATCGCCGTGAATAATTTTCGTGACTTCTGCCGGGGGTATGATATTTGAGAACGGCGACGGACTTTCGCGGCAGGGACGTTTTGTCCGGGATAAGAAAAAGGTGAAAACATGGAGGCGGACGACCGGCGAAAAGATCTCCTGAGGCAGCTGCCGAAGATCGACGAAGTTATTCTCCTCCTGGAGAGGACGACGGCCTACAAGCGCGCGCCGAGGGAGATCGTGGTGAGGATCTGCCGCTCCACCGTCGCCGAATTGCGGGAGACGATCCTCGAGGGCAGGGACACCGGCGGGGGGTTCATGCCCCCCACCGCTGAGCAGGTTGCATCGTCGGTGGCCCGGAAGGTCGAAAACCTCCACCGGCCCGGTCTCCGCCGGGTCGTCAATGCGACGGGGATCGTGCTTCACACCAACCTGGGTCGCGCGCCGCTTTGCGAGGAAGCCCTGAATCACGTCATCGACGTCAGCCGGGGCTACTCAAACCTGGAGTATGACCTCGAGAAGGGCCGTCGGGGGCTTCGTTACGACCACGTCTCGAAAATCCTCTGCGACCTGACCGGCGCCGAGGATGCCCTCGTTGTCAACAACAATGCGGCGGCGGTGCTCCTCGTTCTCAACACCCTGGCGGCGGGGAAGGAGGCCGTTGTCTCGAGGGGGGAACTCATTGAGATCGGGGGTGAATTCCGGATTCCCGATGTCATGGAGAAAAGCGGCGCCGTGCTCCGGGAAGTGGGGACCACGAACCGGACGCACCTTTCGGATTACGAAAAGGCCATCGGGGAAAAGACGGGACTGCTGCTCAAGGTGCACACGAGCAACTTCCTGATCCTGGGTTTCACGGGAGAGGTTCAGCTTCCGGACCTGGTGACCCTCGGGCGGAAGCGGGGTGTCCCCGTGATGAGTGATCTGGGAAGCGGCTGCCTCATCGAAACGGAGCCCTTCGGTCTGAAAAAGGAGCCGACGGTCCAGGAGACCCTGAAGACGGGCGTCGATGTCGTGACCTTCAGCGGCGACAAGCTTCTGGGAGGGCCCCAGGCGGGGATCATCCTCGGGCGGCGCAAGACGCTGGACCCCGTCAAGAGAAACCCCTTGAACCGGGCGCTGCGGATCGACAAGATGACGCTTGCAGCCCTCGAGGCCACGATGCGGCTTTACCTCAACGAGGCGGAGGCCCTGAGGAAGATCCGGGGACTGCGTGTCCTGACGGAGCCCGTCGAGGTCGTTGAAGGCCGGGCCAAGAGATTCATCCGGCGGTTGAAGAAGGCGGGTCTCGAGGGTCTGACGCTCTCGCTCAAAAAGGGAAGTTCCATGGCCGGCGGGGGCTCCCTGCCGACGCAGGAGATCCCGTCGGTCCTCCTGAGCCTCCGCTCCTCGAAACTTTCCGCGAATGCCGTGGGGGAGCGCCTGCGCCGGTTCGATCCGCCCGTCATCGCCCGGATCGCCGATGACGAGGTCCTTTTCGACCTGAGGACCGTCGAAGCCGAGGAACTGGACATCATCCGGCGCGCTCTGGAGGGGCTCGCCCGGCCGTGAGATCGCAGCGGCTGACAAGAGGGCTTGTTGAACACCGGGGAAGGGGAGACATTTGAATTTCTCGTGACCGCGACGGAGGCCGGGACGAGGCTGGATGTTTTTCTCGCCGCCCGTATCCCGTCGCTCACCCGTTCCCGGATCCAGAAGCTGATCGATCGGGGCCTGGTGCAGGTCAGGGGCCGGAAAGCGAAGGCCGGCCGTAAGCTTACGGCCG
>DAOTMG010000024.1:0-33249 GCA_035450185.1 Syntrophales bacterium | reverse complement strand
GTCGTGTGGATGCTCCCCGTAATGGCCGCCGTGATAATGGCTTTGTCTTTCATGGTCCTCTCCCTTCTTTCGGCTGCCCCGTTGTCCTCTGAGCGGCCCGGACCGCTTTGAACAGGGCAAGGATCGTACCGATTATTTTTCAAGAGAGCTTAAACGCCGTAATAGGGGAAAAATTTCAGCCTGTGAACATCGCCGTCGGAGGGGCGAGAATTCGCAGAGAAAAGACCGGAGCTTGTAACGCTTCGGAAACAGGAGAGAAAACCGGTTCGATTGTAATGCGTCAGGCCTGTGTACAGTTCGGCCATCGTCACGGTAAATAAGGGTGGATCATTTATGGATGGAAAAAGAATAAAGGGTGACTGTGGATTGAAATGATGCAGCGGACGTGCAGGGAAGGGCAGGGCGAAAGAAAGAATGAGCCTGAAACCGTTTGTCTATGGGGGAGACAGGGCCTGGACCGATCCGAACCGGCCAGTGGACCGTATTAATCCAGTAGCCGGGACTTCAGGATTCTTCTGAGGCGCTGTCTCGTGATTCCCAGAGATTCGGCGGTTCGCGACCGGTTGTTCTTGAGCCGGGAGAGGATGCTTTCGGCATAAAGCCGGATGAGACGATCGAGCCGCATGGGCTCCAGGGTTGCCATCTTGGCCATATCGGACCGGAAAGGGTGACCATTGATTTCGATCGGAATATCGGAAGGTTTGATCATGCTGTCGACATTCAGCAAGACTCCCCGTTCGATGATGTTCTTCAGCTCCCGGATGTTGCCCGGCCATGAGTAGTTGGTCAGGATATCCAGAGCCTCGCCGTCACAGGCACGGACCTCCTTGTTCAGAATTCTGCTGTAATCTTTGATGAAGCGATCAACGAGCAGGGGGATGTCATCCTTTCTCTCGCGAAGCGGAGGTATCGACAGGGTGACGACGTTGAGACGGTAGTACAGGTCCTCCCGGAAGCGACCGTCTTTCACGTCCTGCAGGAGATTGCGGTTCGTCGCCGCGATGATCCGGACATCCACCTCGACGTTTCGGGTCCCGCCGACTCGCTGAAAATGTTTATCTTCCATAAATCTCAGCAGTTTTACCTGTGTCTTCGGACTGATCTCGCCGATTTCATCGAGAAACAGCGTTCCTTTATCGGCCAGTTCGAAAATGCCCTTTTTCTGCCGGATGGCGCCGGTGAAGGCCCCCTTTTCGTGGCCGAAGAGCTCGCTTTCGAGGACCCCTTCGGAAAAAGCCGCGCAGTTGACGGTGATGAGAGGATGATCGGCCCGGGGCCCGTTGAAATGGATGGCATTGGCAAATAATTCTTTTCCGGTCCCGCTTTCTCCAAGAAGGAGGACGGTCGATCGACTGTTCAGAGTGATACGTTGCGTCAATTCGATCAGCTTTTTCATTCCGGTATTGTTTGTGAGAATCTTGTCGAAACTGTATCGCTCCTTTTTTGAAGAGATGATGTTTTTAACCTCGGCGACAGCTTTTTGAGATTCCAGGCAGCGCTGAATGATGAATTTTAGTTCCTCCACATCGAAGGGCTTTGCGATGTAATCGTAGGCGCCCAGTTTGATGGATTCGACAGCCCCCTTGATGCCGCTGAAAGCAGTCATGATGATCACCGGGGGGGGATTGTCCATTTTATTGATGATTCTCAGCACTTCCATGCCGTCGGTGTCGGGCAGCCGCACGTCGAGAAGGACCAGATCGGGGCTCGATTCGCCGAGAAGCCCCAGGCCGTCTTTTCCCGTTGCCGCTGTCAGGACGGAGTACCCGGTTTTGGTGAGGGCTTTCTTCAGGGAATTCGAAAGCAGCCTCTCGTCTTCAATGATGAGGATCGTTGTCTTCATCGCTCTGCTCCTCCCGGTTGTCCTCCGCTGATTTCAACCGGTCGTCGGGAAACGTCACCTGCGAAGAGAGCAAATTCCGTTCCACCGCTATTACGTGTTGATCGGGAGCAGGACCCGGATGGTGGTACCCCGGTGTTTCCGGCTTTCCACTTCGATCATGCCCCGGTGGTCTTCGATGATTTTGTGGCTCACGGTCAAGCCCAGCCCTGTTCCGACACTTTTCGTCGTGTAGAAAGGATCGAAGATCCTGTCCAGGTGTCCGGCGGGGATTCCGATACCGTTGTCTTTGAAATGAATGGCCATCCAGTCAACGGCACCGACACCTCCGCGCACGGTTTCGGTTTTCAATTCAATCACGCCATTCCGGCCGTTGATGGCCTCAATGGCATTGAGAGCGAGATTGAGGAACACCTGTCTCAACCGGTTCGGGTCTGCTTTCAAATGTCCTGCAGGAGCGTTGAACTCGGTCTTCAGTGCGATCTTTTTCCGGCTCATTTCCTTCTTGAGCAGGCTCATCGTGGACAGCAGTTGCTCGTGAATATCGACTTTTTCGACCTGGAGGGGCATGGGCCTGATCAGGTTGAAGACGTCCCGGATCAATTTTTCGATCCTGTCGATTTCCTGCAGGATGTTTTTAAGATCCCTGCCGCCGATCGAGTGCTCTCCGATTTCGCTCTCCAGGTTCTGGACGGTCATGTAGATGCCGGCCAGGGGATTTCGGATTTCGTGGGCGATGCCGGCGGCGATGCGGCCGAGTGCGGCGAACCGCTCGACCCGCATGAGATAGTCATCCATTTTCTTTTTTTCCGTCATGTCCGTTATGGCGGTCACGGCACCGAGAGTGTTCTTGTTTTCATCAATGACGGCGAAACCGCCCAGGTTGAGGATGAGACGCCTGCCGTCGGGCCTCGAATAATTATAATCGAAATAATAGATATTCTCCTTGTGCATCAGGGCTCTGTAGATCTTCCGTCTCTCCGTTTGATCGAACCTGAAGATATCCTGTATGCGCTTATTCAGCATTTCGGATCGGCCGATTCCCAGAATCTCCTCGGCGCGGGGGTTGACGTTCAGGATGTTCCCCGTGAGATCGCTGATGATGACGCCGTTGACCGAGCAATTGATGATACTTTCCGATAGAATTTTCTCGTCACTGACGGCCTTGTAAAGCCGCGCGTTTTCAATGATGATAGAGGCCTGATTGGCGAAATAGACGAGGGATTCAACGTCGTCCTGCGTGATTTTGAGGCGTGTCCTGAATCGGTCGACCCCCAGAAACCCAAGAATCTTATCCTTGATTTTCAATGGGACGTAGAGAACGGATTTCCTTTCCTGGTAGCGATTGATCACACCGTCGATCCATGTCATATCCCGAGCATTTTTCGTATCAGGTATGAAAAGGGGAATCCCTTGGGAAACAACCCGGGTTTCGAAGCTTTTGTGGCGTCCCATCAGGAGAGGTTTATCCCATGCCCTCTTTTCTCCCTGCGGTGTGAAACCTTTGATGCATTTGCATTCGAGTTTGGTTCCGTCTTCGTTGAGCAGCATAACAATGGCGCGATCGAAATGAAGGCCATGCATAGCCCGGTCGGCGATCTCATTCAGAACCTCGTCCAGGTTTGGCGAACGTGTCAGAAGCGAACTGATCTCGTAGATGTGGTGCAGCAGGTTGTTTTTGGCCTCCAGTTTTTCGGCCTGAGCGGTTCGTGCTGAATTGCGACCGGGTATATTCCGTTTCATGAATTCCTGAAGACAGAAGACACAAAAGATGGTCCTGCCGGTATCCTCTTCCACCGTGAACTATAGTGATTGTGAACCACCCCTGTCAATCCCAATGGTTGTCGTTCCCAACGGACGATCGTAATGGAAGTCTCATCGGGTTGGCCTTTTAGCCTCGGGTCGTTTTGCGTTTGGCCTCCGTGAGAAAAAGATGCGGGGTCAGGTCTTGCCTTTTGCCTTAGCGCAGAATAATCGACCCTCCCTCAAGGCCGTGCCGGAATCTTCCAGGGAGTTGCGGCGGTGACCGCAACCCCTTTCTCAAGTGCCGGACGCAACCAAAGATGCCTGGGATCATCCTGCCTCGATGGATCGGATTATAAGGCCAGGGGCAGAAATGCCCCCAAAATAGACCTGCCCCTTTTTCCCATTACAGATATATTTTCGGATGTCTGCGGGGATTGATTGACTGCGACCGATGACGGAGCTGTCCCTCGTCCGTTTCGCCTATTGCAGGTGAAGGACAGCTCCCGGCCGAGTCGCCGGATTCCGTCCGTTCTCCACTCACCTTTCGCCTGTTCGGACAGCCTCGATCTTATGATTCCCCAACAGAGCGTCCCGGATGCATGTCACACTAAGGATTTGACCCCTTACCGAACTCCGAAACGCTTGTTGATAAGCTTCAAAAAACCGCACAATGATCGAGCTGGTGCTTCCATTTCATTTGCGGACCATTCAGCTCTACCATTCCTTATCCTTGAGACAGGCGTTTGGATTTATCAATTCATCGAAGGCGCATTTCGGGCAGTAAAAAAGAGGTATGACGGTCCCGCAGCCCGAGCCGACGAGTTCGTAGTGGTGGCAGGCCTCACAGACCTCGACGTTGCAGCCGGAGCAGGTGATGAGAACGGCCTGATTCCCACAGAAGGGGCATTTCTTTTTTTCCTGTACCATGACGATTTTCCATTCCTTGTCTTTTTTGTCAATGTTACCAATCAATAAGTATATAGGCAAGTGATTTGGGATGATTTGGGCTCTGCCGTGGAATTTTACAGGTGACCAGGCAGTTTCTTTCCTGTAAGATGTCTCTTGGCGGAGGTGTGGCTTATGGGGTCAATGACCTGTGTGGTTCAGGTTCATTTGTGCCTGAAATGCCGCCTCCGCTATCTGTATCATCTCCAAACCGATAAAGGGGACTGACCCCTTTTCTAATCTGTCGAGAAAAAAACGTCGGCTATTGAATTTTCTTCCAGGTCCTGTCCGGGTCGAATTTCGTCATGGCCGTCGCAATCTTGGCCGTGTTCTTCCCCAGGTTTTTCCGGTACACCACGCCGTCATGGTTCACGATGAACGAGTAAATTCCCGAGGCGCCGTAGGACGCGGGGTAGGCCAGAATGGCAAACCCTCCGACCATTTTTCCGTTGACCACGTAGTCGTAGGCTCCATCGGAGGCGTTCTTGCCCTGGGCCGTCAGGATCTTGTAGTAGTATCCGTGGAAGGGCGTCGGCAGCCCCGGCGACTGGCTGTACCCTTCGGCGCGGGCACCGGCTGCGAGCGGCCCCAAGGGGCTTTGCTCCTCGCCCGGGGCGGCCTCCCAGTAGAGACCGTCTTTCTTGCCCGGCGTGCTCTCGAGCTTTTGCGCATATTCCGGCTTGCCCGTGCGCTCGCGGATACCGTCCGAGTATTCGCGCTGGGCGTCCGCTATGGCCAGCAGAACCTGGATGGCGCTGAGTTCGTTTTCTCCGATGATGCGATTGAGGATTTCGTCCTTGCCCGCCCTGGTGTCGAAGCGCCAGCTCTTGCCCGACTGCACAATCGGTATGGGGAAAGGCCAGTCGTCCTTCCCGATGTAAAGGGTCACTTTTCCCTTCCCGGCACTCTCGAGCCGGTTTTTCCCCTCGTATGATTTAAGAAATTCGTCCCAGTTTTGCCGGTCATCCACCGGGTCCCCGGTGGAGACGAGAGGTTCACTGCCGGGCCCCAGGATGGCCACAAGCTCCTTCTCATTGTATTCCCTGACGGCTTTCAGCAGGCCCTCCGCGGCTGCTTCCGGTGATGGGAAGGTCGTCTGCTTCGGTTTCTCCGCGGCGTAACCTCCGGAAAGAAGAAAGGTGATCACAATTACGGCCGCCAGGCAGAATCTGCCAACCAGGTATATGGAGCGGGATCCTCTCCGAATAATTTTTTGAGCCATGGACTGTCCTCCATCTCACAGGATTCGGTACAGCTTGCCGGCGACCTTCAGCGTGGACCGCCGCCGGGTCCTCCGCGCATGTCGCCGCCCTTTGGGCTTTGCCCTGCACCGCCCCTCGGTGCGGCCCTGGGTGCAGCCTGGGGAGTGACTTGAGGTGCTGTCTGAGGCGCAACCTTGGGCACGGTCCTGGGTGCGGGCTGAGCCTTCACGGCTTCCCTGCTCGCGCGTCCCCAGTTGCTCTGCCGGCGGACCTCGTTTCCTCGCCCCATACCCTGCAATGCCTGTGGAGGCTTGCCCCGTTCGATCGCGGGGCTGCCCGCCGGACGTTCCGGTGCCCTCGGCACAGCGGACGGCCTGGAAACGACTGTATCCGGCCTGGCTCCTTTGGCGGGGGAGGCACCGGGCCTGATGGCCTTTTCGTCGGGGGTTACGGGCTTTGCGGGTCTGGGAACCTGCGTTTGGACACCGGGTTTTACAGCCTTTTCACCGGAAGCAGCAGGCCTTGCGGGTTTTGCGACCTGGGTGCCGGGTTTTTCAATGCGTCCGGCCGGGCCGGGCTGAGGTGTCCTTCCGGGAACGGCGGCCGGTTTTACCGTCCTGTCGGACATACGGCCTCCTTCATATCCGCGGAAATCCCTGCGGCTGTTGACTGCCCCGCGGTCTATCTGACGGTACTTTTCACGGGTGGGCTGGTCACGGTATACAACGCCCCTTCGGTGGTACGGTTCGTGTGCCCACTGTTTCGCGGGGGGCGGACTCTTGGAAACAACTGCGCTGCCGATAGGCATGGGGCGATACCCCGGATATGGACGCCCGTAGTAGTTCGGGTTCACGTAGACTCGGTGATGATGCCAGTCCCAGTGACCCCAGACGTGGGCCGTCCAGAAGGCCCCCACGGTAAAACCGATCCCGAACCAGATGACCCCCGGAGCAACCACCACGGCGGGACGGTACGGATGGATGACATAGGGGGGGTAGGCAGGCCACCACCAGGCCCCGTAGACCCACAGGGGGTCATAGTACGGTACATAGATCACCTGTGGGCTTGCAGGTTCGATCCGGATGATTTCCCGCTCGACAATGACCGTTTGCTGTTCCGTCGTCTTCAGATTCCCCGCTTTGAAGGCCCGGTCACGGAGTTTCTGCACTGTGTCGCTGACGTCTTCCGGCTGTGACAGGAATGCGTCCCCCAGGTCCTGGGTCCACTCCATTTTCTCGCTCATCATGGCAAGCACATCCGGGAAAGCCACAAGCGCCCTCACACTGGCGTCCCAGTTCTTTCTGTCCGCGGCATCGATAAGAGCCTTTCCCTTGAGGTTCGGGTTTTGCTTGATCCATCGATCCGCCATGACCACTTCCAGGGGGTAAGTCGATGCCATCAGGACCTGGCCCAGAAGGGAGTCCGGGTAGAGCGCAACGGGCGCCAGCATCTGGTCGAGTTCCTGCTGGGTGAACTTTCTGGCCGTGGTCTGGCCGCCCTGGGCGAAGACAGGCGGCGGAAGCACAAGCAGAATGATCAGGAACCATGCAACGAAATTTCTGAAGGGTTTCAATTTTTTCATGTCGATCCCCATCCGGTTTGATGGTTGGTTTTCAGTATCCAAACGGTTTTGATTATACACTTTTTAATGTGAAAAACGACTCATTTCTTGTTCCGTTTACCACCGGGTCCGGGTTTCGCCTGTAAATTTTGCTTGAAAAAAGGGCTTGTCCATTTCCCCGTGGAATAAACAGGCCCCCTTTTTTAAAACCCCCTTTCGAGGTATGAGTGACAGCGGTCCGAACAGAGTTTTGATGTCGGTCTTTTCGTGCTCCCATTTGCGGGTCGCTTCTCCACCGGATCAATGATTTTAAAGTGCCGGCAGCGATTCACCCATGGGATTGACATCTGCGCCGTAATTATTTATCCAGAAACGACGGCCTGGAAGCGCCGGGGACGGGACACTCGGCGGCAGGGAGCCGAAGAACGAGACCGGGAGGGAATATGGACTTCAAATGGACGGAGGAGCAGGAACTCATTCGCAAAAACATGAGAGAGTTCGCCCTTAAGTATGTGGAGCCCGTGGCCGCGGAGATCGATGAGAACGAGCGCCACCCCGCAGAGGTTTTCCAAAAGCTCGCCGAGGGGGGCTGGATGGGCATCCCGATACCGCAGCAATACGGGGGAGCCGGTTCGGATTTTCTGACCCACATCATCGCCGTGGAGGAACTCTGCAGGGTCTGCGCGTCCACGGGACTGACCATGTCGTTTCAGTGCGGCATCCTGGGCATGCTGATCAAGGACTTCGGAACGGAAGAGCAGAAGAAAAAGTACGTGACCCCTCTGGCGAGGGGGCGGTTCCTCGGATCTTTCTGCCTGACGGAGCCCGGAGCCGGGACGGACATGATGGCGGCGGCGACCACCGCCGTCAGGGACGGTGACCATTATGTGATCAACGGCACGAAGACCTTCATCAGCAACGGTCCCTTTGCGGATATGTACCTCGTCTTCTGCTGGACGGACAGGGCGGCGGGAAGGAAAGGCATGAGCGCCCTGATCGTCCCCAAGGGTACCCCGGGGCTCCGTCCGGGCGTACCTTTCCGCAAGACGGGTCTGCGTTCGTCCCAGACCTCGGAGGTATTCTTCAGGGACTGCCCGGTCCCGAGGGAAAATCTGCTCGGTGACGAGGGAAGGGGCATTCCCATGGCCATGATCGGGCTCGATCACGCCAGGGTAGGGGCGGCCGCCGTGAGCGTCGGCATCCTCCAGGCGGCCCTCGATGAATCCATCCGGTATTCGAAGGAGAGGGTCCAGTTCGGGAACCCCATCTCCCGCCAGCAGGCCGTCGCCTGGATGATCGCCGACATGGCGACGGACCTGACCGCCGCGAGGTTTCTCACCTACCACGCCGCCTGGCTGAAGGATCAGAAGAGGCCCTTTACCACCGAGTCCGCCATAGCCAAGCTTTTCGGCTCGGAAAAGGCCATGTATCACACCACCAGAGCGGTCCAGATCCACGGGGGGTATGGTTACATCAAGGGGGCCAAGGTGGAGCGGTTGATGCGAGACGCCAAGGTGACCGAAATTTTCGACGGTACGTCGGAAGCCCAGCGGATGGTGATCTCTTTCAATACTCTGCGCTGATCAGCCAGCCGGCGATCCGGTTCAATCGACCAGCATGAGACAATAGAAGTTCTGCGTTTCTGTCTTTTCTCTCAGCGCCCGGATGAAAAACCCGTTGTTCCTTGCCGTCTGAAAGACATCGATCCCGCAGGACTCCATGGAGGGTCTTGCCTTGCCGGGAAGGACGCAGGGTTCGTTTTTGATTATGGCGCATTCCTTACAGAGAGGGCAGGGGCCCGCCAGATAAACGAAGGCCTTTGTAATACCCGTCCTTGAAGATCTCACCCTCCAGATTGACGAGCATGTCGAACAGCGCAAGGTTTCGCTTTCCCCTCTCCGGTGTTCTGGATGCCTCGATGTGGAACAGGATGGCACGCGAGTAGCTGTCGAGAACATCCCTTGTCTCCTGCGGCGTGGGCGTCGTCGGCGGGCAACAGTGGTTCATCCGATAGGGGCATCCGAAGAGGCACTTCATCCTGACCCAGGGTGCGGTGACGACCGTGCCCGGGTGGATGACTTTCGCATTCGTAACACCTGCCTTGACAGCGAGTTCGCAGTACTTTTCCAGATCCGCCGTCTGCATAGGACCCTCCCTTCTTCGTTTATTCGGGATTCCCCGGTATCGCCGAAATTCACCGCCGCATTGCCGTCACGATTGCGACTGCATACAGGATAAGACGATCTTTGTCAAAACGATCTGTTCCGGCACCGCGGTCCGTCTCATTCTGAAAGGCGCATTTCCACTTGACCTCCGGAGTCACTTCCCTCATATTTCTCAAAAATGCGCGCAGGTGTCGGGGTCCCGGCCGTTTCTTTGACAGGGCAACCCGGGGAGAAAGCGAACCCCTATGGAGGCATTTCCCGCAGTGAGTTTCCGGCGAAAATGGGAGGAGGGGGTATCGGTCTCGCGGGTTTTGCCGTTGCCGCGACACCGGTGGCGGGCCAGGTCATCACAACACCCTCAACGGGCATCACCGTCGCCGACGGCGAGGTGCCCGCGGGGGATTTCCAGGTGCCCGTCTACGAGGGGCGCCCAGCCGCTGCCGGCAGGTACCCTGTCGTCCTGGTCATCCCGGAAGTCTTCGGGATGCACGAGCACATCAAGGATGTCACCTGCCGTTTCACCATGGCAGGATTTTTGGCTATAACGTATGAACCCTACGCGCGGGAGGGAGGCGTCATCAATCGGCCCGACATCGACGCCGTACGGAAGGTGGTCGACCCGATCCCCGACGGTCACGGCCTGCGCCGGGAGGAACCCGGCTGCGCGGGTCGATCGAATCGGCGTCACGGGGTTCTGCCGCGGCGGGTTGAACACGCTTCTTTCCGCCGCCCACAATCGGGAGGTGAAGGCCGCCGTTGCGTGGTACGGCCGGATTCGACCCGCACGGACGCCCGGCGTATGTAGCGTCGGACCGCTCGATGTAGCGGCGAAGATCGATGCCCCTGTCCCGGGCCTTTACGGCGGGGAGTGACCTGGGAATCCCCGTGGCGGATGCGAAGGCGATAGAGGCGACCCTCAAGGCAGCCGGCAGGACGGCCGAGTTTGTGATCTACCCCGGGGCACCGCATGCTTTCTTCGCGGACTACCGGTCCCGTTACCGGCCGGAAGCCGCCCGGGCCGCCTGGGAGCGATGTCGGGCGTGGTTCAACCTTTACCCCAGGCAGTAGCGGGATTCCTGGGCGCAATAGAAACCCTGACGGCGGGCCGATCCGGCTGATGAAGTCCATCTTCGATTTCCGTTTTGCCGGTTTGATATTTCCAGTAAGAAAAGCAGCCGACCCCCTTACGGGTGACGCAAGGAGAGCATGATGTCGCGCTACAGATGGCTGCCCGTCGTCACAGCCGTTTTCGTCACGAGCCTGATCGTATCAAACATCATCGCGGTCAAGCTCATATCCATCGGGCCGCTTCTTCTGACGTCGGCGATCATCATCTTCCCCATCTCCTACATCTTCGGCGACGTCCTGACGGAGGTCTACGGCTACGGCCGCGCGAGGCAGGTCATCTGGATCGGGTTCGGGTGCAACCTGCTGGCCGTGCTCGTCATCTGGCTCAGCATCAACCTTCCCGCGGCGCCTTTCTGGCACATGGGCTCCTTTGATCGGCCGCAGTCTTCCCAGCAGGCCTTCGAAGCGGTGCTCGGGTTCACGCCGAGGCTGCTCGTTGCGTCTTTTATCGCCTACCTGGCAGGCGAGTTTCTCAACTCCTTTGTCCTCGCCAAGATGAAGATAGCCACATCGGGGAGGTACCTGTGGATGAGGACCATCGGATCCACCCTCGTGGGTCAGCTGGCGGACACGGGCCTCTTCACGCTCGTTGCCTTCCTCGGGGTGATTCCGGCGGGACACCTCTTCACCATGACCGTGACTCAATGGCTCGTGAAGTCCCTGTACGAAGCCTCCGCCACTCCCCTGACCTACCTCGTGGTGAATTATCTGAAGCGGGCGGAGAACGAAGACTACTACGACCGGGAAACGAAGTTCAGCCCCTTCGTATGGGATGAAAAAACCTGAGTCCCCGGTGTTCGGGAGATGCGAATCGAGGTCGTGTGGTTGCTAAGCAAAAAGTCGTCGTCCTGGTGAGTGGCGGCATGGACTCCGTCACGGCACTGTGCGATGCGGCAGAAAAATACCGGGTCATCGCCGGGGTCAGCTTCGACTACGGGGCGAAGCACAATGACCGGGAGATCCCCTTTGCCGCCTATCACTTCGGGAGACTTGGAGTTCGCCACGAGGTGATCTCCCTCGATTTCATATGCCGTCTGTTCAAGTCGGGTCTGCTGAAGGGTGGCGGCGAAATCCCCGAGGGACACTACGAGGAGTCGATGTTGAAGAAGACCGTGGTGCCCTTCCGCAACGGGATCATGCTCTCCGTCGTTGCGGGATTTGCCGAAAGCGAGAGGGCTGAGGGGCTGGTCATCGCCGCCCACGCGGGAGATCACGCGATCTATCCGGACTGCCGGGAAGATTTCATGCGGTCCATGGGGGAGGCGATACGGATGGGAACCTACGCGCGGGTGGAAGTCATCCGGCCCTTTATCGGGATGAACAAGGCGGAAATCGTCAAGAGGGGTCAGGAACTGGGTGTCGACTTCGCCCGGACGTGGTCGTGCAACAAGGGCGGCGAGACCCACTGGGGAAAGTGCGGCACTTGCGCGGAGCGCCGTGAAGCCTTCATCCTGGCGGGGATTAAGGACCCGACCATTTATCAGAAGACGGGGCATCTTCCCCGGAAGCCCGGCCGTTGACGGGGGAGGAAACCGTTTGAGTTCAAGGGCGGTTGAGGGTGTTTTGCCACTCAGGACCGTCTTTTTTTATCATCGATCCCGGTCCGCTGCTTTCCCGGATTAAACCCCTATCTGAAGAGATTTGTCGCCCGGCTACCCGATGTCCTCGGGATACCCGAATTGACCCTTAAGTATTCCCCGTCGATGCCGATAACATCCGTGGCGCTTCTCGAGGGGATTCGCCGCACGGCAGGGCAGGCAGCACCTTATCAACCGCCCCTTTCTTCTGGGAAGTCACTATACAGAGCCAAAATTTTACGAGGAGGTCGATTTATGCGCGTATTTTATTGGGCAGTCGTTCTCGTCATTTCGCTAATGTTCTCAATAGGATCCCTTTCAACGACAATCGCCGCGGAGAAATCGCCGTACCAGAAGCAGATTGAGCGGGAAAGCAGGGCCAAACAGGAGAAGCAGAACCAGGAGAGAATCAAACAGATCGACAAGGAACTGGAGAAGAACAGGAATTGGCGGAAAGAGCACGGCAACGACAGCCGCATCAACCAGGAGAAGCTCAACGACCGCACCCGCGACCTTCATGCGGAGAAAGAAAGACTTCAGAAACAGTCCGGCGGCAATCAGAGACCGCAGAATCAGCCCAGAGGGCAGTCTGTGCAGCAGGAAAACGACCGTGACGCCGGACATTACGGCACCTTCGGGCGCCAGGGCCAGGGTCAGTACCGCGGCCAGCAGGCGCGTGAGTGGAACAGGCGCTAAACCGGGCGCTCAGACAGCTCAAAGTCGGTTATGAAAACCCCCGATCAATAGAGGTCGGGGGTTTTTTTCAGCTTCGGAGACCTCGATCCGGGTGTCCGGTCCCCTTCACCTGTCTCCAGACCCTTCATAGACGGCGGATCATTCAGTATTGCATTTCAAATCCACCGGCTTTATTCTCTGGAGCAGGGCGGTCAGTCCGATCAAATAGACGGAGCTCTTACCCGCAGGGCTTTTCCCGGGAAAAATGCAAAGAATCGGTTAATCCGGGGAGACAAGAGTGAGTCGTTTTTTATACATTCTCTTCGGGCCGGCAGTGGCGATGTTGAGCGGCCTGATCGGCATCGGCGGCGGAACGATCATTGTCCTCACCCTGGTTCTTCTTTTCGGCTTTTCGCAACACGCCGTCCCGGGGACCACACCGGCTCTGCTCGCTTCCCCCATCGGCTTCCCGGCAGCCCGGACCTGCTATCGGCAGGGATACGTTGACATCACTGTTGACGGTCTGGTACGCACCGGATTTTTTGTCGGTGGTTTTTTCGTCGCAAAGATCGCCACGGTGTTGTCCGCCGCGGCTCTGGAGAGGATATCCGGCGCCGCCTTCCCTGTCATCGCATTTAAAATGATCTTCGCCGGATGAAGTCGGGGATGCTCGCCTGTCCCATCATCCGCATCCGGGGTAGACAATGACGCTTGAAGATTTTCTGGGCACGTACGGTTATGTTGCCGTTCTGGTCGGCACGTTCATCGAAGGGGAGACCATTCTCGTTCTGGGAGGGTTTGCCGCCCACCTTGGTTTTCTGAAACTGCCCTGGGTCATTGCGGCCGCCTTTGCGGGGACTCTTTCCGGGGATCAGCTCTATTTTTACCTCGGGCGAAAACACAAGGATAAAATCACCGCGTTATTCCCCACCGGGGCCGGCCGCATCGAAAAGGCACAGCGAACCCTGGAAAGACACGGCAACACCCTGATGCTGACCTTTCGTTTTTTATATGGCCTTCGCACGGTCACGCCGTTTGTCATCGGCATGACGGGGATATCCGCGATGAGATTTTTCTTCTTTAATGTCCTGAGCGCATTGATTTGGTCGATCGCCGTGGGGTCCGGAGGTTATTTATTCGGCCGGACTCTGGAGTATTTCCTGGCGGATGTCAGGCATTACGAATTCGCGACCATGGCGGTCATTGCACTGGTGGGACTGCTGGTCTGGATGATCTATTTTTACCGGCGTCGTCACTCAAAAGGGCCTCCCGCGGCCGGGAACTGAATGTCTTCAGGGCGGAGGCCTACACGCCACGGGCAGGTCTCAATCGAAAGGAGGAATTCATGAGTTATCGGCACATTCTCTATGAAAAGGCCGGCGGGATCGGCTGGATCACGCTGAATCGGCCGGAAAAAATGAACGCCCTGAATGCCGTCATGATGAACGAATGGGAGGAAGCGATCCTGGCGGCCGGTGGAGACGAGGAGGTCGGTGTGGTGGTGGTCACGGGGACCGGCCGCGCATACTGCACCGGTCTGGATTTGAAGGAACTGGAGGGCAGGGAGCTCACGAGGGGTGAAGTCGGGCCCGACTACGACGTTCCCGGAAACGCCGTCATCGCGGCCATCCGGGCCATCCCCAAAGTCGTCATCGCCATGGTCAACGGCCCCTGCATCACCGGCGGCCTGGAGACACTTCTGGCTTTCGACCTGATTGTTGCCTCGGAAGAAGCGGTGTTCGGTGATACCCATGCCCGCTGGGGGATCCGGCCGAGCTGGGGGATGAGCCAGCGCCTGCCGAGAATGGTCGGCTGGATGAACGCCAGGGAGCTGTCCTTCACGGCGAGGCTCTTCACGGCGAAGGAAGCCCGGGAGATGGGCCTCGTGAACCGCGTGGTGCCGGCAGGCCGGCTGCGGGCGGAAGTCATCTCCCTGGCCGAATGCATCCTGCGGAACAGCCTGGAGACGGTTGCCGCCATCAAATCCCTCTACAACAGGGGCATGACCATGCCGCTGAAGGAGGCTCTCGAGATGGAATCGAAGACGCAGTTCGTCATCACCGACACGAACGAAAGGTTGAAAACGTTCCTCAAGAAAAAGTGAGGCACTGTCCTACTTGATGTCACCCTCCCTGAGAAGCACCAGGACGGCTTCGCCCCTTGCGCGGATCTCCCCCTCGGCGGACAGGGTCACGCTGACGACGGCCTTCCGGTCTGTCCTTTCCTTGACCCTGCCCCTCAGCTCGAGGACTTTTCCCGTCGGGGTCGGTTTCAGAAAGTCGACCTTCAGCGACGCGGAGACAAAACGGAAAAGGGGACGGTCACCGAGCGCCGACCCCACCTCAAGCAACCGGGATGCGGCGGCGGTTGCGGAGCTATGGCAATCGATCAGCGAGGCGATGATCCCCCCGTAGGCGGAACCGGGGACGCCGCCCGAGTAATGAGGCTCGAGCGTATAGTGGCAGACGCTTTCGTCACCGTCCCGGTAGCTTTTGATGTGCAATCCCTCCGGGTTGAGACGGCCGCAGCCGTAGCAATGAGCGAAGGGATCGGGATAGTAATCCTGAATGGCTTTATCTTTCATGTTGCACTCCTTCTTTCCGGTGTGGTCTTTGCGCAAGGGCGGGCTACCCTGTCCCGGGTCACGGTGCATGATAGTGGATATCGGCCATGCCATCAAGTATCATTGGATCATATTCCCGATCATCGGTTCCTGTGCAATCCGAAACGGAAAGAGCGGGGGGTCTTGCTTTTGCGCCGGATTTATCATCGGCGTAACGACCTGTTCCCTGCCGCGGCCAGGAAACAGCTGATATCGGAAGCAGCGAGTGAGGGAGGAGTTGTGGAGAAAATATTGTCGAATTACCCGGTCGTCGTGGAGACCCCTGTGGCCTGGGGCGAGATGGATGCCTTCGGCCACATCAACAACATCGTCTATTTCCGTTATTTCGAGACGGCAAGAATCGCCTATTTCGAGAAACTGGACATGCCGGAATTCACCGGCCGGGACCCCGTCGGTCCCATTCTGGCTCAAACCTCCTGCCGGTTCCGCGCGCCGCTCAGTTACCCCGACAGGGTCTCCATCGGTGCCCGCGTGGTGAGCACCGGCGAGGACCGGTTTGTCATGTCCTACGCCGTCTTCAGTCACCGGCTGAAAAAGATCGCCGCCGACGGGGAGGGGGTTGTGGTCTGCTTCGACTACCGGCAGAGCCGGAAGGCACCCGTCCCGCCGAAATTGAGACAGCGCATTGAGGAGATTGAAGGAACCGTCTCGAAGGCCTGACAGAGGATGCTCATAGGCGGCCGTCTCTCGCTCACGGGGAGCCCTGCGGGCGCCCGCGAATCCCTGCCTCTCAGGACGTCTCGCCGCCCGGGTTGAATTTCGGAAGCAGGTAAGGTGTAACATCGGCGTTCCAGCGGCCGGCCGGCACAGCCGGGGACGATTTGGTGGAGGTGCAGGCGTTCAACCTGAGCCCGCCCCGCCACCCGTGAGGCGTCGACGCAACGGGCACGCCGGTCGAAATCCGGGAATCGTTTCTCACCGTGGCTGTAAGGGAACCGCTAAGCGTTGTTCCCGATGCGACAATGGTCTTGCATGACAGGGTGACAATCATCAGGGCTGAACGCTGGTCCCGAACGAAAAATCCCCCGGGCATGTGGCCCGGGGGGGCAAACCTTCGCTACGGGTTCTTCCGGACGGTCTATCGTCCGAGAACTTTTGACGTTTCGTTGTAGCCCGCGGCGGTCGCTTTCGAGGCGGGTGTCGCCGTTCCCGGCGCAGGGTTGACCTTGCCGACGAAGGCGGCGTTCTTCTTCGCATCCTCACGCGATGTGGCCGGATTTTTGACCTGCGGGGAGGGTGCCGGCGGTTTTGCAGGCGGGGTGACCGGCTTAACCGTCTGCGGGGGTGCCGCCGCAGGTTTGGAGGACAGCTTCGAGCCGATCTGGTCTATCGGCTGAGACGGAGCCGGTTTCGCCGGCTGATTCGGGTTTGTCTGCGCCCCCAGAAAGGCCTTTGCGTTCGGGTTGACGGGCGACTGCGGCGGGGGCTGCATATTCTTCTCGTAGTCTTTTGAAGCGGGACCCGCCGCATCTGCGACAAACACCGGGCAGGCGAGAGCCACGGCGAAAACCAGGGTAACGAAAACTGTGATCGGACTCTTCTTCATGAAGGTTCTCCTTTCTATTTAGCGGCGGCTGTCCCCCACCGGCAGACGTTGGCCGGTGGCTTTGCGTTCCGCCCTTTCGGCGTGGTTTGCCCTTTTCAGATGAGGCAATGCCGTATTTGTGTATCGTCCGCCGCCGAAAATACTTGAGGGGGAATGATACACAGATCGTGAAGACTCGTCCGCCGATGACCTCACCAGGCTCCGGCTGGACAGGGGTTTCTACAATGAAAACAGCAACGAGCGATCCGTGCCGCGTTCCGGAAGGAAAAACCCGGGGCGCGATGGAATGAGTTTGTCTGCTTGAAGAGAAATCCAGGATATGAGGGTCGCTCAGAAGAAAAAATGCAGGGTCCCTCCCTAACCGCTTGACGTGCGCGACATGGCTCTGCTATAAGTAAACAAACTTACTTGATCTCAGCCCATCAACTCTTTTTTCTTTCCTGTCCGGGGAGGCCTTTATGAGTCCCCTTCGTGTCAGGCTTTTCCTTTGTCTCTTTGTCTGCACAGCCCTGTCTGCGGCCGTCATAGGGTTCATCAACCTGACCGGCTCCGATCCGCCTGGAATTTCTCTTCCCGCGGCCCTGTCTTCATCTCCGTCGTACCGCGGTACGCTTTCGAAACCCGCGGGCGCGGCACCCTCCATAAGCCCGGCCGGTCCCGCATTGCCCGGTGCTGAGGGCGTCACCCGGATTGCGGCTGCGGAGAAAAGTACCCCGGACCTCTTCAAGAAGAATATCGAAGACACGCTGGCCCTCACCCTGTACGAGAAAGTTCCGGAGGTGCGGTTATCTGCAAAGCAGATCCGTGAACTCACGGAAGACATCCTGATTATGCGAGAGACGTTCGCAGCCCTGCGTGAAACGGAACGCACACCGGAGCACGCGGCGGACATTTCGGCCCTTATCGACCGGATCGATGAAAGCGACCGGAGAATCCGTGAACGGACGGGCATGAGCGCGGCCGAATTTCTCAACCGCCTCACCACGGAAGGCATCGACAATGATAAACCGGAAAAAGCGGAAGTGGTTCTGGAATATCTGGATTCTCCCGGTCGTTAGTCTCCTTTTCGCGGCACCGGCAGCGGACGCTTCGGCATCCGACGAGGTGATCGCAACACTCGACGGCAAACCCATCTACCTCTCGGAGATAGAAGAGAGCGCAGCCTTTCAGATCTATCGGCTGAAAGCGAGCATCCACAGCCTGTTGCAGCGCGAAGCCCGCGAGATTGCCGACGGGCGCCTGCTTGCGGCGGAGGCAGCCCGGCGGGGACTCACCGTGGAGGCTCTCATGAGACAGGAAGTGGACGGGAAGGTATCGCCGTTGACCGAGAAGGAGGTGGACGGCTACTTCGAGGTGCACCCCGAGGACAAACTCAAGGGGCCGCAGGCAAGGGAAAGGATCCGTGTTTACCTCGCCGAACACGGGAAGGCCCAGCGCAAGCTCGACTTCATGGCCTCGCTTCGGGAGAAATCGGATTACCGGTTCCTGGCCGCGGCACCTGCAAGACCGCGGATTAAGGTGGATACCGCCGGAAGTCCCTCGCGGGGGGCGGAAAAAGCGTCCGTTGTCCTCGTGCACTTCGCGCACTTCTCATCGTCGCTTTGCTCGGACAGCGCGGATAAGATCCGGGAGGTCATGGCCGCTTTTCCCGGAAGGATCCGGTGGGTGCACCGGGATTTCTTCGGCATCCAGGACCCCGATGCCCTGTATGCGGCCGAGATGGGCCGGGCGGCTTTCGAGGAGGGAAAGTTCTGGGAGTACCACGACCGGATGATGGCCCTGAAGGGGAAAGTGACACAGCAGACGGTCGACGAAGCGGCAAAGGATCTCAAACTCGACCGGAAGCGCATCGGGTCAGGGCAGAAGGAGGGCAAATACCTCCTGCAGGTGAAGGAAGACATCGGTTATGGGGTGCGGATCGGGATCCAGGCAGCCCCCGTGATCTTTGTCAACGGCATCTATTTCAGCGGGACCTTTCCTTACGAGGAGCTGAAGCGTCTTGTTGAAAGGGAACTGAACCAATAAGGGAAAAGAGTTTTTTAATATTTTCAGAGGAGAAAGGAGGGCATCCATGGACAGGAATCGTTTCTATCTGGTGTCATTTCTGGTTATCATCAGCCTGCTCCTGGCGACGCCGGAGGTCTTCGGCGAGAGCAAAGCGAACCAGCTTAAACCCAAGCGTCTCTCCAGCATCGGAGACAGCATGACGGAGGCCATCGACGCCGAGCTACCGGCAGCCAACCACTGGGCGAGCTGGGCAAACGGTTACCACGGGTTCTGGGAGTGGCTCCTGGGGCTCACGGACGTGTGCAGCCACAACCAGCGGATCACGAAAAACTTCGGCAGCTCGGGCCGCGCGAACTACATGGAGGCCAAAAGCGGCGCGGACATGGAAACGGACTTCGTGGGGCAGACGCTCCGGTCGGTGAGTCGTACCCCGACCTATGTCACGGTGCTCATGGGGCACAATGACGTCTGCGGGGACACCTTTGCCGATATTCCCACCGATGCGGTCTTCGAGGCGAAGTTCCGGGAAGGGCTGACCCATCTGCGGAATGGGCTGCCGAAAGGGGCCACGATCTATGTCGTAGGGATCGTCGACATCTACCGGCTGCGCGAGGCGGCCGGCGACAAGAAGGCTCTCGGGATCGTGGACTGCAAAGTGCTTTGGGCAACGAGCCTCCTCAGACTCTTCCCCTGCGGGACCATGCTGAACCCGCTGCTCACGGAGGCCCAGCGCCAGTATACCCGCGACCGCAACATGGGGTTCAACGCCATCCTAAAACGGGTGACGGAGAAATACAACGCAGATGACCCCGATCACCACTATGTCTACACCGATGAGGTGTTCAATTTCAAGTTCGGGGAATTTCACGTGTCCGATATTGATTGCTTCCACCCCTCCGCCCCTGGGCAGAAGGAGCTCTCCGAGATCACCTGGACGAACGGGCCGTTCAAGGCATATATGAAGAAATGAAAAGCCGTCCCGGGGAGGAATTCCCCCGAAGACCGAGAATGGATCGCCCCCGGCCCTCGATGACGGATGGCCGGGGGTGATTTTGTTCCGGTGCAGTGACGGTAATTTGACGCTCGAAGAAGGCGGGACGCGGGAAACCCTTTTTTTTGGAAGACAGATTCCCCGCATCCTCGGCGGGAATTTTTAAATAAATTCACAGTAATATTTATGATCTAATACTTTCTTCGTATTTGAAAGCTATCGGGATAAAAAGCATTGACATCGTCATAAAATTTGCATAATAAATAGATGCTGACGTAAGAATTGCCCCCCGCCTGCGTTTCATGGCCCGTTCAGGGTACGGGCTTCTGAAATGCGCTGACCCATTCGGTGATATTCGTTTCACACTCGCAATCAATCAGTTTTTAAAATCAAGAAGTTGGATCGAATGCATTCACGGTGAGGGTCCGTGAACCGGGATAAAGGGGAGAAATATGAGGGGGGTGTCGCTTAAAAGCCGGAAGGGCTTTACGCTGATAGAGATTATATCTGTTCTGGTGATTTTGGGAATCCTGGCCGCGATGGCCGTGCCGAAGTATTTTTCACTCCAGGAGGAAGCAAAGAAAAAGGCAGCCTATTCCGCCCTGGCTGAAGGCAAAACGAGGATCATGATGTACGGAGCCCAGAGGCTTTTGAATACCGCCTCCTGGCCGGAAGGGCGTGATTATACGGGGAGCGCGATCGGTACCGATGCGGGTGATTTCACCCTGAGCTATTCCTATTCGTCGCCGATTTTCACCGTCACCGCAGAGGGAAAAGCAAGCAGCACCGTCGCAAACGCCACTGCCGTGGGAACGATGAAGCGCCCCGGTCTGTAGGAAACGGTCAGAGCCCGTGGAAGGAGAAATCTTGAAGCCGGTATCACAGATAACAAAGAAAGCGCTTATCGACAATGTCAGGGACCTGAGAGATGGTGTCCATGTGCCGCCTGTACTCCACCCGTCTGTCACGGTGTCGGACCTGACGCTCAGGTACAGGGAGCTGATCTCGGAACTGAGAAGAAAACTGAACGGGTCTTCTCAGAAACCGCAGCTCAAAGGGTGATCGGCGAAAAGCGCTCACACGGATTTTCATGGCGATAGGCCTCTCTACGGGGAGGCTTTTTGTTTTGTCCGGGGCAAGAGTCTATCTTTATAACGCAACGACCGCCACCTCTCATGGTGTACAAACTGCTTGACAGGGGACGTGAAGTGTGGTTGCATGTCCGCACTTTTCATTGAGGTTCAGCATGACGGACGGACGCTCAGGAATGGCCCATCTCGGCTGGTGGTGGAGTTTCCATAACAGCGCGGGGGTCTGCCTGTCGGTCGGGAGGGTGTAGAAGCGGGGTCGTAATGTAAGAAATCGAGCCATGGGTAGATCAAAGGATGCTATCCATGGCTTTTTTAGTTTCGGAAAGGCCGTGGAGGCACGCACTCCACGGCCTTTTTTCATCGAGGAGGCATGAAGTGGACCCAGGAAGAACGGCAGGACGAAAAAAATTTACTACGAGGGCTCCGCCGGTCGAAACGCTTTTTCCGGCGGGTTTATGAACGAAATAGCAATAAGGAGGTGTTTTTTATGAGAAGGATTTCTGTGATGAGAAGGGTTTTTCTGTTCTTCCTTTCGGCGTGCCTGATCTGGTTGCTTGCCTTCGCGGATCGGGCAGACGCGACCGAGATGGGAGGAGGCGCTTATCCGAACGGTGCCGAAGATTTCATGGCCGGGGCGCTGCCGCCGCCGGGCACGTATTTCATCAATTACCTGCAGTACTACACAGCCACAAAGTTCAACGACAAGGATGGGAACGAAGGGATTCCAGGATTCAAACTCGATGCGGTTGCCAACGTCTTTCGGCTTGTCCATGTGACCCGGTTCAAAATCTTCGGGGCCGACTATGCCGTTCACGCGTTCCTGCCCGTCGTTTACCAGGACGTGGAAGTCCCCGGGAAGAGTGACAGCCGGTGGGGCATCGGCGACATCATCGTGGACCCCATCATCCTCGGCTGGCACTGGAAGAATTACCACGTCACAACAGGCCTGGACATTTACATTCCCGTGGGATCCTACGACCGGAACCATCTCGCCAATGCCGGCCGCAATTACTGGACCTTCGAGCCCGTCGTCGGCTTCACCTACCTGAGTGACGGCGGCTTCGAGATATCGGGAAAATTCATGTACGACTTCAACACGGAGAACAGCGACACGAACTACCGGTCGGGCCAGGAATTCCACTTCGACTACACCATCGGGTACCACATCAAGAGCCTGGCCGTCGGCATCGGCGGGTACTATTATCGGCAGATCACCGATGATGAGTCGAACGATCCGACCTTTGCCGACGGGTTCAAGGGGAGGGTCTTCGCCGCCGGTCCCCAGGTGCAGTACGGGTACAAAAACATGAATTTCACGATCAAGTGGCAGCGGGAGTTCGAAGCGGAGAACAAACCCGAGGGCGATAAGTTCTGGTTCAAATTCATGTATGCCTTCTGACACGAGGACGGGATGGATCTTCCGGGTTTCGTCCCCACTCCATGTCTCAAAAAGCTCCGTCCCCGGACGGGGCTTTTTGATTTTTCAGTCGGCGGTCCGCCGACGGAAAATCCGGCCGGCCTCCGGGATAACTCGGGGATTGACAGGGGTGCCGGTTCAGGTCATAAATAGACACCCCGTTTGAACAGAAAACCCTTTTTGGCGCGGCAGACGTAATCGGCCGCCCCGCGGTGAAGACCGGACCGACAGGGCCGGTCGCGGGAAGGGTTGATATTTTCAGTCATCCGCATCGTTAGGCGGCGGGAGAAACGCCATGTCGAAAAAGACTCAAAAAACACTTTACTGCACCTTGAGCTTTCTTTCGCTGATCCTGGCCTTTGCGGTCATCTTTCGGCTCGCGACAGGCGGAGGAATTGGACAGGCGGGGCTTGTTTCGGGAAAGGACCACAGGGAGAAACAGGCGGCGATAACTTCTCCGTACATCGCGGGGACGGCGGCGGGGAAGCCCGGTGACGGGAAACCCGCCCTTGTGATCATCACGAAGAGAAAGTCCGGCCTCGCCGGCCGTTGATTTGGAATGCACGGGGGCTCCATGAAAAACTCGGCAGAAGAACCGGATGCAAAGCCTCTGCGCGTCGCTTTTCGCATCGCGCTTTCAACCATCCTCGCGGTGCTTCTCCTGGGCACCGTCGCGGTACTCGGGCATCTCTCCTATTCCAACCTCTACAAGAACGCGGCCTACCTCTCCGAGCAGGTCATCGAGCAGACGTCCAGCCGCATCGAGTTGTGGGTGAAAAATCTTCTTTCAAAGGCCCACGACCAGAACCAGTTGAATCGCTCCATGCTCGGGCAGATCAAACTGGGGCCCGAGACCTTTCTCAGGCTGGGGACCTACTGGCGGCGGGTGATGGAGTCACAGCCTTACTTCACTTTCCTTTCCGTGAGGCTGGAAACCAGTCAGAGCCTGTCCGTCGAGCGTATGCAGGACGGCCGGATCACGATCCGTGAAGTGACGCGCAAACCGGGAAGCAGCACCATTGAGATAGCGGATTTCTGGCCCGAGGAACACCGGGCGCGAAAGCCGTACAGCCAAAAGAAGATAACTCTCACGTCCGGGCGGATCGCTCCCCCCTGGTATGAAAAAGCCCGGGATGCCGGGGATCCTATATGGATAGAGGCCCGCACGCTCCGCAAGGGCGCAGAGACCGTCGCGGGGGTGTCCTACGCAGCGCCTTTTTACGACAATGACAAAGGCCTGCGCGGGGTCACGACCGTCGATTTCGACATCGCAACCATATCGAAATTCCTTGCCGAGAACCCCGTCGGGAAAAAGGGATTTGCCTTCATCATTGAAAAACCGGAAAAGGGCCCTCTCAGGGTCATCGCTCATCCGACCCCCGATATCCTGACCCGCACCGTCATGAACGAGCGGGGCAGGGAGGTGCACGAGTTTGTCCTGTACAAAGATCTGAAGGACACCCGCGTCGCCCGGTTCATGGAGGCATTGAACGAGGTACACCGGGAAGGGTCGGGCGAAGGATTGCACATCTTCGGTTTCACCGCCGGCGGGACCGAGTATTACGGCAGTTACCGGCACATGCAGGGGAAATACCTGCCGAACTGGTTTATCGCCTCCGTCATCCCCCGCGAGGAAATCATGGGGCTTGTGGACAGGAACAACCGCCAGACCTTTCTCATCGGCCTTGTGAGTTTCGGCCTGATCCTTCTGGCAAGCTACTGGATCGCCGGGCGCATCTCAAAACCCTTGCGGAAGATCGCCCTCGAATCGGAGGCCATCGGCCGATTCGAACTGGACGGCAGACCGCTGGGTCACTCGATGATCAGGGAAGTGGACCGTTTGATGGCGGCCACCGACGACATGAAGAGGGGGCTTCGATCTTTCGGGAAGTACGTGCCGACCGATGTCGTCCGCGACATCATGGCGTCGGGCGGGGAGGCGGAACTCGGCGGCGTCAGGGCGAACCTGACCGTCTTCTTCTCCGATATCGAGGGCTTCACCTCGATCTCGGAACAGGTCCCGCCGGAAGATCTCGTGGAACATCTGGCCGAGTACCTGGGGGAGATGAACCGGCAGATCCGGGAGGAGCAGGGCACCGTCGACAAGTTCATCGGGGACAGCATCATGGCCTTCTGGGGCGCTCCGGCGCCCAATGCCGAGCACGCCCTTGCGGCCTGCCGAGCGGCCCTCCTCTGTCGGGATCGGCTGACCGAGCTGCGGCGGAAGTGGGCGGCGGAAGGCAAACCGCTTTTTGCCCAGCGCATCGGCATCAACACGGGCGAAGTCATCGTGGGCAATATGGGAAGCGCGGTCCGCATGAACTACACCGTCGTCGGCGACCCCGTCAACACGGCAAGCCGCCTCGAAGGCCTGAATAAATTTTACGGGACACGAATCATTATCGGTGAGAGCACCCACGGCCTGGTGAAAGACCATTTTGTGACCCGCCCGCTCGATCTCGTCTCGGTCAAGGGCAGGCGGACAGGGCTCAAGGTGTACGAACTGATGGAGCGTGCCGGGACGGCGGATGAGATAAAATCACGTATCGCGGAACTGGCGACCGCGGCTCTCGACGCCTACCTGGACAGGCGGTGGGACGAGGCAATCGGGTTTTACGAGAAGGTTCTTCAACTGGATGCCGCAGATCAGCCGTCCCGACTCATGCTCACTCGCTGTAGGCAGTATCGAGAAAATCCGCCGCCGGGCGAATGGACCGGCATCCATCAGCTGCAGGACAAATAGCTCTTGCCGGCTTGAATTTTGACAATGCAGCGACCGGCGCGTCATCCGGAGCCCAGGCGGTCTCGAGTGTTGTCGAGCACCTGTCATGAAAGAGCCCACCGGCAGTCCGCAAAAAGCCCCCGGCACCGAAAGCGGGGGCACAACCACCCCGCCGGGAAGTTCCGGCCCGGCGGCCTTACAGCCACCCACCCCTCACGTGAAAGGTCGATACCGGGTTGCCCGGTTCGCTCTCCTTCTCGGTCTGGTGACCGTCGTTCTTTTCTGGCCGTCGGTGCAGTTCGAGTTCGTGAGCCTTGACGATAACGTCTATGTGACCGACAACCCGGAAGTCCGGAGAGGTATCACGGCGGAGGGCCTGCGCTGGGCCTTCACCAATGTCGACGCGGGGACCTGGCATCCTCTCACCTGGGTTTCCCACATGCTGGATTACCGGCTGTACGGTCCCGGAGCCGGCGGGCACCACCTCACGAACATCCTGATTCACGCTTCCGCCGCCATGCTTCTCTTCATCGTTCTCAATGCGATGACCGGTTTCTTGTGGGGGAGCGGTCTCGTGGCGGCCTTCTTCGCTTTCCATCCCCTTCATGTCGAGTCCGCGGCCTGGGTGGCCGAGCGGAAAGACGTGCTGAGCGGTTTTTTCTGGGTCGCGACGATGGGAGCATACTGGCTCTATGTGAAGAGGCCGGCGCCCTCGAGGTATCTTCTTGTGGTCGTTTCGTTCGCCCTGGGACTTCTCTCCAAGCCGATGCCGGTGACCCTGCCGATCGTGCTCCTTCTTCTCGACGGGTGGCCGCTGGGTCGCCAGGAAAGCCCGGTCACGGTGTTTGATGATTTCGTGAAACCCTATCCTTTTTTCCGCCGCCCCGAATCCAGGCTTGTCATTGAAAAAATCCCCCTTCTCGTTCTTTCCCTCGCTGCAGGAGCGATGGCCGTCGTCGGCCAGCAGAAAATCGGGGCGATCCAGGCCGTGGACGTGTTCCCCTTGAAGGAGCGGTTCGCAAACGCGATCGTGTCTTATGTCTGGTACCTCTGGAAGATGGTCCTGCCGCTCGACCTCGCCGTCTATTACCCGCATGCGGGCATGCCGTCATTCTGGAAGTGGGCGGGAGCCTTTGTTCTTCTTGCCGCGACGACAGCATTCGTACTCCGCCTCGCCCGCAACCATCCCTGTTTCCCCGTGGGGTGGTTCTGGTACCTCATCACGCTTCTTCCCGTGATCGGGTTCATTCAGATCGGGGCGCAGGCCATGGCGGACAGGTACACCTACATTCCCCTCATCGGCCCGTTCATCATGGTGGTCTGGGGCGCCTATGGCGCGGCCGGTGACCGGAAACGCTTGCGGGCTGCGCTGACGGTTTTCTTTGTTGCCGTCATGGCCGCCCTGGCGGTGTCGACGGCAAACCAGCTGAGCTACTGGCGGGACAGCAGGTCGCTTTACGGCCGTGCTCTCGCCGTCACGGAGGGCAATTACCTGATTCACAACAACCTGGGGAATGAGCTCGCGGCCGCCGGGGAGGTGGATGAGGCACTGGTGCACTACCTGGAGGCGGTACGCCTCTATCCCGATTATGCCGACGGCCACTACAACCTCGCAAACACCTATGCCGGGCTCGGGCAGGACGATCAGGCCGTCTATCATTACCTGGAAGCGATACGGATCAAGCCCGACTACGAAAAGGCCTACAACAACCTCGGGGTTACCCTGGCCAGACGCGGCAATCTGGATCAGGCGATGATCTACTTTTCCGAGGCGCTGAGAATGAACCCCGCCTCCGTCGACGGCCGTTACAACCTGGGCTCCGCCCTCGCCGCGCGGGGGAGATTCGCGGAGGCCATAACCCATTTCGAAAGGATACTGAGCCTGAATCCGGATGCCATGCGGGTCAGGGTGCGGCTGGCGCAGGTGTACTGGCTGTCGGGGGAACGTGATAAAGCCTTGAAGGAAAGCGAGATCATCGGGGCCGGTGATGAAAAGCTGGCCTGTGATCTCAAGGCCTGGATCGAACGGTCGGGAAGCGGGGAAAAATGAAAAAAAGGACAGGTCAGATCATTCAACACCTGTCCTTCTTTTGCTGTCCGTCGGGTCGGATAAGCGACTCAACTTCAGCGGCCGCCGCGGAAACCGCCTCCGCCGACGGCACCGCCGACGGCGCCGCTTGGACCTCCGCGAGGGAAGCCTCCCCCTCCGCCACTCCATCCGCCCATCCTGCCGCCGCCGGAGCCGACGAAGCCCCCCTGGGAAAAGGCGCCGCCGACACGGCCCTGGCCGCCGGAGATACCGGTCCAGTTTTGCGCTTTCGGCGAGGGTACGCCCGCTCCTCGGGCCCAGTTGCCGGGTTTCGGGACCGCGATGCCGCGATTCACCCCGGCAGGTGCGGAAAGGGCGCCGCCCTGCGCGGCGGGGGGACGGTACGCGCGATCGATCGGTTGCCGGCCGAATCCGCTCTGTTCAATGACCTTCCGTGGTGTCGATGAAGTGTCGATTCTGCCGCTTCTCCCGATCGACGGAGAAGTCCTGCCGGCGCTGCGATTTCCGATCATCCGATCAGCGTCCGTACGGTCCTGTCTTGTCTGGGAGAAAGACGTTTCGGGTTTTCCACGTCTGTCGATCGACCCGTAAGACCCGCCCGCGGTCCTTCCGACATGACCGATTGTCCCGGTCCGTGTTGCGACGTCGGCTTTCGTGACGGCCGTTCTCCTGGCCATGTTATCCTCGAAAGAGCGGGAAAGCCTGCGGTTGTCGGCGGTGGTCCTTCCTGTCTGCCCGAACTGCCTGCCCACGGCCGAGTCCCTGTACGCCACCCCCCTCCGGTGGTCGGGATCATGTGCCCACTTTTGCACGGCAGGAGAACCACTCGGAGCGATCAAACTGCCCACGGGGCGAGAACGGGAAGTCGGTTGCGAGGGACCTGGGCCCGGGGCTCGTCCTCCCGCTGCAATGGCACTGCCCACGGGCGCGCGACCATATCGGGAGTAAGGCCGTCCATAGTAGTAAGGATTCACATACACTGTTCGATGGGGCCAGTTGCAATATCCCCAGTTGCCCCAGTAAGCACCCACGACGAAGCCGACGCTGAATCCGATGTAGCCGGGATAGTACACCGCCGCAGGGTACGGGTAGGGATAAAAGACATAAGGCGGGTAATAAGGCCACCACCAGGGTCCGTAGACCCACCAGGGGTCGTAGACGGGGACATAGACAACCCTCGAGTCGGCCGGCTCGATCCGGATGATTTCCTTTTCGACGATTATGTTCTGTTCATTGGTCGACTTCAGGTTGCCGGCCTCATAGGCCTTTTTCCGGAGACTCTGGACGGTTTCCATGACGTCGGACTGTTGGGCCAGGAAGGCATCGCCGAGTTTCTGCGTCCAGTCCACCTTATCCGCCATTGTAGAGAGAAGGTCGGGGAATGGCACCAGGGCCTTGACACTCGGGTCCCAGGACTGTTTGTCCGCGGCTTCCTTCAGTTTATCCCCCGAGAGGTTTTTGTTCTGCTTGACCCACCGGTCTGCCATGACGACCTCGAGAGGGTAAGTCGACGCCATCAGCACCTGTGCGAGGAGCGAGTCGGGATAGAGGGCAACGGGGGCCAGAATCTGGTCCAACTCCTCCTGGGAGAATCTCTTTGCCGTTTCGTTCCTGCTGTCCCGGGCGAGCACGACGGGCGGCACCGCCAACAGGAGCGCAAGAATAAAGGCCATTATAAATCGGAAGGATTTCAGGGCTTTCATGTCAATCCCCCGTTTTGATTCTGTCTTTTATATTATCCTTCAATACCTGTCCTGTACAGAGGCTTGCCGGAAATTGCCGATTACGTACATAATTAAACGATCGATACGGAGTCCGGTTGACGTCCTACGCGGGAGCTTGACTGTTGATGGGTCACCGTTTAAGTCCGTGATTAATAAAGATAAAATTAAAAGAACACAGAGGGGTTCCTCGCACAGGCCCTGCGGCAGGGCCCCCGGCCTCACCCGAGCGATCGTATGGACGGGATCGACGACAGACGTCAGCGATCCCCGGCGGTGCCGACCAGGGGGCATCAGCCCTTTCTGTCTGGTTTGGCCGCAGCCGGGGTGACGTTCGACGGCAGCCGGTCGATGAGATCGCTTGCCGCCTGGTCGATGACCATTTTCAGGGTGACCATTTTCTCCTTCGGTGTGTCTTCAGCAAGATCCATTTCGGCCATGCCCTCCCAGGCGATGCTGCCATCAGCGGAGTCCCAGATCTGGAAGAACAGCCGGAGACGGGCTATCTTGGTCGAGTACAGGCGAAGACCCAGCAGGCTGAAGCGGCCGTCGGAGCTCTGGCTGAACCCGGAGAGCTTGAGCTGGCCGAAGTAGCGCTTCCCTGTGGCGCTGCGAAGGCTCTGAAGGCTGTCCAGCTTGAAGAGGCCCGTGTCCCGGTAATGCTCGAACATGCGCCTGTAGGATTCCTCGATGCCGGCCCTGTTCACGGCGCTCAGTGTTTCTGGAAGGGTCATCACCGGAATTTCGGGACGCTTTTTCTGGAGAACCTCGCTGAAGGTAAGGGCCACGGCCTGCTTTTCCTCTTCCTGGCCCGTAACGGTGGAGGGGGTGATGAAAGCGAGCCCGTTGCGTTCCAGGTCCATGGGATTGAGCGTGATTGAGCGGTTCTGGATCGAGGAATAGGTCTGGGGGATGGAACATCCGAAAAAAAAGAACGCAGCTGCTGCAAAGAGCCGCAGTTGCCTGTTGCCGGGCAGGTTGCGTCGCATGAGTTCAGCCTTTCCATTTTTTTGTGAGTGAAAGTATCGCACATCTGCCGCGAGGTGTAAAGCACCCGGGTCGAGACGGTCGAGACACATCGCTCCGGGCTCCTGTTTTCTGTGATATTTCGGGATGTGTAAGGGGCAGCGCGGAGCCGTTAATAATTACTACCTTATGGGGCCTTTGTGTGTTAGTAATCGGGAAGGAAGTATCGGCTTAGCGGCGATCAAAGGTTTCCCACTGCCAGGAGCGGTCGGTGACGGAGAAGTCTCTCGATATTGAAGTCTGCACGTGCTCCCGCGAGGAAGGTGAATCGATCCGGTCCATGATCGAGGAGGCGCTGCGCCGTCGTGACATAAAAGGGTATGTCAAGGTTTCCTGGGTGCCGGCCATTGGCAGTACAATCTTCGGCCTTCGAGATCTGCCGGCGGTTCTCATCAATAAGAGGGTTCTGAAGCAGGGGGTCTCGCCGAACCGCAGGGAGGTCGAGGCCTGGTTCGAGTGGCTGTTCCCGCTGGACGAACCCCGGGAACCCGGGAACGAGCCCCCGCCCGCGACGGTCAGTGAAGCCGTAAATCACATCATTGACAGGATGAGTTTCAAGACCCGGGTGGCCGTGGCCCACATGTCCGACGAGGAAGTGGCCATCTTCAACGTTTTCGGGTGGGGTGAAGGCATCCGGGAGGATTTCGGCCTGTGGGAGGAGAACGAAAATCTCATGGAAGACTGCTGTGCCGAAGACCCCTTCGAGGCATCCCTGTTGATCATACAGACCGTTCGCAACCGGCTGAGGGGCCGGGGCACCCCCGGATGAACCGATTCGATCCAAAACCGCAGCGCTGAGACACGGAAAGGCCGCCGGGCAAGGGCGGCCTCCGTGTATAGGTGCGGTGTGCTTTCAGTATTTGTAATAGTTCTTCGGGGTGTTCTCGATGATGTACTTCGTGGCCTCGTAGATGCAGGTCCGGATGGCCTTTTCCATGGGTGTCTTGGCGTAGTTGCTCAGCCCGCCGCCGAGGGCCGTTGAGCCGAAAATGCCTCCGGCCAGAGCACCCATGTTCACATCGCTCGCCTCACCTTCGACTCGCGTGGCCGCGAGAACCTCCGAGGTGGCCACGTCGATGATCCGGATGTCCATGGCCATGGAAGATTTCCTGTAGGCTCCGGCAATTCCGGCAATGGCGTCCCACTTTCCGCCGAACAACCCCCCCTTTGTTCCTGATGTGCCGGGTTCCCATCCGGTGACGGCGGCGACAATGAGCAGTTCCGCGCCTTTCACGCTCCCCTTCTTCACCGCCGATTTCTTGTCGGCGTATCCGGACTCACCCAGGGACATCTCGGAAGCCAAGGCCCCGAAATCCTGTCTCTCGAGGACACGGTAGCGCTTGCTCTGCACCAGCGTCGTCGTCAGCATGTCCCTCAGGCCCGTCATGTATCCCGAGTGCTCGCGGCTGATGGTGATGGGTTGTGAACCGATACCCGTGATGGTCGTCTGGCTGCTTCCGCTGGCGCCCACCTTCCAGTCAAACCGTGCGACGGCCGCCCTCGCCCTGGGGCCGCTGTAGGGCGGAAGCTGCTCCTCGATGCCCCTGTCGACTTTCGCCTTCGGCTGTACCATGGACTCGGCGCATCCGCTCAGGGCGAGCGCAAGGCAACACGACAAAAAAAGACCGAACTTGCAGATGGATGACATGGATATTCCTCCTTTTAAATTGGAATCACTATCAGCATCCGTTACCGCATGTTGTATCTATATCCGCAGCGTCGTTTCTTGTCAATGAAAAACTATATGAAAACAGCATCTTGCAACACAAAAAACCACTGTATCCTGATAACATCCGCCATAACCGTTTGCCTGTCTTGCGAATGGACGGTCGAGAAATCAGCACGGGCTCTGTTCTCATCTGAGAGCGGGGCCATATGAGAAAAAAGGGCCCGGCATCGACCAGGCCCTTCGGTCGTTGTGTGCCCTGTTTGCTTCTGTGCCGGAACCGACTTTGCGGTGATCCTGCCGAATATGAGCGCCCTGCCGGAGGTCGTTCCCGTCATGCAGGCCGCGCCGTGGACACCGCCGACGATTTCCCCTGCCGCGTAAAGACCCGGGACGGTCTGTCCGAAGATGTCAACCACCTGCGCCCTCTCGTTGGTGAGGATCCCGCCGTAAGTGCCGAGGATGTATGCCGTCGTGTGGAAGGCATAGAAGGGTGCCTGCTCGATCTTCACAGGCTTCCCGAAGGCGGCGACGAGGGTCTTCCGACCGAAAGCGTCGCTTCCCTTGTTCACACCGGCATTGTATTCGTTAACGGTCGCCTCGGGACGCTCCGGGCGGCCGGTTGTTCCATGGGGCCGTGGCAGGCGAAGGAGCGGTCGTTTTCGACGGCGTCTCCCTCTGCCGGCAGGGCCTTCCCGCGGCATCCGCCGCAGACGATGTTGATCTTGCCGTGGAGCGCGTCGGTGAATCCGGAACTTTTCCTGGAGGCAAAGATCTTCTTCATAACCTCCATTCATCTTTTGTCGGCAAACCGAGGATGCGGGCCGAGATCGAGAAGGCGCCGTTTTGCGCGGTGCCGCAACGGCCGGCCATTCACCACACCATGGGCGGATTGCAGATCACGGTCATAACCGGGCCTCTGGACAGGGAGGGGAAGGTGATTCCCAAGCTGTATGCCGCGGGGGAGATGACCGGAGGTGTTCACGGCGGTCATCGGCTGGGGGGCTGCACCGTCACCGACTGTGTTGTGATGGAAAGGGTTGCCGGGAAATCCGCTGCGGCCGGGAAGGCCGGACACCGTCGCATCACGCTGAAATGCAGGGCGGGACCGGAAAAGGCCCTGCCCTTTATGAATATCCCGCAGAACATCCCGTCCTGTAGACGGGGATGAACGCGGTGCCGGGACAAGGGGGGGATGCGATCCCCTTCATCGCTTTTCAAGATCCACCGCCTGATAGGCGGGGTGATTCGCTTCGCGTCAAAACGCATTCAATGAAGCGCAAGGAGCAGGGCCTCCCGGTCTGCCTCGACCCTCATCAACAAATAATCCTTGATTTCGTCTCTGTTCCGAATTAGAAAATTCTCAATTTCCATACCATCTTCCCGCCGCTCGTCCGTCATCGGACTCCGTGACGAAAGGCGGGGCCCGTGAAGGTATCGGGGAGTTTATGAAATTCTTGACGAGACGCGAAAAATTTTTCGATCTCTTTGAGGCGCTGGCCGACCGGATCGTGGAGGGCGGCAGGCTCTTCGAGGAGATCGTCAACAAC
>DAOTMG010000023.1:0-34734 GCA_035450185.1 Syntrophales bacterium | reverse complement strand
GACGAATTGAAAATTTCCTTCCCGGAAGGCCTGACCATTCTCTCCGGGGAGACCGGTGCGGGGAAATCGATCATCATCGGCGCCATCAGCCTGCTTCTCGGCGAGCGGGCGACGGCGGACCTCATCCGGTCCTCCGAGGATTCCGCAACGGTGGAGGCGGTTTTCGATGTGCGCGGCCGCGAAGACGTCAGGGCGCGGCTCGAAGCGCTCAACCTGCCTGTCGACGATGAACTCGTCATCCGGCGGATCGTTTCCCGGTCGGGCCGCAACAGGATCTACGTCAACGGGGGAATGACGACGCTCGCTTCGCTTGCGACTTTGAGCGAGCTGCTCATCAACATCTGCGGTCAGCACGAGCACCAGATTCTCCTGAACGCCGACAGCCACATCGACTTTCTCGACGAGTTCGGCGGGCTTTTGCCCTCGAGGCAGGAGTACGCCGTGCTCTACGGTGACTATCAGGGCCTCCGGGCGCGACTGGGGGCACTCCAGGACATCCAGAAGCGCCGGGGAGAACGGGATGATTTCCTGAGGTTTCAGTTGAAGGAGATAGACGATGCCGGTGTGAAGAAAGGCGAGGACGAATCGCTTCAGGAAGAGAAGAGACTCCTGGCTCACGCCGGGCGCCTGCGGGAAATCGCCGAAGCCGCCCATCAGGTTCTCTACGACCGTCAGGGCTCGGTCCTGGCGGAACTCGGTAAAATCACCGGCCAGGTGAGGGAGATCCGCAAAATCGACCCCGAATTCAGAATCGCCCCCGAGGAGCTTGATACCGTCGCCATCCAGCTGGAAGACACCGCCCTTGCCCTTCGCGACTACGTGAAGAAAATACCCCGGGACCCGGGACGTCTCGATGAGATCGAGGGGCGTCTGGAACTGTTGAGCAGGCTCAAACGCAAGTACGGCGGGTCCCTGGACTCGGTCCTGCAGACCCGCGCGAGTCTCGAAGAGGAAATCAGGGGCCTCGAGACGGTTGCCGGGGATATCGAAAAGACCACCCGCGAGATCGACGTCCGAGAGGCGCAGATCCGCGAGCTTGCCGCCGCCCTTTCCGGGGAGCGCGCGAAGACGGCGGCCGTTCTGGAGAAGGCCATCAACGGCGAGATCCGTTCCCTGAAAATGGAGCGGGCGAGATTCAAGGTCATGATCGATCGGCCCGCCGACGGGGCCGGTCTCCCGTTCCACGCGAAGGGGATGGATGCGGTTGAGTTTTACCTTTCCACCAATGTCGGGGAGGAGATCAAACCGCTGAACAAAATCGCCTCCGGCGGGGAGCTCTCGAGGATCGTCCTCGCCATGAAGAAGGTCCTTGCCCGGACGGGCGCCGTCGGGACGGTGATCTTCGACGAGGTGGACAGCGGCATCGGGGGCGCGACGGCGGAGGTGGTCGGACGAAAACTCAAGGAAGTTGCCAGGCACCATCAGGTCATCTGCATCACCCACCTGCCTCAGATCGCCTGTTTCGGAGACGGCCATTACCTGGTTTCCAAGGGCGTTTCAGACGCCAGAACGAAGGCCTTTGTGCGCAGGCTCAGCGATCGCGAACGGCTCGATGAAATCGCACGCATGCTCGGCGGGGTTCTGGTGACGGACAAGACGAGGGAACACGCGAAGGAAATGCTCAGGGCCGCTCAAAAATAATCAGCGGGTCAGGGATGCGGGGCCCGGGGGGTAAAACAGATGCTCAGAAAAGCGAAGACGGGCGACGTCAGGACGATCCATCGCATGATCAATCTCTCCTCGAGCGAAGGGGAGATTCTTCCGCGGTCGCTCGTGGACATCTACAATTCCCTGCGGGATTTCTACGTCTACATCGACGACGGGACCGGTGAGATCGTGGGCATCTGCGCCATGCACATCTTCTGGGAGAATCTGGCGGAAATCCGCTCCCTCTTCGTGGACCACCGGTACCGGAAGAGGGGCATCGGCAAGAAACTCGTGGAGGCCTGCATCTCCGAGGCCATCACGCTGGACCTCTACAGGATTTTCACGCTCACCTATCAGAAGGGCTTTTTCGAAAAGATCGGGTTTCACGAGACGGACCGTATGTCGCTCCCGGAGAAGATCTGGTCGGACTGCTTCAAGTGCCCCAAGTATCCCGATTACTGCGATGAAGCCGCTATGATCGTCGAACTTTGAGGTGCGGGCTCTTCCGACCGCAGGGAAGCCCGTTCTGTCGGTGTTATGCCAAAGGGAAGAGTCTCTCTCATGGTCTGCTTTCTCATGTTTGTGGCCTGCACGGCACCGATGGAGAGGCCCATCCTCAGGTATCCCGAACCTCTCGAACGTCTCGATGAGAAGGCGCTGCCTTCTTTTTCCGATGACATGACGGTGCAGAGCCTGGAACTCGCCGTCGAGAGAAGTCTCCGGTACTATGATCGGTTGCCCGGGAGCAGGATTCTCCGGGTGGGTCCCGGCCGATACACCGTCGCGGAGATGAAGGAGACGCTCAGGCTGTTTCTCGAGATCCTGAAGGGCCCTGAACCCTGGGCCGAGAAGGAGCGGAAGATCACCTCGTCCTTCGACATCTACCGCGCGGCGGGGTCGGGTATCCGGGCGACGGTGTTGTTCACGGGCTATTACGAACCGGTTCTGAAGGCCTCGCCGACGGAAACGGCCGAATACCGTTACCCCATTTACCGGGCCCCGAAGGATCTCCTCATCGTCGATCTGGAGAAGTTCAGAGACCGCTACAGGGGCGAGCGGCTCGTGGCGAGGATCGAGAAAGGCGAAGTCGTCCCCTACTACAGCCGGGAGGAAATCGACGGCGAGGGGGCGCTGAAGGGCAGGGGGCTTGAAATCGCCTGGTTTCCGGACCCCGTCGACATCTTCTTCCTTCATATCCAGGGATCCGGGAAGATTTGTCCCGTCGGGGAAAGCTGCTTCCAGGTCAGTTATGCCCTCTCAAACGGCAGGCCCTACCGGAGCATCGGGAAATACCTGATGGACCGGGGCCGGGTATTTCCGGGAGACATGTCCGCCCAGGCGATCAAGCAGTACCTGCGCGATAACCCCGGGGAGTTGAGGGAGATTCTCCACTACAACGAAAGTTATGTCTTTTTCCGGACCGTGAAGGAAGGCCCCGTCGGGAGTCTCGACGTTCCCGTGACGGCCGGACGGTCCATCGCGACGGACCAGACGATTTTCCCGAAGGGCGCACTGGCCTTCATCCGGACCCGGAAGCCCGTCCTGAACCCCGAGGGCAGGATCATTTCCTGGCGGTCTTTTTCGCGCTTCGTCCTCAATCAGGACACGGGCGGGGCGATCACGGGCCCGGGGCGGGTCGATCTCTTCTGCGGCTCCGGCGACGAAGCGGGTGCCGTTGCGGGATACATGAAGGAGGAGGGGGAGCTTTATTTCCTCGTCAAGAAGAGAAAGGGTTCCTGAAGACGCAGAGGACGTTTAAGCCCCCCGATCAACGACGGCTTCATTTCCCGGTGTACGATGTCGTCTCCTGCCGAACAGATCAGAAAATCCCTGGAAGAGAAACTGGGTGCGCCCGTCCTGGAGGTTCTGCAGACGGCCGGCCGTGAAGCCCGGCGCCTGGGCTTCAGGGCCTATCTGGTGGGCGGTGTGGTCCGTGATCTTCATCGCGGGTTCGGAAACACCGACATCGACATCGTCATCGAGGGGGACGGTATCGCGTTCGCGAGAGTTCTTGCACGGCGATACGAGGCGAAACTGCGGTCCTATCAGCGGTTCGGCACGGCGACGATTCTCTTCCCGACCGGGTTCAAGATCGACGTGGCGACGGCCCGTCTGGAGATCTATGATCGTCCCGCCGCCCTCCCCCGGGTCAGGCCGGGGCGAATCGAAGATGACATGCATCGACGGGACTTCACGGTCAATGCCATGGCGGTTGACCTGACGCCCCTGTCCTTCGGTGAGGTCCTGGACCCTTTCGGAGGGAGTGCCGATGTGGAGGGGAAGACGATCCGGGTTCTCCATGACCGGAGCTTCGTGGACGACCCGACCCGCATCTTCAGGGCTGTGCGTTTTGAAGGACGCCTGGGCTTCCGCATGGATGAATCAACGGAAGCGCTGGTCCGGGACGCGCTGACATCGGGCATCCTCGATCGCCTGGAGGATTACCGGTTCGTGGCGGAACTGGACCTGATCCTGAGGGAGGAAGGTTCCCGGCGGATGATTCTCCGGCTCGAGGCGCTCGGGGTCCTGGGACCGGTCAGGGCGCGGGCAAGGGGAAGCCGTCTTTTACGCAAGACCCTGAACGAAGTCGAATCGGTGATGAGCCCGGGGCGTCCGAAGGGGTCGTAAGACCGAGGCCGGCGACGGCCAGCGAGTTGACAGGGCGGGGGGCTTTCTGTTATATCTGCGCCGCTTGTGCATCCCGGGACGGCGGTTTCGGTTTTCCCTTCCCGCCGGAGCCTGTCGAGGCCACCCGGGAAAAAAGAGGACAAGGACGGACATTGAGGAAAAGAATATTGAGCGGGATGCGTCCCACGGGCAAACTGCACCTGGGGAATCTGCACGGGGCCCTGCAGAACTGGGTCGATCTGCAGAACAGCGGCGGCTATGAATGCTTTTACTTCGTCGCCGACTGGCACGCCCTGACCAGCGAGTACAACAACACCGATCCGATCAAAGGCTACATCCAGGACATGATGGTCGACTGGCTGAGTGTCGGGCTGGATCCCCGGCAGAGCACCCTGTTCATCCAGTCGCGGATCCTGGAGCACGCCGAGCTCTTCCTGATCCTGTCGATGATCACACCGCTGCCCTGGCTGGAGAGGAACCCCACCTACAAAGAGATGAAACAGGAGCTGGCGGACAAGGATCTCTCCACCTTCGGGTTTCTCGGGTACCCCGTCCTCCAGGCCGCCGACATCATCATGTACAAGGCCCACGGTGTGCCTGTGGGGGTCGATCAACTCCCGCACGTCGAACTCACCCGCGAGATCGCCCGGCGGTTCAACTTTCTCTACCGGGAGGTGTTCCCCACACCGGAGCCGATGCTGACCGAAGTCCCCAAACTGCTCGGGATCGACGGACGCAAGATGAGCAAGTCCTACGAGAATTCCATCTATCTGAGTGACCGGGACAGCGTTCTGAGAGCCAAGGTGGAGTCCATGTTCACCGATCCCCAGCGGATGCGCAAGGGTGACCCCGGGAGGCCGGAAGTCTGCAACGTCTTTACCTTCCACAGGATTTACGCCCCACGGATGGATCTCGAGGAGATCGATCGCGAATGCCGCCGCGCCGGTATCGGCTGCGTCGATTGCAAGAAACGGCTCGTCCGGTGGGTTCTCGAGGGAATGAAGCCGATTCATGACCGGCAGGACTATTACCGGTCCCACCTGGAGGAAGTCCGGGAAATCATCAACGACGGATGCCGGAGGGCAACGAAAGTCGCCCGACAGACCATGCAGGAAGTCCGGGAAGCGGTGAAGATCTGACGGCATGAGTTATGCGTTCAAGTTGGACATCTTCGAGGGTCCCCTCGACCTGCTCCTCTACCTCATCAAGAAAAACGAGGTGGACATCTACAACATTCCCATCGCGGTCATCACGGAGCAGTATCTCAGCCACATTGAAATCATGCAGTCGATGAATCTCGACCTGGCGGGCGAGTACCTGGTTCTCGCCGCGACGCTCCTGAACATCAAGTCGAAAATGCTTCTGCCCCCCGAGGAAAAGGAGGAGGGCGAGGAGGAACAGCCCGACCCGCGGGCCGAACTCGTCCGTCAACTCCTGGAATATCAGACCTTCAAGGAAGCCGCCCTCAACCTGGGGCAGAGGACTCTCCTGGAACGCGATGTCTTCAAAAGGGGCCCCGTGCCGGACGTCAAACCGGACCCCGAGGAGGAACTGATCGAGGTCGATCTCTTCAAGCTGGTGGAAGCGTTCCGTGAAATCGTCGCCGGGCTCAAGGACGACGATTTCCTGGAGATCGACACCGAAAAGATGTCTCTTTCGGATCGCATCAATGAAATCATGGAGCGACTGTCCGTCGAGAAGAGCATGCAATTCAGGGATCTGCTGACCGATGTCCGGGATCGCCGGATGATCGTCTACACCCTGCTGGCCATCCTGGAACTGATGAAGATGAGGATCGTGAAAGCCTATCAGACTCACACCTTCGGGCCGATTCGAATATCCCTTGCAGTGGAGGAATAGGATCCATGGAAGATCTCCGGTCGATTGTGGAAGCGTTGATCTTTGCATCGGAGGCGCCGCTCGGCGTCGACAGGATCACGGACATCGTCGCTGCGGCCGACCGGGAGGAGGTCGTCGGCATCCTTCGATCCCTCGAGAGGGACTACGCCGACCGAAACGGCGGTTTTTATCTCGCCGAAGTCGCCGGGGGTTATCAGTTCAGGACGAGAGCGGACATGGCCTCGTGGATCCGGAAGCTCCGGGGGGTCAAGCCGCCCGGGCTCACCCAGGCAGCGCTCGAGACCCTCGCGGTCGTGGCCTACCGCCAGCCCGTCACGAGACAGGAGATCGAGAAGGTCAGGGGTGTTGACGTCAGCGGGCCCCTTCGGGGTCTTCTGGAGAAGAAACTGGTTCGGATGCTGGGCCGCAAGAATGTGTCCGGTAAACCGATCATCTACGGGACCACGAAGCGGTTTCTGGAGGTCTTCAGCCTGAATGACCTCTCCGAACTCCCGACGCTTCGGGAGTTCCAGGAATTGCAGGAGTGAACCCGCCGTGGAGGAACGGCTTCAGAAGATCATCGCCGCCGCCGGCATTGTGTCGCGCCGGGCGGCGGAGCAGTATATTCGGCAGGGCAGGGTCAGCGTCAACGGAAGGGTCGTCACCCGTCTCGGGGCGAAGGCGGACCCCGGAAGGGATGAAATCCGGGTCGACGGCAGGCTCATTCCGACAGGGGTTGAGAAACTCTATTTTGCCCTCCACAAGCCGACGGGTTACGTGACGAGCCTGAAGGATCCCGAGGGGCGGCCCGTCGTCACCGATCTCCTGCGGGACGTGGGCGAGCGGGTCTACCCGGTGGGGAGACTCGATTACGACTCCGAAGGCCTTCTCATTCTGACCAACGACGGGGATTTCGCCCATCATCTCCAGCACCCCCGGCATGAAGTGCCGAAAACATACCTCGTCAAGGTCCGGGGCAGTCTCTCCGCCGGGGAGATCCGCCACCTTCAGGAGGGCGTGGATCTTGACGACGGCCTTTTCGTACCCGTCGAAGCCCGCCCGGAGAAGACAAACCCGAAGAGTTCCTGGTTCCGGATCGTCGTCTCCGAGGGGAGAAACCGTGTGATTCGGCGTGCTTTCGACGCCCTGGGCCATCCCGTCCAGCGTCTTGTCCGCATTGCGATAGGGAATCTGAGGCTTGGCGATCTCGCCGGCGGCGAGTACAGAGCGTTGACGAAACGTGAAATCGGCGGATTAACATCCCGGTCCGGAAGGAAAAAGGAGAAAAATTATCTTGACAATCCCGGTAAAACCGCTTAATAAAAAAGGCCTATTTCAAAATGTTTTTAAGTATTTATCTCATCTGTGATCCTTTTGAACGCCTGAAACATCCCAGAAAACCAGTAATTTCAGGGGGTTATCATGAATAAGTCCGGTCTGATCGAGGCGCTGGCCAAGAAGGAGAATCTCACGGAGAAGAAGGCGACGGATGTGGTCAATCTCATCTTCAAGGGTTTCACAGATGAATTGAAGAAGGGCGGAAGAATCGAGATTCGCGGTTTCGGGAGTCTTATCGTGAGAAATTACAACTCTTACAGGGGAAGAAACCCGAAGACGGGAAGCAGTATCGATGTCTCACCGAAACGTCTCCCCTTTTTCAAGGTCGGCAAAGAACTGCGCGAGAAGGTCAATTCTACGAAACAGTCCTGATTCGAGTTCCCCCGATCCATTTTGTCCGGCTTTTTTCTGCAGGGGTCATCCTGATGACCCCTTTTTTCATCCGATGAGTGTTGTGACATGGAAAGTTTATCGGGACCGGTGACAACGCGAAGACGACTCAGGGATCGACTGAAACCTTACCTGCCCGTTTTCCTCTTTCTGATCACGGTGATCACGACGCTGACGGCGGGGGCCCTGCAGCAGGGTGCAAACCCGCTCGATGAACCGGGGGACATTTGGAAGGGCATCCCCTTCGCCTTCACCCTTCTTCTGATCCTGGGGGCTCATGAGTTCGGTCATTATTTCGTTTCCAGGTATCACCACGTGGAGGCCACCTTTCCTTATTTCATCCCGGCGCCCACCTTCATCGGGACATTCGGCGCCGTCATCCGGATGAAGTCGCCCATTATGGACCGGCGAACCCTTCTCGATATCGGTGTTGCGGGACCGCTGGCGGGGGTCGTCGTCGCCATCCCCGCCCTGTTCATCGGCCTCTCCCTGTCCGAGATTGTGCCGTCCGTTCCGGAAGAGGGCATCTCCCTGGGGACCTCGCTCCTCTTCTCCCTCGCGGTGCGAATCGTCAACGGCGCGATGCCCGCCGAGGTCAATCTCATTCTTCATCCGATCGCCTTTGCGGGATGGATCGGCCTGCTGGTCACGTCGCTGAATCTTCTCCCCGTGGGCCAGCTCGACGGCGGTCATGTCGCCTATGCCGTTTTGGGAAAGAAGCAGCAGGTGGTGGCGAAGGCTTTGTTGATCGCGCTTTTCTTTCTCGGCGTTTTCGGCTGGATGGGCTGGCTGGTCTGGGGGGGCATTCTTCTGGTGATGGGAATCAACCACCCCCCCGTCGTCTATGACTGGATCCCGCTCGATTTCCGCAGAAAAATTGTCGGCTGGCTGGCGCTGGTATTGTTCCTGATGACCTTCACCCCCGCCCCTTTCTAAGGCGGATGGAAAACGCCCGTCTGCGACGTTTTCCTCATCTCCCGTCGTTGCGGCGTGCGATTCGGCACGCCTCACTCTTCAGGAATCGGAGGCCGTGCATCCGGGCATTTTTGATCCGCCTTCCTTCGATGATACCGGGTCAGCGTCTCGGAACCGGGTTCAGGTGTTACGGGGGTTTCTCCCCTTTTTTACGCTGCGCCCTATCCCCTTTTTCTAAATCAGTCCTTCTTCCCGGAAGCTGAAATACCGGTTGCCGCCGACGATGATGTGATCGTGGACGAGGATGTCGAGGACGCGAGCCGTGTCCTGCAGGGTGCGGGTCAGGCGGATGTCGGCCTCGGAGGGCGTTAAACGGCCCGACGGATGGTTGTGGACCAGGATGATGGCCGAGGCCTTGTTCCTGAGCGCTTTTTCAAGGATCTTTCTCGGGTAGACGACCGCCTGGTTGACGATCCCCTCCTGAATCACTTCGGTTTTGATGATGCGGTTCTGCGCGTCGAGATGGATGACGTCGAACCGTTCATCCTTCAGTCCGCCCATGGCGATCATGCAGTAGTCCAGAAGGGCCTTCGTCGATGATATCTGCGGTGATGACATGGCCTCTTCACGAAGGTAGAGTGCTCCCAGGTCCTTGGTCAGGCGGATCAGAACGGCCGATTGTCGGCCCGCGCCGGGGATCGCTTCGATCTCGCGGGGCTCCGCGTCGAGGACACCCTTGAGACTCCCGAATTTTTCGATCAGGCGCTTGGCCAGCGGTTTGAGATCCTTTCGGGGGATCGCGAAAAAAAGGAGAAGCTCCAGCACTTCATACTCCTGCAGAGCGCCGGCCCCCGAAACGAGGTAGCGATTCTTGAGACGTTTGCGGTGTTCCAGGTAATGAAATTTGTCCGTTGTCATCTTTCTCATCCATTCTTCCCGGTGCGGTACGGACCACCCCGGTATTACGGGATGACCCGGCGGTATGCCAGGGCGCACAGAAACAGGGAGAAGCCCGTCAGGACGATCGTCGCCCCCGTGGGCGTGTTCAGGGCCAGGGACAGGACGATCCCGCCCATGACGGATACCGCGGATGTCCATGCGGCGACCAGCAGGGTGCCCCTGAAACTTCTTGAAAGCTGCATCGCCGTAACCGCCGGCAGTATCAGAAGGGCCGAGATGAGCAGGATCCCCACGACATTGATGGTCAGCACCACGGTGACGGCCGTGAGCAGAACGATCAGAGTGTTGATTCGTCCCGTCCGGATCCCGGACACGCGGGCGAATTCCTCGTCGAAGGTGATGGAGAAAAGTTCGTTGTAGAAAAAGACCACCACGAGCAGAACGATGATCGACAAAGAAATGGACAGGTACATCTCGCCACGGCTGATGGCCAGGATGTTCCCGAAGAGGTAACTGAAAAGATCGACGTTGAATCCTCCGGCGGAGCTGACGATGACGACACCTCCCGCGATGCCGAGGGAGGACACGATCCCAATCGCGGCGTCCCCGTATATCCTGGCCCGTTCCGTCAGTTTGAGGATGCCCAGGGAACACAGCATCAGAACCGGAATGGAGAAGTAAAGCGGGTAGACTCCTAGGAGGAGCCCCAGGGCGACGCTGCCGAACGCCGCATGGGAGAGGCCGTCGCCGATCAGCGAGAGACGGCGCAGGACGAGGAGGACGCCCAGAGTCGAGCACAAAAGGGCGATGAAGGTGCCGCAGATCAATGCCCTCTGGATGAACCCGTACTGGAAGTACTCGAATATCTCCGGCATATCCTATCGGTGCCTCTGGCAGATGATGTGCTGGGAGGTGACCCCGAAAAACGTGGTCATGTCTTCGGACGCGCAGAACTCCTCGAAACTGCCGTAGAAAATGATCCGCCGGTCCACATACAGGAACTTGCCGGCGTATTTGCCGATGTTGCCGATGTCGTGGGTCACGAGAACAATAGTCATCCGCTGCGACGCATTCAGATCCCTCAGGAGGTCATAGAAAGACTCCCTCGTTTCGGGGTCCAACGCCGATGTCGGCTCGTCGAGAATCAGGATTTCCGGGTTGTTGACGACAGCCCGGGCGATGAACGCCCTCTGCTGCTGGCCCCCCGATAGCTCCCCGATGCGCGAATGCTTGAGGTCTGAGATGTTCAGCAGGTCCAGGGCCCGATCGACGGCCCTTTCGTCGGTCCGGTGGAGCGACCGGGGGAATTTTTTTTGTGAGAAGAGACCCAGCGAAACCACTTCACGGACGGTGCAGGGAAAGTGGGGGTTGAAGGACGACATCTTCTGCGGCAGGTAACCGATCTTCGACCACGCACGGAAGGAACGCAGGTCTTCCCCCAGCAGGCGAACACTTCCCTTCGACGGCACGACGAGGCCGAGCACGGCCTTGATGAGGGTCGTCTTGCCGGAGCCGTTGGGTCCGACCAGTCCGACGTAATCCCCCCGGACGATCTCGAAGGTGATGTCCTCCAGGACTTCGAAAGAATTGTATCTGAAGTGAAGGTGTTCTACGGCGACGGCGGATTCGGACATTCCAGCCCCATCTTCAGGTTCTCGAGGTTTTTCTCCATCAGGGAAAAAAAGGTTTCCCCCCGCTCGGTCTCTTCGCGGGTGACGTTCCCGGCCGAATGGAGCGGAAGCAGTGAAACACCGGCCTCCCGGGAGAGGACGCCGGCTACCCGCGGATTCACGAACTCCTCGTAGAACAGGTGTCGGAGGCGATGCCCCGCAAGTGTCTTTTTGATGCGCGATAGCGTGGCCGCCGTGGGTTCCGCGTCCGGCGTGATCCCGTAGACCGAGACGTAACGGAATCCGTAACGGTGCGCCATGTAGGCGAAGGCAAAATGTCCTCCGTTGACGATCACGTCCTTCCGGCAGCCGCGAAGGCCCGTCCGGTACCTGTCGTCCAGTTTTTTCAGCTCCCCGATGCAGGCTGCCGCGTTTTTCTCGTAGATGCCCCTGGATGCCGGGTCCTTTGTGATGAAACCGTCACGGATGTTTTCAACCATCCGGACGGCAAGGGAAAAATCGAGCCAGATGTGGGGGTCCGCCGCGTGGGGATGAGGCTGCGGTTCCCGCCCGTGCCCCTTCTCATCGGTGAGGGCCGGCAGGCGGATGCCCCGGCCGCTTTCGACGACCACCAGGCCTTTGTTCTGGAGCCCCTTCAGGATGTTGTCCGCCCAGGGCTCCATGGCGGGACTTGTGTAAATGAAAAGACCGGCACGGTTCAGTGTCATGATGTCCGACGGCCGGGGTTCAAAGCTGTGCGGCTCGATCCCCGGGGGGAGAAGCAGGGTCACGTCCGCGCGGTCTCCGCCGACATTTTTCGCGAAATCGCACAGGGGAAACAGCGTCGTGACGACCGGAATCTTCGCGCTTTTTTGCTGCACGTCGGATGGCGGGGAGCAAGCCGATCCCGTCAGGACGAGAAGCGAAAGCGTGAGAAGGAGATAAAGTATTCTCTGACAGCTTTGCATGGACAGCCTTTGTCGAAACGAGGGTGTCGGCACCGCCCGGTTTTGCCTTTATTTCCTCCGGCAGGCCCGGCAGAGCCCCGTGATGTTGACGTTGACATGATCGACTTCGAAATCCGGCGGCGCGGCAAAAAGCTCCCGGACACGGGACGGCGCAACCGGGGGCAGGCAGGCCATGCTCCGACAGATCCTGCAGTAGACGTGGGGATGGACGGGGTTGTGCCGGCAGGCCATTTCGTAGTGATATACGCCGTGATCCGACGGGATTTCCCTGACGATCCCTTCCGCCTTGAAAGAGGTGAGGATGCGGTAAGCCGTGACCTTGTTCATTTTCTCACCCGGCTCCAGCTGCTTCAGAATGTCGCTCACGCACAGGGGGTTGTCGGTGTCAATCAGGATCTGCAGGATGCTCCTGCGGTGCGGTGTCTGATGCAGGCCGGCCTTTTTCAGCGTCGTCGAAACCTCACACTGTCCGCGGGTCGTCTTCATGGCCTTTTCTTATAGCATGCATGCAACCGAGTTGCAAACCAAAAGAACCGGTTGCACCCGCGACGAGACCGATAGGGCCGTCGAGAAAACCGGGGAAAATGCAACTTGATGGGCGGTGTAAAGTGTTATATAAAATCCATCATTTATCCATGCAATGATCTGCCCATGATTGAAAATTACTTGGGAAACGTCGAGACCTATCTGCAGACATCGGCCCTGCTGGCGTTCCTGGCGGTCTACCTGGGCGGCATCTTGGTGAGCTTTACCCCCTGTGTCTACCCCGTGATTCCCCTGACGGTGGCTTATGTCGGGGGACGGTGTGACGGCTCCAGAACGAGGGGGTTTTTTCTTTCCCTGGTCTACGTTTCAGGGATGGCGGTGACCTACACCGCCATCGGAGGATTCGCCGCCCTGACGGGACGCCTGTTCGGGCAGATCCAGACGAACCCGTGGGTTTACATCACGGTCGCCGTCATCGTCACGCTCCTCGGGTTGTCCATGCTGGACGTCTTTGAGATACCCGTCCCGAACTACCTGTCGCGTCTGCAGCCGAAAGCGGGCGGCAAGGGCTACATCGGCTGCTTTCTCGTCGGGATGACTTCGGGGTTCATCCTGGGGCCCTGTTCCGCGCCGGTCCTTTTCGTTTTGCTGGGTTACGTGGCCGCGAAGCAAAACCTGTTTTACGGAATGGGTCTCCTTTTCGTCTTCTCCCTGGGCATGGGAACACTGCTCATCCTGCTGGGGACCTTTGCGGGCTTGCTGGCCAGCCTGCCCAGGGCGGGCGCCTGGATGGTGCGGGTGAAGCGTTTGTTCGGATGGCTGATGCTGCTGATCGGTGGATATCTGCTGGTAACGGCAGGAACCTTAATGACCTGAGAGTGAGGAACCGAATGATGATGAGACTTTGTATCCCTTTCATTCTGGCGCTCTGCCTTCTGGGCTGTTCATCGCCGCCGCCCGATTCCACAAAGCCCAAGAAATTCGATATCCGGGAAAAAAGCATAGAAAACAGGGCTCCCGATTTTGTCCTCAAGGATTTGAAGGGGGCCGATGTCAGGCTTTCGGACTATAAGAATAGACCCGTCCTGCTGGTTTTCAGCACGACGTGGTGCAGGTATTGCCGCGATGAGATCCCTCACATCAAGAAACTTCATGCGTCCTACGGACGAAAGAACCTGGAGATCATCAATATCTTCGTCCAGGAAACCGCCGGCAAAGTAGCGGCCTTTGCGGAAAAGCACGAACTGCCTTATCGGGTTGTTCTCGACGCCGACGGCCAGGTGGCGGATCGCTACGATGTGAAAGGCGTACCGACCATCGTCTTCATTGACCGGGAAGGCCGCATTGTCTGTCATGCCTGCCGTTCCATCGACACGGTCCTGATGGACGTGTTTCCGGGTTAGACCATGAAGAGGGTGTCCGTACGGAGCCTGTCGTCATCCGGCCGGGTCGTATCATGCAGCGGAGCGCATCCGCGAGACGTCCCCCGATCGTCTCCGGAAGCCGCAGGCCTCCTGCGATTCCCGGCACGCCCACGATGTTCCGATGGTTCCGGAAACAGGGCTTTTCTTCGTTGAAGCGACAGCAGACGACATTCGTGTGTGTGAGTTGGTGAGTGATCATGAAACAGAGTTCCGACCTTGTTTTAACGGATGCCAGAAAGACCGCCGAGGCCGGGAAGCTGATCCTCGTCGGACAGCCCAACATCGGCAAGAGCATGATCTTTTCGATCCTCACCGGTCAGTACGTCGTGGTGTCGAATTACCCGGGTACAACGGTTGAAGTGATGTCCGGTAAAGCGATCGAACTGGATCATTATGTGGTCGACACGCCCGGCATCGGAAGTATCATCCCCCGGAGCGAAGACGAGATGGTCACGATCCGCACGATCTTGTCCGATGAGCGTAAGACCATTCTGCAGGTGGGCGACGCGAAAAACCTGCGGCGGACCCTCATGCTGACCCTGCCGCTTCTGGAAACCGGGTTTCCCCTCGTTCTCGATTTGAACATGGCCGACGAGGCGGAAAAAAACGGTTATGTCATCGACGCGGACAACCTTTCGAAGAGCATCGGCATTCCAGTCGTTCTCACAGTTGCAACTGAAAAGAAAGGCAAGAAACAGCTTCTGGAGGCCGCCCGGAGGCCTTCCAGATCCCGATTGAAAATTCTCTACGACCCCCGCATCGAAGAGGCCGTCGACGGCATTATCGAGCAGATTCCCCGGAACATCCCCTCGCGGAGATTTCTCGCCCTCGTGCTTCTGGCGGGAAATATCGGCCTCGGGGATGAATTGTTGGGGGAGGCAAGCGGGGAACAGAGACGCGCGATCCGGGAAATCATCACACAGACACAGGCACGGTTCGGCGAACCCCTCTCCCAGGTGATCATGGAAACGAGGGCCGCAACTGTCGACCGGCTCATCAAGAGACACGTCACGAGGCACGAAGAGAAGCGCTTCAGCCCCGGTTTGCTGCAGACCCTGGAGCATCTCTCGACGCATCCCTTCTGGGGTTTCATCATCCTTGCGATCATCCTCTTCGGTCTTTATGAATTCGTCGGTGTTTTCGCCGCCGGATGGGTTGTTGATTTCTTCAAAGACGTTTTGTTTGAGGGGTTCTTGTTGCCGCCTCTGGTGAAGATCCTTTCCGCCCTCCCGGGAGAAAACGTGAAAAATTTCTTTATCGGCCCTTACGGGCAGGTCACCATGGGACTCACCTATGCGCTGGCCATTGTGTTTCCCATCGTAACGGCTTTTTTCATTTCCTTTTCTCTTCTGGAAGATACGGGCTATCTGCCGCGCCTGGCCGTCATGTTGAATAAAACCTTCTCTACGATGGGTTTGAACGGGAGGGCGATCATTCCTATCGTGCTCGGTCTGGGCTGCGGCACGATGGCCACGCTGGTCACGCGTGTTCTCGAAACGCGCCGGGAGCGAATCATCGCCACGCTGCTCCTCGCGCTGGGAATCCCCTGTTCGGCGCAGCTCGGTATCATCCTCGGCATGTTCTCGAAAATCGGCACCGGGCCGCTGATGGTTTTTTTCGCATTCATCGCAGCCCAGATGCTTCTCGTCGGTTATCTCGCTTCGAAGGTACTGCCGGGAGGAACACCCTTCTTCATCGCAGAGCTGCCGCCTTTCCGAATCCCGAGAATCGAAAATGTCCTGACCAAAACTTATTTCCGCGTCTGGTGGTTTATCAAGGAAGCCATGCCCTACTTCCTCGTGGCGGCGGCCCTGCTGTTTTTCGCCGATGTGACAGGGTTTCTGGACCTGATTATGGACGCCTTTTCGCCCGTAGTCGTCGGCCTCTTCGGCCTGCCGAAGATCACGACACAGGCATTCATTCTCGGATTTCTGAGAAGAGACTATGGGGCCGCCGGGCTATTCGATCTGTTCGACCACGGGATCATAGACAGGCTTCAGGCCTTCGTCAGCATGGCCGTCATGACCCTCTTTGTGCCCTGCGTCGCCAATGTCATTGTGATTTTCAAGGAAAGGGGGGCAAAAATCGCTTTTTTGCTCGTGACCTTTGTGTTTTCCTATGCCATACTCGCCGGGGCGGTTCTCAACACCGTGCTGAGGACTCTGGGCGTTCGATTCTAAAAGGGCAGACGAATGGACAACAGAAAGACACCTCTTACCGAGGAGCAGGAAGAAGCACTCAGCGAAATCTGGATGCGCGTCGAAAACGCCGCCGAGACGCCCAAGGTATCCTCGACAGTTCCTCTGGATAGAATCAGAAACAAGGAAGCTTTGGAACGGCTCTTCAAGGAGGGCTATCTGACACGGGAAGGGGACTACGTCAAATTCACGGACAGGGGATATGCCGAGGCCCGAAGGATTATCCGGAATCAGAGGCTCTCGGAAAGACTTCTTCTGGATGTTCTCAATTTCGAACATGAGGAGGCGGAAAAAACGGCATGCTGCTATGAACACGTGCTCGACACGGCTGCGGCGGAATCCATTTGCATCCTTCTCGGCCATCCACGGACGTGTCCCCATGGGAAGCTGATTCCACCGGGGCAGTGCTGTGTTTCCGGGGAAAAGACGGTGAGGCCCCTCGTCGTTCCTCTCTCGGATCTGGAAGCGGGCGAAACGGGGACGGTGGCTTACATCGGAACCACGGACAACGCCCGCCTGGCCTTTTTGTCGTCTCTGGGGATTATGACGGGACGGCCCATAGAGCTGATCCGGAAAACGCCTTCTTATATATTGAAGGTGGATGAAAACACGGTAGCCTTCGATGAAACCGTATCCAATGAGATTTTTGTCCGTCCCAGTCAGCGCAAAAGACCGCCTGCGGGTTCCGGAAGGAGATTTCGGTGGGGGCGGCGACGTTGATCAGGGAGGAATCGTACCGTGAGGAAAAAGAAGATCCAATTGGAAAAGGGGCTTTACGAGGACAAATCCTGTCGTTATTTCCGGCAACCGGGCCCCGCCAATACGGGCCATGTCCTGGAAGCGGCGGCCGGACGCGCGGAAAAACTCGGCATCGGGAAGGTTCTCGTGGCGACGTGCGGCGGCGACACGGCTTTCGCGGCGTTAAAGATCCTCCCTCCGGGGTGCCGGTTGATCGCCGTCACCCATGTCACCGGTTTTGCCGAGCCCGACATCCAGGAGATGGCGGAGTCGAGGCGCCTTGAACTTCAAGCCCGGGGGGTTCAGGTCCTGACCTGCCAGCATGCCTTCGGCGGCGTGGGCCGGGGCGTTCGAAACAAACTCGGCACCTACCAGGTCGATGAAATCATGGCCTACACGCTGAGGATCTTCGGCCAGGGCACGAAGGTCGCCGTCGAAATCGCGCTCATGGCGGCGGACGCGGGTCTTGTCCGGACCGATGAGGACGTCATCTCCGTGGGAGGGACGCGTGAAGGAGCGGACACGGCGCTGGTGATCAAACCGTCGAACAGCTTTTCTTTTTTCGACCTGAAGGTTCGGGAAGTCATCTGCAAGCCGGCATATTACTGATTCCCTGTTATTCGGAAAAGGAGGTCTGGGAGAGGCCATGGTTTTCACGGAAAGACAGCTCGAACGTTACGCCCGTGTGCTCATCTGGGGTCTCTGGAAGGCGAGGGAGCATCGGTACAGGAAAAACGACGTTGTCCTTATTCGATACGACCGACCGGCGGCGCCCCTGGCCGAAGTCGTGCAGGCAAGGCTTCTTGAGTCGGGTCTTCACCCGGTGCTGCGAGCGGGCTTGACGCCCCGAATGGAAGTGAACTTCTACAAGATATCGAGACGGACCCAGCTCACGTTTACACCGCCCGGCGACCGGGAACTCTGTGAGCGGCTCAACGGAAGCGTATACCTTTACGCTCCTGAATCGTTGACTCATCTGGCCGATGTGGACCCCCGGAAAATCGCGAAGGCCGTCGTGGCACGAAAACCCCTGCGCGACATTCTGGACAGACGGGACCAGGCCGGTCTCTACGGCTGGACCCTGTGCATTTTCCCGACGGAGGAACTTGCCCGGCACGCCCGGATGTCCCTGCGGGAATACACGGAACAGGTCATCCGGGCGTGCTATCTGGACGTGGAGAATCCCGCCCGCCGGTGGGAAGCGATCTATCGGGAGATGAAGGGCGTAAAAAAGTGGCTGAGCGGCATGCGGGTCGAGTACTATCACGTGGAATCGGAAAACACCGACTTGAGGGTAACACCGGGTCTGCGGAGAAAGTGGGTCGGTATCTCGGGACACAACATCCCGAGTTTCGAAATCTTTATCTCTCCGGACTGGCGGGGGACCGAGGGAATCTACTATGCCGATCAGCCCTCGTTCCGGACCGGAAATTACGTGAAGGGCGTCCGTCTGACCTTCAGGAGGGGGAAAGTGGTCAAGGCCGAGGCCGACGAGGGGGAAGCCTTCGTGGTCCGGCAACTGGCCATGGATGACGGGGCCGGAAAGGTCGGGGAGTTCTCGCTGACGGACAGGCGCTACTCCCGGATCAACCGCTTCATGGCGAACACCCTCTTCGACGAAAATTACGGGGGGAAATACGGCAACTGCCATCTTGCTGTCGGGTCATCCTATGCGGACACCTACGACGGTAACCCCGCGAGGCTGAGCCGGGCGCGTAAAAGGCAGCTCGGGTTCAACGATTCGGCACTGCACTGGGATTTCGTCAACACCGAGCAGAAGCGGGTGACGGCCTACCTGGCCGGCGGCGGAAAGATTGTCATCTACGAAGACGGTGTTTTTAAATATTGAGATGTCCGGAAGTCCGGCAAAGATGGCCTCCCGGCCGGGACATCGGGTCTCCGCCGGGTTCGAGCCGCAATGCGCTGCATCCGGGAAGTCACAAAAAGGTTGTTATGGGGAACCCGGCTCCCGGTTTCAGTGCCGTTAGAGAAAGGCCGTCGGGCCAAGATGATCTAATCCTCGATGAGAATCGCCTCAACGGGGCAGCTTTCAGCGGCCTCACGGCAGGTATCTTCGAGATCATCGGGAATGTCGTCTTCAATCTTGGCGACAGCCACGTCGCCCTGCATCTCGAAGACTTCGGGACAGATATCAACACAAGCTTCACATCCGATGCACAGTTCTTCATCCACCCGTACTCTCATGATTCTCCCTTCGATGGTGTCTGATTCGCGGCGAACCGACGTTTTCAACGTGACCCGTACCCCAAGAGCCGGTTATTGATTATATTCATCTAAAAAAAAGTCAATCATTTTTTTCGGAATGAAAAAATTTTTTTTGGGCCCGTCGCGGGAGGGGCCGAGCGAGGGGGAAACAAAGGATAATCCACAATGATGTCGGATAGTTATCTTCCTGTTTTCCAGTGGTGAGGGATAGATGAGGGGGTATCGGCGGATGAATTGGGCGGGCTCCCGGTTTGCCGATCTCGCGGAACCCCTTGAGCCCCGGGCATCATCGGCCGCCTGAAGAATTCCTTGACAAGGCTCTGAAGGATGCATATTCAGTAGCTTGCCGTTTCGGGGTTGTCCCCGCCCGTGTGTCCCCCGGAGAACTGTGAGGTCTTCCGTAAAACCGGAAGTGTCCTCGTCGTATTGATTTTTTGCACGAAGGGCGTCTTCTCCATTAAAGAAGGGGAAGCATTCGGCCCGGAACAGGAATGAGGTGAACGATGAAACCGATTGGTCCTCTGATGATCGAACACAGGCTGATTGAGCGGATGATCCGAATCATCGGTGAAGAAATCGGGACGATGACCGGGAATAGAAAAGTCGATACGGTCTTCGTCGACACCTGTGTGGATTTTTTCAGAACCTATGCCGACCGCACCCACCACGGGAAGGAGGAGGACATCCTCTTCCGGGATCTGGCCCGGAAAAAACTTTCCGTGGAACACAAGAAGGTCATGGATGAACTCGTTGAGGAACATGTCTACGCCCGCAATGTCGTCGGCAAACTGCACGAGGCCGGCTCAAGATATCTCGCGGGCGATGCCACGGCCCTGGAGGACACCCTCAACTGTCTTGAAACACTGGTACGGTTCTACCCCGTTCACATCGAGAAGGAAGACAAACATTTCTTTTTTCCCTGCCTGGAGTATTTCACCAGGGAAGAGCAGGATGCCATGCTCGGAGAATTCCGGGAGTTCGACCGGAAGATGATCCACGAGAAATTCCAAAAGGTTGTCGAGGCCCGTGAAGGGAAAAAAATCGACGCCGTAGCCGCCGGCGCGATCCATTCTAAAACAAGTAGACAGGAGTGAACGATGTTACAGATCGAAGATCTTCAGGTCCGGATCGGGGACCGAGAGGTTTTGAAGCACATCGACCTGGTCATCAAACCCGGGGAGACCCATATCCTCTTCGGTCCGAACGGTTCGGGAAAGACGTCGCTTTTGATGACGGTCATGGGGTACCCCCAGTACAGAGTCGTTGCCGGCAAGATTTACTTCAAGGGCGTCGATATTACGGATATGCCCATCCATGAGCGGGCCCGGCTGGGGATCGGGATGTCCTACCAGCGGCCGCCGACCATCAACGGTCTCAAGACGCGAAAGATGGTGGAGATCTGTGCCGCCGGGGAAAAGGTCGAGGTGGAGGATTTGGCCCGTCAGGTCAATTTTGTAGATTTTCTGGAGCGTGACATCAACGCGGGTTTCTCGGGCGGCGAGATCAAGCGGTCGGAACTTCTGCAGCTGATGGCGCAGGATCCGGACCTCCTCCTGTTCGACGAACCCGAATCCGGGGTGGATCTCGAGAACATATCCCTCATCGGGAACGCGATCAGTCGATTGCTCCAGAGGGATTATGAGCACGACGACGCAAAATCCATCAAAGAGAAAAAACAGATACGGACGAAGATGGGGCTGATCATCACCCACACGGGATTCATCCTGGATTATGTTTCGGCCGACAAAGGTCAGGTTCTTTTCGAAGGAGTTCTGGCATGCAAGCTCAATCCGATGGAAATCTTCAGGTGTATTAAGAACATGGGATACGAGGAGTGTGTGCGATGCGCGACATAGACGAAAAGGCGCTGAAGGCCAGGGAAAAGAAAGCGGTCCTGGGGCCGGACGTGGACCTGGCCACTTTCACGGCGGATCCGGTGCAGCACTCGGCCCTGAAGAGCCTCGACCAGCTGCCCGACGAGGATCGCAGCCAGATGCTCAAGGCGGGTATTGATACGGGGGAGGCCGGGCGATCGGGCAGTTACATCCAGATGGACACGGCGGCCATTTTTTCCCGCTCCAGGCAGGAGGGGCTGGAGGTCATCCCGATCAAGAGAGCCCTCAAGGAATGTGACTGGATCCATGATTATTACTGGAAGCTGGTTTCCGTGGATGTGGATAAGTACACGGCCAGGGCGCAGCTCGATCTGCACGACGGGTACGTGATACGGGCTCTACCCGGAAGCAAGGTCATCTACCCCGTCCAGGCCTGCCTCTACCTGGACAAGGAGAATTTGAGCCAGTACGTCCACAACCTCATCATTGCCGAGGAAGGGGCTGAACTCCATGTCATCACCGGATGCGCCACGGCCCCTCATCTCCGGCGGGGACTCCACGTGGGGATCTCCGAGTTTTTCGTCAAGAGGAACGCCAAGCTGAGTTTCACCATGATCCACCACTGGGCCGAGGAGATGGTCGTCCGTCCGAGATCCGTGGGAATAGTCGAAGAAGGCGGGCTTTTTCTCAACAATTACATCTGTATGAAACCCGTGAAGTCCCTGCAGATGTACCCCACCACCCATCTGGTGGGGAAGGGGGCCGTTTCCAGGTTTTACGGCCTGATGGTGGGCAACCCGGGGACGGAGCTGGACGTCGGGGGCCGGGTGCTGCTGAAAGCCGAGGACACGAGGGCCGAGATTATCGCACGGGCCATCAGCAACGGCGGGACGATCATATCCCGGGGAGATCTCGTCGGCGAGGTTCCGGGTATCAAGGCCCACCTGGAATGCAGGGGGCTGATCCTGAAGGGGGGGGTGATTCATGCCATCCCCGAACTGAGGGGTACCATCGACGGGGTGGAAATGTCCCATGAGGCGGCCGTGGGGAAAATCGACCAGGAGGAGATTCTCTACCTCATGTCGCGGGGGCTCTCGGAAGACGAAGCGACGGCCACCATCGTGAGGGGGTTTCTGTCCGTGGATATCCCCGGGCTTCCCGCGGGGTTGAAGGCGGAGATTGACCGGGCCGTCGATCAAACCGAGAAAGACATGATGTAAACGAGAGGTCCACGGGAACGACGGGCTGAAGGTCTCTGACCTTCAGCCCGATTTTTTTTCAACGGCGGTCTTCAGCTGTTTCAGCGCAGGAGCGACCTCCACCGGATAGGGAGGAGGACGGGTGAGGACCTTGAGACCCTCAGGGAGAGCGGAAATCTGGCGAAGGGCGTAAGCGCGGATGTCCGCCAGACGCCCGGGCTCCTCGATCCTCCGACCGCATCTCATGACGGGCCTGATGAGAGGTGTACCCTCCTTTGGATCGCCTTCCAGTGTCAGGACGTCCCCGGTCATCCGGCCCTCTCTGAAAAATCTGAAAACCTGCTTCCGGCCCGGCCAGGTCGCCTTGCCTTCCGATTTCTTGAGACGGGGTTGCCCCGCATACTCCATGAGCTTGTAAGCGCAGTCGAGATAGGGGATATCGGACGAGGTGTTGAGCCGGGTCCCCACGCCGAAAGCGTCTATGGGGGCGCCGGCAGAGAGAAGATCGCGGATCACGTGCTCGTCGATATTTCCGCTGGCAAAGATCTGCGCATCCCTCATTCCCGATCGATCGAAGATCGCGCGAACCTTCCTCGACAGGTCGAGGAGGTCGCCGCTGTCCAGACGCACTCCCCGGATGGGGATCCCCTTCCGGTCCAACGTTTCCTTGATTTCGACGGCCTTCCCGGCGCCGGCGACGGTGTCGTAGGTATCGATCAGGAGAGTCACGATCCGGGGATTCGATTCGGCGAAATGAATGAAGGCCTCCCGCTCGTCATCGTGGGCTTCAATGAAGGAGTGGGCCATGGTGCCGAAGGTGGGGATCCCATAGAGATGCCCCGCCAGCACCGTCGATGTGCCGTCAAATCCGGCGATGTAGGAGGAACGAGCGGCCCAGAGACCCGCTTCCGAACCGTGGGCGCGCCGGGGCCCGAAATCGATGAGCCGGACACGGCCCCCCGCGGCCAGAAAGCAGCGGGCCGCCTTGCTCGCCAGGAGCGTCTGCACGTGCAACAGGTTGATCACGCGGGTTTCGACGAACTGGGCGACCGGAAGGGGCGCCGCAACCCGGAGGATGGGCTCGTCGGGGAAGAAAACGGAGCCCTCCGGCATGGCGTCGACGTCCCCCTGAAAACAAAACCGCGCGAGGTAATCGATCATGGCCTTCGAAAATCTGCCGCTTTCCGACAGATAGGTCAGCTCCTCGTCGGAAAACTTCAATGCCTCGAGGAACTCGATGACGCTTTCGAGGCCCGCGGCCAGCAGGAATCCTCTCTGCTCCGGCAGGGTGCGGATGAAAAATTCAAAGACGGCCGTCTCGTGCATCTGTCTGTCCAGATAAGCCTGCATCATGGTGAGCTGGTAGAGGTCTGTGAGAAGGGGGGTCTTCATGAGGTCCATGCGCTTCTCCCCGGGGACGGACGATGCCCTGTTTGCATGCGGATGGGCAGAAGGATAAAGGATTCCTGCGGCAATGATCAAGCAAAAAAGATGTTCGGAGGCCGCAGGAACGGCAGAGAAAGTTTTTTTTCAACCTCTCGGGAACGGAATAAGCCCTTGAATTGAAGCCCTGTTGGCATTACAGTAGAAATCGAAGGGCGGCGGGGCTCAACCCGGGGAGGCCTTTCGGAAGGAACGACATGGCGCTTGAATTGATCCGCGCGGTTCGGACCATTCTGGATCGGGTGACGGAAGTGACCGGCCGGGACATCGAGTTTGTCGAGAAGGAGGATCTTCCTGTCCCCGCCATGATCGGGATGGCGGGGGAGGATTCGCCGAATCACCGTCTTTTTTTTAAAAAGGATCACGATGCGACCGTCAACCACGTCATTGCGAACGAGTGCGGCCACATCCTGAGGCTGTACGGCGTGCCGGAAGAAAAGAGGCTCATCCCGGTGGCAAGCCAGAAGACCCTCGGCCGCTACACCGCCGAGATGGAGGCCGATATCCGGAGACTCTATCAGCGATACCCCCCGGAAAAGCTGATGAACCTCGTCATGCTGTGGTACGAAAGCATCCTGTACCAGCTGACCAAGATGCCCACGGACATCCGGGTCGAGAAATGGATTCATGACCATTACCCCGACGTCGTTCCGATGCAGCTTCAATCCCTGGCGGGACAGCAGGAAAAAGCGGTGGCCACGCTGGCCGTCGACATCCGCAAGACCATGCCCGGCAGGATCTACGACGCCTGCAACATCATGAACTACGTCTATTTCAAGATTCTGGGGAAGGCCTTCGATCTCGATTATGTGGCCTCCTACCGGTTCACGAGGTACTTTGCCCGGGGGGAGGAGCTGATTTCCCTGATGGAAGAGATCAAGATGGACAGTCACGAAGGTGATGTGCTTGTCATCAACACGTGGGCGCGCTATTTCCATTTTTCCGGCTGGTTCGAGTGGACACGGCCCGGAAGGGTCTCGAGGCAGCACCTGCATTGATCGGGTCCTGCAGGGGGCACCGGCGCCGACCGCCCGGGGAGCCCGCACGGATCCGTTCCAGGAGCCCTGCGAGGGATGTGCGGCGTCAATCAAAGGTGTCCGCCACGGCTCTGCAGGTGATCCGGCCTGCGTGGACACTCACACCCGGAGCCGCGGAGCGATCCTCCCGGACACCATCGCGTTACCCCCGCATTCCTCCTGATCCATCGAGCGGCCGAGTGCCCGTCTTTCGCAGCAGGCCATCACCGTGTCAAAGTACACCGGTCCCGGGGAGCAACAAAAAAGCAAAGGGACGGAATTTTTCGTTGACAAGATGCTCGGAGGCTTTTAATTTCATCGGAAAGCCGGCGGGGACATCAGATCCTCCCGGCGGGCGAACCGTTTCAGGAGCGGTCATTCGCACGCAGAGGAACGAAGACATCCATGACCACGGTGAGATGAACGATGAATCCGATTCCAGCACGGGGGACTTTCATGAAACAGGCGGTAATGACGATCTTGATTGTTCTGTCCGTCGCCGTGTCGGCGGAGGCCAGGCTTCAGACTCGGGTCGTGGAGTATCGGCACGGCGGTGTCGTTCTGGAAGGGTATCTCGCTTATGACGATGCCTTCAAGGGGAAGCGACCGGGGGTTCTGGTCGTGCACGAGTGGTGGGGCCTCAACGATTTCATCCGGGAGAAGACGGAAAACCTGGCCCGTCTCGGCTACGTCGCGTTTGCGGCCGATATTTACGGAAAGGGCGTCCGGACGACGGATTTCGAGGAAGCGGCGGCGATATCCGGAAAGTACAAGAAGGATACCGACCTGTTCCGGGAACGGACCCGGGCCGGTCTGACAAAGCTGAAATCCCTGAGGCAGACCGATGGTCGGTACCTGGCCGCGATCGGCTACTGCTTCGGGGGGACGGCCGTACTGGAACTGGCCCGGAGCGGTGCCGATGTGAAAGGGGTTGTCAGTTTTCACGGGGGTCTGGGCACGGAACATCCCGCGGCCGTGAACGCCCTCAAAGCCAGCATCCTTGTGCTGCATGGGGCCGACGATCCCTATGTGCCGCCGGAGGAAGTGGCGTCCTTCCAGGAAGAAATGAGAAAGGCCGGCGCGGACTGGCAGATGATCCTCTACGGGGGAGCGGTCCACGGCTTTACGAATCCCGACGCGGGAAGCGACAAGACGAAGGGAGTCGCCTACGATGAAGAAGCCGACAGGCGTTCCTGGCAGGCCATGAGGAATTTTTTGTACCGCATGCTTCTGCAGCCCCCCATGAAGAAGAGGCGGTGACGGCGCGGCCATCGCGTCGGTCCTGTGACGTTCGGGCGGAGAACGGAAAGGAGCTCCAAGGGTCAAGGGTCGTCCGGGGAATAAGACATGAAACGGTGTTATGGCTGTCAAAGGGAACTGACGGTCGCGGACAGGATCGGTCGCGCGGAAACCTGTCCATCCTGCGGTGCCGATCTCAAATGCTGCAGGAACTGCGCTTTCCATGACGAACGCGCCTATAACCAGTGCCGTGAACCACAGGCCGAAAGGGTTCTTGAAAAAGAGCGGAGCAACTTCTGCGATTATTTCACTTTCAGGGATTCCGCCGGCGATCGGCCGGGCCGTGTGGGGACGAAAGATCCCCGCAGCAGGCTGGATGCTCTTTTCAAGAAATAGTTCCACCGATGGCATGAATCGGAGCAGAGTTGAAAAATTTCCGTCATGGAAAGAGGCGACGGATCAAAAGAGAAGGAACGATTAATTTTTTTCGCAGCAGAAAAAGCTTGAAATGTTATTTCATATCGGATAGATGTTTCACTGTCAGGTAACGATGGAGCAGAGGAGGACCCTATGGCTGAGGCAAGAAAAGGTGACAGGTTCACCTGCGAAGTCTGTGGCCTTGTAGTCGCCGTGGACGAGACAGGCGACTGTGCGGTCGGGGAGATCATCTGTTGCGACATTCCAATGAAGAAAGGAAAGGCGGTAATGAAAGCAAAGAAAAAGGTGGGTGCGAAAAAAGCGGCGAAAAAGAAACCGGCGAAGAAAGTGGTGAAGACAACCAAAGCGAAACCCAAGAAAAAGGTTGCCAAGAAAAAGGTAGCAAAGAAAAAATAATGATGCACGAAGGAAATTTTATGTAGATCTCTGTTATTTTGGCCAGGGAGCCCCGGTCGTAGAAGATTCGGGGCTCTTTTTTTGAACGGGCGAGACGGCCGATGGGGGGATTGCCGGCGGCCATTCTCCCGACGAAAAACGTTGACTATTTGCGGTGATTGTCCTATAAAATGGAAGCTGAATTCATGCACATCGTCCGTAAGTGATTCCTTGACCCCTTGACCGATCTTTCAATATCCCTCCTCATGCATATCCTGCGTTTTGGGGTCGGGACGGGAATCCGGGAGGCGCACCGCGCGCGTATTCGAACAGCATTCAAGAAGATCAACAAAGGAGGTTTTCGATGGCTAGCAAGATGTTATTAGGTCTGTTGAACCAGTCGATTGCGATGGAGATGCAGGTGTCCATTCAGTACATGTGGCAGCATGTTCAGTGGTCCGGCGCGACGCACTTTGCCGTCAAGGATGAACTGAAAAAAATAGCCATAGAGGAAATGAAGCACGCCGAGGAAATCGCGGAAAGACTCTTTTATCTCGGCGGCATCCCCACGACGAAACCGACGCCTGTTTTTGTCGGCAAGACGCTGAAGGAGATGCTGAAACAGGATCGGAAAGACGAGGAAGGCACCATCAAGCTCTACAGGCAGGTGATCGAGCTGGCGCAAAAAGAAAAAGACCACACAACGGCGCGGATTTTCAGAAGACTTCTGCAGGAAGAAGAGGAACATCTCGATACGTTCCAGGGCCTACTCGAAGGCATGAAGTAATCGAGCGGCGGACCAGACCCGCCTTCGGTGTTCATCAAAAAGAAACCTCGAGGACGCGGAGTTAACCGGATGGTGAACTCCGCGTTTTTTAATCCGATCGGACCCCGACCGGGCCGGGTCGAATCTCCGATGCGGGAGGAAGAAAGGGGGCGGTGACCCGCGACAAGATTTGTTTGACAAAAATTACTTTGTATGCCAAATATTAACCCGGGAATACGTACCATGAGCAGGAACGACCGGCTGATATACCTCATTTTCACGGCCCAGCAGAAGCTCCGGACCTACATCAAGAACACCCTGTTGAAAGAGAACGTCCGCGTGACGATCGCCCAGGCGGGGATTCTCTTTCTTCTCAAGCAGAAGACCGGCCAGTCGATGAGTGAGATCAGCCAGTATTTGTCCGTCGACAATTCGACCCTGACAGGATTGATCGACCGTCTGGAGCGATCCGGCTTCGTCCGGCGAAACTCCAATCCCGATGACCGTCGGAGCCTGAATATTGATATCACCGAATCAGGACTCCGGGAGCTCGAAAAGGCCAAAGTAGTCATCCGGCGGATCAATGAAGAGGTCAAGGAGGGTTTTTCGGAGCAGGAGATCGAATCATTCAAAAAAGTCCTCCAGCACTTTACGTCGAAATTCGGCAGGCCTGCCGGGGACTGAAAGGGCGTCACGACGACATGTACGAGAAGTGTTCACATCTTCTGGACGGGGTCGAACGGTTTGCCGAACGGGAGGTTGCCTCGCGGGAAGGGCTCTCCCGTGCCGATGTCTTTCCGACGGATCTCTGGGAGAAGATGGCCGGGGCGGGCCTTCTCGGACTGGCCATCCCGGAGCGACTCGGCGGGGCCGGGGGAGATTACGGCTCCGCGATTGCCGCGCTGAAGGGCTTCGCTCGGGGCGGGCGGAACATGGGAATGGCCCTGTCCTGGATGATCCATCTGCTCGTCGCGCGTTTTTTCATTCTCTCCTTCGGCCGGGAAGATCAGGTCGAGGCCTACCTGAGGCCCATGGCGAAGGGTGACATCACGGGTTCCATCGCCATATCCGAACCCGGGACGGGGGCACACCCGAAACACCTGAAAACCACGGCGAGGATCGTTGACGACGGTTATGAAGTAAACGGCGAAAAGACTTATCTCACCAACGGCACGTTCGCGGATTTCTTCATGGTCTTCAGCGTGACGGGATTTTCGGGGGACCGCAAGGCGTTTACCTTCGTCATTGTTCCTCGGGACACCCGGGGGTTTCAACCCGGCTCCCTGATGAAAATCGGTTTTCTGAGACCCTCACCCCATTGCGGGGTCCGGTTTGACCGGTGCCGGGTTCCCCTGTCGAATCAGCTGGGTGAAGACGGCAGGGCCTACGAGCAAATGTCGAAACCCTTCAGGCCGCTGGAGGACGTTCTCCTCATGGGGCCTCTCCTGGGGGGGATGGCATGGCAGCTGGAAGCCCTCCTGGAGGAGGTTCGAAAAAAGAGCCCTCGCGACAGGGAGGGTTTGAAGGAGAAACTCGGCTTTCTTCAGGCCTCCCTGGAGACCATCGAGGTGACGACCGGGGAGGCGGCGAGGCTCTGTGACGGAGGACTCGATCCCGAGAGGCTCGATGTCCTGACGGTGGCTTTGAAGGTCCAGTCGAAGAATCATCAGGCTCTTGTGGATGCCGTCGCGTCCGGAATCGGCGTCACCGGGGCCCCGGAGTTCGACGTGATCACCCAGGATCTCCGCAAGACCATCGGACTGGCGGATCAGGTGATCCAAATCAAAACAAGGAATATCGGCGAACGCCTCCTATCGAAGGGATGACGACATGAAACCCATTCACGATGAAAAATTTTCCACGATCGAGAGGGTGCAGCGGGAGTTCAAAGAGGCGGGGTATGTCTGCAGCCGGCAGATCGCCACGACGGTCTACCTGGCTTACCATCTCTGCAAACCCGTTCTCGTTGAAGGACCGGCCGGCGTCGGAAAGACGGAACTCGCGAAGACCGCGGCCTCCTTTCTGGACGTCCCGCTGATTCGCCTTCAGTGCTACGAGGGGCTCGATGAATCGAAGGCCCTTTACGAGTGGAAATACGGCAAGCAGCTGCTCTATACCCAGCTCCTTCGCGACAAACTGGACCAGATCATCAAGGGTGAAAACGGGCTCGACGGATCCATCCGGAAGCTGCACCAGTACGATGACATCTTCTTCTCCATGGATTTTCTGGAGCCCCGGCCGCTCCTGAAGGCCATCCAGGAGAAAAAGGGCGCCGTGCTCCTCGTCGACGAGGTGGACAAGTCCGACGACGAGTTCGAGGCCTTTTTGCTCGAAGTCCTGTCGGACTTTCAGGTCTCCATCCCGGAAGTCGGCACCATCGCCGCGGTGACCAAGCCGTTCGTCTTTCTCACGAGCAACAACACGCGGGAGTTGAGCGAGGCCCTCAAGCGGCGGTGTCTCCATCTCTACATCCCGTTCCCGGATCAGAAACTGGAGCGGGAAATCGTCCGGATCCGTGTTCCGGACATATCCGAGAAGCTCGAGACCCAGCTGGTTGCCTTCATCCACGAGGTGAGAAAACTGGATATCAGGAAAGTCCCGTCGATCAGCGAATCCATCGACTGGGCCAGGGTGTTGATGATCCTTCACGTGAATCAGCTGAACGTCGACCTCATTCAGGACACGCTCAACACCTTCGTCAAGTTCGAGGAGGATGTCAGGCTGGTCAAGGAGCAGCTTCGAAGCATGGCCGAAAAGGCCATCCAGGCGAGTCATACCTGACCATGGACAGCGTGCTCGGGAACTTCATTCTGGCTCTCCGCGGATCCGGTATCCGGGTATCGGTATCGGAGAGTATCGACGCCATGCATGTCACCGACTTGATCGGTTACGGCGACCGGGAGATGCTGAAAGTCGCCCTTTCCGCAACGCTGGCAAAGACGCTTGCGGAAAAAGAGATCTTCAACGCCACCTTCGACCGGTTTTTCTCGACGGATGTCCCCTTCGACCATGCCTGCGATCTCGAAGGGGCGACGGAGGAAAGAGGGGATGAGGAAATCCCCCTCATCGGCCGGATGATCCTGAGCGGGAACATGGCGGGACTCGCCGTCGCGATGAGCCAGGCCGCCCTGTCCGTGGACATCACGGGGATCCAGTTCTTCACCCAGAAGGGGATCTATGTCCGGCGGCTGATGCAGCAGATGGGCTTCGATGAGTTGAATGACTTCATCCGGACCCTCCGGCGGGGGGGGGACGAGGAGGAGGCGCGTCTCGCGAACATCCTCGAGCAGGGACGGGAAGACCTGTCGGACCGCGTCAGGAATTTCGTCGAGCGCCAGTATGACCTGTATGCCGGGTCCGCCGCAGAGGGGATGATTGAAAGTTACCTGAAGAATGCAAGACTCACCAACATCGAACAGCATCACTACCAGCAGATCCGGATCATCATACGGAAGATGGTCAAGAACCTGCGTGATCTGCACACGAGGCGGAAAAAGGGGGCGAAGCGGGGTCAGCTGGATTTCAAGAAAACCATGCGGAGCAACATCTCCTATCAGGGACTGCCCTTCGACACCCGGTGGAAGATGAAAAAAATCGACCGGCCGAAGGTCATGGTCATCTGTGATGTGAGCCGGTCCGTCTCGACGATTGTCCGGTTCTTTCTCCTGATCCTGTACAGCCTCAACGAGCTGATTGAAAAAATCGATACGTTCATCTTCTGTTCGAACCTCGTGGATGCCGGTTCCGTCTTCGAGAAATACGATCTCGAAGAGGCCCTGGTCCGCCTCCAGACGGGCACGGGCCTGGACATCTGGATGGGACGGACGGACTACGGCCAGTCCCTGCGCGATTTCTGGGAAGGATGGGCCGGAAGTCTGACCAGGAAGACCACGGTCATCATCCTCGGAGATGCCCGGAACAATTTCGGGGATCCGGAGGTTGGGACACTCAAGAAGATGCAGGAACGGTGCAAACGGCTCATCTGGCTCAACCCGGAGACGCCCTCTCTCTGGGGCTCCGGGGATTCCGAAATGAAACGATACCTTCCTTTCTGCCACATCGCCAGGGAGTGCAACACGCTCAACCATCTTGAAAAAGTCATGCATTCCCTTTTGTAACCCCGGCCGTGCGATCGTTGAATCGAGACGTCGCCGCTCCGATTACACCACGGGAAAAAAGGACTGAAAAGGCAAGGCAATAATGGTACATTATGGCTCCGCAAGGGGCCTTGTTGTCTCGGGCAGATCACCGGATGGAGAACAACCGGGGTGCGTTACGATTATCGGGAAGCGAAGCGGCTCTCAAGAAAAATATCCTCTGCCGTCGGACCGCCGAGGTTCTACCTGGAAAGACAGCGGGAAGTCGGCATTTCCTGCGGGCTTTTTCGCGGCCATCCTCTCGTCCGGCGCGGCCTTTCCGTTCTCAGAAGCCAGGAAGACCATTTCGGGCACGGCATCCTGCATGCCGCCCGCGTCGCCATCGATGCGGGGGCGCTGGTCATGATGACGTCGGACCCGGAGATGGACGGTTACGACGTCGATCGACTCATGCTGCTGGCCCATCTCGCCGGCGTCTTTCATGATCTTCGCAGGTTCAAGAAACACCACGCGAAAAGAAGCGCCGAAGAGGCAGGCCCGATGCTCCGGGCGTCCTTCGGGCTTCAAGAGGCGGAAGTCAGGGCCATCACGAAAGCCATCGGCAACCATGAGGCCTTTCAACCCGTTGAGATCCTCGAGGAACCCCTCGACCTGCTGATTTCGGACGCGCTTTACGATGCCGATAAGTTCCGGTGGGGACCCGACAATTTCACCGAGATGCTGTGGTCCATGCTCGAAAGAAGAAACGTGCCGATATCGGCCGTCATGGACCGTTATCTCGAGGGCCTGGAGGGTATCGAAAAGATCCGGAGCACCTTCCGGTCGAAGGCGGGCAGGGAATACGGGCCGGATTTCATCGATCGCGGCATGGAGATCGGAAGACGCCTCTACGGGGAGTTGTTGAAAATCTGTTGATGGAGGCGTGCCAATGTCCCGTTTGGGCGGGAATCCTTTCCGGATTCTCATACTGGTGATTATTTTCATGCCTCTCCTGGAGCAGAGAATGATGCAGGGGAGGCGCATGGCGGTGATCCGTGCCCTCGAGCGGAAGAGATACTCGAGGCCATCACCCTGATCCTCGCCGATGTGACCTGAATGGCCACCGGTCAGATGAAGGCTTTCGCCAGGAAAATCATGTTTCCCCGCAAAGACCCGGAGACGGCGGAGAGGATCGCCGGTACTTTCGTCGAGGGGCACTGGACACAGAACCACCCTATCCCCTGTGAGGAGGCGAGGGGCTGCCCGTCCGGGTCGGACTGTCCGGGGGGATCTACGAGTTCATGGATCTCTTCCCACAGACCATGCAGCGAAGGCCCTCCGTCCGATATATACAGGTCCCCTGCAAACGTTCCGATGAAACAAAAAAGATGTAGAGAGTTCTTGAGGCGATTACAGGATTTCAGGGAGGTGACAGGATGATCAGGAACATTCTCGTGGCCGTGGATGGATCGAAGGAGTCGGCCAAGGCCGCCGATTTCGCGATGGGTCTCGCAAAGCCGATGGGTTCTTCTCTGACACTTCTTCATGTCATTGACAACAGCGCCTACCTAAGCCGCTCGATGCCCGCAGCGGCGACACCGACTCACCTGGTTGAACCCGTCGAGGATTATCTGCGGCAGGCCGCGGCATCCTTCATGCAAAAGATTCAGAAAAAATGCGAACGAAAGGGAATTAAAGCGAAAATGGTTATTAAATCGGGACACCCCGCAGAGGAGATTTTGAAGGAGACCCGGAAATCGAAGGCGGGTCTCGTCGTCATGGGGTCCAGGGGAAAAGGAGCGATCGGCGCCATACTGGGGAGCGTAACCTTCGGCGTTTTGCACGGCCGGAGCGAGACGCCCGTTGTTGTCGTGCGATGAGGATGAGGTCACCGAAACGGTGGAGATACCGGTGAAGACCACTGTTCAAATGGTCCGTCAGTCGAAAATGGACGACGGCAGGCGAGCCCTCGGGATCCATTCGGCGGCGGATTACCCGGGGGTTCGCGGCTGTGAAGGGAGTTCCGTTATCCGACCGCGAGCCGGGTGCGTTTACGAAATCACGTAGATCATTTCAACGTGAAACGAGGTCGCCACATCGCGGAGGCCCTCGCCCTTCAGGGTTACAGAGCACGGGCCCCCGTGCAGTCCCCCCTCCGGCAATGGCAGGTTTCCTTTCCTTTCGGTTACGCATCGAACTGCTCCGAGAAGCATGCCGCGTTCGTATCGGGCCTCGGGACTTTCGGCCTGTGCGACGGTTCGATCACGCCGAAGGACAAAGCGCTGCGGGCCCGTCATTGCAGAGAACCCGATTACGCCTACGACGAGACTCTGCGGGGATCACCGGGCTTATGGTCTTTTTTATTCGAGGAGAACCTGCAGAAAGTGCATCTCACGGTGACCGGCCGGTGCCCTCACCGTGAGGGGTCGCGACAAAGAGAAACCCAGGGGCTGCCTCTTCGATATATTGTCTCCCCGGTTCGAGCGAAAGGCCGGCTTTGCCGGTTACGGCTGTGGCTTCTGCCGGACGGGGGTCCCCTGTGAGTCGAGGACCTCCGATGAAGCCGTAAAACCGAAAGGTATCAGCTTTTTCTGCTTGTTTTGGTCAGGAATGTCGAAACCTGCTGTTTGACGTTCTTCTTGTGGCACTTTGGGCAGGAGACTTTCTTCTTGTCGTGCTCGGAGACGCTCATGATTAAAGTGAACTTGTGTTTGCAGTCATCGCAGCGATACTCGTAAGTCGGCATGTTTCAACCCTCCTTTGTGAGTGGATGTTCATAATAAATCCCGGAAGCCGAATACGGGTAAGACGGGTTGCGCCTCTTTTATGCCCGGCGTCGTCATATCTATTTCTTACATAACGGACCTGTCGAGGTCAAGGTGGAATTTTCAAGGAGCACCCGCATTATGTGAGAAAGACATGAAAAGAAGCATTTCTCTCCTGAATCGGTCAGCGGTCGCAAAAAACCCCCGGCCTTTTTCAGCCGGGGGTTTTTATTTTCGGAGGACACTCCGGTCTGTCTGGTCAATTGGTCTCCTGG
>DAOTMG010000022.1:0-38551 GCA_035450185.1 Syntrophales bacterium | reverse complement strand
TGGCAATCTCGAGGTACCCCTTTCCTGTCTCTGACACAAGATAGGATACGCTACCCGATGTGTGCCGGTGATTGACAATCGGGGTAATTTTTGCGATAATCCAATTGAAAAAATGTTCCCATCCGCAGCCTTGCGGGTCGAGGACATGGTCTTTCTCCTCCAGCCGGTTCTTCACGCGTGCCCGGTCGTGCGGGGAGCCCGGATCGTAAACCGCCTTGAAGAGGTGACATTGCTGTTCACCGCCATTTCTTCAATCAAACACACCCGCATAAGCGAAAAAAGGACAGCAGCGTTCTCGGCCCCCGTCTTGTCGGGCCGACAATGACAGCGTCCTCTCAGCCCGGGGACAAAATAACATTCCCGGACCGGACAGTCCACATCAGGAGAAGAACCCATGACGACGAAAAAACCAGTTCCCGGTAAAGGAGTCGACATCAAGGGACGGGCCTATGAGCTCCGTCATCTCGTCGAATATCAGAAGGGCACCATCGTCAGCCGGACCCTCATCGGCAGAAAAGCCGGCACGGTGACACTTTTTGCCTTTGACAAGGGGCAGGGGTTGAGCGAACACACGGCGCCTTACGATGCCATGGTCTGTGCCCTCGAGGGCGAGGTCGAGATCATGATCTCCGGCAAGCCCCACCGCCTCGGGAAGGGCGGCATGATCATCATGCCCGCCCGGCAGCCGCACTCCCTCAAAGCCCTGAAGAAGTTCAAAATGCTTCTGGTCTTGGTTCGGGGTTGAAAGGGACCGGCGGCGCTCATCCGCGGACGGGAAGGCATGTTCGGACGCAGCGGAAAAATCATCATGGCCCATCGGGGTGCCTCGGCCTATGAACGGGAAAACACCCTGCGGGCCTTCGAGAGAGCCATCGAACTGGGGGCGGACGTGGTCGAGTTTGATGTCAGGAAAACGGCCGATCATGTCCTCATCGTCCATCATGACGAGAAGATCCGGGGCAGGATCATCAGGGAGCTGCCCTATGCCGATGTCGGGCGCCTGGCCGGTCGGGGAGGCTTTCATGTCCCCATGCTCGAGGAGGTCTTGATCCTCGCACGCGGGAGGATCGGTCTCAACGCGGAATTGAAGGAGCAGGGGTACGAAGCGGACGTGGCGGCTCTCATGGGAGCTTTCCTCGACGATTCCGATTTTGTGCTGTCGTCCTTCAACGAAGCCTCTGTCGAATTCATCAAAGGCCGTTACCCGGCGATCCAGGCAGGGCTCGTTCTCGGGAAGAATTTCCATCGCGGCATCGGTCGCGTGAAGGCGGATTTCTGGGTCCCCAACTGGAGACTGCTCGATGAAACCCTGTTCCGCATGGCGGAAAAACAGGACAAACCTCTGGTCGTCTGGACATTGAATGACCGCAGGAAACTGAAGCGCTACCTTGCCGATCCAAGAATCCGCGGGGTGATCACCGACAGACCCGACCTGGCCGTATCGGTCCGGCGGGAATGTCTCCTTTTCTGAGGCGCCGTGACGGATACCCGGCGGACGGCATGCGGGTGTTTGCTTCGCGGCGGATCTGAAACAGAGCCCACAAGGAGGTCCTATGAACGTTTTGCCGAGAGAAGAGTTGAAAACGCTGATGATGAAGCAGGAAGGGTCCTGTGTCACCCTTTACATGCCCACCCATCGCGGGGGTGCCGAAGCCCAGCAAAACCCCATCCGGTTGAAGAATCTGCTCCGGCAGGCGGAGGAGAAGCTGCTGGCCGGCGGCGTGCGCCCCGGAGAGGCGGAGAAATTCATGGAACCGGCCCGAGCCCTCGTCGGCAACACGCCCTTCTGGAGGCAGCCCGGCGAAGGACTGGCGGTTTTTCTGTCCTCGAAGATCCTGAAGTACTATCGCCTTCCCGTGGACTTCCCGGAAATCGTTTTCGTCTCGGATCGCTTTCACATCAAGCCTCTTCTTGCTCTTTACAGCAGCGACGGGCGGTTTTACGTCCTCGCCCTCAGCCAGAAAGGCGTGAGGTTTCTCGAAGGCAGCCGGTTCAGTGTCAGCGAGCTGTCGCTGGAGGGGGTGCCGAAGAGCGTCATGGATGCCGTCAATTATGATGTGCTGGAGAAAAAGCGACCGAACCGGCCTTCCGGTTCGGGACCGTCCCAGGCCCGCGGATCCATTGAGTGGGCTGCCTACACCAAGGAGGACACCCTGAGATTTTTCCAGCAGGTTGACCGGGGACTCCACGGGATCCTGAAAGACAAAAAGGCGCCCCTCGTTTTTGCCGGCGTGGATTATCTCTTTCCCATATACCGGGAAGTCAATTCCTATCCCCATCTGGTCGAGCGGGCCGTGACGGGGAACCCGGAAGGTCTGAGCGCCGAGGAGTTGCGAAAGCAGGCCTGGGCCATCGTGGAACCCTATTTTCAGAAGAGGCAGGATGAGGCGCGGGCTCAATATCGCCAGTCCGTGGGGACGGGACTGGCGTCGAACAACATCCGGGAAATTCTGCCGGCGGCCTATCATGGCCGGGTTGGAATTCTTTTTGCCTCAGCAGGCGTGCAGCTGTGGGGTTTCTTCCGGCCGGACAGCGGTGAGGTCATCCTCAGGGAGGAGACCGCACAGGGTGACGAGGATCTCGTCGACCTCGCGGTGATCCAGACCCTCCTGAACGCCGGGGTGGTCTACACGATGAAAAAAGAAGAGATGCCGGAGGCGGAACCCCTGGCGGCCGTATTTCGTTATTGAGGCAGGAAAGGGGAGTTTAAAAAACGGAGGAGACGGTGATGGACGCTGTGGAGGCCATTTTAACCAGGAGAAGCATTCGCAAGTACTCGCACAAAGCCGTCCCCGAGGCCGCCATCCGGGAGCTTCTGGAAGCCGCCATGAGCGCTCCCTCCGCCGGCAACCAGCAACCGTGGCAGTTTATCGTGATCAACGATCGAAAAACCCTCGACGAGATCCCGAGGTTTCATCCCTTTTCGCAACCGCTGCGGGAGGCATCGGTGGCCATCGTCGTCTGCGGGGACATGAAGCGCGAGAATTTCAAAGGATACTGGGTCCAGGACTGCTCGGCCGCGACGGAAAACATCCTCATCGCCGCCCGGTCAAAAGGCCTGGGAACCGTTTGGCTCGGCGTGTATCCCCTGGATGACCGCGTCAAGGGGATGCGAAAGCTTCTGGGTCTGCCCGAGACGATCGTGCCGCTGGCGATCATCCCTGTCGGTTATCCGATCGAGGAAAAACCTCGGGCGAGCCGTTACGACCCTTCGCGAGTGCATTACAATCGCTGGTCTTAGCGGCGAGAATGTGTGATCGATCCTGTGTTGAATGCTGACATGATTTCCCGCGGTCAGGGGAAGATGTCGACTGAACGATTCAGCCCCGGGAGGGGGCATGACGGCATGGAAGGGGGCGTTCCCGATGACGACACTCGAAACCCTAAGGAACATCTTCGAGCGCTACAAGACGATTGCCGTTTACGGGATGTCGAGAGACCCGGGAAAGGCGGCCCAGTGGGTCCCCTCGTTTCTCCAGTCCAAAGGCTATGGCATCATACCGATCAACCCCCATGCCGAAAGCATCATCGGCCGGAAGGCCTATCGCCGTCTCGAGGACGTCAAGGAGCACATCGAGATCCTGGAGGTGTTCCGCCCCTCGGAGCAGGTGCCCGGCGTGGTGAGAGAAGCCGTGGAGCGGAGACAAAAGAAGGGAGATGTCTACGTCATCTGGCTCCAGTCGGGGATCCGGAGTGATGAAGCCAGGAAACTGGCCGAAGGGGCCGATATCCTCTTTGTGGAGGACCGTTGCATGTACGTGGAGTTCAGGCGGATCTTTCTCCACGAAGATTAAGGGCAGTGGGGTGGGAAGACCGCCCGGAGAGACAGACCCATGAGAAAGGAAGACAGGGAAAGACAGATACTCATCAACAGGCTGAAAACGATCCGGAACCCCCGTGAGCGTGACAGGATCATCCGCCTCCTGGCGGGGATGGAAAAATACGGCACGGGCAGGGTCGAAGAGTCTCCCGAAGACCCATGGGCCGTGCCTGCGGAAACGAAGGGGCCTGCGGAGAGGAAAGAGGGGAAAATTCCGAAGGGCGCCGGCCTCATGCTCGGGTATGCCTTGCCGACGTTTTTCATCATCTTCGGCCTGTTCTACATTGCCCACGCCCTGATGCGTCTGATTTCCGGTGAAGGGGATCCGTCAGCCGGCACTCAGATCTTCATGGGGATGATGTTTATTATTTTCGGCATCTTCGGTTTCCTGAAGGCGAGGAGAACGAGGCTGAAAGCGGCGGCGCCGCGCGGCGAGACGGGGGAGCCGCGGAAGGTGTAGATGAGAAGATAGAGGCTGACCGTTCCGGGATTCCGCCGCGGATGGTTCCCCGATCTGACGCAGAAGGAGCGGATTCCATGTGCGGGCGTTATGTCCTGATCAGTCCTTTCGCGATCATCGCCGAGGAGTTCCGCGTCCGTGACGGCGGCGGCGATCTCAAGCCCCGTTTTAACATAGCCCCGGGTCAGGATATCCTTGCCGTCGTCCGCCGGGAAAACACAAACCGTCTTTCCCGTTTCCGCTGGGGACTCATACCGCCATGGGCGGACGATCCCGCCATCGGAAATCGGCTGATCAACGCCCGGGCCGAGACGGTGGCCCAGAAACCCAGTTTCCGTTCCGCCTTCGATAAAAGGCGGTGTCTCATCGTCTCCGACGGCTTTTATGAATGGCGCGGGGAGGGGAGGAAGAAATCCCCCTTCTACATCTCTATGAGGTCACAGAAACCCTTCGGACTCGCCGGCCTCTACGAGACATGGCGATCGCCGGGAGGACCTGAGGTCATGAGTTGCACCATCATCACGACGGAAGCCAACGACCTTCTGCGGCCCATCCATAACCGCATGCCCGTCATCATGCCCAAGGAAGAGGAGGACCGGTGGCTCGACCCCGCAATCCATGACCGCACCCGCCTGCTCTCTCTCCTTCGCCCTTATCCGGCAGCGGAGATGACCGCCTGGGGCGTCTCTCCACGCGTGAACAACCCCGCAAACGACTCGCCTGAAAACATTAAATCCCTGTGAAGAGATCGCTGATCCATGTGACATGGATGTCACAGGGAGATGACATCAGGGTCATCTGCACGATTTGTCAGAAAAAACGATGCATTGCGTTGTCTGTGGGAGAAGAGTCGGGCCGGGGACCCTCGATGGACACCGACATCGGAGGGTCGCTTTATCGGGATGCCGGAAGTCGGATATCGGAAAATATATAATAAACTCGAATTGTTAAGAAATATAAAGACGCTGGCAGATCCTTTGCTATCTTGCAGTCCACGAGGGAGGTGAAATATGCCGGAGGCGATTTCCTGGGAAAAAACCATGAAAAGGGCGCTCGAGCGGGCAGGCGCGGAGAATAAGCCCGTCCTTGTGTTCTTCCACAACCCGGCCTGAATAGGCTGCCGGCAGATGGATGCGGTTACGTATCCCGAGAAAGACGTCATCGAGTTTGTGGAAAGGCACCTGGTCCCATTGCGCATCGCCCATGATTCGAAGCCCCTGGCCACGGACTTCAATGTGAAGTGGACGCCGACCCATGTCATCTGCGATCCTGCCGGCAGGGAACACCACCGGGCCGTGGGCTTCATGGCACCGGAAGAGTTCATCCCCTTTCTCCTCCTGGGGATCGCCAGGGTTCACTTCGATCAGGAATACTACCAGGAGGCGACGACCTATCTCGAGAAACTTCTTGCGGGCTATCCGAAGAGCGAAGCTGCCCCGGAGTCCGTCTATTTGAGAGGTGTGGCTCTCTATAAGAGTACGGGCGACCCCAAACCGCTCAAGAAGATCTATGAACAGCTCCAGTCGGACTATCCCGCAAGCGCCTGGTTGAAACGGGCCTCCCCCTATCGGCTCCTCTGAGCGAAGGGACGGGGGGTCTTTCGGTGCCTTGATATTTTCCACCCTTCCCTGTCGCCCCGCGCGGGGCGATCGCATTTTATGGAAGGACCGCCCGAAGGCCTCTCGAGGACAGGAACCTCTGCCGTCATGGGTTTTACTCCACCGGAGAACGGGAGGGTCCTTCACGCAAAAAGCCCGGTTGACGACGGGGCGGGAAAATGTCTAGAGGAATTTCCGGCCCCACGGGGAATCGGGCTGTTCTCTTATGAATCCATACAGTGACCTTCTTCTGAGTGTATGTCTCGGGATAGGACTGAGCGCCGCCTGCGGTTTCCGTGTCTTCATCCCGTTGCTTGTGCTGAGCGGCGCCTCGCTCATAGGCTCTGTTCATCTGGTTCCGGAACTGGCCTGGATGGGCACACCCGCAGCTTTCTGGACATTCGCCACGGCAGCCGTTTTTGAGGTTGCGGCCTATTACATCCCCTGGGTGGACCATCTGATGGACACGATTGCCGGGCCCGCCGCGGCTGTCGCCGGCGCGCTCGTCATGGCCTCATCGCTCACCGACATGGGCCCTTTGCTGAAATGGACGCTCGCTGTCATTGCAGGCACCGGGAGCGCGGCCCTGGTGCAGGGATCCACCATGCTGGCCCGCGGCCTATCGACAACGCTGACAGGGGGGATGGGGAATCCCGCCGTTTCGACGGGGGAGGCGGTCGGGGCCGTGGTTCTGAGCCTGCTTGCCATTGTCCTGCCCGTCATGGCCGCCCTGGCGGCAGTGGGGCTCATCCTTTTCATGATCCGCAAGGCCTGTCGCGTCAGGAAAGCCGGGAAAACAGGAAAACCCGCCTGAGAGTCATGTCGCTTTGTGCCACACCCGTCGGAGGAGGAGGGCGTTCGTGACGACGGAGACGGAGCTCAGGGCCATCGCCGCCGCCGCGAAGACGGGGTTCAGGAAAATCCCGAGAAAGGGATAGAGGACGCCCGCGGCTACAGGGATGCCGATGACGTTGTAGATAAAGGCCCAGAAGAGGTTCTGCCTGATGGTTCTCATGGTCAGAAAGGACAGGCGGATAGCCGAGGGCACGGCGCGCAGGTCTTCGCTCATCAGTGTGATGTCGCTTGCCTCGATGGCCACGTCGGTGCCCGCGCCGATGGCGATGCCGATGTCTGCGGCGGTGAGGGCCGGGGCGTCGTTGATGCCGTCGCCCACCATGGCGACCACCTCCCCGCGGGACTGAAGACGACGGATTTCCGCCGCCTTGTCACCGGGCAGGACCTCCGCAAGGGTCTCGTCGATCCCGAGGATGTTGCCTGCGGCGAGTGCCGTGCCGCGGTGGTCACCGGTGATCATGGCCACCTTGAGGCCCATCGCCTTCAGGGTTCCGACGGCCGGAGCGGCTGATTCCTTGAGAACGTCGGAAAGACCGATCAGGCCCATGAGTCGGCCCTCTCTTGCGACAAAGACGCAGGTCTTTGCCTCTTCGGTGAGTCTTTTCACCGCGCTCTCGAGACCGTCCAGGGAGATGTTTCTCTCCGCCATAAGCCGGGCGTTCCCCACGAGGCAGAGCGTGCCGTTCAATCCACCTGCGGCGCCGAGACCGGAGAGGGCCTCGAACTTCTCGACGGGTTCGGGGCGGATTCCGGCATCCCCGGCTTTCTCGAGAATCGCCTGGGCCAGTGGGTGCTCCGAGAGGGCCTCCAGAGAGGCGGCGACCCTGAGGACGTCCTCTTCCCGGATCCCCTCGGCGAGGACGACGTCTGTTGCCACGGGCTTGCCCACCGTGAGGGTCCCGGTCTTGTCGAAGACGATTGTCGTGAGCTTGTAAGCCTTCTCGAGACTCTCCCCGCCCTTGATGAGGATCCCGTTTTCGGCACCGAGCCCCGTCCCCACCATGACCGCCGTGGGCGTGGCGAGACCCATGGCACAGGGGCAGGCGATGATCAGAACGGATACAAAGTTCAGGAGGGCCAGGGTGAAGTCGGGCCGGGGGACGAGGTAATTCCAGATCACGAAAGTGACGGCGGCGATCACGAAAACCAGGGGGACGAAGATGGAGGCCACGCGGTCGGCCAGCCGCTGGATGGGCGCCTTGGAGCCCTGGGCCTCCGCGACGAGGCGGATGATCTGGGCGAGTGCCGTTTCGGACCCCACCCGTGTGGCCCTGAAGGTGAAGCTCCCGGTCTTGTTGATGGTCGCGGCAAAGACCTCGTTCCCCGCCTCCTTGGCGACGGGGAAGCTCTCCCCGGTGAGCATCGATTCGTCCACCGCCGACGATCCCGAAAGGACAATGCCGTCCGTGGGGATCTTCTCGCCGGGTCTCACCAGGATGATGTCGCCCGGGACGACCTCGTCGATCGGCATGTCCTTCTCGACGCCGTCGCGCATGACACGGGCCGTCCTCGGCTTGAGCCCCATGAGTCTCTTGATGGCCGCCGAGGTTCTTCCCTTGGTTCTCGCCTCGAGAAGGCGGCCGAGAACGATGAAGGTGACGATGAAGGCGGCGCCGTCATAGTAGACGTGCGGTTCGATTCCGGCGCGGGTGAAGACCTCCGGGTAGAACGACGCGAAAGCCGAGTAGAGATAGGCCGCGAGAGCTCCCACGGCCACCAGGGTGTTCATGTCCGTCGTCCCGTGCCTGGCGGCCTTCCAGGCGCCGACAAAGAACCGGCTTCCCACCCAGAAGACCACGGGGGTTGTGAGGACGAAGAGGGCCGTGAGCATCGCCGGCCGGGGGATAGGGGCCAGGAAGGGAAGCCACTCCTGCATGGTTCCCAGGAATATGATCACGCTCAGGAGGATGCCCGTCGCGAACTTGAGGGTGAGTTCCCGGATATCCCTCGCCCGTGCCTTCTCGATCGGGTCTTCGACGGTGTCGTCGAGGATCCCGAGAAATTCGTAACCCGCGTCGGCAACGGCCTTCCGAAGTTCGGAAACCCCTCCCCACTGCGGGCCGTGAATGACCGTTGCCCTCGAGGTGGCGAGATTGACGAGGGCGTCCTCCACGCCGGGGACCTCCTTCAGGGCGTTTTCCACCCGCCGGACGCAGGCCGCGCAGGTCATGCCCCCGATGGAAAGGGTGATTTTCCCGGACCCGTCGGCGGGGGACTGCGCGTCGGTGATCTCGTAGCCGATATCCCGCACGCGCTCCGCCAGCTTCATGGGGTCCGTGATCGCCGGGTCGTATTCCACGACGGCCTTTTCCGTTGCGAAGTTGACGCTTGCGGACCGGACCCCATCGAGGTCCCTCAGACCTTCCTCCACTCGCCGGACGCAGCTTGCGCAGGTCATCCCGCGGATGTCGAGAGTGATTTTTCTATAGGACGTCATATCCCGCTTTTTTCACCCGTTCCCGGATGACGGCCGGCTCAACGGGCTTTACCTCGTCGAAGGAGGCCTCTCCCTTTTCGAGGCTGACCTTGACGTTCCGGATGCCGTCGATGCCGCTTAAGGCCCTGGTCACGGCCATGACGCAGTGCGGGCAGGTCATACCCTTGATTTTGATGGTTTTCATTTTTCCGCTCCTTGTTCTCTACGGGCTAATAAGTGAATGGTCAGAGGGTCTGTCAAGGCCGCTGCGGGATCCCGATCGGGTTTTCTTTTTTCAATATACAATATTTCCCGCGGTAACGCTTTTATTATTCCGGCGGATGTTGTATGAGATAGCTCTCTTCGGAAGCATGGAAAGGGGGGAATCATGGGTCACCGGGGAGACCTGACGCTCACGACGGCCACACAGCGCATCCGGCCGGATTTCCGGAAAAACCGACTGCTCCAGATCCTTCTTGCGTGGTATGTCCTTCTCTGGGTCACCCTCGCCGTCCGGCCCCTATACCGTCAGGACTGGTTCCTGGAAAACCTGCTGGTCATCCCCTTTTTCGTCCTCCTGGTGTCGACCTACAGGCTCTTCCCTTTTTCCAACCTGTCCTATCTTCTGATCACTCTTTTCATGAGCCTCCACGCCGTCGGTGCCCACTACACCTACGCCGAGGTCCCCTTCGGTTTCTGGCTCCAGGGGGTTTTCTCTTTCAGCCGGAACCATTTCGACCGGATCGTGCACTTTGCCTTCGGGCTGTTCATGGCCTATCCCGCCCGGGAACTCTTCTTTCGGGTTGCGCACAGCCGGGGTTTCTGGGCCTACTATCTGCCCATTGCCATGGTAGTCGCTTTCAGCGGCATGTTCGAGATGATCGAGATGGTCGCCGCGCTGATCGTCAGCCCCGAGCTGGGGGATGCCTACCTGGGTACCCAGGGGGACATCTGGGATGCCCAGAAGGACATGCTCGCCGCGACGGCGGGTGCCGTCGTCGCCATGGCGGCGACCAGCGTCCTGCGCAACATCTTCAAGAGGAAAAGAAAGGATCTCTGACGGACAAAATCCTTTAAAACGGGGGTCTTTTCAGGTATATAATGTCCCCCCCGGAGAGGCAGTCCGGCCGGCAGTCCCGGAATAACGAAAAGGAGACGATCGATGATCTACAACGAAGAATTCGAAACACTGCCGAGGGAGGCCCTGGATTCGCTTCAGTTGAAAAGGCTCCAGCAGGTTGTCCAGCGCGTCTATCATACCGTGGGTTTCTACAGGCGCGCTTTTGACGAAAAGGGGGTGAAACCCGAGGACGTCAAATCCCTCGATGACCTGAAGAGACTTCCCTTCACGATGAAGCAGGATTTAAGGGACAACTACCCTTACGGGATGTTCGCCGTGCCGATGAGCAGCGTGGTGAGGGTCCACGCCTCTTCCGGGACGACGGGCCGGTCCACCGTGGTCGGCTATACGAAACGGGACATCGACCACTGGTCGGAACTCATGGCCCGCTCCTTCGTCATGGCCGGCCTCACCAAGAACGACATCGTCCACAATGCCTACGGCTACGGTCTCTTCACCGGCGGCCTGGGGGCCCATTACGGGGCGGAAAAGCTCGGGGCGAGCGTCATCCCCATGTCGGGAGGGAGCACCAAGCGCCAGATCATGATCCTCCAGGACTTCGGTCCCACGGCCATCTGCTGTACGCCCTCCTATGTCCTTTATCTCGCCGAGCAGGGGGAGGAGATGGGGATCGACATGAAATCCCTCAAACTGCGCGTGGGGATTCTCGGTGCGGAGCCCTGGAGCGAGAAGATGAGGCAGGAGATCGAGACGAAACTGAACATCATGGCCCTCGACATCTACGGGCTCTCCGAGGTGATGGGGCCCGGCGTCTCCATGGAGTGCCAGGAGGGCCGTCACGGGCTTCACATCTACGAAGACCACTTCATCGCCGAAATCATTCACCCGGACACGCAGGAGGTTCTCCCCTACGGAGAGGCGGGTGAGCTGGTCTTCACGACCCTCACCAAGGAAGCCTTTCCCCTCATCCGTTACCGGACGAGGGACATCACGAAACTCATGCGGGAGCCCTGCCGGTGCGGGAGGACTCACGTGAGGATGGACCGAGTCACGGGACGGAGCGACGACATGCTCATCATCCGCGGCGTGAACGTCTACCCCTCCCAGGTCGAGAGTGTCCTCCTCGGCATCGAGGGGCTCGAACCTCATTACCAGCTCGTCGTGGACCGGGAGGAGAACCTGGACACCCTGGAGGTGCAGGTCGAGATGAACGACAGCGTCTTCGAATCCGGTGAAATCAAGGTGCTGCAGGGTCTGGAGAAGAAGATCAAGAAAGACATCAAGGACTATCTCGGTGTCTCCATCAAGGTGAAACTGGTGGAGCCGAAGACGCTGCAACGTTTCCAAGGGAAGGCCAAAAGGGTCATCGACAAGAGAACCCTCCGGAACGGTTGAAAAACACCCCTCTGCGGACGACGAAGGAGGATCGCCCATGAAGGTAGAACAGATTTCCATTTTCCTGGAAAACAAGCCGGGGACGCTCGAAAACGCGACACGGACCCTCCGGGATGCCGGCATCAACATCCGGGCCCTGTCCCTTGCGGACACGTCCGATTTCGGAGTGCTGCGGCTGATCGTCAACGACGTCGAAAAGGCGAAACAGGTCCTCAAGGAGGCGGGCTTCACCGTGGGCCGGACGAGTGTCGTGGCCGTTCTGGTCCCGGACCGGCCGGGGGGGTTGCACGGCATCCTGGAAGTGCTCTCGAGGGAGAAAATAAACGTCGAGTACATGTACGCCTTCGTGGAGCGAAGCGGCGAGAATGCCATCATCATCTTCCGGTTCAACATGACCGACCGGGCCATCGAGGTCCTTCAGAAAAGCGGGTTCAATGTCCTGCCGGGCGAAAAGGTATATTCGTTGTAGACGAATGGTGTAAGGCTGAAGGCAGAAGGCAAGAGGTGCCGGCACGCCACGGCGAGTCGTCGTGAGTTTTGAGTTATGATCGTTGAATGAAGAGAACCTCGCTCTTCGAAGGGCGTGGAGGTGTAATCTGAGCGAAAAGGTTTTCGAGGCCATCCGGAAGAAGGTCGAAAGCGAGCCCTATGCGAAAAAACTGGGGCTCAAGCTGCGGAAGCTCGCCTCGGGTTATTCCCTCGTCGAGATGACCCCGGTCCCCGAAATGGACAATATCTTCGGAATGGTTCACGGCGGGGCCATATTCTCGCTCATCGACGAAGCCTTCGAGACGGCTTCCAACTCTCACGGCACCGTTTCGGTCGCCCTGCAGGTCAGCATTTCCTACCTGAGGACCCCGGCGGCGGGGGCTACCCTCTTCGCGGAAGCCAAAGAAGTGAACCGTTCCCGCAGTGTCAGCCACTACGAGATCTCGGTGCGGGACGAAGAAGACAACCTCATCGCCACGAGCCTCGCCATGGCCTACCGCAAGAAAGACCCGCTCCCGTTTCTGGCGCAAGACGATTAGTGTCCGCCGCGTCCCGTCATTCCAGTTCTATTTTATTCTCTTCGACGAGCTTGAGCAGCGTGTCCACCACGTCGGGGTCATAGAGGATGCCCCTGTTTTTGCGCAGTTCGTCGACGGCCTTTTCCAGGCCGAGGGTGGGTCGGTACGGGCGGTGCGAGGCCATGGATTCGAAAACGTCGACGACGCCGAGAATCCGGGATTCCAGGCATATGTCGCCGTTTTTCAGCCCCCGGGGATAGCCTGTGCCGTTGAGCCTCTCGTGGTGCTGGTAAACGATGTCGGCGATGGGCCAGGGGAACTCGATGGTCTTCAGGATGTCATAGGCCACCTGGGGGTGCATCCTGATGATGTTGAGCTCTACCTCGCTCAATTTGCCCGGCTTGCTTAAAATCTCGCCCGGCACATAGATCTTGCCGATGTCATGGATGTAAGCGGCCATGTGAAGAGCCTCGACTCGTTCCTGGGGCAGCTTCATCTCTTCGGCGATGAGCCGGGATATCTTCGCGACCTGGTGCTGATGTCCCGCCGTGTAAGGATCCCGGGTCTCCACGATCACGGCCATGGCTTCAACGGTCCCGGTCATGGCCTTCTGGAGTTTTTCAAGGCTCTTCTTGAGTTCCTCCTCGGCCTGTTTCAGCGGGGTGATGTCCGTCATGGTTTCCACGGCCCCCAGGATGTTCCCCTCGGTGTCACGGACGGCGGCGGAGGTGAAGTGGAACCACTTTTTCATGACGGCAGAGTAGTCCGTCGCCTCGTAGGCATCCCGGAGGAGGCTCGATTTCACGTACTTTCCCGCGTACCACTGGGGGATCTCCCCGGCCGTCCCCATGTCCCCGTCCACCAGGAGATCGGCCATGAGAGGCCGCTTTTCCTTGTAGAAGATCTTCCACTGCTGGTCTGTGTGGAGCACCTCGGCTGCCCGGATGGCGCTCAGTTCCTCCATGGCCCTGTTCCAGCAGATGACCCGATGGTTTTTGTCGATCACGAATGTGGGCGTCGGCGATCCTTCGAGAATCGTCCGCAGGCGGCTCTCGCTCTCTTTCAGAGCTTTCTCGGCTTCCTTCTGATCCGTGATGTCCTCCAGAGTCTCCATGGCGCCGACAATCTCTCCGGACATGTTCCGGATGGCCGCCGCCGTGAACCGCAGCCACTTGTTTTCGCCGCCAAGGGTCGGGAAGAAATCCGTTGCCTCGTAAGCGTCCTCGATGAGCTTCGATTTCCTGCACTTCCCGGCATACCACTCGGGGACCTTTCCCGGCTCCCCGTCTACCAGCAGGTCGGCCATGCAGGGCCTCTCACGGCTGTAAAAGGCCTTCCAGTGTTCCCTCGTGCCGATGATGTCCCCGGCCGCAAGGCCGGTGAGCTCCTCCAGGGACCTGTTCCAGTGCGTTACCCGGTGGTTACGGTCGATGACAAAGGCGGGGATAGGAGAGCCCTGAATGATGCTCGAGAGCCTTCCCTCGCTTTCCCTGAGCGCCGCCTCGACCCGCTTTCGCTCGCTGATGTCCTCATAGGTGGCGACGATGCCTTTCCCCGTCAGGAAATCGCCGATCCTCGAAGTGCTCACCATGCAGATAATGTCCCGGCCGTCGCGGTGCCTGCAGGTGAACTCCTCGCTGTGGGTTCGTTGCTTCTCCAAAACGGGGTAGAAATGCCTGCCGATCTCCTCGTATTCCTCATCGCTCCGGTAGAGGACACGGGTGTTTTCCCCGACGAGTTCCTCGGGTTTCCAGCCGAAGACGGTCTCGACGGCCCGGTTGGCAAAGATGATGCTGCGCTCCCGGAGCCCCACGACCGCCACGGGGAGTGCGTCCAGTATGGAGGCTTCCAGGGCTTCCAGATCCTCGAGTTTTTTCCGTGCCTCCTTCTGTTCTGTGATGTCCATGTAGTTGCCGAGGACGGCCGGCTTTCCGCGGAATGGGATCGAGATCACCGTCCCCAGAATCCACCGAATGCGTCCGTCCTTCGTCACGCTCCTGAACTCATAGGGGGCGGTCCGCTGCCCTTTCAGCATCCGGACGGCGTTTTCACGCACGTCGGTCCTGTCCGAAGGGTGAACGATGCTCAGGGAGTCCTTGCCCAGGAGATCGGCCTCGGAGTAACCCGTGCTCGCCTTGAACTGAGGATTGATGTACTGGAAGACGCCGTCCTGAAGAACATAGACGCCGATGGGGGAGCGATCTGCCAGGGTTTGGTGGAGTTCCCGGGTTTCGAGGGGTTCGTGTTTCAGGATCTTCAGCTTCGAGATTTCTTCCCGGAGCGCCGACAACTCCCGGAGGAAATCCTTTTTTGTTTTCTCCTTGGCTTTCATCACCTCATGCACTCCCCGTTGGAGTCCCTTCTTCATCATCCCGGCCGGACGACCAAAGCCGCTGCGCCCGGAGATAAAGAAGAGGATCGGCGGGACATTTTTCTTTTATTAGAGTACGTATTGGTGTAAACTATCGAAACCTGATTGAAGCTCGACGCCCGCGCGGCGACGATACCTTCATGGGAAATGCGTCCGCCTGTGTATCTGAGCGGGCGGGTCGTACTTCCGGTCCAGCAAATCGAGAGGCTTTCTTCAAGACTCCAAGGCCCTTTACGGTCCGGACCAATCATAAATCTTTGGTTGAAAAAAGAAGAAGGAGAAACGTCATGGAAAAGCCTCATTTTTACTCTTTACCAAAATTGCCCTACGGATACAAGGACCTGGAACCTTACATATCGCAAGAGCAGCTGCAAATCCACCACGAAAAACACCACCAGGCATACGTGACGAGTGCGAACGCCATTCTCGAAAAACTCGATCAGGCCCGACGGGAGAAAGCGGACCTCGACATGAAGGCCACCCTGAAGGAGCTCTCCTTCCACATCGGAGGCCACGTTCTCCACACCCTCTTCTGGGGCAACCTAGCCCCTCCGGGGAAATCAGCCGCACGGCCCGAGAAGATCCTGGCCGCGGCTCTGGACAAGGAATTCGGGAGCTTCGACCGGTTCAGGGATGAGTTCACCCGGGCGGCGGTGAGCGTCGAGGGGTCCGGCTGGGCGGCCCTCAGCTTCTGCCGGCTGACCAACCGCCCCCTCATCATGCAGATCGAAAAGCACAACAATGATGTCTACCCGATGTTCACCATCCTCATGGTCCTCGATCTCTGGGAGCACGCCTATTATATCGATTACAGGAACCTGCGGGCCAAGTTCGTGGAGGCCTTCTGGAATGTCGTCAACTGGAACGAGGTTCGCCGCCGGTTCGAACAGCTTTTAAGATAGGCATCAGGCGTTTTTGCAACTGTCGACCCGAAACCCGGGTGAATAAATGCCGGGAGGATCAACCTCTTCGACGGGAACGTCTCCGTGGAGGTTCACGAAGAAGCGGCGTGAGAGACGGGTGGGACGGCTCCCGGAGTATTTCAGACCGTTGTCTTGAAACCGATGAAACTGGACGCTTCAAAAACGGCCCTCCTGGTCGTGGACATGCAGAAGTATCAAGCCGGCGAGGGCGGCAACCTCCCGAGATTCTTCCGCGAGATTTACGGGCCCGCCGCGGAGGCAGGAGCGGTGAAAAAGGGAAGGGAGATCGTGCGGGTCATCGGCGGGCTTCTCTCCGCGTTCCGGGAGACCGGGGCGTCCGTTGTCTATCTGGCCTTCGGGTCCCTCGCCGATGACGGGTCGGACCTGGTTCCCTATGTGAGGCTCTGGAACGAGGTGAGCCGGAAAAAAACGGGTTTACCCGCCATCGTGTCCGTGAGCGACCCCGGTTACGCCGTCATGAAGGAGATCGAACCTCAGAGGGGTGAACCCATCGTGAACAAGACCGCCCAGGGCGCCTTCGGCGCTTCGAGCATCGATCACGTGCTCAAGCAGATGGGTGTTCAGACGCTGGTTGTCGCCGGCATGTACACAAACCACTGCGTTATAGCCACGTGTATCGGGGCGGCGGACGCCGGATACCGCGTCATCGTGCCCGCCGACGCCGTCGGGACATGGGACGAACGACTTCATGAGCAGGCCCTCGAGGTCATGCGCTCGTGGGTGATCCCCTCATCCAGCCGCGAGGTCATCGCGGCGCTGAGGAAGAAGAATTCCTGAAAAACCGGTCGATTCCTGGATGCCCTGATGGACACCCGCATGGACGAAGCCCTGGATATTCTGAAGGACACGGGACCCGAGTACGCCCACGGATTTTCAAACCACGGTCCCATGGCCGCGGAAGCCATGGTTGCCATAGGCCATGAGAACAGGGCGCTCTCCTGGGCGAAGCAGTACCGGCGGCGCCTCGCGGGACGCCCCGCGGGACGGGAACCGGTTCCGCCCGACCGGTGGGAAACGGCCCTGGGGGATATCGAGCGGTACGGGGACTGGGTGGTTTTCTTCAGGAGGGAACTGGGTGGGGCCACCTGGCAGGCGGTGCTCCGGCGATGGGCGTCCCGTCTTGCGCCGGGCATCTTCGCGGCGGCCTGCCACGGCGTCATACGGACCGGTCACGCGGTACGCAGCCTGTCCCGGGGCGAGACGGAGCTCCGACGCCTGGAGCTCGCCGAAGGGCTCGCATACTGGGCTTCCCGTTATCAGCCTCTGCCCGGCATCCCGGGGCACAAGACGAGCGGCCTCAGGCCTTCGGCGGCCGTGTCGCGGATCGAGCTTCTCCCGCCGGACCGGCGGCTCTACCGTACGCTGATATCTGAAAAAGTAAAGAGACTGGAGGGGTTCCTTCCCTTCGAGAAGGTAGTCCATCTGGTCGACACACCCACGGAAGCGAGCCTTTTTCTCCTGGACATGACATCGGCCTTCGTCCGCATTTATCTTGCCAATGCCCGTGATGCGGGAAGCGCCGTTACCTTCATCCACACCGTCACGGGCCCCGGGGCCGTTCATCTGATGGCTCCCCACCTGCCGGAGGAAACCGTGGGCCTTCTGCTCCGGTATGCCTGGCAGGCTTCGGCGGCGATTTACGCCGCCATCGGGCAGAGGCGGCAGCCCGATGCCCTCGAGGACCGGGACATCAACAGGAGGGCACTGGCGGAACGGGCTGTGAAGACGGGCGATGAACACGCCATCAAATATGCGGAGGTCTGCCTGAGACTCTACGCCATCAACCCCGACCCGGCCTATCTCATCGCGTCCGAGCATGCCTCGCAGCTCCTGGCCCGTGATCGAGCCTGACCGGGGAAAACGGTTTGTCTTCGAGGAGGCACCATGACGAGAACATACCCCTGCGGCGGCGGAGCGGTCAGGCTCGTGTCCACGGGGTGGCTGCTGGATCACCTGAATAAAGGGATCATGATTCTGGATGTGCAGCCCAACGTTCACGATTACATCGTTGAGCACGTCCCGGGCGCGATTTATCTCGACGAGGGGCATTTCCGTACCCACATCGGGCGTCAACCCGCCCGGTTTGTGCCGGCCGCGGCCATTCAGCCCGTTTTGCGCAGCGTCGGCCTGAGACTCGATGTTCCTGTCGTCGTCTACACGGGCGCGGGGGCCGCGAAGGGCTGGGGAGACGGACTCGAGCAGACAATGGTCGCTTACGGACTCGCCCGTTACGGGCACGACAATGTCTGCGTTCTCGACGGTGGGCTGGATCGATGGAAGGCGGAGGGGAAGCCGCTGGCGAAGGAATACGGGACGACGGAACCCTCGGACTTCAGAGCGACGGAGAGGAAGGAGTATGCCATCGAATACGAGGAATTCAGGCGGATCAAGGATCGCGACGACGTCATCGTCCTCGACGCGCGGCCGCCCGAGAAGTACGAGGGCAGGTCTTTCTGGATGAAACCCGGCCACATCCCCGGTGCCGTGAACCTGCCCTGGCAGGACCTCATGGACGAAAAGAACAAGGCGCTTCTCCGGCCCGAGGCCGAGGTCCTGGCCATCATCAAAAAGCACGGCGTGGGTCCCGACAAGACCGTCATCTGCTCCTGCGGCACGGGCCGCGAGGCCACGAACCAGTTTCTGCTCTTTAAGTTCTACCTCGGTTATCCCCATGTAAGGCTGCACGAAGGTGCCTTCACGGAGTGGGTGTCCTACCCGGACAACCCCACGGTGACGGGCAAAAGCCCGCGATGACGTATACACCCCGAGGGGATATCCTGCGGGGCTGAGCGGGTATTTCGATTCGGTCAAGGGGCCGGGTGTCCTGTCGACGGCCGATGCTTCGGGAAAGGTCAACTCAGCCGTTGACGTCGGTCCTCGTGTCGTGGATGAGCAGACCGTCGCATTTGTCATGGCCGACCGGTTGAGCCATGCGAGTCTGCAGTCCGGCCCCCACACCGCCTGCCTCTTCAAGGAGGTGGGACCGACATCGACGTATAAGAGTAACGTCTCTACCTGATCCGGGTCCGCGAAGAGAAAAAAAGCCCCATGATCGGGCAGATCCGTCGAAAGAAACACCGGTAAGTCGAGGGAAAGTACGAGGGCGAGCCGAAATTCCTCGTCTTTTTCCGGGTCGAAAGCGTCCTGCCGCCGCTCGGGGATAAAGAATAGGGACTAGGCTTCAGGCCCCGGGAAAGAGGAAACCGCTCCATCCCGGATGCCTGGTGCCCGATGCCTGGTGCCAATTCACGGAGTGAAACATGAACGTTTTCATGACCGGCGGTTCGGGATTTGTCGGTTCGACGCTCACGCGGGAATTGACGCAGAGGGGTCACAGGGTCACGATCCTCACCCGCAGGATCAGGGCGGGTCACCCCCTGCCCGAAGGGGCGTCATTTCTTGAGGGGAATCCGACCGCGAAAGGCCCCTGGCAGAAGAGGGCGGCCGAACACGAGGTGTTCATCAACCTCGCGGGCAGGTCCATCTTCGGGCGGTGGACCGACGAGACGAAGAAGGATTTGCGGGAAAGCCGGATTCTCACCACGGAGAACCTCGTGGAGGCCATGCAGGGCCGCCGGGGCAAGGAAACCCATTTTTTCAGCACTTCCGCCGTGGGCTATTACGGTTTTCACGGCGACGAGGAACTCACGGAGGAAAGCCCCGCCGGGAGGGACTTCCTGGCGACCCTTGCGGTGGACTGGGAATCGGAGGCCCGGAGGGCCGAAGCGGTCGGTGCCCGTGTCGTTCTCTGCCGATTCGGCGTCGTTCTGGGGCGCAAGGGCGGGATGCTCGGGCAGGTTGCCCCGATCTTCAGACTCTTTCTCGGAAGCCCCCTCGGGAGCGGGCGCCAGTGGTTCTCCTGGATTCACGAGAAGGACCTCGCCGGTGTGTTTCTCTTTCTCATGGATCACCCCGGGGTCCGGGGTCCGGTGAACTGTACGGCGCCGGAACCTGTGCGAAACTGCGAGATGACGAAGATCCTCGGTGAAGTTCTCGGTGTCCCCACCTTCATGCCGCCCGTCCCCGGCTTTGTCCTGCGCTGGGTGAAAGGCGAGTTTGGAAGCGTGGTCCTCGAAGGTCAGCGGGTGCTGCCGCGCCGGTTGCAGGCGGCGGGATTCACCTTCCGGTTCCCGCGGCTTCGAGAGGCGTTGCAGGATCTGCTGGGTCAGGTCGGCCTGTGAGGCTTCCACCCGGAGGAGCGACGACATGGGAAAGAAAATAACACGCGACATACTGGACGTGAAGGGCACGACGAAGGACCGCGTGGAGCCCCGTTACAACCGGCTCATTCACGAGAAGAACCCCTACCTGCTCCAGCATGCCCGCAACCCCGTGGACTGGTATCCCTGGGGACCCGAAGCCTTCGGTCGGGCGGAGAGCGAGGACAGGCCCGTCTTTCTCTCCATCGGGTATTCCACCTGCCACTGGTGCCACGTGATGGCCCGTGAATCCTTCGAGGACGAGGAAGTGGCGAAACTTATGAACGAGGTCTTCGTCAACATCAAGGTCGACCGGGAGGAGCGACCCGACATCGACGGCGTCTACATGACGGTCTGTCAGCTGATGACGGGCTCAGGCGGGTGGCCGCTCACCATCGTCATGACTCCCGACCGGAGACCCTTTTTCGCAGGAACCTATTTCCCGCGGGAGAGCCGCGCGGGCCACCTCGGGATGGTGGAACTCATCCAGGGTATCCGCAAAATATGGGCCGCGCGCCGGGAGGAGGTTTTTTCCTCGGCCGAACAGGTCGTGGCGACGTTGAAGCAACTCGCGGCGGATCCCGGATCCGGGCCGGTGCCGGACCGCTCGACCCTGCAGAAGGCCTATGTCCATCTCTCGACGCGTTTTGATCCCGCCGCGGGCGGATTCGGGGACGCCCCGAAATTCCCCTCCGCCCACAATCTTTTTTTCCTGCTGCGCTACTGGAAAAGAACGGGCGAACCGAAGGCGCTCGAGATGGTGGAAAAAACCCTCCAGTGCATGCGCAACGGGGGCATTTACGACCACATCGGCTTCGGCTTCCACCGGTATTCGACGGATTCGCGGTGGAGGCTTCCGCATTTCGAAAAGATGCTCTACGACCAGGCCCTGTTGTCCCTTGCCTACCTGGAGACATACCAGGCGACCGGCAGGGCGGCCTATGCCGAAACGGCGGAAGAGATCTTCACGTACGTTTTGCGGGACATGACGTCGCCCGACGGGGGGTTCTATTCCGCCGAAGATGCCGACAGCGAGGGCCAGGAGGGCAAGTTCTACCTGTGGTCCATCGAGGAGATCCGCCGCGTGCTCCAGAAGGAGGAATCCGAACTCGTCATCCCCCTCTTCGGGTTTCAGAAAGACGGTAATTTCATCGGGGAGGCAGGCGGCCGGCGGACGGGGGAGAACATCTTTCACCGGGAAAAGGGCATCGGGGAGATGGCGAAAACCCGGGGGCGCACGGAACAGGAGATGGAGGATCTTTTGGAAGGCGCCCGGCGCAAGCTTTTCGATGTCCGCCGGAAGCGTGTCCATCCCCACAAGGACGACAAGATCCTCACGGATTGGAACGGGATGATGATCGCCGCGCTCGCCAGGGGCGCCCAGGTGCTCGACAACTCCGATTACGCGGAAGCGGCCCGGTCGGCGGCGGATTTCATTTTACAGCATCTGCGGGGCGCCGGCGGCCGTCTGATGCACAGCCACCGGGGCGGCCGCACGTCGGCGCCCGCCCATCTGGATGACTATGCATTCATGGTCTGGGGCCTTCTGGAACTCTACGAGGCGGTCTTTGACACAGGGTATCTGAAAGAGGCCATCGAGCTCAGTGAGCACCTGATGCGCCACTTCTGGGACCGGGCGGGAGGATTCTATTTCACGTCCGATGACGGCGAGGAGATTCTCGTCCGCCAGAAGGATATCTGCGACGGCGCCATCCCCTCGGGGAACTCCGTGTCCATGATGAACCTCCTCCGGCTGGCCAGGATCACGGCGAAGCCGGAATGGGAAGAAAAGGCCGTGGCGATCGCCCGCGCCTGCGCCCGCGGCATCGAGCAGATGCCGGCGGCGTACTCGCAGATGCTCTCGGCGGTGGAATTCCTGCAGGGGCCGTCCTGTGAAATCGTCATCGCCGGCGATCCCCGGGGAACGGACACGAAAGAGATGATCCGGGCCCTGCGAGCCCCCTTTATGCCCGGGAAAGTCGTTCTCCTGCGGCCCGTCGGCGAGCGCCCGTCGGACATCGAAAAAATCGCGCCGTTCACGGCCCGTATGGATGCCCGGGGAGGGCGGGCCACGGCCTACGTCTGTTCCAATTTCAGTTGCCAAAACCCGACGGCGGACATCGTCGAGATGCTGAAACTGCTGCGGGTGGAATAAAACCGATGAGCGAAAGGAGATGCGTTTATGTTCAGGCGATTCGAGCGTTTGCGGTCCTTGAGGTATTGGACGGTTGTCGCTGTTGCCGTGCTTGCGATGATGTTCAGCACGGCCCCGGCTTATTCCCACGACCCTGCCGGCGTGACCCTCAAATATGATCTCAAGAAGCAGACCCTTACCGTGACGGTGACCCATGCCCCCTGCGATGCGGGCCACTTCGTGAAGGAGATCGAGATCGGCAAGAACGGTCGGAGCGTCGGGAAATATCTCTACACCCAGCAGACCGGCGAAAGCATCACGTACACCTACCCGATTGCCGCGCAGCCGGGGGACGTCCTGGAAGCGAAGGCAACCTGCAGCCAGTACGGCTCCAAAACGGGCAGGATCGTCATCCGGGAGCCGACTTAAGGGGATGGTGTTTCAGCCCCGCCCCGCCTTCGGGGCGGGACAGAGGCCGGCGATCGACGGAGATGATGATCGACCTTTACGGCGGATTCATGATTGCAGGCCTCCTTCCCGATTTTCGCGAATTTCAGCGGGGGTGAAGAATCCCATGAAAGCCATCTACCTGGACTACAACGCCACGACGCCTCTCGACCCCGAAACGGTCGAAGCCATGAGGCCCTGCCTCGACGAGGTTTTCGGGAACCCCTCGAGCACGCACATCTACGGCCTGGAGGCACGGGCGGTCGTCGAGGAGGCCAGGGGAAAGGTCGCGGCGTTTCTGAACGGCCGCCCGGATGAAATCGTTTTCACCAGCGGCGGGACCGAGTCCAACAACCACGCCATCAAGGGGATCGCCTTTGCCCACCGGGACCGGGGCAATCACATCATCACCTCGGCGATCGAGCACCCCGCCGTAACGGAGGTCTGTCATGATCTGGAGGGGCAGGGGTTCCGAGTGACCTTCCTCCCCGTGGATGACCGGGGACTCGTAGACGTCGAGGCGTTGAAACGGGCCATCACGGCCGAGACCATCCTCGTCACCGTCATGCATGCGAACAACGAGGTGGGGACGATCCAGCCGATCGAAGAGATCGCTTCGCTGGTCCGCGGACGGGGGATTTTCTTCCATACCGATGCGGCCCAGTCCGCAGGGAAGGTCCCCGTGGACGTGGAATCGCTGGGCGTTGACCTTCTGTCCCTGGCGGGCCACAAGCTTTACGCGCCAAAGGGGATCGGCGCACTCTACATCCGGCAGGGGACGAAGATCGGGAAGTTCATGCACGGCGCCGGCCACGAACGGAACCTCCGCGCCGGGACCGAAAATGTTCTCGAGATCGCCGGTCTCGGGAAGGCCTGCGAGACGGCGAAACGGGACCTGGATCGAAACCGGGCCCGCATGACGCAGACGCGGGACCGCCTCCACGAGGGGCTCCGGGCGCGGCTGGATGTCCGTCTGAACGGGCATCCGGAGCAAAGACTGCCCAACACCCTGAGTGTCGGGTTCCGGGGGGTCGATGCCGGCGCTCTCCTCGAGGAGATGAAAGACATCGCAGCTTCGGCCGGCGCCGCCTGTCACGGGGCCTCGGTGGAAATCTCGAAGGTCCTGAGAGCCATGGCCGTGCCGATGGAATACGCCCGGGGAACGGTCCGGTTCTCGACAGGGAAAGCCACGACGATCGAGGACATCGACCGTGCCGTTGAAATCATCGCATCGACGGTGAGGCGGCTGAAATCACCGTAGGGAAGGCTTTTCTTGAAATACCAATCTTCAACCACAAACGGCGGAGGAGGTCCAACATGAAAGTGCTGATCGTTTATTACTCCATGCACGGGCACATCCACCGGATGGCCCAGGCCGTTGCGGAAGGGGTCCGGGAGGTGCCCGGGGCGGAGCCTCTTCTGCGCCGCGTCCCCGAGACGCTTCCCGAGGAGGTGCTGAGAAAAGTGGGCGCTCTCGAAGCGCAGAAAGCCATGGCCCACATCCCTCTGTGTACCGTCGATGAACTGGCCCGGGCCGATGCCGTCATCTTCGGGACCCCCACGCGCTTCGGGAACATGTGCGGCCAGATGCGGCAGTTTCTCGATGCCACCGGCGGGCTCTGGGCAAAAGGCGCTCTCGTCGGCAAGGCGGGGAGCGTCTTCACGAGCTCGGGCACACAGCACGGAGGACAGGAGTCGACGATCCTGAGTTTTCACATCACCCTTCTTCACCAGGGGATGGTTGTCGTGGGTCTCCCCTACACGTTCATCGGGCAGACACGCATAGATGAAATCACGGGCGGTTCACCCTATGGCGCTTCCACCATCGCGGGCGGCAAGGGCGAGAGGATGCCGAGTGAAAACGAGCTTGCCGGGGCGAGATACCAGGGACGCCACGTGGCCGCCATAGCGACAAAGCTGGTCAAATGACCAGCCCTTTGAGGATTGAATGATATCGATGATATAAACAGCTCTTTTTCTAACTCAAAACTCAACCCTCAAAACTCAAAATTGTAGTTGTTGTCATGAGATCCTTCTGGCTCTGCTTTTTCCCCATGTTCGTGGCGGTGGACGCCGTGGGCGTCCTTCCGCTCTTCCTGCGCATCACAGCGGGACTGGAGCCCGTCCGTATCCGCCGCGTCATCCTTCAGTCCGTCGCCACGGCGGCCGTCGTCGCGATGGTCTTTCTCGTCGTCGGGCACTCTATTCTCGAGTTTCTGGGCGTGACGGTGGCCGATTTCATGGTCGCCGGCGGCACGCTTCTTTTCGTGCTGTCGCTGACGGATCTGATCATCGAGAAGGGGGCTTATTCCTCGGCGGAATATGAAGCCCTCGGAGCGGTGCCTCTCGGTGTCCCTCTCATCGTGGGTCCGGCGGTCATCACGACCATCTTCATTCTCGTGGGGGAGCATGGGCTGGTTCCCACCGTCGCCGCCACCCTCGTCAACATTGCCATCGCCGGCGTGGCATTCCTGATGGCCGTGCCCCTTCACCGTCTTCTCGGACGATCCGGTACGAGGATCATCTCCAAACTCGCGAGCCTGCTTCTTGCGGCCATCGGCGTCATGATGGTACGAAAGGGAATCGAAATCATCGTTTCCATCCATCCTGCCGGTGGCGGGATGTGAGAAAAATTTTTCCGCGCGGGCAGGACCGCCCCGCGGCATCAGGACAAATCATTGTTCGGGACAAGGAGGGGTTGCATGAAAAGAGGCCTTTTCAACCGGACGTCCCTGCGGGACATCTCGAGAAAACGGAAGCGCTGGATCGATTGCGCCCCCGAAAAAGACGACGGGAAGGCGGAACCGAAAACCCTTTCCGGCGTTCCCGTCCGGCCGATCTACGCACCCGATGACCTGCCGGACTTCGATTACCGGGAGCGCCTGGGGTTTCCCGGGGAGGAGCCGTTCACAAGGGGCGTCTATCACACGATGTACCGCGGTCGCACCTGGACGCAGCGCCAGCTGGCGGGGTTCGGACCGCCGGAGGAAACGAACAAGCGCTACAAGTTTCTCCTCGATCAGGGCGCCACGGGCATCAACGGCGTTTTTGACTACCCGACGCTCCGGGGCTATGATTCGACCGATGCCGAGGCCCGGGCCGACGCGGGGCGGGGCGGCGTGGCCATCGACACGATCGAGGATATGCGCATCCTCTTCGAGGGGATTCCCGTCGACCGCGTGAGCACATCGCTCGTCACCTGTCAGCCCATCTGCAACATCATTGTCCAGTCCATGTACTTCGCCAACGCCCAGGCCCGCAGCATCCCCCTGGATCGCCTCGCCGGGACGTCCCAGAACGATTTCCTCATGGAGACGGCCATCGCCGTCGCTCCCGGGGTCCTGCCGCCCGAGGCGTCCTTCAAACTGAGCTGCGACGCCATCGAGTACTGCAGCCGGAGGGTGCCCCGGTGGAACCCGGTGAGCTTCGCGGGATACAACTACCGCGAGGCGGGCTGCACGGCTGTTCAGGAGGCCGCCTTCACCATCGCGAATGCCGTGGCCTGCGCCGAGGAACTGATTCGTCGGGGGCTCCCTGTAGATCAGTTTGCCCCGCGGCTGAGTTTCTTCTTTTCCGCCCACAACGACTTTTTCGAGGAAGTCTGCAAGTACCGGGCGGCCCGCAGGCTCTGGGCCAGGGTGATGAAGGAGCGTTTCGGGCCCCGGGAAGCGAGGTCCATGATGCTGCGTTTCCATGTCCAGACCGCAGGAGTTTCCCTCACGGCTCAGCAGCCGCTGAACAATATCACCCGGGCCGCCTACCAGGCACTGTCGGCCGTCCTGGGCGGCGCCCAGTCCATCCACGTGGACGCCTACGACGAGGCCCTCTGCGTCCCGACGGAACTCTCGTCCCTCACGGCCCTGCGGACGCAGCAGATCCTGCAGAGCGAAACGGGCGTGACGGCGACCATCGATCCCCTGGGCGGGTCTTACTACGTCGAGTCCCTGACGGACGAGCTGGAAAAAGCCATGGCCGGTGTGCTCGATGAAATCGACTGCATGGGCGGGATCGTCGAGGCGGTGAGACGGGGGTGGATCCATCAGGAGATCTCCAATGCCGCTTACGACTATCAGCGGCGGATCGAGGCGGGGGAACAGGTCGTCGTCGGCGTCAACGCCTTCCGGATCGAGGAAGAGAAGCTTCCCATCGAACTCTTCGAACTGCCCGAGACGCTCCGTATCCAGGAAAAGAAGCTCGAGCGGATCCGGAAGGAAAGGAGTGAAACCGACGTCCGGAAGATGCTCGACCGGGTCGCAGCGGCCTGTGACCGGGGGGAGAACCTCATGGAAGTCATGGTGGAAGCCGTGAAGGCCCGCGCGACGGAGGGTGAACTCGCCGGTGTTCTGAAGAAACACTACGGCGTCTGGGACCCGCCCCTCTTTGCCTGAGAGGAACAGCGGAGATTTCAAGGAGGAGATCAATGGCAGGTAAAGTCAGGATACTCATCGCGCGCCTGGGGCTCGACGCCCACTGGCGCGGGAGTATCGTCGTTGCCCGGGCGCTCCGCGATGCCGGTATGGAGGTCATCTACGTGGGCAACCAGAGACCGGAGGCGATCGTGAAGGCCGCCGTAGAGGAAAACGTCGATTTCGTGGGCCTGAGCACGCTTTCGGGCAACCACATGGAACTCGTGCCGGTGGTCGTCCGGTTGATGCGGGAGGCCGGCATCCCCGACATTCCCGTGCTTCTCGGCGGGACGGTGCCGCCCGACGACGTGCCTAAACTGAAGGCCATCGGGGTGGACGGAATCTTCGGCCCCGGAACGGCCCTGAAAGACATTGTGGGCCATATCGCAAGAAGGGCCTGACTTCAAAAAAGGAACGAAGGCGTCCGGTGCACCGAAGAAATGTTCTGATATCCGCGGCGGTCCTCCCGGTTCTTCTCTGGGCCTGCGAAACATCGCGGACCTGCCGGGAGGGCGTCGAGGCCCCATTCCAGGGGAGCATCCGGCATCAGCGCCCCTGTTTCATCTCTTTCCCCTCACTCCGGGCATCGCCGACCGGCGTGACGATGCCCTTCAACCCGGCCGCCGCCGGATGTCCCCGGGGAGGTATCGGTCACGATGATGCGAACCTATAGATGGTCTCGCCTCGTCATCCTGGTGCTCCTGATCGTTCTTCTCGCCTACCTGCTCCGGGGGCGGGAGGAGGGCGACCTCGAGGAGGTGAAGTACTTCGGCTCCAACCCCGGGACGATCCGGATGTACAGGCACGTGCCCGCCGGGCTTCCTCCGGGTGCGCCGCTCGTCGTTGCTCTCCATGGCTGCGATCAGGATGCGAAGCAATACAGCCGGGAGACGGGATGGAACATCCTGGCCGATCGCTATCAATTCGCCGTTCTGTACCCGGAGACGGACCGATCCAACAACCCGATGAAGTGCTGGAACTGGTTCAGGCCGCAGGATCAGGTCCGGGACGGCGGCGAGGCCCGTTCCATCCGACAGATGGTGGACGCGATGATCGCAGCCCATCGTCTGGACGGAAAGCGGGTTTTTGTGACCGGCCTTTCAGCGGGCGGCGCCATGACCAACGTCCTGCTTGCCGTTTATCCCGACGTCTTCGCGGGCGGCGCGCCCATGGCCGGCGTGCCCTACGGCTGCGCCGCGAGCGCCATGGCCGCCGTCGGGTGCATGAACGGTTCGAGGAGGCTCGGCGACCGCCGGCTCCTCGATGCGGCCCGCCGGGGGTTCGAGGGATACGCCGGACCCTACCCCGTCGTCAGCGTCTGGCAGGGGACGGCCGATGTCGTCGTCTCCCCCGTGAACGCCGAGGAGATTGCCCTTCAGTGGCTGGAAATCCACGGTGCGGAATCCCGGCCGGCCGGGACGGAGGTCATCCAGGGAAGTCGGCACCGGGTCTATAACGGCCGTGACGGCAAGGGGGTCGTCGAAGTCTGGGAGATAGCGGATATGGGCCACGGCATTTCCGTCGACCCCGACGGCTCGGGGGGGGAGGCCGGCGGCACGACCGGTGCCCATGCCTTCGACCGGAATATCTGGTCCTCCGAACGGGTCGCGAAATTCTGGGGGCTGACAGCTCCGGGTGGCCCTCCCGGGAGCCGATGATCGCCCCGACCGCGATGGCCGGCCGGAGAAATCACGGCCAAAAAATTGGTTGATACTGTCGGGACTCCATGCTATCAGTATTCGCCCTCAGGGCATGAAAAATCTCGATTCGTGACAGGTGAGCGATGGGAAGTGTCGTAAAAAAACGCAGAAAGAAGATTGCCAAACACAAATACAGAAAACGTCTGAAGGCCCAGCGCCACAAGAAAAAGAAATAGACCTCGACGGGACGGACCGGGGGCCAGCTGTCGGAATCGGGGTTTTGCCCCTCCATTCCGTGCCGGAAAACTCAAAGGCAGTCGACGACTGCCTTTTTTTATGCGCTCCGATCCCCCGTTGGAGCGCGGAAGAGGCTTTTCCGGGCACTCCTCCGGGCGCCGCCTTCGCCTCCCCTCTTCCATCCGAAGCGATCAGGTCTTTCTGTTCCGGAAAAGGTTCCTGAAGGGATCCAGCCAGGAATCGATCTGGAAACTCGCCCACTGATTTTCAAGGTTTTCCCCCAGCGGGGCCAGGATGTTGATGTAGTCGTCCGTCCAGGGCGCCATATCGTTCAAACCGTCATGGCCGCCGAGGCGCACCCAGCCGAGCTTCAGCAGGGGCTGCAGGTCCCCGGGGTCTCTTGCCAGCGCCACGCACCAGACGGAACTCTGGTAGGGCTTCAGCCTGTCGCGATTGAGAGGGGTGTTGATCGCTCCGTGGAGTCCCAGTTCCCGGGCCGTGGACTTGATCACGGGGCGCAGCTCGTAGTACCGGTTGGAGACGTGGAACAGGATGATCCCCCCCGGAGCGAGGCGGCTCAGGTAGATCTCGATGGCCTCCCGGGTCAGCAGGTGCGTGGGGATGCCGTCGCCGGTGAATGCGTCCATGTGGATGATGTCGTAGCGGCGCCCCTCCGATCGGCCCGACTGCATGGCGAGCCGCCCGTCGCCCACGATCACGCGGACCTCACCCCTGCATTCATCGAGGTAGGTGAACCACCGACGGGCAATCGTTTCATTGTCCGGATCGATCTCGTAGTAGGTGATGCGGTCGCCTTCTTTGGCGTAAGCGGCCACGGCGCCTGCTCCGAGCCCGAGGATGGCCATGTCCCGGGGCGGGGTTTTCACCTCGTAGACGTTCGCGATGCCTCCACCCCGGTAGTAATAGTAGATGGGCATCCGGCGCCATTCGGGCGGGAGAAGCTGCGCACCGTGAAGCGTCATGCCGTGAACCAGTTTTCTGACGTAATCGGCCTGTCCGTCGATGGAAGGCAGGTCCTTGACCCGGTAAGTCCCGTAGAAGTTGCGGTGCCGGTGGACAACGGGATACTGGAAGAGGACGAGGCTTTCCTTCACGATGAAAAAAGCGAGGATGCCGAGGGCGGCGAGACGAAGAACGGCCGTTTTCCCGAGGAGTCTGTCCCCGACAGGCGTCATCGACCGGCCGCGGCACCACCAGAAGGCGCAGGCGAGAAGAGCCAGGATCAGGGGGTACTCGTAGAGGCCTCGGAAGACGAAGGGAGCGACGAGGCTCACGGCCGCCCCGCCCAGCCATCCTCCGAAGGCGATGGCGAGGTAATAATGAGTCAGGCGCTTCGCCTCGGGGCGGAGTTCGTAAAGACGCCCGTTGGCGACGATGCAGAGGAGGAAAAACACCAGCAGGTGCACGAGAATGGTCAGCGCCGATGTGGATTCCCAGACGTAAAGAAAGAGGGATACCAGCAGCAGTTCCGGCCAGAATCGCCTCAGGAAGCGGGGCACACCTCCGTTGGTCCGGAACGTCACGATGAAGCTCGCAAGATAGAGGGCGAGCGGCGCGATCCACGTGAGCGGGAACGAACCGATCTCGAGGGCGACGAAATTCGTCACCGCCAGCAGAAGGGCCGACGGAAGGCTGCTGAGAAGGAGCCACTGAAGGTAGGCCCTGTTTTCTGTTTTTCCGGGCGCTGAAGCCCACGATGCCGCCGCTTCACCCGGGGATGGACCCGAGGGGCGCAGGTGAAGCCAGGTGAGGGCGACAATGAGGGCGTAGACGACATAGGCGCCTGCCCACAGCCGGCTCTGCAGTCGCACGCCGATGAGGGGCTCGGCGAGAAAGGTATACCCCAGAAGCGCGATGAGAGATCCCGCGTTGGATGCCGCGTAAAGGGGATAGGGCTCATAACGCCCGCCCAACGACGAGCGGCTGAGCCACAGCTGGGCCACAACGGCGGTGGTCGAAAGTACGACGAAGGGCACGGCCACGTGGAGACAGAGGATGACCACGACCTGCAGAAGAGGGGCCTGGGCGTCCGGCATCGCCGTGACGGTCAGGGGGAGGTTGATGAAGGGCAGAAGCAGGAGAAGAAGATGCCAGCCGCGGATCCTCTCTGCGAAGAGGTGGGCGTAGAGGTAACCGACCATGAGCATGGCCTGGTAGAACATCAGGCAGGTGAGCCAGACATGGGCCGCACCGCCGAAGTAGGGTGTCAGGAGGCGGCCCACGAGGGGCTCCATCCCGAAGAGAAGCAGGGCGCCGAGAAAGACCATGACGGTCAGAAGCACCATCGAAATTTTCTGTCTCCCATCTCCCGTTTCCAAGAGTCGTCTTCCCTGCCAAGGTCCTGTTCGGTCTGCCAAAAAACAGAAGGTTCTTATATGTCCTTTCGGGGATATTTTCAAAGGAAAAAAGGGATACCCGGCCGTGCTCCCGGGATCCATGAAAATAAGAAATTGCATCCCCGGCTCCGGACAGGTTAAAAGAGAAGGGCGGGGCATACGGTCGGGATGAAAGGGAAAGGGCAGGCGCTTGATCCAGCTGAAATACGGCCTCGATGATCGTCCACCGGCGGGAGCCATGATGCTCCTCGGGCTGCAGTGGTTTGCCATCGCAATTCCCGTCATCGTGATCATCGGCAAAATCGCGGGCGAGATCCATTCCGGCAGCCCGGCGGCCCAGGTCCTCTATCTCCAGAAGATGGCCTTCGTCATGGCCGCCGCGCTCTTCCTGCAGGTCTTCTGGGGGCACCGCCTGCCTCTGATCATCGGGCCCTCGACGATTCTCCTTGTCGGGATCGTCACCAGCCGGGAATTCGGTCCTTCGACGATCTACACGGCCATGATCGTCGGCGGTGGCCTGCTGGCTTTCCTGAGCGCGACGGGTCTCTTCGGTCTCCTCCGCGGACTTTTCACAACCCGCGTGGTGGCCTGCGTTCTTCTGCTCATCGCCTTTACGCTTCTGCCGACGGCGATGAACCTGATCCTGAAGACACCGGACCCCTCCGCCGTGCCCTCCAACCTGTTCTTCGCCATCGGCCTCATCGCGGCGGCCTTCATCCTCCATCGCTGCCTGAAAGGGGTGTGGAAGTCCACCCTGATCGTCTGGGTCATGCTTGCGGGGTCGGCCCTTCATCTGGCCGTGATGCCGGCTGCGCCGGACGCGATGTCCGGGGCGGCCCTCTTTTCGGGTTTCTGGGGCGATTGGCTCAGGGGGTTCGATTTCAACCCGGGGGTGCTCATCTCGTTCGTCATATGCTACATGGCCCTCTCCATCAACGACCTGGGATCGATCGAGTCGGTCAACGAGTTGCTCAAACCGGGACGGGAGCAGCAGAGGGTCACGAGGGGTATTTTCCTGACGGGGCTTGCCAACGTAGCATCGGGGTTTCTCGGGGTGATCGGGCCCGTGAATTTTTCACTGAGCCCCGGAGTGATCTCTTCGACGGGCTGCGCGTCGCGCTACACGCTGCTGCCGGCTGCGGGTCTGCTTCTGGTTCTTTCTTTTTCCCCGGCGACGATTCTTCTTGCGGGCCGGGTGCCCGCCGTCGTCATCGGCGGCGTGTTTCTCTATATCCTCTGCGCGCAGGTGGCGGCGGGGCTTTCCGTGGCCTGCGAGTCATCGTCGGAGTATCGCTTTACCGACGGCCTCATCCTCGGGCTCCCCGTTCTCATCGGGACGCTGATCGCCTTCATGCCTGCGGAAGTGCTCCGTTCCTTCCCGGGGGTTTTGAGACCCGTCATCGGAAACGGCTTCGTCGTGGGGATTCTCGCCGCTTTTTTCCTGGAACATGTGATTTTCAGGGAGGAGAAAAAAAACAGATCTGACGGTGTCAGGGGTGACCCATCAGATCCGTCGATGGGACTCTCAGGCGGGAAAACCGTCTGACAGGATGGGCAGGGCGCCGTCCTTCAAGCCGAGGACGTTTTCGATCTTCTTGATGATCTGACCCGGCAGGACGGGCTTGGCCAGGATCGGATGCCCCTGGATGTAGCCGAATCGCTCCTCGACTTCGCTCTTTTTGATGGCGGCGGTGATAAAGATGATCGGGATACTCTTCGTGTTTTCATCCTCGAGCAACTGCTCGGCCGCCTGGGTCCCGTCCATCTCGGGCATCATGAGGTCGAGCAGGATGACGTCGACTTTCTGGGCCCTGGCGTATTTTATTCCCGCCTTTGCGTTGGTGAAGGTCGGCACCTCAAACCGTCCCGTCCTCTCCATGTACTCCTTGAGGATCAGACAGAGGTCCTTGTTGTCGTCAATTATTAACACTTTGATTTTTTTATTTTTTTCATCCATTCGACTCACCTGTTCGGTCTGTTTGCTGACTTGATATGGGTCCTTTTCGCCTCCCGCATTTCGTTTATCCAATAAAGTAGCAATAAGCGTACCAATTCGCGGGGTTATTGCTCCCCAGCCCTGAGCCGGACCGGGTCTCTGCACACCAGGATGTCCGGGTCGGTTGTGACCGGAGAAGTTTCGTGACGTTTCATGGGTTGCTCTTCATCTCGTGTCGACCCGGGTGCCGCTCATTCCGATCGCCCTTCGCGACTCGTGCTGTCGGCCCGTAAGCCCTTGGCGGGCTCGATGCAGGAACCATAGCGGCAGGCGTACACCTGGGTGAATTCGGCGCCGTAGAGGAAGATCTGCGCGGCGAGGTTGATCCAGAAGATGAGCACCACGAGCGAACCGGCCGCGCCGTACGTGGAGGCCATGTTCCTGCTCCCGAGGTAAAAGCTGATCAGCATCTGTCCGATGGCGAAGAAGAAGGATGTCGCCGCCGCCCCGACCCAGACGTCGCCCCAGGCGATCCTCGCGTCGGGAAGCACCTTGAAGATGACGGCGAAAAGGGTCGTCATGAGCAGGAAGGGCAGGAGGAAGTTGATGAGGACGAAAAGGTATCCGATCCCGGGGATGAGATCCCCCACCAGGTTCCGGACGGCCGCCAGCGCGGTCCCCGCGAATAGGGAGGCAAGAAGCAGAAGGCCGCTCATCAGCACCACGCCCATGGAAATGAGGCGCTTTCGGATCATGCCCTTGAAGCCGCCCTTGGGGACCTCGATCTGCCAGACACTGTTGAGAGCGTCCTGGAGGGCGCAGAAGAGTTTTGAAGCTCCGAAGACCATGGTGGCGAACCCGATGGCGGCGGCCAGAATGCCGGCCTTCTTGCCGGCCGAATTCTTGATCAGACCCTGGATGACGTAGGCGCCGTGTTCCCCCACCATGCCCTGGATGCCCGCCACGAGCTGGCCCTGGGCCGCCTTCTCGCCGAAAAAAAGCCCGGCGATGGCGATCATGATGATGGCAAGCGGCGCCAGGGAGAAGATGGTAAAATAGGCGAGCGCGGCCGCCATCATGGAGGCCCGGTCGTCACGCCACTCCTCGTAGGTGTTTTTCAAAAGAAGGTAGAAGTCCTTTGCCTTCATGACAGATCGCTCCTCTCATCGGACGTTTCAAGGAACCGGTGTGGGAAATCATATATCGACGTTCAGGAAAACGCGCACGAGATAACCGATCAAGAAGGACAGGGCCGCCACGCCGAGGCTGATGCCTGCCATTTCGATGAACCTCCTCCTGAAGGGGATGTCCCGGACCACGGAGAGATAAAAGGTGAAAAGTAGAATGAGGAGCACGGCCGTGGCGAGCGCGATGAACAGGCAGAAAAGATAATTTGAAAAGAGGAGGTAGGGGAGCACGAGCAGAAAGACCGTCGCCATGTAGACGCAGCCCGTGTACAGGGATGCCTTCAGGGGATCCTGGGTCCCTCCTTCCGACTGGATGGAGAAATACTCCGATGCCCCCATCGACAGAGCCGCCGAAACCCCCGTGATCAATCCCACCATCGCGATGAGGAGGGTGTTCTGCAGGGCGAAGGTGAAGCCCGCGAGGGCTCCGGTGAGTTCGACGAGCGCGTCGTTCAGGCCCAGGACGATGGAACCCACGTATTTGAGCTTCTCTTCGTCGATCATGGCCGTGAGTTCTCTCTGGTGCCGGTACCCATCGCTCTGGATCTCCCCCGCGTCGGGGATGTGACGGATCAGTTGGGCATAGTTTACCTGGGCCTTTTCCTCCGACCGTTCCATGAGTTTGATCCCGAAGGTGAGGCCGAAGAGGACGGAGAGGAGGTAATATTTCCGCAGGGCCCATCGGTCCGGTTCCACGTCCCTTTCGGTGAACCGCCTGAAGATTTCGTAGTGTTTTTTCTCGTCACCGGAGATTCGCCTCAAGACCTCCCGGTTTACCGGTTTCGTTTCCCGCTCCGCGAGCTTCCGGTAGACGAGGTGCGCTGTGATCTCTTCTCTCTGGGCCTCGAGCACGGCCGTTTTGATTTCGCTTCCCATGTTCACCATCCCGGGTTCGGGGGCATGGATGACCCGATTGCCCGCTATTATTAGCACATCCGGTACCGGCGTTCATCAAGAAATCACGGCTTTGCTCCCGGGTGGAGGGATGGAACAACGCTTGACTTTGTCCGGCCGCCGTCATAGGATGCCCTGGAAATCGCCCTTGAGGGGTTACGGGTCGGAAGGGCGCAATAGGCTTGAGTCATCCAATTTTGTGGTGCAGGAAAGGCCGCCGGGCTCCGCAGAGTTCGGTGGCTTTTATTATTTCGGCTGTTTTGGCCGGGAGGTGAAAGGGTGTCAAGAACAATCCAAAACGGCGACGAGATCAGCGTCCATTACACGGGGCGTCTGGAAGACGGCGAGATCTTCGATTCCTCGCAGGGAAGAGCGCCGCTCACCTTCACCGTCGGTTCGGGCCGGTTGATCAAGGGCTTCGACGACGCCGTCATCGGGATGATTGTGGGGGAGAAAAAGACGGTTACCCTGTCACCGGCCGACGGTTACGGGGAACGGGAAGAGGATCTCTTCGTCGATCTGCGGAAGAAGTACATTCCGGAAGATATGGACCTCGAGGTGGGGATGGTCGTCGAGCTGAGTGATGGGGGTCAGAACAGGGTCCCGGCTCTGGTGCAGGAGATACACGACGACTTTGTCCGGATGGACCTCAATCACTACCTCGCCGGGAAGGTGCTGATTTTCGATATTGAGATCATTCGTATCGCCTGACGCGATGGGACGTTCGCCGGTATAATACTTTCAGGGGAAAGAAGGGTAAACGCATGAAGATTCTGGAGCGATTGATGGGTGCGGGCAGGAACGATCAGAAAAAGCCGGACCTGGGCCGCAACGACATCTGCTGGTGCGGGAGCGGCAAGAAATACAAGCGCTGCTGCCTTGAGAGGGACGAGCGGGAAAGGAGGAAGAAAAACGGCACGCTGTAGGGTGCGAGCCGCTTGATGCTTCGAACGGAATTGGTCCCGTCGGCAAGGAACGATCCGGGTCTCGACATCTTCCAGGAATGCACGGGATGGTCCTCTGGCTTGATATAAGCTGCATCGATCGGCAATCTTTAGATTCAAGAAAGAAAGACAGGGTTATCAGACCCCGCTTCCTTACAGCCATTTCCCGTCAAGTTCGGTATCGCCGAGTACATCGATGCGTCTCTGGAGGCTTTCCAGTCTGGCAGGCGGCCCCGGATCCGCTTTGATCCGGTTGTGCACTGCTCCATCATGGAAAGCAGCATGGACCGTGCCGATCTGCTTACGCCGTCCTCCCGCCAGATCCTGCACAGAAGTTCCAGCATCGCCGCCGGGGTGGCCTGATCCCTCGGGTCGGCGTCGTAGGAGGGATTCGCCCTGTAGGCCTTTGCGCGGCGTTCCGAGGCCTGTTGGGGCGACATCCGCCTGAATTGATCGACCAGAGACGTCGTCGGCGAGTTCGGGGTCGGGATGGAGAGGACATCCCGCAGCAGCTCCCTGATATATCGAGCCGGGTAGATGTCCTTCAAACCCATCGACTGCAGATAGGCATGGACGGCTGCCGGCCCTCCGGCCAGCCGGTAAAGAACGTCGGTTGCGGTGTTGTCGCTCTTGATGATCATGGACTCCAGGAGGACCGAAACGGGGAAGGAAAGCCCGGGGCGCCATTTCGTATCTCCCAGGGGGCCTTCCGGTGCCGGCTCCGACCGCTCAACGGGTATGTCAGATGTCAGGTTGATCTGCCCCTTGTCCACCCGGTCGAGGATGTTTACCGCAACAGCCACCTTCACGATGCTCGCCATCGGGAAGAACTCGTCTGCATGGAAGGCAATCCTGCGGCCGGTCTCCAGATGAACGGCTGCGACACCGACGGTACCCCTGGCGGCCCTGCTGAACCGTCCGATCTCGGCAGCCACTGCGCTTGTCTGCGGGCTCCGTGTCTCTTCAGCCCATGCGAGAGATCTTTCTGCCGTGAAGTGTGCAAGAAGAATCAGACAGCAGAACAAAACGATTCGTCTTTTTATAAACTCCTTTCCTTCGCCGGGGAATCACTCCTGTACAGGCCCCGAACATCGGGTTAAATTGTCAACGGGTGACGCACGATTGAGAATGATCTCGGCGGCACGACGCGCCCCGTCGGCCCGTATCGGCGGATAGGTCACTTCGCGCCCGATATTCGCCACGATCGCATCGGCCGGCGTCCCCGGGGTCGAACTCCCATCGGCCATCCTCACACGCCCGCCCCCTGCCGAAGCGCGCACATCCGAGGCCGGTGACGCTGCCGGTCAGTGAATCTCGACGCGGGGTTCCAGCGTGCGCAATTCCCGGGCCACGGCGAGGTCGCGCATCACATGGCCGAGCCCGATGGACCCGCTCACATAGAGCATGCGGATTGTGTTCATGGTCACACCACCGCTTTTTCTGAATCCATTATTTGAACGTACGGGAAGATCGGCCGGTAACCGGCTCAACGATCGACCGTCCATACTTCCGCCGGAACGGTGGTTGAGAGTTCCGCTGAGTTACGGGCAATGAAGCTGAAGACCATAGGGGTGATGAATGGTTGAAATATATGACGCAAAACAGAAAAATCAATGAATATTTGGAATGATTCAGAGAGAAATCCCGGGCCAGACGGATCCAATTGTTCCCTTGTCATCTTTTTCTCAGGCCGTGCGTCAAGCGCTCTTTGCCGTGTCGTTAAGGAAGGTTTCGATAGGAAGTGAACCTGCTCGAAAGACCCGCAACCGTTGGTTTGTCCTGCCCGGCATAGTCCCATCGGTTCATGCGGTGTTTGAGGATATAGTCGGCCCCCTGATAGTAGGCGATGGTTTCGAGAGAGAGGGGATCGTGCGGGGTTGTTTTCGTGATTTTGTTTTGAACGAGAGGCCGGTCCATCACTTCAATGATCTTTCGCGGCGACAGAATTACCAGTTTTTCGTCTTTGTACAAACCCAGCTTCTGGTAATTGCCGATCAACGCCCGCTGAGTGAAGTCATCGCGCAGGATGTCGTTGCCCCAGAAACGGCTTTCATAGTCGAACCCCAGCAGGGCGAGGAGGGTGGGGGCGATGTCGATCTGGCTGCATACCTTGGTGATTTCCCGGGGTTTGATCTGTTTTGGTGCATAGATGAAAAGAGGGATATGATCAGTACTGTCCCAACGTTTTATTTAAGACACGATGTAACTAAATGAAAGCAATAC
>DAOTMG010000021.1:0-40123 GCA_035450185.1 Syntrophales bacterium | reverse complement strand
CAACGATCGCTCTACCTGACCATCCTTCGGTAACATCTATTTATGAGGCAACAGGTCAGCCCAAATTGAACTTGACTTTCGAGGGTTAGTATGCTTAAAAGGCGACCTTTACTACAGGCCTCTTCGAAGGACATGCACCATGAAAAAGACCCTGAAATGCGTATCGAATCTCAAGAGGAAAAGGACGCACGGATTCCGTGCCAGAATGGCGACCAAGGGAGGGCGAGTCGTCTTAAGAAGAAGACGAGCGAGGGGGAGGAAGCGACTGACCGTATAACAGCGACGAACGGCCCGGTGGTGAGCCTCTTGGAGCCGCCCGCGAGGGACGGGCCCTGATCAATCCGCGAGCATGGACGGCACAACATTCCGGAAGCACGAGAGAATTCGAAAAAGAAGTGACTTCACGACGCTTCACCGGCAGGGAAAACGGATCCATGCGGAGCACTTCACACTCATCCTGAAAAAAAATCCTCTGGGATTACGGAGGCTGGGACTCACGGCCAGCAAGAAGGTAGGAAATTCGGTTAAACGAAACAGAATGAAACGTCTCCTGAGGGAGTTCTTCCGATTGAATAAAGAAAGACTTCCCGCGTCACATGATCTCTGGGTCATTGTCCGGAAGGATTTCTCGGCCTTGAAATACGATCAGGTGCGCGACGCCCTGGAGAAAACCCTCGGAGAAAGACTGGTTGCACCGTAGATGATCAACGCGGTTCTGGTCAAACTGTCCACCGCCCTGATCAGGGCTTACCAGCTTTGTATCTCACCGTTCCTGCCCCAAAGCTGCCGTTTCCACCCCCGTTGTTCCGAGTACACGATGACGGCCATCAGACGCCGCGGGTTCGTCAGGGGTCTTCTTCTCGGCCTGAAGCGGTTGTCCCGGTGCCACCCATACCATCCGGGCGGCTACGACCCGGTCCCGTGAGGGAAATTCAAGGAGGTCACGAATGCAGAAAAGGATGGTTATCGCCATCGTCCTGTCTTTTATCATCGTCTTCGTCTATCAGTACTATCACGCCAAGAACATCGCCACGAAGAGGCAGGAAGATGCGCAGAAGAGTGAAGCGGTGACAACCGCACAGGATCGTCCCGCCCCCCGCCCGGTCCCCGAGGCCGTTGCGGTACCGAAGGCCGCCCCGGTCCCGAAAACCCAGGGCGTCGCAAGGGATATCCGGGTGGAGACCCCCCTCTACGCCGCCGTCTTCACAACGAGGGGCGGTTCCCTGAAATCGATCAAGCTCAAGAACTACCGCAAGGAGCTCAGCGCCGACAGCGATTCCATCGAGCTTGTCCGCGTGCAGGAAGGCCAACTTCATCCTCTCGCGGTCCGCTTTTCCGACTCGAGCGTCCTCATCCCGCCGGATCTGGCCTATGACGCGAGTGCCGTCTCACTTCAGGTCAACGACCAGACGGGCGAGCGGAAGCTCATCTTCTCCGCCGCCATCCCGAAAGCCGCGAAGGTGGAGAAGGTCTTCACCTTCTTCCCCGATCAATACACCATGAATCTTGAGGTCCGGGTCCACAACCTTGCCGGTTACCCCATCGAGCAGAACGCCGTTCTCAGCTGGAGCGAATTCATGGACCCGAACGCGAAGGCGGACAAGGAACAGGAGGAGGGCCTCATCGCCCTGGTCAAGAATTCCGTCGAGCAATTCGAGGCCGGCAAGATCGAGGCGAAAAGAGTCGTCGGGCCCGACGTGTCCTGGGGCGGCTTTGAGAGCAAGTATTTCCTCGCGGCGCTGATCCCCAAAAAGCCCGCCCTGACCAGTTTTCAGATGGAAAAAGACGCAAACGGGCGGATATCGGCAAGCCTCGAGGGGCCGAAAAACCTGATCCCCGTGGCGCAGACGGGACTTTTCAGTTACGCCCTCTACCTTGGGCCGAAGGATTACGAGTTTCTGAAAGCCCAGGGCGTCGGCCTGGAAAACGCCATCAACTTCGGTTCCTGGATCAAATGGCTTGCCATGCCGTTGCTCCTCTTCATGAAGTTCCTCTACAAATACGTCCACAACTACGGCGCGGCCATCATCATCCTGACGGTCCTGACGAAGATCGTGTTCTGGCCGCTGGGGACGAAGAGCTACAAATCCATGAAGGAGATGCAGGTCCTTCAGCCGAAGATCAAGGAACTGCAGGAGAGATACAAAAACAACAAGCAGGCGCTCAACCAGGCCGTCATGGAGCTCTACAAGAGCCACAAAATCAATCCCCTGGGCGGCTGCCTCCCCATCCTGATCCAGATCCCCGTGTTCTTCGGTCTCTACCGGGCACTCCTCTACTCCATCGAATTGCGGCATGCGCCTTTCCTGTGGTGGATCCAGGATCTTTCCGCCCGGGACCCTTACTACATCACGCCCGTCATCATGGGCGCCACGATGTTCATCCAGCAAAAGATGAGCCCCCCGATGGGGACCGATCCCATGCAGCAGAAGATCATGCTCCTCATGCCCGTCATCTTCACCGCCCTTTTCCTCAACTTCCCGTCGGGGCTCGTGATCTACTGGCTCTTCAACAACATCCTGAGCATCGGCCAGCAGTATTACATCAACAAGGCCCATGCGACATGAGGTGCAGGTCATGACAAAGACCCTTGAGATCGAAGGAAAAACCATAGACGAGGCGATCGAGACCGCATGCCGGGAATTCGGCGTGCCGCGGGAGAAGCTGAATGTGGAGATCATCTCCGAGGGGACTCCGGGCCTCTTCGGACTGGGATCGAAGAAGGCCAGAATCAGGGCAGGTCTCCTGGACCTTGACGCGGATCTCGGCCTCGCCTTCGACAGATCCGAAAAGACCGTCCGCGAGCGATCCGTGCGACCCGCCCGCAGGGAAGAACCCCGGGTTGCCGCCCCTCCCCCGGCGGTCCGGGAAACGGCCCTCAAGGCCAAAGAGATCCTCGAGGGGATCCTCCGGCGGATGAGCGTGAATGCCCGTGTGTCGATCCGGGAGACGCCGGAAGTCATTCTTCTACAGATCGAGGGAAATGACAACGGGCTGCTGATCGGGAAGCGGGGCCAGACGCTCGATGCGCTCCAATACCTGGTCAACAAGGCCGTCAACCGGCAAGAAAAAGACCGGAAGCAGATCACCATCGACACGGAGAACTACCGCAAGAAAAGAGAGGAGTCCCTTGTCGCCCTCGCCGAAAGACTCGCCCAGAAGGTCAAGAAGACCCGCAAGGCCATCACGGTGAGCAACATGAACGCCCGGGAAAGGAGAATCATCCACCTGGCGCTGCAGGGGGACGAATCCCTCGTCACCAAGAGCCGCGGGGAAGGAAGCCACAGAAAGATCATCATCCAGCCCAGCAGAAAGAAGTAACTTCTTCATCCCTGGAATGCTGTGTTTCTGAAAGACACCATCGCAGCCATCTCCACCCCCGCGGGCATCGGGGCCATCGGTATCGTGAGGGTCAGTGGTCCGAAATCGGAAGAGATCGGACGTCGCCTGTTCAGACCCCGAAGCGCCGATTGCCGATTCGAAAGTTACCGCCTCTACCACGGTGACATCCTCTCCCCCCTCACGGGGAGCATCCTCGATGAAGTGCTCTTCGTCTTCATGAAAGGTCCCCACACCTTCACCGGAGAAGACGCCGCCGAGATCCACTGCCACGGCGGGCCCGTCATCCTTCGCCGGGTCCTGGATGCGACACTGGAGGCCGGTGCGAGACCGGCGGAACCCGGTGAGTTCACCCGGAGGGCCTTCCTGAACAGCCGTCTCGATCTCTCCCAGGCGGAAGCGATCTGCGACCTCATCGCGGCCAAAACGGAGGGCGGCCTGGAACACGCCCTCGGTCAGCTGAAGGGCGCTCTCTCCGCCAGGATCGGAAGTATCCGGGAATCCATTTTACAGATCCTCGTGCCGCTCGAGGTATCGATCGATTTCGCGGAAGAGGGCGTGGACCCGCCGGAGGGCGCGGCGCTGCTGCCGTCGATTGACCGGGTCCACGGCGACCTTCGCGCCCTGCTGGAAACTTACCGGGAGGGGAGAATATTCCGTGAGGGTCTTTCGGTGATCATCACGGGCAGGGCAAACGTGGGAAAATCCAGCCTTTTCAACCGTCTCCTGGGAGGAAAGCGGGCGATTGTCACGCCGATTGCGGGGACGACCAGGGATCTCATTGAGGAGACCGTCACCATCAAGGGGCTCCCGGTCCGGCTCGCCGACACGGCCGGGCTGCGCGAGACGGACAACATCATCGAGAAGGCGGGAATGGACTTCGTCAGGGAAAGGCTCCTCGACGCCGATGCCGTGATCGTCGTCCTCGACGGGAGCGAACCGTTCGGCCCCGAGGACAGGGCGATCCTCGAGGAGAACCGGAACCGAAACGTCCTCCTCGTCATCAACAAAGCGGATCTTCCGCGCCGGTTCTCGGAAATCGCACTCCGGGAGGTCGTGAGCGATCCCCGGCCTTTGTGGATCTCGGCGAAATACGGTGAGGGAATCGATCTCCTGAAGGAGCGGCTTCTCGAGGTCGCGGGGCAGGGAATGGGCGGCCATGACGCGGACGTCGTTCTGACGACGGCCCGGCACAGGCTCTGTGTGGAAAAAGCCGCCGGGTTCCTTGCGAAGGCACAACAGAGCCTCACGGCGGGACTCTCGCCCGAATACGCGGCATTCGATCTCCGGCAGGCCGTCGAAAGTCTCGATGAGATTGCGGGGAGAAATCTGAGCGAGGAGATCCTGGACGAGATTTTCTCCACCTTCTGCATCGGCAAGTAGTGCACGGGATGAAACGGGTTTCGTACCGCGGACAGCCCCGTCGTGCATACAGGGACCTCTTTCCAGGGACAACTTTTGGTTGCGTGGCGGTCCTTTTGGTGATAGACACAATGAATCCGAATAGTTTGCGGCGTCGCGGAATCACGGCCCGAGAATAAACCCCGTCTTTCACGTGTGGATCAAGATGTCTCAGGACCCCGATCTCAAGCACATCAGACAATCAAAAGGACTCACCATCGAGGACATCGCCCGGCGGACGCGGATCCGGAGCAGGTTTATCGAGGCCATCGAAGAGGGGAATTATCACCTTCTGCCGGAAAAATACTACGCGGAGACCTTCATCAAGGTGTACGCGGAAACACTGGGTATCGACAGCGCTCCCTTCCTGGATCGGTACAGAGGATCCTTCAGGACAACGGACACCGCGACCCGGAAAGAGCCGCAACCGGACATCAAGGTCGAGCCCGGGAAGAAAATGACCCGGCCGGTCCTGACGAAGAAACAGTGCCGGGTGATCGGATGGACGGTCTCCCTGGCCCTCATCGCGGCCCTCATCGTCTTCATCCTCTACCCCCGGGAGACGATCGTGGAGATCCCGGCGCCCCCTCCTCCAGCCGGGAAGCCGGTCGCATCCGACGGAGAGTCTCCAGCCCAGGGCGATCCGTCGAAGGGCGAAGCCGTCGAGAAGCCGGGGACCTTGCAGGAAAAGGCGGACGCCGGGGAAACACCGGCGCCGAAGAAAGATGCACCCCCGGCGGCGGTTGCGGAGGAGACGAAGAAGAAGTACACCCTCAGGGTGGAGGCGAAGGAACTGACATGGCTTCGAGTCAAGGAAGACAGGCAGGCGGCCCGTCAGTACCTGCTGCAGCCCGGTGAACGGCTGAGTCGTCAGGCGGCGGAGCGCTTCGAAATCGACATCGGAAACGCCGGCGGCGTGGAGCTTTTCCTGCAGGGAAAATCCCTGGGAGCGCCCGGCAAGCGCGGCGAGGTCCTTCGGCTGGTTTTGCCGGAGGAAAAAACGGACTGAGATTTCAGGGACGGGAACGTCGACGGCAGTATAAAAAAAAGGAGCATGACATGTTCGGATTGGGAATGCCGGAGCTGCTCGTGATCCTCGTGATCATCCTCGTCATTTTCGGGGCGGGAAAACTCTCAAGGCTCGGAGGCGACCTCGGTCACGGAATCAGGAACTTCAGGAAGGCGATGAAAGAAACCGAGGAAACAGAGAAGCCCTCGGAATCCAAGAAGACCGAAGGATGACCTCACCCTGCCGGCTTCAGAAGGGAACGTCGTCATCGGACGTCTGTTCCATCTCCGCAGGACCCGGCGCGCGGTCATCGGCCCCGGTGTCCCTGGACGGACCCCGGTCGAGAATCTGCATGTTGGAAGCGACGATCTCGGTGGTGAAACGTTTCTGACCCTCCTTGTCCTCCCAGGATCTCGTCTGCAGTCTCCCTTCGACGTAGACCAGCCGTCCCTTGGCGAGGTAACTCCCGCAGATCTCCGCGAGCTTCCGGAACGCCACGACCCGATGCCACTCCGTCCTCTGTGTCCTTTCACCGCTTTTGTCCTTCCACTGCTCGTCCGTGGCCAGTCGGAAGGTAGTGACCATGGCCCCGTCAGGCGTGTACCTCACCTCGGGATCCGCTCCCAGCCGTCCGACCAATATGACCTTGTTAACCATCCGAAGCCCCCTTTAGCATCCGATTTTCCGCGGATCATACCTGAGTTGCAGGCACTTCGCAAACGAATAATCGGCCTCGGGCAATTCGGACGCCCTCTTCCGCCCTCGCCTCCTCCCCGGGAAATATCCATATTGACTTCGCATCCCTAATCAAGTAGAAATGCAAGTGTTATCAACACCTTCATTTGGTTTTTCCGGGAAAGAGGACATGCTCCGTTCGGCTCTTCTGGTGACCATCGGCGTGGCGGTGACCGCTTTTTTTTCGGTTTTCTGCGTCGTCTCATTCCCCATCCTGCCGAGGAAGGAATACTCGATATTCTCCATCGCCCGGCTCTGGGGCAGGATCATGCTCTTTCTGGCCAGCGTCAAGGTGGAGGTTCAGGGCGGGGAAAACGTGACCTACGGCAGATCACAGATTTTCATGGCCAATCATCAGAGCGGCTTCGACATTTTCCTCCTGCTCGCCTACACACCGCGTTATTTTGCCTGGATCGCCAAAAAGGAGCTTTTTCGCATCCCTTTTTTCGGCCTTGCCCTGCGGAGGCTGGGCGCCATCGAGATCGACCGGCGCAACGTGGTGCGGGCCAAGGTCAGCATCGACGAAGCGGCAAGAATCATCCGGGAGGGCAAATCGGTCATGACCTTCCCGGAGGGAACACGCAGCAAGGACGGTCACATCCAGCCCTTCAAAAAGGGAGTCTTTCATCTGGCCCTGAAGTCGGGGGTCCCCATCGTCCCCATCACGATCATCGGGAGTCGTGAGATCATGCCTAAAAAATCTCTGCGCGTCACGCCGGGCAGCGTGACGCTCGTCATTCATCCTCCGGTGTTTACCCGGGACTACTCGGAGGCAACCATCGACGACCTTGTCGAGCGGGTGAGACATCCCATTGCCGCCGCCTACTACGCCCACCGTCCGGACCTCCTGAAGGACGGGGAGGTGATGCCTTGAGTCTCTGGGAAGGCATACTGCTGGGGATCATACAGGGATTGACGGAACTCCTCCCCATCAGCAGCTCGGGGCATCTGGTCATCGCCCAGAGTCTCATGCCCGGCTTCCATCAGCCCGGCGTTCTCTTCGATGTCATGCTGCACCTGGGAACCCTCTCGGCGGTGATCTTCTTCTTCCGGGAGGATATCCTGGGCATTTTGAAGGCGATCATTCCTCCCTGGAAGCGACCCCGGCCCCTCTCCGGCCCCATGGACCCGTCGAGGGTTTCCGAAAAAAGGAGGCTTGTCGCCCACATCCTGATGGCCACTTTCATCACCGGCGTGATCGGTTTGAGTTTCAAGGATCGGATCGAAGCCCTCTTTCAATCCGTGGAGATCACCGCGGCAGGGCTTCTCGTCACGGGGGTCCTGCTCTTCTTCGCCGACCGGACGCGGGGCGCCGACCGGACCGGCGGAGAGATGACCTTCACGGACAGCATGGTGATCGGCCTCGTCCAGGGGATCGCCATCCTGCCCGGCATCTCCCGCTCGGGATCGACGATTTCTTTCGGCATCTTCCGGGGGTTGAGCGGAGAGGCGGCGGCGACATTTTCTTTTCTCATCTCCATCCCGGCCATCCTCGGGGCGGCGGTTCTCGAGGCGCGGCACTTTGCGGGCGTGGAGGGCGGTGAAATCCCCGCCTACGTTGCGGGAACGGCAGCGGCGGCGGTTGTCGGTTTCATGACGCTCAAGTTTCTGTTTCTGATGATCCGGAAACGGGACCTTCGTTTCTTCGGATACTACTGCTGGACCCTGGGCGCCCTGACCCTTGCCGTCAAGGCCCTGTTCGGGGCGTGACGGCCCGGAGGCCGCGGCGTCGATGCGGCGGAAAGAGCACATGGTGAACTTTAAACTGGACTCCAAGCGGGCAAGCGAAATCGTCGGGGTCGTCTTCTTTGCCCTGGCGATTTTCCTCTTTCTTTGCCTGCTTTCCTATCACCCGGAGGATCCCTCCCTGAGCCACTATGAGACCGTGCAGGACAAGATTCACAACCTGGGGGGCGTGGTGGGGTCCTACACGGCCGACACGCTCTACCGGACCCTCGGCGTGAGCGCCCTGTGGCTTCCCGTCTTTCTGCTCCTGACGGCCTTCAAGGCCTTCCGCATGGAAGAGTTCCGGCTGAGACCGTCCTGGTTTCTCGGTCTGATCAGTCTCACTCTGGCCACGGCGGCCCTGATCGCCCACCTTTTCGGGACGGTGGGATACCGCGGGTACCGCTTCGAACTGGGCGGCATGTTCGGAACCATCCTCGCGGAGTTTCTCAACGGTTATCTCAACGCCGTGGGGACGTTCATTCTGCTGGCCGCGGCCCTTGTCATTGCGCTCATCATCACCGTTGACCTGCCCGTGGTCTGGACCACCCGACGGGCCGGTCAGATCACGGGCGACTCCGCCTTCCGGCTCCGGATGTTCCTGGAGCAGACATGGGAACGGTTCAAGAAAGACCGGCGCCGGGCCGTGGAGAAAAAGGTCCGGCAGTCGAGGTCGGAGCCGGTGATCAAGGTGGCCGAGGAGAAGAAACCGCCGGCGGAAAAACCGAAAAAGAAAAAACCGGAACAGACGACCTTTGACTTCATCGCCGACAAGGCCACTTTCACGCTCCCCCCGATCTCGCTCCTGGACCATGTGCCGCGCAAGGACACAAAGCTCAAGAAGGAAAGCCTTCTCATGAATTCGCGGCTCCTGGAGAGAAAGCTTGCCGATTTCGGCGTGGAGGCCAAGGTGGCGGAGGTAAAGCCCGGTCCGCTCATCACGCTGTACGAACTCGAGCCCGCACCGGGTGTGAAGATCAACAGGATCGCCAGTCTCTCCGACGATCTGGCGCTGGCGCTCAAGGCCCCGAGCATCCGGATCATCGCGCCGATCCCGGGAAAGGGGACCGTCGGCATCGAGATTCCGAACCTCGAGCGTGAACCGGTCCATCTGAGGGACGTTCTCGACAACGAAACCTTTCTGGAAACGAAAACCCGGCTTCCCATCGCCCTCGGCGAGGACACCGTGGGCGCACCCGTCATTGCCGACCTGACCAAGATGCCCCACCTGCTCATCGCGGGGACCACGGGTTCGGGGAAAAGCGTCTTTCTCAACGCCCTGATCTGCAGCCTCCTCTTCAAAGCTCCGCCCGATGACGTCAAGTTCATCATGATCGACCCCAAGCGGCTGGAGCTCTCCGGCTACGAGGGCGTTCCCCACTTACTGCACCCGGTGGTGGTGGACCCGCGGGAGGCCTCCTACGTTCTCCGCTGGGCCGTGGAGGAGATGGAGCGCCGGTACCGGATCATCGGTGAGACGGGAACGAGGAGCATCGAGAAGTTCAACCGCTACGTCGATCGCGAGCAGGCTCAGAAAGACAGGCCCGCCCTCGACGGCAGGACGAAAAAGCAGGAAGGGGAGACGCCGGCCGATGAAGACCTGCCCGCCGCACGGCCGGGCGGCGACGCCGGGAAGGATCACGAAAAGCTTCCTTACATCGTCATCGTCATCGACGAACTTGCCGATCTCATGATGGTGGCCCAGAGGAATGTGGAGGAATCCCTGACGCGATTGGCCCAGATGGCGAGAGCCGCCGGCATTCATCTGATCCTGGCCACCCAGCGGCCTTCCGTCGATGTCATCACGGGCATCATCAAGGCGAACTTCCCGACACGGATCTCCTTCCAGGTCTCCTCGAAGGTCGATTCCCGGACCATTCTCGATCAGCTCGGCGCCGAGCAGCTCCTCGGCACGGGCGACATGCTCTTCCTGCCGCCGGGTCTCTCCAAGCTCAACCGGATTCACGGGGCCTATGTCTCCGAGGGGGAGATCGGAAAGATCGTCGCCTTTATCCGGAAACAGGCAAGGCCCATCTACGACGAATCGATTCTCAAGTTTCAGCCCGAATCGGGCGAAGGCGAGAAAGGGCACGATGAATTCGACGAGAAATACGATGAGGCCGTGGAACTGGTCACGGAGCTGGGTCAGGCCTCCATCTCCCTGGTCCAGCGATACCTCAAAATCGGGTACAACCGGGCGGCCCGCATCATCGAAAAAATGGAGTCGGAGGGAATCGTCGGTCCCTCCGACGGCGTGAAACCCCGAAAAGTCCTCGCCAAGAAGATGCCGCGCTGACATTGAAAGACATTCCCGTCTACCTCCTCAGTCTCGGATGCCCCAAGAACCTCGTCGATGCCGAGGTCATGTCGGCGACCCTTTCCGAGAGGGGCCTTCGCGTCACGCCCCGCGAGAAAGAGGCCGAAGTGATCATCGTCAACACCTGCGCCTTCATCCGCCCGGCCAAGGAAGAATCGATCCATGCAATCCTCCGCCTCGCGGACCTGAAGAAGAAAGGAAACTGCCGTCATCTCATCGTGACGGGCTGCCTCTCCCAGCGGTACGGGAGGGAACTCCTGTCGGAGCTGCCCGAGGTGGACCTTTTCCTCGGCCCGGAGGAGGTCCCCCGGATCGCCGCGCACCTCTCGGCACTTCTTTCGGAACCCTCGCCGGAGACGAGGATTCACATCCCCCGGCCCTCCTTCCTGATGACGGCGGATCACCCGCGGCGCCTCTCCACCCCACGACACACGGCGTACCTGAAAATCGCCGACGGCTGCTCGAACCGCTGCACCTACTGCGTCATTCCCTCGATCCGGGGGAGATTCCGCAGCCGTCCCATGGAGGACGTCCTGCGGGAAGCGGGATCGCTCGCAGCCCGTGGGGTAAAAGAGATCGTCCTCGTGGCTCAGGACACTACATCCTACGGCAGGGATCTGAGAGAACGGCCGAACCTCCCGGACCTGCTGACCCGGCTTGCCGGCATCGGAGGGCTCCACTGGATCCGTGTCCTGTACAGCCACCCGGCCCGCATCACGAAGGACCTCCTCGAAACCATCGCCCGGGAGGACCGGATTTGCAAGTATCTCGATGTCCCCGTGCAGCACATCGACGACGACATTCTGACCGTCATGAACCGGAAGGGAACTTCAGAACACCTGAAAAAAAATATCGAGCTTGCGAGGACGATCGTGCCGGGTATTGCCCTCCGGACGTCCCTGATCGTCGGTTTCCCGGGAGAGACCCGCAGGAAATTCAAAAAGCTCCGGCGCTTCATCGAGGAGATGCGCTTCGATCACCTCGGTGTCTTCACCTACTCGAGGGAAGAGGGAACGAAGGCCTTCTATGAACCATCACGGATCACCGAAAAGACCAAGAGTGACAGAAGAGACATCCTGATGAAGCTGCAGGCGTCCGTCTCCGCGGACATCAACCGATCGAAGATCGGGACGATCGTCGATGTCATCATCGAAGGGAAAAGCGGAAACAAGACCTTCCCATGGGTCGGCCGGACCATGGGGCAGGCGCCGGAGATCGACGGCGTCACCTTCGTGCGGGCTCGCGCGGTCGCCGGCGACGTGCTTCGCTGCAGGGTCGTGGCGGCGGGCGTCTACGATCTCTTCGCGGAGAGTCTGGTGACGCCTTGAGACCCCGCTGAAGAAAAAATTTTTTCTGCCGATGATAAAAATGAAGAAATTGCTTGCATAATGGATCAAAATTTAGTTAGAAAAAAATTGAACTTCACGTGTCGCATCGTCGCCGCGTGAGTCGAAATACGGAGCAGGAAGAAACGAGACACACCAAAGACTTCCCGCAAGGAGTCGAGAAGGATGCCGGTCAACATCCAGCCGCAAGATCTGCCCGTATTACTCCTGCACAACGTGGATCCCGCATGGCCCCCCGATGACAGAAGGAGGGCCACCGGGGCAACGGAACAGCTGGAATCCGCGCTGGCGGATGTGGGACACCCGGTCACGTCCCTCCCCGTTTTCGATGCCGACATCGCCTCCGTGCTTTCCCCCTATCACCCCGACGACGCCATCGTGTTCAACTGGTGCGAGGAGCTCCCGGGCGTCCTCCACAGTGAGGCCCTCGTTGCCGAGCACATTGAAGGGCTGAATTTCGTCTACACCGGATCGGGCCCCGAAACCCTTGCCCAGTGTGCCGACAAACTCGGGGTGAAGCACCTGCTTCGGGAGGCCGGGATTCCGACACCGTCCTATCACTTCTTCGAGTCGCCGAAACGAAACGCCTGGCGCCACTTTCCCGCCATCGTCAAGCCCTCGCTGGAACACTGCAGCATCGGCATCACCCCCGAGTCCGTCGTGATGACCGAAGAAGAACTCCTCCGGCGGGTCGAATATGTGATCGATCGATACGACCAGCCGGCCCTCGTGGAGGACTTCATCGACGGCCGCGAGTTCCGCGTCTCCATCTGGGGAAACTCCCAGCTCGTTGTTCTTCCGCCCGTGGAAATGGATTTTTCGGCCTTCGAGGATGTCCGCGACCGGCTCTGCACCTATGACGCCAAGTTTGTGCCGGAGTCCGTGCACTACCGAAAGATCGAAACCATCCTGCCGGCAGCGCTGACGGAAGCCGAACGACGACGTCTCGAGCGCGTATCGAGACTCACCTACCGGGCCCTGGGCTGCCGTGACTATGCCCGCATGGACATTCGACTGCGAAACGGCATTTTCTTCGTCCTCGATGTAAACCCCAACGCCGACATCAGCTTCGATGCAAGCATGGCCTTTGCCGCCGAGGAGGCGGGCTATTCCTACGGCGCCATGGGAAGCTATATTGCACGGCTCGCCGCCCGGCGGCACGCCGTCTTTGCCCCGCGACGAAGGCGGCGAAGGACCGAGACTCTCGCGGCCATGACCGCCGCGGAATGATTTCTCCCGCTGCGCCTGTCCCCCCCCCCGGAAAACCCTCATGCATTTTCAAACCCGAATCGCCCCGCGGAGGCCCTCAGGACCGGCGAGGTTCCTTCCGGTAGAGAGGGCTGCCGCGCGCAAGGGGAATCATGCCGAAGGGCAAAGGGGGCAGCTTTTCCCCTTTCCCGATGAAGAGAATCCCGCCCGTTGCCAGAGACCCCAGGATCTTCGCCAGGGCGGACTTCTGCACGTCCCCGCGGTAATAGGTGAGAAGATTGTTCCTGAGAAGGATGACGTGAAAGGACCTGTGCGGCGGGGGCTCACGGGTGAAGTCATGCCGCCGCCAGAAGATCCCTTCTTTCAGGCCATCCGTGACCCTCATCAGACCGTGGTCTCCGACTTCCCGGAAGTATTTTTTTGTCAGGGCTTCCGGCAGTTCCCGGACGGCGCTTTTACGGTAAACGCCTTCCATGGCCTTTTCCAGATAACCCGGATGGCTGTCGGTGGCCCAGAGGGCAAGCCCGGGGGTGTCAACCCTTGACCGGCAGAATTCCGCCCAGAGGATCCTGAAACTGTAGGCCTCCTGTCCCAGCGCGCACCCCGCCGACCACACGCGCAGTTCCTCGGATCGCAGGGTGAGTTCCGGGAGAACCTTCATCGCGAGTTCATCCCAGAGGGCCCTGTCACGGAAAAAACGGCTGACGGAAACGGCCAGGAGGGATTCCATTTCTCCGGCAAGCTCCGCGTCTTCAGTCACCCGCTTCATGTACGCCCGGGGATCATCAAGGCCCAGGCGGATCATGTGCCGCCGGATCCTCTTTTCGACGCCGGCCCTCACCCTGTGATACCCGGCGGGAGACCGCTGGAACCGTTCGAGGAGTTCCCGGAAGAGATCGTCTTTCATGATCCGTCAGACCCCGAGTCTTTGCCTGATTCCGGCAGCAAGGCTCTCTGTGACGTCATCGCGCGTCGCGGCCGTCACCGTGACGATGGTCACGTCACGGCGGGTCTTGACTGTCTCGATGAAACCGCCTCCTTTGAGGGCGACGCTGCCGAACACGGGGGTTTCGCCGTCAAGAAACTCTGTCACGGCCCGGACGAAGGCGCCGGAGAGACACTCCATCTTTCCGATCTCGTCCAGGATACACAGGTCGGCGATGCCCGGACGCAGGAGGGGCAGAACGAGCCTTTCCAAACCGTCGATGTCCACGCCGTAGCGCCCCACACGGTGGGGGGATCGAAACCGAACGTGGGAGAGGACACTCTTCCGACCATCGAGGGTCTCGATTTCGAACCCGACACGCCGGCCTCCTTCACGCATCTCGCCCGTGAAGAAACCCGTCACAGCCAGCGACGGGGGAAGCCCCGCGAGGACCCTGCGGATCAGCGTGGTCTTCCCCACACCGGGATAACCGGTGATCAGGATATGTTTTTTCAATCCATCCTCCTCTGACTACCACAGGAACTGGACGGCACCCGTGAGAATGCTTATGTTATACTTAAAAAAGATTGTCAATTTGACAAAAGGGACTATAATCGTTTTCCCGGAATGAAGGGTCTTCTGTCGGGCCTCCACCCGGACGAAGGGCAGCTCATGGGAAAGTATCAGAGATAGGTATCGGGCACCGGGCTTCAGGATGAAAAAGATTCCCCGGTTGCCCGGAGCCTGACGCCTGTTTTTTTATGTTCGAACCCTCTTATATCAGGCTTTTTCGCGAAGGCACCCTGCAGGAGCGGGCCCTTCAGGCCGTGGAGAAGCTGGGGGACTGCGCCCTCTGCCCCCGGGAATGTCACGTCGACCGCCTTGGGGGGGAACGGGGGTTTTGTGAAACGGGACGCAGGGCGATCGTTTCGAGTTTCAATGCCCACTTCGGTGAAGAGACGCCGCTGGTGGGATCGTCGGGCTCGGGGACGATCTTCTTTAGTGCCTGCAACCTTCTCTGCACCTTCTGTCAGAATTACGAGATCAGCCATCTGCGGGAAGGGGTGGAGGTGGAGCCCGTGCAGCTGGCCGCCATGATGCTCCGCCTGGCCAAGAGCGGCTGCCACAACATCAATTTCGTCACCCCCACCCACGTGGTCCCCCAGATCCTCGAGGGGCTCGTCGTGGCCGCGGAAAACGGCCTCGGGGTTCCGCTGGTCTACAACAGCGGGGGGTACGACAAGGTGGAGACCCTGCGTCTCCTCGACGGGGTCTTTGACATCTATATGCCGGACTTCAAATTCTGGGATGCCGATCAGGCGACGAAATTCTGTAAGGCACCCGACTACGGCGAGATCGCGAGGGAGGCTGTCCGGGAGATGCACCGCCAGGTCGGGGATCTGGAAACGGACGAGCGGGGCGTGGCCCTGAAGGGACTCCTGGTGAGACATCTCGTCATGCCGAACGACGCGGCCCGTTCGGAGGACGTGATGCGTTTTCTGGCCGACGAGATCTCGACGGAGACCTATGTCAACGTCATGGACCAGTACAGACCCTGCGGGGAGGCTCACAAGGATCCTTCGATCCGCCGCCGGATCACGGCGGAGGAATACGAGCGTGCCCTGGATGCGGCAAGGCGTGCGGGGCTGACCCGGCTGGACTCCCGGCAGAGGGGCCGGCGTGTTCTTTTTTTCTGAAAGGCCGTTCCCCCCGGGATCTTTGAACATCAACCGTTGATGCAAGGAGGAATATAACCGGTGCCGATCTTCGAGTTTCACTGTGAAAAGTGTGACAGGGATTTCGAAATCCTCGTCATGGGAAAGGAACCCGTGACCTGCCCGAAATGCAAGGGCGGTAAGGTCAAAAAACTCCTCTCATCCTTCAGCCATTCCAGCGGCGGCAAGTTCACGAGTTCCATGGGGTCGGAGTGCGGCAGCTGCTCCGCCACAAGCTGCGGGCCCTGAGGGAAGTGAGACTTACGGCCGACGGGATTCGGCCGATGGTGATGACGGGCGGCCTGATCGTGGGGGCACCCCCCCGTTTATTTCTCGTCGATCAGCTCCCGGATCTTCTTCAGCATATTTTCAAGCCGGTACGGCTTGGAGACGTACCCGACGGCGCCGGCCTCCATCAGATGTTTTACCGTCTGACTCGCCGCGAAACCGCTCGCGATGACCACCCGGGCTTTCGGATTGAGCTTCAGGATCTCCTGGAGACATTGCTCCCCCCCCATACCCGGCATCCCCAGGTCCAGGATGACCAGACTGATCTCATCCCCCCGGGCCTGATAGATTTCCACCGCCTCCTCGCCGCTCCGGGCCGCAAGGGTGCTGTAACCGAACTGCTCGAGGATGTTGATGCCGATATCCAGGATGGAGCTTTCGTCGTCCACGAGGAGGATCGTTTCCCCGCCGTAGAGATGGACATCCCGCTCGGGTTCCGCCATTCGGCTCTCCGGCGAAGATTCCAGAGCGGGGAAATAGATCCGGAAGGTCGTGCCCTTTCCCGGCTGGCTTTCACAGGTGATGTGGCCGTTGTGGCTCTGGACGATCCCGTAGACGATGGATAGCCCCAGGCCGGTCCCCATCCCGATCCCTTTGGTGGTGTAGAAGGGCTCGAAGATGTGCTCGAGGATCTCCGGGTCCATGCCGTGACCCGTGTCCGAGAGGACCAGCTGCACGTAAGCGCCCGGCCTGGCGCCCACATGGGTTGCGCAGTATCTCTCATCGAGAAAGACATCCCGTGTCTCGACGGTCAACTTTCCCCCCTCCGGCATCGCGTCCTTCGCGTTGAGCCCCATGTTGAACATGATATGCTCGATCTGCAGGGCGTCGGCGTTGATCTGCTCGAGGTCGTCGCTCAGATCGAGCTCCACGCGCACCGTCTCGGGAAGGGTTTTCATGAGGAGTTTGTAGGCCTGATGCAGCACGTGGTTCAGGTTCACGGGCTTCAGCTTGCTCTCCTCTTTGCGGCCGAAAATCAGGAGCTGCTTCGTCAGGAGGGCGGCACGTTCCACGGATTTTTCCATCTGCGTCAGGTAGTGCTGTTCGCGGTCGGTGAGGTCTTTCTTCATCATGAGGAGCTGAATGTAACCCGAGATGCCCTGCAGGTAATTATTGAAATCGTGGGCGATGCCCCCGGCGAGAGTTCCGATGGCCTCCATCTTTTTCGTGTATTGAAGCTGCGCGTCCATCTGCGTCTGCGCCGTGATATCCCGCACGAGGCACAGGAAGGCGGGTTGATTTTCCCAGCGGATTGGAACGGCGTTGATCTCGGCCTGAAGAACATTCCCCTTCTTGCCGATCGCCCGGAAGGAAAACGTGCCGGGGGCTCCCCCCCCGGATATCGCCTGTCTGAATAACTTCGTGACCCTTGCTCTGTCGTCGGGATGGATCAAGTCCGTCACGCCGAGGCTCAGAAGTTCCCCTTCCGTGTACCCGGTGACCACGGACGTGTAAGGGTTGGGATGGCGGATATGATTGTCCTGGAGGATGAAAATGCTGTCCTGGGCGTACTGGAAAAGAAGCCGACACCGCTCCTCCGATTCACTGAGGGCCCGGAGGATACGCCGGTGTTCGTTCTCCATGGTTTCCAGCTCCGCCACCCGTTGACGAAGGCTCCCTAATTCGTTTTCAGACTGTTCCGTTCTGCCCTGATCGTCGCTCAACCCGTCCGTCTCCTGTTCATGATGAAAGGGGTTTTCCCGGTCGCCCTGTTCGGGAATGTCCTGTCCTCAACATCAGGGGGGTACATCTGCGCCGCCGTAAATGACCTGCCCGTTCTGCACCGTTGCCCACCTCGAGAATTTGTGAACTTCGCTCCTCCGGGCATCCAGAAGATGGATCACCTCGACACCGTGCGCCGTGAGGTAGTCCGAGAGGATCCACCGGTGACAGCGAAAGGGCAACGTCTCCGCACAGAGGAGACAGGTTTTCTCCTTTTGCACCATTGTCATCAAAAGCGCAACATTTTCTTCAAAGGCCTTCGAGAGCATATAATCGGCGTAGTTGCGGAACCCGTCGCTCTTCAATGCGCGGTTGGGGGACCGGTCGCCGAGACCCTTTTTCCGGAAGCCCCCCAGACCCCGGCACCAGAGGTAGGACAGGCCGAAGCGGGGAAGCTCCTGCCCGAGATGAGCGGCGTTGAAATGGGCATTCCGCCTCGAGCCCGGGAACGAACGGATGTCCACCACGTTCACGATCTCGTAATGCTTCAGGATGTCGATGAACACCTCGAAGGTCCTGTTTCCGTGACCGATCGTATAAACCCTCTCGCTCATCGGTCTTCACCTTCTGCCCGGCGCGACCTCACGTTTTTTCCCCGGGACCGCCCTTTCGATCGCTCGACGCACGCAGCTTCCGCCACTTCTCGAGTCTCTCCTGAAGGGTTTTCTCGTAGCCCCGTCCTGTGGGCCTGTAGTAGATGTCCCCCTGGAGAGCTTCGGGAAGATATTCCTGGGGTACATAGGCGTCCTCGTAATCGTGGGCGTACCGGTAATCCTTTCCGTAGCCCAGCTCTTTCATCAGCTTCGTCGGAGCGTTTCGTATGTGCAGAGGGACCGGCAGGGATCCCGTTTTGCGGATGGCATCCCTCGCCCTGCCGTAAGCCCGGTAAACGGCGTTGCTCTTCGGGGCCGTGGCGAGATAGACGGCCGCCTGGGCGAGGGCCAGTTCCCCTTCGGGAAGACCGATGAACTGGAAGGCCTGCATGGCCGCCATGGCGACGGAGAGGGCCTGGGGGTCGGCGTTCCCCACATCCTCGGAGGCGAAACGGACCATTCGCCGCGCGATGTAAAGCGGGTCCTCCCCCGCCTCGAGCATCCGCGCAAGCCAGTAGAGGGAGGCGTCGGGGTCGCTCCCCCGGAGGCTTTTGTGGAGGGCCGATATGAGATTGTAATGCTCCTCCCCGCTTTTGTCGTACTGAAGCGCCTTTCGCTGGAGGGCCGCCTCGACCACCTCCCGGGTGATTCTTTTTCTCCCCCCCTCATCCCGGACCAGGGAAGCCGCCGCCTCCAGGTTATTGAGCGCCGTCCTGGCATCACCGTCGGACGACCAGATGATGTGCCGGAGGGCCTCTTCGTCGAGTTCGAGTTCGAGTTCACCGAGACCTTTTTCCCGATCCCGGACGGCCCTTAAGATCATGGTCCGGAGTTCCTCCTCCGTGTAAGGCTTCAGGACCATGACCCGCGTGCGCGAGAGCAGGGGGGCGATGACCTCGAAGGAGGGGTTTTCCGTCGTCGCACCGATGAGGGTGATAAGGCCGCTTTCGACGTGCGGTAGAAAGGCGTCCTGCTGTGCCTTGTTGAAGCGGTGGATCTCGTCGACAAAGAGGATGGTTTTTCGCCCGTGGAATTTCCGCTGCGACCGCGCCTCCTCGATGACAGCGCGGATCTCCTTGACGCCGGAGAGAACGGCGGAAAAGGTCTCGAAATGCGATCGGGTCTCGCCGGCCATGATGCGGGCCAGGGTCGTCTTCCCCGAGCCTGGAGGACCCCAGAAGATGACCGAGAAAAGGCGGTCCTCCTCGATGGCACGCCGGAGGAGGCTCTCCGGGCCGAGAAGATGAGACTGCCCCACAAAGTCCCGGAGTGCCCCCGGCCGCATCCTTTCCGCCAGGGGGGCGGATGGGGCCGCCCCGTTGCCCGCCGGTTTATTGAACAGATCCATCCGTCAAAGGCTCCGCCTTCGGCCCATCGGCCGTTCGAGGGGAACGAAGGTACCACGGAACCCGTCCAAAAACAATAGCCGCCCGTCAGCGCCGGCCGTCTCAGGGTTTCGGGAACTTCTCGATCGCCCTGAGGGCCCTCTGGATTTCCTCGTCCGGCAGTTCGTAATTCTCGAGCCGTCCGGAGAAATAGGCGTCGTAGGAGGCCAGATCGACGAGCCCGTGGCCGCTCCAGTTGAAGAGGATGACCTTTTCCTTCCCCTCCTCGCGGGCACGCCGGGCTTCTTCGGCGACGGCCGCGATGGCATGATCCGTCTCCGGCGCAGGGATGAAACCCTCCGTCCTCGCCCAATTCACGCCCGCTTCGAAGGTGTCGAGCTGTTGATAGGCCCTTGCCTCCACGAGTCCCTCCTTCACCAGGTGACTGACAATCGGGGCCATGCCGTGATAACGCAGACCCCCCGCATGAATGGGCTTGGGCACGAAGTCGTGGCCGAGAGTGAACATGGCAAGAAGAGGGGTCGTCATGGCCAGATCCCCGAAATCATAGGCGAAGGGGCCCCGTGTGAGCGTCGGACAAGAGGTCGGTTCTGCAGCGATGACGGTAATCTTTTTGCCGTGAATCTTGTCCCGCACGAAGGGGAGACTGGTCCCCGCGAAGTTGCTCCCGCCGCCGGCACAGCCGATGACCACGTCGGGGTATTCACCGATCTTCTCCATCTGCTTTCGTGCTTCAAGACCGATGATCGTCTGATGGAGAAGTACGTGGTTGAGGACGCTTCCCAGGGAATAGCGGGCTTCCTTTCCCTTCACGGCATCCTCGATGGCCTCACTGATGGCGATGCCCAGACTCCCGGGGGAATCCGGGTCCTCGGCAAGAACTCTCCTGCCCGCCTCCGTCAGGGTACTAGGACTCGGCACGCAGTTGGCCCCCCAGGTCATCATCATGAGTCGGCGGTAGGGTTTCTGCTCGAAGCTCACCCGGACCATGAAAACGCGGCACTCGAGGCCGAACATGTTGCAGGCCATGGACAGCGCGCTTCCCCACTGTCCGGCCCCCGTCTCCGTCGACAGGCGCTTCACGCCGGCGACCTTGTTGTAATAGGCCTGGGCCACGGCCGTGTTGGGTTTGTGGGAACCGGGGGGGCTCACGCCCTCGTTCTTGTAGTAGATCCTGACCGGCGCCTTCAGCAATTTCTCGAAATTTCTCGCCCGGTAAAGCGGCGTGGGACGCCAGAGGAGGTACTTCTCCAGCACCTCGTCGGGAATCCGGATGAACCTCTCCGAGCTCACCTCCTGCTCGATGAGGTTCATGGGAAAGATGGCGGCCAAGTCCTGCGGGGTGACGGGTTTGCCCGTCCCGGGGTGAAGCGGCGGACTCATGGGGGTCGGCATGTCCGCCATAATATTGTACCACTCCCTAGGAATCTCGTCGTCCCGTAAAAAAACTTTGATGTTTTCCATATTCTATCCTCCTCTGGGCAAATTTCGCGAAAAAAAAAGCCATGGGAAGGTCCCATGGCCTCCAGACAGAAAAGCCATGGGGAGATTGCTGCCTCACCCACGGCTTCCGGCATCCTTTCGAGGAAAAGCCTAAGCGGGTGGGCCTGTTCGGCACCACCACCAGCCTTGACGTCTTTCGATTCGATGGCTGATCATTGCTCTTCCCTTTCGCGCTGCACCCTGCTAACACAAAGGGGACCTGATGTCAAGACGAAATTGTCCGCCTGCTTTTCTCCGTCATTGAATTATGGACGGATTTGTTATATACATCTCACCGTTTCGTCACCCGGAACCAAAGGAGTTGGAAGGAGGAGGATCGAATTTGGAGAAGATCCGGATCGCGATTGCGGGGATCGGAAACTGCGCCTCGTCGCTGCTCCAGGGGGTCGAGTACTACCGGGGCAAGACCCCCCGGGATGTCACGGGGCTCATGCACTGGGACATCGGGGGCTACAAGCCCTCGGACATCGAGGTCGTCTGCGCCTTCGACATCGACGCGAGGAAGGTGGGGAAGGACGTCTCGGAGGCCATCTTTTCACCCCCCAACTGCACGGCCGTCTTCCAGAAAAAGGTGGCGCGGAAGGGTGTCCGGGTCCGGATGGGCCGGATCCTCGACAGTCTCGCCCCCCACATGAGGACCTACGACCCTCGGTACAGTTTTCTCCCCGCCGGCAGGAAGGAGGCCACAAAGGAGGAGGTTATCTCGGCTCTCCGGGCCTCCCGAGCGGAGATCTTGCTCAATTACCTGCCGGCCGGCTCCGAGAAGGCGGCGCGGTTCTACGCCAGGTGCGCCCTGGAGGCGCGGATGGGTTTCATCAACAACATCCCTGTCTTCATCGCCTCGGACCCCCGCTGGGCGAAACGTTTTGAGAGGGAAAATCTGCCCATCATTGGCGATGACATCAAGTCCCAGCTCGGGGCCACCATCGTCCACCGGGTCCTGACCCATCTGTTCAACGTGCGAGGGGTGAGGCTCGAGCGGACCTACCAGCTCAATATCGGCGGCAACACGGATTTTCTCAACATGCTGGACCGAAGCCGCCTTTCCTCCAAACGGGTCTCCAAGACCGAGGCGGTGCAGTCCCAGGCGAAACGGCGGCTGCCCCCGGAGAGCATCCATATCGGCCCCAGCGACTGGGTGGCCTGGCAGCGGGACAACAAGGTGTGTTTCCTCCGGATGGAGGGAAGGCTCTTCGGCGATGTGCCCATGCACCTGGAGACACGACTTTCCGTGGAAGATTCGCCGAACTCGGGCGGTGTGGTCATCGACGCGATCCGCTGCATGAAACTTGCGCTGAAAAGAAAGCAGGGAGGGATTCTGCAGGGCCCATCGGCCTACTTCATGAAACACCCCCCGCGGCAGTTCACCGACGAAGAAGCCTTCCTGATGACCGAGGCCTTCATAAAAGAATAGAAAGAGCAAACCGGATGCAGGCGGGAAGAACACTGACCTTTGCAGCCGCCCTGGTGCTGGCCGTGCTGCTCATCGCCGCGCCTCTCATGGCGGCCGACAGAACGGTCCGGTTTTACGTGCCCGGTTGCAACACCTGACGAAACGCCGGGAGGGTGAGTTCCGCCCTGAAAAAGGTCGACGGCGTCAAGGACGTGAAGATCAGCATGGAAAAGGCCGTCGCCACGATCGTCTACGATGACGAAAAAACCGATGCCAACGCTCTGGCCGAGGTTCTCAAAGACAGGGGGTTCCCCCCGAAGGGCAAGCCGAAATTCCTGAAGTGATTCGTTCGTGACGGCGACCGGACGATTTCACGCGCAACGCTTCGACACACGGCATCCCGACGCCCTCATTTCCCGCCGCCGGTGTTTTCCGGTTCGACGAGATACAGATCCCCCTCGACCCTCACCTTCAAACGATGCCGCCGCCGGACGCTGTCGAGAGCGGCAGAATCGATATCCAGCAGACGGGAAATTTCACGATCAGAGCTGATGGACACGCGGCTTCCCCGCCGGTCTCCGCGTTTCACGAACAGGCGGTAATTGTAGAAAGCCCACCCGGCGAGTATAAAGAGGATGGCGGCGCTGATCAGACCGCCGTTTTTGAGAATGTCGATGAGGGCCATGTAACCCTTCTGGCCGAAGATCTCGTCGAAGACGGTGCGCACGCCGAATGCCCACAGAATCAGGGTAAAGATCGGAAGCAGGACATAGATGTAGAACACCCAGAAGGCGACGGTGAGAAGACCCTCGACGGCCACGCGCAGGCGGGACTTGACCTCGTCTCTTACGATGATTGCAGGGTGTGGATGCCCCTGTCCGGACTTTTCCATTTCGCGGTGATCCCTTTCCTTCGGAAGGCGACGTTGAAAAATCCCTTGATGGCCGCCAGGGAGGATATGAACCAGTAGCCCGCCGGGTACCAGATGACGTAGAAATAGTACCTGGACATCGACTTCTTTTCATAGCGGTAGTCGATGATGAAGCTCGTCATGAACTCCAGCAGGCACGCCAGCCCCAGGATGGCGCCGTACCAGCGCGGGTAAAGGGGACTGTGATACATGAAACCGCCGTCGGGCCTCCGCATGGAGTCGGTGCAGAAGCTGAAGCTGTGCCCTTCACAGACGAGGCCCAGCAGGACGGAGACCAGCCACAGAGCCACCATGAAAATAAACGCGTGCGACCACAGGATACCGGTAAAATACTCGAGGTAAATCGGCACGATCCGCCGGTATCGGACGTCCTGGAAGATGTCGAGATGCTTCTTGAGAACCTCCACACCTCCCTGGGCCCACCGCACCCTTTGATTCCAGATCCCCCCAATCGTTTCAGGCACCAGGATCCAGGCGAGGGCCCCCGGTTCATAACGGACATCCCAGAACCGCTTCTGAAGTTTCCAGGTGATGTCGATGTCCTCCGTTACGGTGTCGCTGTCGAAAAGACCGCTGTCGAGCACAGCGCTCTTGCGGTAGGCGGCGATCACGCCGGAGACGGTCAGGACCTTCCCCAGGATCCTCTGGGTTCTCTTGATGAGGCCGATGATATTCGAATATTCCCCGACCTGGATCTTGCCCAGGAGGGTCGTCCTGTTTCTCACCCGGGGATTTCCCGTCACGGCCCCGACGCGGGGAAACTCGATGAGGTGCCAGGCCATCCATTTGAGGACATCCTTCTCGATGAGGCAGTCGGCATCGATGGTGAGCAGAAACTCGCCCCGGCTGACCAGGATCCCGGCATTAAGGGCCTTTGACTTGCCGCTGTTGGGTTCCAGATGGATGACCCTCAGCCAGCCCGGATGTTCCTCCACGAGGCGATCCAGGATCTCGGCCGTTCCATCGGTGCTCCCGTCGTTGACCGCTATGACCTCGTAATGAGGGTAGTCGAGGTCCTTGAGACTCAGTACGGTCTCCTCGATGACGAGCGCCTCGTCATGAGCCGGGATGATGATCGTGAAAAAGGGGTGATGTTTGAGCTCGGGCGCACCGCCCTTTTCCCGCCGCATGCTGAAGATGAGCCCGCCGAGCATCCAGGCAATGCTCATGTAGAGAGGGTAGATGAATACAAAAAGTCCGAGAATCTCAAAAAAACCCATGGGATTCCTTCATGTCGCTGACGTTCTGTCTGGAAGGAGGTACTCTCCGAATGTCCTTTACTCCCCGTGCAGGTGCGGGACAAAAAAAAACAGGCCCTGTAACCCGGCCTGCCGTCGATCAGGGACAGCGCCCCCCGACGCACCCGGGTCGCCCAATCCGTCTGCTGAGAGGGGAAGCAAACCCCATTCCTTTCTCCCGTCTCTGTACGCCCTATCCATGGATATCATGATCTCCGCCGACAACCCGGACTGTTGACCGTGCATAGTCCTCACAGCAAAGGGCCCACTCAGCTGCTCCCGGGGATGACCAGGTTTACCGCCTCACCGACATCGTGGAGAATCGTTCCCGGCTTCCCTTCGGCAGTGATTCTGAGGGTCTTTTCATCGAGCCGCCTGTAGAAAAACTGAAAATCCCCCCCGTCCTCTCCGATGATACCGGCAGCGGCGACATACTCATCGACGGTCGGCCAGGTTCCGTTGCTGAGGTACTGCTGGCTTCCCCAGGACGTGACACGGGAACGCCCCTCGGCCAGCGCTGATTGAACGGTCTTGCGCCTTGATTCCTCCATGAGGCCGAAGTATTTCGGCAGAGCCAGGGCCGTGATGACGCCTAAAATCGCCAGCACGGCGATAACCTCCATCAGCGTAAATCCTTTTTTATTCAATGACTTATGCATACAAAACAATAACAGGTAAAGACTAATTATCAACTGCATGCGTTTCTTTGGTTTCATTATAAATAAATTTGTGGATAAATCAATCGGTAAATCATCGTATTTTGAGCCGCATTCCATTACTACTTTTGTATTAGAAAGGCGATAAACTCCGAGATATCGGACGGATAGCGATGTCATCAGGCTCAATCCCCGGCAGTCTGATCGCTTGATGATCCTCACCGGTCTCCGATCATGTACCGGGAGGAGAGAATCGAAGCCACGGTGTCGATGTCAGGCTTGTTGAGAAAGACGTCATCGGGGTAATAGGCGACGTGACGTACACCGAGTGACAGAAGATAAGTCAGGTCATCCCTGACCGCCTGATCACCAAGCCAATTTTTTTCCCGCCAGTCATAGGACTGCAATTTAAAGACGACCCGGTCGATCTGCCCCGTGTTTTTCACCGCACGGTAGAGTTTTTCATACCACGCCCAGGATCGTGCGACTCCTTCCATGGCCGTATAGGCCATGATCACCGTGTAATCATAGTTTTTCAGGTAGCGCTCCAGATCCTGGGCGAACCATTCCTTCGAGTCGGGATTGGTGACGGCCTCGCTGTAAATATTCCGTGCGATGAGCGCGTGGGGCCTGTATCGCCTCACCGTATCCGCAAGGGCCTGCACGTACTGATCCAGGGTTTCGATTTTCAGCCGGACCCAGTCCTTCTTCAGGGATTCATCGCTTTCCAGCCGTTCCCCGGTGGGCTCAACGCCGTAAAGATTTTTGAATTTTCTCACGGCGTCGGGGTGGTAATCTTCCCTGTCGCTCAGATAGGCGTCGTCCTGGAAGAGGACACCGTCGAATTCCACACGGGTCGCAAGGTCACGGAAGAGGGCCCGTGTGATCTCGAGGCTCCGACCGTCGAAGGGGGACATGCGGCGGTACCATGAACGGGACGGGGCCGCCCGCCCCTTTTCCATTTCCCGAACCTTGAGGGCTTCGTTCTTTTCCCCGTCCGCAAGCTCGTAGCTCAATACCGGCATCCAGACGAGGACTTTCATTTCCCTTGCCCTCATGCGGTTCACGGCATGGCTCAGGAAATCCATTTCGACGGGAAACACGCTGTTGGCGAAATAAAGGGACCGGACGTTCCCTGATCCTTCTCTGTCGCAGAACCCCTGGATGAAAACGGTGTTGACGCCCAGCTTCAGCAGACGCTCGATCAGAAGGCCCAGGTTGCGATCACTCTCCTCGTAGGACCCCTTCACCACGATCTGATCCAGGTCGATCTGGACGCCGCGGATATCGTGTTTTTCCCTGAGGCCGCGTGCCAGCTGCGCGTTGAAGATCGAAAGCCAGTCGAGCTGGCTCTCGAGATAGTAGCGGCTCACCCGGTCCAAACTCCGGACGTCGGCGAAACCGTGGTCCAGCGTGAGCATCATCTCGAACCCCGCCTTCTTCGCCTCCTCGACGGCCAGGGCGTTGTAGCTCCCGTAGGGCCAGGTGAGGATGGAGGGACGGACGCCGACCTTCGACTTCAGGATCTCGGCGGAGCGGGCAAGGTCGCTTCGGATTCTCTGTCGGAATTCTTCCTCCGTCTCGTATCGCTTCTCCGCGGGGAAATAGACGAATGCCGACGGCGCCCGCTCGACATTTCCGAAGGGGTTTGCGTTGACCAGCCGGTGGAGGTCGTGGGAGTGCGAAGCGACGGTGACGAGCCCCGAGCCGCTCACCTCCCTGATCTGCCCCCAGGTCATGAACGCCTTGTCCTTGTAGACGCCGCCCCCCTGATCGATCCAGGAGGTCACAACGGACAGGACGGCGGGACAGTTGTACAGCTTGAGCAGAGGATAGACAAACGTATAAAAGCTGACGTAGGCGTCGTCGAAGGTGAGGAGGACCGCTTTGTCCGGGAGCCGGGCCCCGCCCCTCGCCGCCGCAAGGATCTCCCGGGGATGGACGAAGGTGTAGCCGTGACTCCTGAGATACTCCATCTGGTTGACGAAATCCTTCCGGGAGATGTCATCCTTTTCAACGGGGATTTCCGGGATGTCGTGATAGACAAGGGTGATAAAGGTCTCCGCCCCCCGGCAGGGCATCGCCAGAAGCATGACCAGGGCCAGCGATAGAAGAAGGCCTCTCTTAGAAACACCACTGAAACGTGAAATAGGCTCCGAGAACATTCGTGTAGTCTCCATCATAAACTCTCAGGTCGTAAGAGACATTCCAGGTGAGCTGGAACGTCTTCGAAAGCACGAGCAGCTGCTCGTAGGTGATGCCCGCCACGGGATAGAAATCGTGATCCGTTTCATAATTAACACCGGCCCGGGGGTAGAAGCCGGAGCGCCATTTCTGATCGTACCGGTTGTAATGGGTCCAGAAGATCGTCGGCGTCAGAAGCAGGGTGAAATCGTGCTCGGGACTGAAGTAGGGGACGTCCTGATCGGTGTAATGGGAATAGTCGAACTGGAAGCCCATCCGGACCTTTACATCGGGGTCGTTGTAGACGTTCCGGCTGTACCGGAGCCTGCCGAAGGGGTTGACATTGTTATCGGACAGCCAGTTCGAGCCGGCGGTAAGGCCGTATTCCCGGAGGTCGCTCTCGAGATAGTTGAAATCAAGGGCGGCGGTCTTCCCCGTGACGCCGTGCACCCTCGCCCGCAGGGGGATCGCCAGACTGAAGGAATCGAAGACACCGGAAATCCTCAAGGGGTCCGTGGGCCACCAGGTCAGTCTGGTGTGGGACCCGACGTCTCCCCCGTCGAGATAGTCAAACCCGAGGGTCTGCTGCCACAGGATTTCCGGCGTGACGATCCAGTTGAAACCGAGTGCCACACGGTCCCAGTCGGCCCGGAGCGTCTGTCCGTCCACATCCTGGGACGTCTCCTGCCGGAGAATCTGGACGTAGGGTCTGAAGGTCGGCGAGTAAGGGATTTCCACCGTACCGTAGAGCCAGTATTCCGTTGCGCCGTCGAATTCTTTGGAGAACCAAGCCTCGGGGACGAAGCGGCGCATGTCCTCCGCCCTGAGGGTCTCCCGGAGATCCATCACGTGCAGGTTCGTGGGGTAGCGAAGGAAGAGTTGATCGGCCAGTATCCTGGACTCTTCTTTGCGGTTCAGATCGTTGAGCGCCCAGGCCTTGCCGGTAAGGACCGCCTTGTCGTCGGCGTCGATGTTCTCGGCGACTTCGAACTGCTCCAGAGCCCGCCTCGGCCAGTGACGCCAGAGGTAGGCGTGCCCGAGACCCGCCCGGAGACCCGTGTCCGATCCGGCCTCCTTCAGGTAACGTTCAAAAAAGTCCTGGCCCTCGGCGAGTTTGTCCTGATAGAGCAGGTACCAGCCCCGGGCCGTAATCAATTCGTTGTATTCCTCGAGGTACCTCTTCCGGGCGAGAACGTCCGGATCACCTTCGAGTTGCTTTTTCTTCCTCTCCAGGAGCGCCTCGACCTGCCCTAACGTTTCTTCACCCTCGTCCCACCACCGGAGATCGACGCAGGTGTAAAATAGACCCATGAGGGCGCTGTAGGGGTTGTCCGGGTTTTTTTCGAGCGTCAACCGGTAGAAACTCTCGGCTTCCTCGGGTTTTCGCAGGTACAGAAAGGCATCGGCAACGGCCTCGGTGACCCAGTAGGGAACGTCCTTGTCGGACTCTTTCAGGATCTCGTACTGCCGGAGGACCTCTTCCATGCGGTCTTTTTTTCTGAGAGAGGCGATGTAGTCCCGGCGGGCCCGGTCGTTACCGGGGTTCTTCGCGAGAATATCTCCAAGCTCGGCGATCGCCGCGTCGACCTCCCCCCACCGCATCTGCATCACGGCGGCATCGATCCGCAGGGATTCCATATGGGCATCGTCCGTCCCCTTCTCATCCCGGGCCAGGCTGAGGGCTTGCCGGGAGGCCCCGACAGCCTCCAGGATGTGGAGCTCCATTGCCTGGAGGGTCCCCGCCGGGATCCATCGCTCGCGACGGGCCTGGTCCCAGGCCGTGTGCGCGCCCTGCAGATCCCCCAGGCGAAGGGAGGAATAAACAACCCCCTTAAAGGCCTCCTCGTCTTCCCGGTTCTGGGACCAGGCCTTCCGGTACAGCTCGCGGGCCTTGGAAAAATCCCGCAGTTCGTAGAAGGCCTTCGCCACGTGACGCGGCACATAGGGGATATGCTGCAGTTCCTGGTCGTGGGAGAGATACTCATCGGCCGCCTTCCGGTGGTTGTCCGTCCAGACGAGACAGAGGACGTAATCGGCCCGCAGTCTGGAGTCGCCGGGCATCACCGCAAGGGCGCGCTCCAGAAGGGGGAGCGCCTCGTGGTTCTTCCCCTCTCGGATGAGCGAAAGCGCCCGATCGTATTCCTGCCGGGCCGTCGTTTTCGGGTCCGGCTCAGCCGCGGCCCGGACCACCGGAGGATGGAGAACAAGGACGCAGGAGATCAGGAAAAAAAGAAGAAGGGCTTTTTGAGCCGCTCCGGTGCAAAGACCGCCGGCGGGACAGCGGCGCCGATAAAAAAAAGGGGCAGGACCTGGGTTCTGCCCCCTTTGATTTTCTCTGGTACCGACTCCCGGGAGAGGCAAGACAGACGCCATCCGCGACAGAGCGCCCCGCAAAATGAATGTTGCGTTCTTCAGACTGAATAACCTCCCCGAGTCGTTTCCTTGAATCTAATATTTCGATCCCCCTCTTGTCAAACAAATTTAAGGTCAAACAGGCCTCATCTTTCCGGTGATGATCGTACTTTGAATTGCTAAAGAGTCCGTTTTCTGATAGTCATATTATGCCTCGAATTGCTTGCAGGTAAGAACCGAGGTTCCGGGTGTCGCCTTGAATGGCCGGCATCATCCGGAGCCGGCAGACTATGCTCATATCCATCAACCAGCAGAACCCGCAGACACGGCTGATCAAGCGGGCGGTGGAAACCCTCCGGAACGGCGGCATCATCATCTATCCCACCGACACCGTCTACGGGATGGGCTGTGATCTCTTCAACAAACGGGGCATCGAGAGGATCTACGAGATCAAGCGAAGAAGCCACAAGCAGCCTTTCAGTTTCATCTGCGCCGATCTCAAGGACATCAGCCGGTACGCCCTGGTTTCCAACTACGCCTACAAGACCATGAAGCGGCTCCTGCCCGGCCCCTACACCTTCATCCTCGAAGCCTCGAGGATGGTCCCGAAACTGCTCCAGTCCAAGCGGCAGACCACGGGCATCCGGGTACCCGACAGCAGAATCTGCCTGACGCTGGTTTCGGAGCTGGGCCACCCGATCATCTCGACGAGCGCGGCCGTCGCCGACGAGGAGATCCTGAGCGATCCCGAGGAAATCGACAAAAAGTTCGGCCGTGTCGTCGACCTGGTGATCGACGGCGGAATTCTCCCCCCGGAACTCTCGAGTGTCGTGAGCCTTGTGGACGATGTGCCCGAAGTCCTCCGTGCGGGGAAGGGCGATGTGAGCGAGTTTCAGTAGAAGGGAAGAGCATCCATGTCGAAAAAAATCATGCTGATCAATGCCATTGACCCGGAAGTGAGCCGCATGGCCATTCTGGAGAACGGAAAACTTCTGGAATACAACATCCAGATGTCCGCCAAGGAACCGATCACGGGAAACATCTACAAGGCTGTGACCCTCAAGGTCGAGCGGGGTCTCCAGGCGGCTTTCGTCGATTACGGCGGCAAGCGGCCGGGGTTCCTCCCCCTTCACGATGTGAGTCCCGAGTACTACGCCGACAGGGAGGGAGGCGGGGAGAGGCATGGCGGGCGGCCCACCCTCAAGCCCGGCCAGGAAATCCTGATCCAGGTCGTGAGGGAACAGAAAAACCAGAAGGGGGCCATGCTCACGACCTATATTTCCCTGCCGGGCCGATACCTCGTGTTGATGCCCAACCGCCAGAGCACGGGGGTCTCCCGGAAAATCGAAAGCGACGCCGACCGGAAACGTCTCATGGCCTTCATGGAACCCGTGGCCAGGGAGGAGAAGTACGGCTTCATCATCCGCACGGCCGGCATGCACCGCAACAAGCAGGAACTCTCCCGGGATTACGATCTCCTGACGAGGCTGTGGGAAGGCATCCGGGAGAAAGCCGCCTCGGCCGCGGCGCCGGCGCTCATCTACCAGGAGAGCGACATCGCCGTCCGGGCCCTGCGGGACTATTTCACCTCGGACATCCGGGAGATCTGGGTGGACGACATCGACAAACACCGCAAGATGAGGGGCTATTTCAAGACGGTCTCACCGCGGAACGTCAAGATGATCAAGCTCTACAACGAGAAGACGCCCCTCTTCGACCGCTACCAGATCGAGGGGCAGATCGACGCGATTTACCGCGAGCGCGTGGAACTGAAGTCCGGCGGATACATCATCGTCAGTCCCACCGAAGCGATGACGACGATCGACGTGAACTCCGGCCGCGGCTCCGACCGGAGGGATGTGGAGGAGACGGCCTTCCGGACGAACATCGAAGCCGCCGAGGAGATCGCGAGGCAGCTCCGCCTGCGGGACCTCGGGGGGCTGATCGTGATCGACTTCATTGATATGAAGGACCGGAAACACATCGCCGACGTGGAGAAGAACTTCAAGAAGGCCCTGAGCCTCGACCGCTCCCGGATCCAGCTGTCGCGCATCTCCAAGTTCGGCATCCTCGAGCTGTCCCGGCAGAAGAAGAAGTCCACCATACAGGAAATCAGCCACACCATCTGCCCCTACTGCAAGGGGAGCGGCCTGAGACCCGTTCTCGAGTACGTGGCGCTGAGCACCTACCGGAAGATCAAGGCGAAACTGGCCGATGGGAAATACGCCTCCGCCGACATCGTGCTTCCTTACCAGGTCTCGGATTATCTGCTGAACCAGAAGAGAACCGAACTCTCCAAGCTGGAGAGCATCTATGACGCCTCCATCCACATCTCGGGCAGCCCCGACATGCAGTGGGATGAGGCGAAGTTCGAATTCGTCGAAAAGGAAATGCTTCCGGAAACACCGGCGGAAACCCCGTCCGGGGTCGCTAAACAGCCGGAGGCCGCTGCGGAAGCGGCGCCGGAGGCCGCGAAGACGGAAGCCCCGTCCAGAAGGCGGCCGCGCCACAGGCGGAGAAGACCGGGAGACCGAGACCGGAAACCCAGGCAGGAAAAGGGCGCCCCGTCGCCTCCGCAGGCGGAAACCTCAGGCGACGCCGCTCCGGCGCCGCAGGAAGACCCTCCCCGGCAGGAAACGGGGGAAGACAAGGAGGCCGGTCAATCCGGATTCATGGACCGGATCTATGACCTGTTTAAATCATAGGGTTCCGGGTAAAGGGTCGAGAGTTCAGTGCAAAGATCAGACGACCATCACAAAAAAAACAAACCCCCTGCATCCATAGGGTCAGGGGGTTCTATATTTTCTTTCCGTTCTTCCGAGACCCGAAAGCCGGGACTCTGCTTACCTACTTCCCTTTGCCCAGCTCCCTGGACCGCAGCGTGGCGGCCTCCACGGCCGCAATGAGCGCTCCCCGAAGGCCCTTCTGTTCCATCTCCTTGATGCCGGCAATGGTCGTACCGCCCGGTGAGGTGACCATGTCCCTGAGCTCCCCGGGGTGTTTCCCCGTCGCCAGATACAATTTCGCGGCCCCGAGAAGGGTCTGGGCGGCAAGCTTCTGCGCGACATCCCTCGGGAGCCCCATCAGGACACCGGCATCGGACAGAGCGTCGATGATGATGAAAACGTAGGCCGGACCGCTTCCCGAAAGTCCCGTGACGACGTCCATCAGGTCTTCCTGCACGATCACCGTCACCCCGACGGCGTCGAAGATGGAACGGGCCGTCTGCAGATCCGTCTCGGTCGCATTCGCCCCCGGGGCAAGCGCCGCCGCACCCTCCTTAATGAGTGCGGGGGTGTTCGGCATGACCCTGACGATCCGTGTCCCCTTCTTCAAATGCTCCTGGATGAAAGCGGTGGTGATGCCCGCAGCAATGGATACGACGAGTTTGTCCTTGTCGATCACGGGGGAGAGCTCTTTGAGGACCTCGGACATGTTCTGGGGCTTGACGGCAAGGATGACAATGTCGGCATCCGTGACGGCCTTTCTGTTGTCGGCCGTGACTTGAACCTTGTGCTGCTTTTTCAGGTGATCGAGCCGCTCCGGGATGATGTCCGTCACGGTCACATCCCCGGCAGGCAGGAGCTTTCCTGTAACGATCCCGCCGGCGAGCACTTCCCCCATCTTTCCGCCGCCGATGACGGCTATTTTTTTCCCTTTCATCCTCTCCATCCCTCCTTTTCTTGTTTTCTCCTGAAAACCCTGGATATGGACACTCATCGGGCGCCAGATTTGCATAACAGCATGGGGGGATCCCCCTTCAATATTAGAGGTGTTGCAAAATAAATTGTAACTGTCCAAAATTGTTCGGCATTTCCATGCAACCCGGTTAAAGATCACGGCCTGACCGGACGATGTAGTATTGGGTCGGATGACGGGAAATATATGCCTTGACTTTTATTTCCTCAACCCTTATTTTCACATCACTTGAAAATTTAAATACTTAAGACCGTTTATGTACGTCGTTGCCAACCTCCTCGAAGCCATTGCCAGGATTCTTGACATCTGCCTCTGGCTCTACATGTGGATTGTGATCGTCCGGGCCCTGATCTCCTGGGTGAACCCCGATCCCTACAACCCCATTGTCAGGTTCCTCCACCGGGTCACCGAACCCGTACTCCGCCCTGTCAGGCGGCTGATCCCCACGGGGAACATCGGCATCGACATCTCTCCCGTCATCGTCATCCTGGCCATCATCTTCCTCCAGAGATTCGCAGTGCAGAGTATCATCGAGTTTGCCTTCCGGCTAAAGACCTAACGGGAGATCGTTCGTGAAGGTTACACCCTCAGACATCAGACAACGGCAGTTCAAGAAAGTCTTCAAGGGATTCGAGCCCACGGAGGTCGCGGGCTTCCTGAAGTTCATCGCCGGCGAATACGAAATCCTTCTCTCCCAGAACGCCTCCCTCACGGAAAACCTCGCCAAGGTCGAAAGAGAACTCTCGGACATCAAGGTCAAGATGATCCTGGGACCCGGCGGCGGTCCGCCCGGGGGCGCCGGGGATCTCGCTGAAAAGCCCTACCATGAAATCGTCGAAGAGGCAAAGAAGAAAGCCCAGGAGGTCCTGAACCAGGTCCGGCAGGAAGCCGACGAGCTTGCCGCGAAACTGCGGGAAGAAGCCGAACAGAAGGCGGAGAAACGCTACCAGGAGATCATCGAGGAGGCCAGGCGCTTCCAGCTGCGGACCCAGCTTCTGCAGAACCAGGCGGAGGAATACCACAAGGACGTGGTCGCCGAAGCGAAGGCCAAGGCGGACGAGGTCCTCGATGCCGCCAAGGCGGAGGCCGAGCGGATTCGATCCAAAATGGCCGACGAAGCGGAAAAGGAGGCGGAAACGAAACACAACGCCATCCTGGCCAGGGCCAAGACAATGGCCAACGAGATCCTCGATACCGCCCGGATCGAGGCGGACCAGATGCGAAAAGGCGGCCTGGTCGCGGGAAGTCCCGACCTGGAAGCCCGGAAGGACGTCATCGTGGCCGAGGCCCGTGTTCAGGCCGACGGAATTCTGAAGAGTGCCCGCCAAGAGGCGGAAAAGCTCATCCGCGAAGAAAAAGAGAAAGCCCTGGCGGAGGCGAAGGCCAAGACCGAGGAGATGCTGGCCGAGGCGAAGGCCAAGGCCGAGGAACTTAAGAACGCTTCCCGCGACGAGGCCCTCAAGCTTCTCGACAAGAAGAAACTCGAACGGATCAAGGAAGCGGAAAAAGAAGCCGAAGTCATCCTTGCGGGCGCAAAGGAGCAAAGCGAAGAGATCCTCCGTTCTGCCAGGACGCAGGCCGATACATGGCTCGAGGAGCAGAAAACGGCCGTCAAGAAGGAAGCGCAGAAGGAACATGACCTTATCATCGATGCAGCAAAGGAAAAGGCGGATACCCTCCTGAAATCCGCCCGGACCGAGGCGGTCGCACTGACCAGGCAGCAAAAGGATGTCGCCGCGGAAGCCGCCGTCCAGTCGGACGGGATCATCGCCGAGGCCGAGGCGAAGGCCCGCGACATCATCAAGGCCGCGCGGGCCGACGCGGAGGCGATCGCCCGTAACCAGAAGGAAGAAGCCGTCCGGGAAGCGGAGAAACAGCACAAGGCCATCATCGCCGATGCCGGTGCCCGCGCGGAAGAGCTCATGAAAGAATCCAAGAAAAAGGCCGAAGAGCTCTTCCAGCAGGAGCGCGATGAAATCCTGAAAGAGGCGGAAAAGCAGAAGGCCTACATCGCCGAAACCAAGGCCAAGGCGGAGGAACTCCTCAAAATGGCGAAATCCAAAGCGGACGGCATCGCCAAGAAACAGAAGGACGACCATTCAAAGGAAGCGGCAAAGCAGGTCGAGGCCATCATCGCCGAGGCCAAGATCAAGGCGGAAGAGCTGGTGAACAACGCCCGGACGGAGGCGGAAAAGCAATCCAAGGCCATCATCGCCGAGGCCTGGACAAAGGCCGAGGAGGTCACCGGCTCATCGGGCGCGGCCGCCGGCGCCGTCAAGGAGGAAATCGAAAAACTCAAGAACCTGAAGAGCTGGCACGAGAAGGACTTCGAGTCCTTCCTGACCTTCACGATCGAACTCATTGAATCCTGGAAGAAAGGCGCCGACAACGGCTCGGCCGGCAAGAGCCGTGCGGACACGGAAGCCCTCCGGGGTGAAGTGGAGAAGCTCAAGAACTACAAAAACCAGCTGGAAAAGTATTTCGACTCCTTCCTTAAATTCAACAAAAAGCTCCTGGAATCCCGCAAGAAGGAAAGCGCCAACTGGGAAGAATTCAAATAGGATGATCTCGATTCGTGAAACCGAAGAGGGCGTGATCTTCAGCGTCCAGGTGCTCCCGAAATCCTCGAAGCCCGCCGTAGCGGGCATCCACAACGACGCCTTGAAGGTCAAGGTCGCGGCACCCCCCGTCGAGGGCAGGGGCAACGAGGCCTGCCTGGAGGTTCTCGCCGAATGGCTCGGGGTCCGGGCGTCACGGATCTCGATACTTTCCGGACACCACTCGAGAAAAAAAACAGTCGCCGTAGCGGGGCTGAAAAAGAAAGATATTGAATCCCTCCTCTTTTCTGGTAAATAGACCGTCAAAGCACGGTCTTCCCGCCGTGCCTTCCCCCCCCGCGAACCCTATGGACGATTTGAAGAGAGCCGGAGAAACGGAAAACGCGCGCGTCGCCAGAGCCGCCGGCGTTGTCGGGACGGCAACGATGCTGAGCCGGGTCTTCGGGTTCCTCCGGGACATGGTCGTCGCCGCCCTCTTCGGGGCGGGCTTCGCCACCGACGCCTTTTTCGTGGCCTTCCGGATCCCCAATCTCCTGCGGCGCCTCTTCGCCGAGGGGTCGCTCACCATCTCTTTCGTCCCCGTGTTCACGGAATACCTGAAGACACGTTCCCGGGCGGAGGCTCTGGAACTCGCAAACGTCGCCTTTACGGTGCTGTCGGTCATCCTCGTCATCGTATCCATCGCGGGAGTGCTTCTCTCGCCGCTCATCGTTTCCCTGATGGCGCCTGGGTTCGTCAAGACGCCCGACAAGCACGCCCTGACCGTTTTCCTGACCCGGATCATGTTTCCTTATATCTTCTTCATCTCTCTCGTCGCCCTCTGCATGGGCATTTTGAATTCGTTTCGGCACTTCGCCTCCCCGGCTCTGTCCCCGGTCATCCTGAACATCACCATGATCCTGGCCGCGCTCTTCCTGCGGGGCTTCTTCGAGGAGCCCATCCTGGCGCTCGCCGTCGGGGTGATGGTCGGGGGGTTGCTCCAGCTTCTCTTTCAGCTCCCCTTCCTCGGCCGGCTGGGCGTACACTTGAGGCCCGACCCGAACTTCCGCCACCCCGGGGTGAAGCGCATCGGTCTGCTGATGCTCCCGGCCGTTTTCGGCGCCGCCGTCTACCAGATCAACATCTTCATCAGCACGCTGCTGGCCTCCTTCCTCCCCGAGGGGAGTGTCTCCTATCTCTACTACGCCGACCGGCTCGTCGAACTTCCTCTGGGGGTCTTCGCCATCGCCATCGGGACGGCGGCGCTGCCGAGCTTCGCCGAACAGGCCACAAAGGGCGAATTCGGCGAGATGAAAAAGACCATCGCCTTCTCCCTGCGGCTCATGCTCTTCATCACCATCCCGGCCATGATCGCTCTGATCGCCCTGCGGGTGCCGATCATCTCCGTCCTCTTCGAGCGGGGGGAATTCGACCAGCGCTCGACGGTTCTGACCGCCCAGGCCCTGCTCTGCTACGCTGTCGGCCTCTGGGCCTTCTCGACGATCCGCGTCGTCGTCGCCGCCTTTTACGCCCTCCAGGACACGAAGACCCCCGTTCGAATCGCCGTCGTGGCGCTCATCGTCAACACGGTTATGAGCGTTCTCCTTATGTTCCCCCTCAAACACGGAGGGCTCGCCCTGGCGACCTCCATCGCCTCGGCCGTCAATGTCGTGACCCTCTCGGCGATCCTCACCCGGAGGATCGGCCCTTTCCTCGACAGGGCGTTTTACCGGTCCGTTCTCAAGGTCTTCGCAGCCTCCTTCGTGATGTGGGGAGCCGTCGAACTGAGCAATCACCTGCTGGCCTGGCGAGACGACGGTCCTTTCAACGAAAGACTCCTCACGCTGGCGGCCGCGATTGCCGTCGGCATGGCGACCTTTTTCATCGCCTCCCACCTTTTCAAATGTCGCGAGATGGCCCGCATCCTGGAGACCGTCCGCGGCCGGTTCCGCTGACTGACTCCCGAAAGCGCAAACCCCCGCCGGCAGAGGCTTTCACCGGCCCTTCGGCGGAGACAAAACGGTTGACTTCAACCTATCAAAATGATAGTCGAAAAAGACCTTTCCGAGGGAGAGACGATCATGCTGGACATGAAATTTCTGAGGGATAACCTGGACCTCGTCCGGAAGAAGATGCTCGAGCGAGGCAAGGAGATCGACCTGGATCTCTTCGCCGGCCTGGATCGGAGGCGCAGGGACATCCTCCAGGAAGTGGAAGCGCTGAGAGGCGAGCGGAACAAGGTCTCCAGGGAGATCGGCGCCCGTAAGAAGAACAGGGAGGACGCCTCGGATCTCATCGCGCGGATGGGCGCCGTCTCGGACCGCATCAAGGAACTCGAACAGGGCCTGGAGAAAACCGAGGGAGATCTCCGGGACTTCATGATGGTCATCCCCAACATCCAGCACGAATCCGTCGCCTACGGCGCCAGTTCCGAGGACAACCCCGTGGTGCGCCACTGGGGCGAAAAGCCCAAACTCGACTTCGAACCCAGGGCCCACTGGGACATCGGCGAGGCTCTCAATATCCTCGACTTCGCCCGGGGCGCCAAGATCGCCGGGGCCCGGTTCACCGTCTACCGCGGCGTGGGGGCGCTCCTCGAACGGGCGCTCATCAACTTCATGCTCGACCTCCACACGACGGAGCACCGCTACACGGAACTGCTCACCCCCTTCATGGTCAACAGGGACAGCATGACCGGGACGGGGCAGCTTCCGAAGTTCGAGGAGGACCTCTTCAAGATCCAGGGCATGGATTACTACCTCATCCCCACGGCGGAGGTTCCCGTGACGAACATCTACCGGGAGGAAATTCTGAACGAGAAGGACCTCCCCTGCCTCCACGTGGCCTATTCTCCATGCTTCCGGGCCGAGGCGGGCTCCTACGGCAAGGACACCCGGGGGCTCATCCGCCAGCACCAGTTCAACAAGGTGGAACTCGTGAAGTTCACCACACCCGAAAGTTCTTACGACGAGCTGGAAAAATTGACCCTCGACGCCGAGGATATTTTGAAAAAGCTGGGCCTCCACTTCCGGACGGTCAGCCTCTGTACCGCCGATCTCGGATTTTCGGCCTCGAAGACCTACGACCTGGAGGTCTGGCTTCCGGGACAGGGAGTCTACCGGGAGATTTCCTCCTGCAGTAATTTCGAGGACTTCCAGGCCCGCCGGGCCTCGATCCGGTTCCGCCGCGAAGCCACGGGCCGGGTGGAGTTCGTCCACACCCTGAACGGCTCCGGACTCGCCGTCGGCCGGACCGTCGTCGCCGTCCTGGAAAACTACCAGCAGAAGGACGGAAGCGTCGTCATCCCCGAGGCCCTCAGGCCCTACATGCGAGGGCTTGACAAAATTAAGCCGTAGGTTAAACTCCCGTTACATTCGGAAACAGTGCCCGGCGGCCCTTCAGGGGAATGTGGGGAATTTTCTTTGAAGGCGCGGATCGGAAAACCGTAGGACGGCACCCCGGAGGGATGGCCGAGTGGTCTAAGGCGGCGGTCTTGAAAACCGTTAACCGAAAGGTTCGCGGGTTCGAATCCTGCTCCCTCCGCCAGATAGAAAACAAAAATTAGATATATCCGGCGCGGAGAGTTGCCAGAGTGGCCGAATGGGTTCGCCTGCTAAGCGAATGTACGCCCTAAAAGGTGTACCGGGGGTTCGAATCCCCCACTCTCCGCCATTTCTATTTCAAGAACGCGCGCCCTTAGCTCAGCTGGATAGAGCGTTGGACTACGAATCCAAAGGTCCGAGGTTCGAGCCCTCGAGGGCGCGCCAGGAACAAACAGAAGGGGGTTGCGAGATTGTCATTGCCCGCAACCCTCTTTTCAAACAGCCGGACGCAGCCGAATAGGCTTGGTATCACCCTGCCTCGAAGGGTCGGATGATGAGGCCAGGGGCAGACGTGCTAAGAAAATGATAGCATAAAATACACGTTACCTGTTCTTTGAAAAAGCAGAGAGCATCTGAT
>DAOTMG010000020.1:0-41664 GCA_035450185.1 Syntrophales bacterium | reverse complement strand
TGCTCTCTGCTTTTTCAAAGAACAGGTAACGTGTATTTTATGCTATCAAGAAGTTAAGAAGATGAGAACGTGAGAACATGGGGAATAAGGGGTTTTCTGACTCTCCGAGCTTCTCAACTTCGCAACGTCAGGGGAGGGAATCATGCGCAGCGATCTGATGAAAAAAGGGCTGGAAAGAGCGCCCCACCGTTCCCTTTTCAAGTCCATGGGCTACACGGACGAGGAGATCGCCCGGCCGCTCATCGGCGTGGTGAATTCCGCAAACGAGATCATCCCCGGTCACATCCACCTGGACATCATCAGCGAGGCGGTAAAGTCCGGCGTCCGCACGGCAGGGGGCACCCCCGTGGAGTTCCCCGTGATCGGCGTGTGCGACGGGATCGCCATGGGTCACACGGGAATGAAGTTTTCCCTGGCCAGCCGCGAGAACATCGCCGACTCCGTAGAGATCATGGCCATGGCCCACCCCTTCGACGCCCTCGTCTTCATCCCCAACTGCGACAAGATCATCCCGGGAATGCTCATGGCGGCTCTTCGCCTGAATGTCCCGGCGATCTTCATAAGCGGCGGGCCCATGCTCGCCGGCTCCATGGAAGGACGGGCGGTGGATCTCATCACCGTCTTCGAGGGCGTCGGGAAGGTCAAGTCCCGGCAGATCACGATGAACGAGCTCAAAAAAATCGAGGATTGCGCCTGTCCCGGATGCGGCTCCTGCTCCGGCATGTACACGGCCAACACCATGAACTGCATGACCGAGGCTCTGGGGATGGGCCTTCCGGGCAACGGCACGATCCTGGCGGTCGACGCGGCCCGCGTGCGCCTGGCCAAGACGGCGGGGGTGAAGGTCATGGAGCTGCTGAAGAAAAAGATCCGCCCCCGCGATATCGCGACCCTCTCCGCGTTCAAGAACGCCATCGCCGTCGACATGGCCCTCGGCGGCTCCACGAACACCGTCCTCCACCTGCCGGCCATCGCCCATGAGGCGGGCATCAAGCTCGATCTCGATCTTTTCAACAGAATCAGCGCCAAGACCCCCAACCTCTGCAAGCTGAGCCCCGCGGGCGCCCATCATATCGAAGATCTCGGTGCGGCCGGCGGTGTCCAGGCGGTCATGAAGGAGATCAGCCTTTTGGGCGTGATCGACGAAAAGGCGCTCACCGCCACGGGCGGGACGGTGGGGGAAAATCTGAAGGGCGTCCGCGTCCGCAACTACCAGGTCATCCGCTCCATCAAGGATCCTTATTTAAAGGAGGGCGGCCTCTCGATCCTCCGGGGGAACCTTGCCCCCGACGGCGGTGTGGTGAAACAGTCCGCGGTGGCCCCGAACATGCTGGCCAATGAGGGGCCTGCCCGCGTCTTCGACAGCGAAGACAGTGCCATCGAGGCGATCCTCGGCGGGAAGATCAGGCCCGGCGATGTCATCGTCATACGCTATGAGGGCCCGAAGGGCGGTCCCGGGATGCGCGAGATGCTCGGGCCCACGTCGGCGCTGGCCGGCATGGGCCTGGCCGAGTCGGTGGCGCTGCTCACCGACGGCCGTTTCAGCGGCGGGTCCCGCGGCGCGGCGATCGGGCACATCTCACCCGAGGCCGCCGACGGAGGGCCCATCGCCCTCGTCCGGGAGGGGGACCTCATCGCCATCGATATCCCGAAGCGTAAGCTCACGCTGAAAATCGGAAGCGAAGAGCTGAAGAGACGAAAAAAGGCCTGGAAGCCCCGGCCGCCGGCCATCCGGTCCGGATACCTCGCCCGGTACGCAAGCCTCGTCACCTCGGCAAGCACCGGAGCCATCCTGAAAGACCGTCCGTAAAACGACGCGCTCCCTGAAGGATGCCGGGGTTACCTCCGGCATCCTTTCATTTGTCACACGACCCGTTTTATGTTAATTTTCCGAAGGATTGAAATCGCCGTCTCCCGGTAGGGCGAATGAGAGAGTCCCGTGCAAAAAAGATGGTTCGGAAGGCAGGTCGTCTGACCCGGCTGTACATCGCTTTCGTCTTTTTTCTATCCCTCCCGGCGTGCAAACCGCCGCCTGCTCCGAGCAGCGCCGCCGTCGCCTTCAAGAAAGAGGTCCGGGACAATATCGAAAAGCTCTCGCCGTCCTTCGCGGAGGCCCTGCCGAAAGGCAACGGGAAGGCCGTCGAGGCGGCCCTGACGCGTGCCTGCGTCGCAGCGGAGGAGCAGGGGATGCCCTTTTCCTGCAGTATCGCGACCCTGGACAAAAACGGCATTTCGGTCACGTCCATCTCCCCGCGAAAACTCTCGCGGGGCGTCGACTACTCCCACTACAAATCGATCACAAAATCGCTCCGGGAAAAAAGGATCGTCCACGCGAGGTTGTTTCTGCAGGACGGGACAAGGATCTTCGCCGTCAGTTCCCCCCTGATGAAAGACGGCCGGCTCGTCGGCCTGCTCGTCCTGGGTTATTTTTCCACGGAGGTTCGGCGGAACTGGGGCCTCACCGAGGAGGAGTTTCTGGAGATCGATTTCAACAACTGAAGGGAAACCGATGACAGCGCCGGCCGAAAGGAAAAGCGATCTCATCCGGACCCGGGGGGAGAGAGGGGAAACCGTCAAGCTCCTTCTCTCGGGTCGGATCGCCCTGAGCAGCCTGGGCTTCTACAGGGAAGAGATCCGCAGGCGCCTGGAGGATCTCAAGCCGAAAGAACTCATCGTCGACCTGACCAACATCGAGTATCTGGACAGCTCGGGGGCGCTCCTCCTTCTGGAGCTGGAACGCCGGGCGAAGGACCAGGCCATCGTCTTCTCTTTTGACAACATGCCCGACGAGGTCCGCCATATCATGGACCTCATCAACCCGGAAGCCCTCGTCGCCACGGCCGCCAAAACGGAAAGAAAGCACGGATACGTGCTGGAGGAAATCGGCGAAGCCAGTGAAGCGCTCTACAAAGATCTGATCGGGGTCCTGACCTTTGTCGGGGAGATCCTCGATGCCCTCTTTCAGGCCGTCCGGAACCCCCGTCTCGTCCGCTGGGAGGATGTCCTCTTCTACGTCAAGAGGGCCGGGGTGGACGGTCTTCCCATCCTGAGCCTGTTGAGCCTCCTGATGGGGCTCATCATCGCCTTCATGTCCTCCCTGCAGCTCAAGCAATTCGGTGCCAATATCTATGTGGCATCCCTCGTCGGGATCGCCATTATCCGGGAACTGGGTCCCATGATGACGGCCATCATCGTCGCCGGGCGTTCCGGGTCGGCTTTTGCGGCGGAGATCGGCACGATGAAAGTCAATGAGGAGGTGGATGCCCTGGTCACCATGGGCTTCGAGCCGACGCAGTTTCTCGCCGTCCCGAAGGTGCTGGCCGCCATGATCGTCGTCCCGATTCTGACCCTCTACTCCGACTTCTTCGGCATCGCCGGGGGGCTTCTCGTCGGGATCACGGGGCTCGATCTCACCATCCACACCTACATCCAGCAGACGGCAAAGAGCGTCACTCTCTTTGATTTCGGCACCAGCCTGTTCAAATCCGTGGTCTTTGCCGCCCTCATTGCGGGGATCAGCTGCCAGAGGGGTCTCCAGGTGCGGGGCGGCGCGGAGGCGGTAGGGGCCGCGACGACATCGGCCGTTGTCTCGTCGATCTTTCTGATCATCGTCGCGGACTCGGCCTTTGCGATCATATTCTATTATGTTCAGTGGTAATCAGGCGATGCCGGGCTGAGCTCCGGCGGGAGGAAAGCGTGGCCGCAGCGGATCGGGAGCCGATCATCATCGTCGAGAATCTTACGGCACGGTTCGGCGACGATACGATTCTCGAGGGGATCAATCTGACTGTTCTTCCCGGCGAGATCCTCGTCATCATCGGTGAGAGCGGCTGCGGAAAAACGGTGCTTCTCAAACACATGATCGGGCTGTTCACGCCCTGCGAGGGGAGAGTCCTCGTCAAGGGGATCAACCTCGCCGGCGCGAGCGATGCGGAACGCCGGCGGCTCCGCATGGAGATCGGCGTTCTCTTTCAATCCGGGGCCCTCTTCGGTTCCATGACTCTCGCGGAAAACATCGGGCTTCCGATCAGTGAGTACACCTCTCTTCCCCCGGAGATGATCGATCTCGTCGTGAAGATGAAACTGGGCTTGGTGAACCTCGCCGGTCATGAACACCACATGCCGGCGGAGCTGTCGGGCGGGATGAAGAAGAGGGCCGCCCTCGCGAGAGCCATGGCCCTTGACCCCTCCATCCTCTTCTTCGACGAGCCCTCGTCGGGCCTGGACCCCGTCACGGCCGCCGGCCTCGACCTCCTGATCAAGGAAATCAACCGGATCCTGGGGACCACGATGGTGATCGTCACCCACGAACTCGCTTCGATCATGAACATCGCCCAGCGGGTCGTCATGCTGGACAAACACGTGCGGGGTATCATCGCCGAGGGAGACCCCCGTGAGCTGAAAGAATGCTCCCGGGACCCCCGGGTGATCGCCTTCTTCAACCGGCAACCCCCTCAAACAAGGACAGGGGACATTCATCATGGCTAGGAGAACTTCCCATCTGGTCATCGGTCTGTTCACGAGCATCGGGATCGTCATCGGGGCCGGTGTCATCCTCTGGCTCGGCGCATCGAAATACTTCGAAAAGGGGGACACCTACGTGACTTACTTCGACGAATCCGTCCAGGGTCTCCAGGTGGATTCGACGGTGAAGTACCGCGGCGTCGACATCGGGCGGGTGAAACAGATCCGGGTAGCGCCCGACAACAGGCTGATCGAGGTTGTCATGAAGATCCATCTGCGGGGCGAACTCGAAAAAGCCGTCGTTTCGGAACTGAAAACCGCCGGCATCACGGGAATCGTCTACGTGGAGCTCGACCGCATGGACCCTTCTGAAATATCCCGCTCCCCCCGGGTCGACTTCCCCTCCGAATACCCGATCATCCCCTCCCGTCCATCCGCCATCCGCCAGATTCTCTCCGGCGTGGACAGCATCATCGAAAAAATGAATCAGATCGACTTCGGTGCCGTTTCGACCCGGATAGAATCGGCCGCCCGGACCGCCGAGAACTTCTTCGGCAGTCCGCAAATGCGGAGCATCCTGGCCAGCCTGGAATCGGTGACGGCCGGCCTCGATTCGACCATCGGCAAGGTCGACAGGGCCATGGCGAACGGGAAATTCGAAGATGCGCTCGGTGAAACGAAGGCCGCCCTGACCGAGGCGAGAACGCTGATGAAAACCATGCGGGACGAGCTCGACGAGATGAAGCTGTCCCAGACCGTCGGCAAGGCCGACCGCCTCGTCGAGAACCTCGACCGGAGGACCCGCGCGATGTCTCTCGAAATCCGGTCGACCGGCGAGAGCCTGAGGCGCACGTCGGAAAGTCTCGAGCGGCTTCTCGACCGTCTCGGCAGCAACCCCTCGGATCTTTTCTTCAGCAGCCCGCCCGCGGCAGACCGCGGCGAGTGAACCGGCGGCAGAAAGGAATGGGAGAGATGAAAAAAGACGCTCCAGGCTGCAAGAAGACATTCCGGGTGTCCTTTCGACCCTGCCGGGCCCTTCTCACGGTCCTTTTCCTGCTCCTGATTGCAGCCTGCACCCCCGCGAGGTCCCCCGGGAGGGCTTTCGAGTACTACATCCTGGAGTACCCGTCGCCCGCCATCGGCGATCGCCCGCCGGTAAGCGAACTTTTGACGGTTGAGCGTTTCTCCGCCGCTCAGGCTTTCAATTCCACGGCCATGGTCTACCGGTCTTCCCCCTCGGTGCTCAACGCCTACACCTACCACCGCTGGAAGTCGCCCCCCCCGGAGATGACCACCGACCGGGTGCTTCGCGACCTCAGGGACAGCGGCCTCTTCAGGGCCGTCTTTTCCGACTACGACGAGGCCGACGCCCGATTTATCCTGCAGGGCCGCCTGGAGGAATTTCTCGAGATCGAAGACGGGGAGGGACGGAAGGCGTTTCTGTCCCTCGACGTCACTCTCCTGGACCGGTCCCGAGGGGAGACCGCTCGCGGCGTGATCTTTCAGAAGGCATATCGCGCCCTCGAGCCGCTCGAGACCCATTCGCCGGCCGCTTTCGCCCGCGCCATGAGCCGGGCCATGGAACAGGTTTCCCGGCAAATGACGTCCGATGTATACGGCGCCATGGAGAAAGCCGACCACGCGAACCCCTGCGGCGAGGGTGCGGCTCCCGGGCACTGAACCCGCCCTCCATCCTGCCCTGAAGACCTCCGGGGTCGATATGGATGAATGGTCCTCACATTTCTGGAGCATTCCCCCTGAGGCACTCCTCGATCGCCTCGGAGCGACCCGCGACGGGCTTTCATCCCGGGAAGCGACGGAGCGCCTTGACCGCCACGGACCCAACCGGATCTCCCCGAAAAAACGCGCCGACGACCTCACGCTCTTTCTCGGCCAGTTCAAAAGCCCCATCATTCTCATCCTGATCTTCGCCGCTATCCTGTCTTTCTTCCTCCACGACCCCATGGACACCCTGATCATACTGACGATCGTGCTCATCAGCGGGTGCCTGGGGTTCTGGCAGGAAAGGTCCGCCGTTCGCGCCGTTGAAAAGCTGCTGGCCATGGTCCGTATCCGGTCCACCGTCTTGAGGGACGGACGGCCGACCGATATTCCCGTCGAGGATCTGACCCCCGGGGATGTCATCATCCTCAACGCGGGAGACGTCATCCCCGGAGACGGCCTGATCCTGGACTCGAAAGACCTCTTCGTGGATGAAGCGACCCTTACGGGCGAAACCTACCCGGTAGCCAAGGAAATGACGACCCTCCCGCACGACACACCGCTCGGCCGGCGGGTGAACGCCCTTTTCATGGGAACCCATGTGGTCAGCGGCACGGCCCGGGCCCTGGTGGTCAAAACGGGCAGGGCGACGGAATTCGGTAAAATCGCCGAGCGGCTCAGGCTCCGGGCCCCTGAAACGGAGTTCGAGCACGGCGTCAGGCGCTTCGGTTATTTTCTCATGGAGGTGACGCTCCTGCTCGTCATCGCCATCTTTGCCGTGAACGTCTACCTTCACCGGCCCGTCATGGAATCCTTTCTCTTCGCTCTGGCCCTTGCCGTGGGGCTCACCCCGCAGCTCCTGCCGGCCATCATCAGCATCAACCTCGCTCACGGCGCCCGGAAGATGGCCGGCCGGCACGTCATCGTCAAGCGCCTCTCCTCCATCGAAAACTTCGGCAGCATGAACATCCTCTGCTCCGACAAGACGGGGACCCTCACGGAGGGCGTCGTTCGGCTCCGCTCATGCATGGATACGGAGGGCCGTGAGAGCGACCGGGTATTCCTTTATGCCTACCTGAACGCCCGCTATCAGAGAGGCTTCACGAACCCTATCGACGCGGCGATCGTCGCTGCCCGGTCGCCGGACATATCCGGCTACGAGAAGCTCGACGAGGTTCCCTACGATTTCATCCGCAAGCGCCTGAGCATCCTCGTGTCCGCTCCGGGCACGACCACCCTGATCACCAAGGGGGCGTTCAAGAACGTCTTCGAAGCGTGTTCCCGGGCCATGAAACCGGACGGCACGCTGACGGAGATTTCGAACGTCGATCATGCGATCACCCGGCAGTACGAGGAAGGGAGTCGCGCGGGTCACCGGATGCTGGGGATCGCCGTCAGGGACATGGCCTCCGAAAAGATCATCCAAAAGGACCATGAAAAGGACATGGTCTTCCTGGGGTTCGCCGTATTCCATGACCCGCCGAAGGCCGGCATCGCCGAAACCGTCGGCGAACTGCGGAAACTCGGCATTTCGCTCAAGGTCCTGAGCGGGGACAATCCCCTGGTCGTGACCACGGTCGCCGATGAGGTCGGGCTTTCGCAATCGAGGGTCATCACGGGCGTGGAACTCCGGCAGATGAGCGACGAGGCCCTGCAAAAACTGGTCAATGACTTCGATGTCTTCGCCGAGGTGGAGCCCAACCAGAAGGAGCGCATCATCACGGCCCTGAAAAAATCGGGTCATGTCGTGGGCTATATGGGCGACGGGATCAACGACGCCTCGGCCCTTCACGGGGCCGACGTCGGCATCTCCGTCGACAGCGCCGTCGATGTGGCGAAGGAGGCCGCGGATATCGTTCTTCTGGAAAAAGACCTGAAGGTGCTGGTGCGGGGCGTGGAGGAAGGCAGGAAGACCTTCGCCAACACCCTCAAGTATGTCTTCATGGCCACCAGCGCAAACTTCGGCAACATGTTCAGCATGGCCGGGGCGTCGTTGATTCTCTCCTTTTTTCCTCTGCTTCCGAAGCAGATCCTGCTGACGAACCTGCTGACGGATTTCCCCGAGATGACCATCGCCACGGACAGGGTGGACGAGGAGTGGATCGAAAGACCCCGGCGCTGGGATTTAAAATTCATCCGGAAATTCATGCTTGCCTTCGGGCTCCTCAGCTCCGTCTTCGACTACCTGACCTTCGCCCTGCTCCTCTTCGTTCTTCAGGCCTCCGTCGCCGAGTTCAGAACGGGCTGGTTCGTCGAATCCGTCCTCTCCGCCACCATGATCGTCCTGGTGATCCGGAGCCGGAAGCCGTTCTTCCGGAGCCGGCCCGGCAGGTACCTCACCCTCGCGACTGTCTGTGTGATCGCCGCAACGCTCCTCTTTCCGCTCAGCCCCCTGGCAGAGCCCTTCGGCTTCGTTCCGCTGGACGGCCGCTTCATCGCCGGTATCGGAATTGTTTTGCTCCTCTATGTGGTCTTCGCGGAGGCGGTGAAAAGATATTTCTACAGTCGGGTTTCATTCTGATGGTACGGAAGGACGAATCCGACGGCCCGAAAGTCACTGTTCGGCCGCTCTCCCTGCGGCAAGGGTCCTTTCCTTTTATCCGCTTGCCATCACGATTGTTTTGGGCTTAAAATCTGTGATCAAAGAACCCTCACACGTTCTCAGTATGACATTTCAATCCAGCCTTGAAACCTATGGTTATCTGGCCATACTGATTGGCTCTTTCATCGAAGGTGAGACGATCCTGGTTCTCGGTGGGTTTGCCGCTCAGCGCGGATACCTGCAACTGCCGTGGGTCATCCTCTGCGCCTTCATCGGGTCTCTGACGGGGGATCAGCTCTTCTTCCACCTCGGCCGCTGGCACAGTCAGAAGATCCTCTCGAAGCACCCCCGGTGGCGGGAACGTGTCGACAGGGCCCACCATACGCTCCAGCGTTACAGGACCCCTCTGATTCTCGGCTTCCGTTTCATCTACGGCATGCGCATCATCACGCCCTTCGTCATCGGAATGAGCCGCGTATCCACGGGCACTTTCATCCTGCTGAACGTCACCGGTGCCGTTCTCTGGGCCATCGTTGTCGGATATCTGGGGTACCTTTTCGGGAGTGCCGCCGAGGCTCTCATCCAAGATTTCCGGCAATATGAAATCGAGGCCATGGGGATCATCGTTCTCATCGGGACCCTGCTCTGGCTGATTCATCTCTTTCGCAACCGAAAACACCGGCCGGGCCGCATTTAAACAATCGGTCGTTTGAACCCCTTGCGCGGACCGGTCTCGAGCTTCTCTTCCGGGCGTCCATCACCCTGTCGGAAGTCCCGGCCGTCGCCGTCGTCATGGGAGGAGTCAGACGATCATGCGCCGCCCGCCCGGCAGACGCGGCGGGCGTGAAACCATACGGAAAAGGAAGAAACCATGAAGAAAAAAGAAATGCCGTATTTTGAGGCCCTCTACGATGTGGCGAGGGTGATCAACGCCTCGCTGGAACCGGCCCGGGTCCTGGAAAAGATTGTGCGATGCGTCCGCGACTCCATGGGGGTCAAAGCCTGCTCGATCAGGCTTCTTGACGAGCGCAGGAAAAGGCTCGTTATGGCTGCCTCCGCGGGGCTGTCCAGGCGATACCTCCGCAAGGGTCCCGTGCTCGTGGAGGAGAGCGGTCTGGACCGCTCAGCCCTGCGGGGAAATATGACCTGGCTCAGGGATGCCAGGGAGGACGGAGTCTTCCAGTACCGCGAGGAGGCAAGGAGAGAAGGCATCCAGTCCGTTTTTGTAGTCCCCCTGCGGGTCAGGAAAAAAGTGATCGGTGTCATGCGGGTCTACAGGAAGGAAATCCGCCCCTTCAGCAAGCAGGAGACCCGTTTTCTGGAGGCTGTGGCCAACCTGAGCGCCATTGCGCTTATCAACGCCCGGATGCACCATGCGCTCAAAACCAGCTACGACCTCCAGACGGCGCACAAATACCGGCTCGACGACTATTGATAGGCGGGCATGAAACGCAGGGCTGAAGGCAAAGAGTTAAAAGCATTCTCAGAAAGGATTCCAATGACAACACGGATCGGCATCAACGGATTCGGGAGGATCGGCAGGCAGGTTCTGAAAGCCGTCATGGAAAGGTATCCCGGGGCGCTGGAGGTGGCGGCCGTCAACGACCTCTTCGACGTCGAGACGAACGCCCATCTTTTCAAATACGACACGAACTACGGCCGCTACCCCGGCCGGGTCGAGACGCAGAAAGACCGTATCGTGATCGACGGTCACGCAATCGTGAGCCTCTCGTTCCGGGATCCCACGGCCATCCCCTGGGACGACGAGGGCGTGGACATCGTCATCGAATCGACAGGGCTTTTCGTGACGGGCCGGCAGGCAGCGGCCCACCTGCAGGCCGGCGCAAAAAAGGTCATCGTCACGGCGCCCGCCAAAGGGGAGGACCTGACCGTCGTCATGGGCGTGAACCACCGTGCATACAATCCGAAGAAACATCACATCATATCCAACGCCTCCTGTACGACAAACTGCCTCGCCCCGCCCGTGCTCGTCCTGCACCGGGCCATCGGAATCGAGAAGGGCATGATGACCACCGTCCACTCCTACACGAACGATCAGCGCATCCTCGATCTGCCCCACAGGGACCTGAGGAGGGCCCGGGCGGCCGCGGTGAACATCATTCCGACCACCACGGGGGCGGCCCGCGCACTGGCCCTGGTCATACCCGACCTGGCGGGGCGCTTTGACGGTTATTCCGTCCGCGTTCCCACACCGACGGTCTCCCTCATCGACTTCACGGCGGAGCTGAAACGACCGTCTTCCACGGAGGATCTGAGATCCCTTCTCAAAGAGGCCGCCCGGGGGGATCTGGAGGGCATCATGTGCTGCGAAGAGGAACCGCTCGTCTCCATGGACTTCAAGGGGAATGACCATTCTTCGACGGTCGATCTGGAATTCACGCAGGTCCTGCGAGGCAACATGGCCAAGGTCGTCGCCTGGTACGACAACGAGTGGGGATATTCGTGCCGCGTGGCCGACCTGGCAAACTACATGGCCTCGAGAGGTCTATAAACACGGGGCTTGAAAAAACCGCCCGGAGAACACGATGAAAAAAATCATCCTGCCGCGAAAGGTGAAAAAAAGAGACGGATCCGTTGTTCCCTTCGACAGGAGCAAGATCCAGAATGCCATCTTCAGGGCCGCTCTCGAGGTCCTCCAGGACAGGAGCAGGGCCGCCTTCGTCTCCGGGATCGTGACGGAAATCGTCCTCGACGAGATCACCGCCCGGTATGCGGCCAGGCAGATCGACGTTGAATCCGTTCAGGACATCGTCGAGAGGGGCCTCATGAAGGCGGGCTACACGGAAATCGCCCGGAGCTACATCCTCTACCGGGAACGGAGGGCCGAGCTCCGCACGGCCAAGGCCGCTCTGGGGCTCCGGGACGATCTCAAGCTCTCCATCAACGCCGTGGAAGTCCTGAAGAAGCGCTATCTCCTGAAGGATGACGACCAGAACGTCGTGGAGGCGCCGGGAGAGCTGTTCCGCCGCGTGGCCCGCCACATTGCGCAGGCGGAGAAGGCCTTCCGGGGGGCACGGTCCGTCGGGGAGTCGGAGGAAAAATTCCTGTCCATGATGAGAAGTCTGGAGTTCATCCCCAACTCGCCGACTCTGATGAACGCCGGGACCTCCCTCGGCCAGCTCTCCGCCTGTTTCGTCATCCCCGTGGAAGATTCCATCGACGGGATCTTCGACGCCCTGGAAGACATGGCGAAGATTCACCAGACGGGCGGCGGCACGGGGTTCAGCTTCTCCCGACTGAGGCCGAAGGGGGATCTCGTCTCCACGACGAAGGGGGAGGCATCCGGGCCCGTCTCCTTCATGAGCATCTTCGACCAGGCCACGGGGGTCATCGTCCAGGGCGGGAGAAGGCGCGGTGCCAACATGGGCATCCTGCGCTGCGATCACCCCGACGTCATCGACTTCATCGAGGCGAAGACGGAACGGGGGCGCTTCACGAATTTCAACCTCTCCGTCGGCGTCACTGACCGGTTCATGAAGGCCCTTCAGAAAAACGGCCACTTCGACCTCGTCAACCCGAGGACGAAGCAGAAGGTCCGGACCCTCAAGGCCAGGGCGGTCTTCGATCTCATTGTCAACGCGGCCTGGCGCACGGGAGATCCGGGGCTGATCTTCCTGGATGAGATCAACCGGAGGAACCCCACCCCGGCGATCGGCATGATCGAGGCGACGAATCCCTGCGGTGAAGTTCCGCTGCTGCCCTTCGAGAGCTGCAACCTGGGTTCCATCAACCTGGTGAAAATGGTCACCGACGGGAGATTCGACTGGCAGCGTCTCCGGGACCGAATCCGCTGGAGCATCCGCTTCCTCGACAACGTCATCGAAGTGAACCGCTTCCCCCTCCCCCAGATCCGCGAGATCACCTTCGCCAACCGGAAAATCGGCCTCGGCGTCATGGGGTTTGCCGACATGTTGATCCGCCTCGGCATCCCCTACAACAGCCCCGAGGCCGTGCGTTTCGCCCGGAGACTCATGCGCTTCATCCGAACCGAGTCGCTGCGGGCTTCGGCGGGGCTCGCCGACGAGCGGGGCGTCTTCCCGAACTTCGACCGGTCCGTCTACGGGCCGAGGGGTCTCCGCCTTCGAAACGCCACCGTCAACACCGTCGCCCCCACGGGCACGATCAGCATCATCGCTGGCTGCTCGAGCGGCATCGAGCCTCTCTTCGCCGTGAGCTTTGTAAGAAACGTGCTTTCGGGGACGAGGCTCTTCGAAACCAACCCCATTTTCGAAGAGATGGCCCGGAACAGGGGCATCTACAGCCGGGAGATGATCGCTGAGATGGCGCGGGTGGGCAGCCTCAGGACGGTCCGGGGCGTCCCGGCGGACCTCCGGAAACTTTTTGTTACGGCCTTCGATGTGTCGCCGGAGGAGCATCTGGATATCCAGAGCGCCTTCCAGGCCTACACGGACAATTCCGTCTCCAAGACGATCAACCTGCCCGCCGATGCAACGGTCGAGGACGTCCGGAGCATCTATCTGAGGGCCTACCGTTCGAGGTGCAAGGGGATTACGGTCTATCGGTACGGAAGCCGCGAGGAGCAGGTGCTTTCGTTTTACAGCCCCAAAGAAAAGCGGGAGTCTTCGGAAATCGAATTCGTCTCTGCCGATTCGGATTATTCCGGGGGATGCGCGGCAGGTCTCTGCTCCTTCTGACCCGCCTGCATCGTTGCCGTCCCGGCCGGTCGGTCGGGACGGCGCTTCCCCTCGAAGATCCGCCGGTAGAACCAGGCATGAAGAAAAAAGAAGAGTGTGATTCCGCCGGTGCGCCGGATCATCTTCCCTGCCAGTCTGCGGACCCTCGCCTGGGCGTCCACCTTCCTGTCGGAGAGATAAACGGCCAGAAGCCCCCGGATGATCATCCGGTGAAACTCCGGGAAGGGGAGGCGGGCAATGCTCCTGTCGGCCTGCTCAAAGAAGTGGATAAAACGGTCCTCCATCTGTTTTTCGTCATCGTAATAGGAACAGAAGTTGAGGTCGCCCCCCAGCCGGTCCTCTTCCTGGTCCACGAAATAATCCATCAGTATGTGAAGACCCTGGACCCAGGGGAAATAGGCTTCTTTGAGCCTGCGGGCGAGATCCTCGGAAAAGTCCTCCCGGAAGCCCTGTGAGACAAGGCAGAAGATCCCCAGGGTCGAACCCGTACAGGCCGAAAATTCGTACCAGCTCATCTCGGGCAGGTTGTTGCGATAGGTTTCGAACCAGGCCTTCAGCCGGGGCAAGCGCTCTTCTTTTCTTACGTGCTTGTGAACCTGCAGGTCGCAATAATAGCCGGCGAGTTCCTGAAGGGCCGGCCCGATCATGCCGTAGGCGGGATGCCTCTCCAGAGCAAACTGGCAGGTCTTGACCAGGGCGCTCAGGTAGCCGCCGTCGTCCTGTTCATTGCGGAAACGGTAATAACTCTCGAGACGGGCGCCGGGGGTCAGAGCATGGCCCATGGAGGCGTGCAGCGCACGGAAGTCCTCGGGGTCCAGGGACGTGCTTCTGTCGCAGAGATTGTCCAGGTAGTCGCTGATCGTCTGGTAGGCGACGATGAATCGGATGGCCTCTTTCCACCGGTCGTCCGCGAGCAACGCCAGCACGGCCCCGCCCTCGCAGTGAAAGGTTTTCGTCGCGATGCTCGACAGGGCCTGGCCGCGCAGTTCCGGATCGGGGATCTTCCCCGCCTTCTCCTTCCAGCCGCTGAGGTAGCGGTGGACGCAGGGGAGGACGCCGTGAATCGTGAGGCGGGCCATGGAAAAGAGATTCGTCGGAACCCTCATGGAATGCTCCCGAACAGTGTTCTTAGCACAGCTGGAGGCCCGAGACAAGCGCCGGACGATTTTTTGCGTCCCCCTATCGGGCCGCCCTCTGCTGTAATGTTTCAAAAGACGCGGTCTCGAAAGCACGCCTTCAGGTCTTTCCATTCATGACCCGTGTCATTGTCAGAAGATCTTCTTACCATGACGTCAAGCTCAAGCCTCACATTTTCGAGATGCTGTCTTCCTTCGGCATGGACACCCTCAGGCCGGAAACGCGGGTCCCGGTGAAACCGAATTTTCTGTCGTCGGCATCGCCGGAAGAGAGTCTCCCCATCTACCCCGCAGTCGTCAGGGCCGGCTTCACTGTGGAGGACAGCCCCGCCCCTGCGTTCCTTTGAAAAAATCCTCAGGGTTGACGGCGTACGCGATGCCCTCGACGGTTTTGACGCAAGGGTCAAGGAGTTCAGGTCCTCCGTGAAGGTGGACATCGGGAACCTTTCGGCAGAATCGAAATGGCCGAGGAGACCCTTTGGACGGACATGGGGATCAATCTCCCCAAGCTCAAGATGCACAGCCGGATGCTTCTGCCGCCGGGGGTCAAGAACTGTTTCGGCTGCATCGCGGGGTACCGGAAGGCCGAGTGGCATATGCGGACGGGGGTCAATGACGAGAGGTTCGCAAGGCTTCTCGTCCAGACCGACCGGGTCGTGAAGCCCGCTCTGACCATTCTCGACGGCATCATCGCCCTGGAGGGCCGCGGCGGGTCTCCCAGGCATCCGGGTGCGCTCATGGCAAGTGACGGTACACTCGCCGTCGATGTCACGGTCATGCCGCATGCTCGGCAAGAACCCGGAGACGCTCCCGACGAACAGGATGGCCCGTCAGACGGGGCTCATGCCCGACCGCATGGATCTCGGGAGAATCCCGCCTGAGGTTGAGAATTTCAAGATACCCGAGGCGACCTCCCTCATTGACGGTCTCAAGCCCGTCCAGAGGTTTGTCGCGAGGCACCTGACGATGAGACCCGTGGCGGACGAAGCCCATTCAAATGAAGGACATCCCGGGACGGCCGTCATGACCCTTCCCCCGCGAAAAAAGGCTTAACAGGAAAGGGGTTCCCATGGTAAACAAAAGCCGGAAAATCTCGTGTCGTATCATTGAGGGGAGGTTTGCCGTTATGTCCGATGAGCGGGTTCTGACGTTCGGTGTCAAGATAAACGGGAAAAGCATCACGACCCTCTTTTTACTGGTCCTTCTGCCCAATCTCCTCGGGGCGATTCAGCTTTCGACCCCCTGGGGTTTCAAGATACACTTTTTTCAATTCGCCATTTTTCTTGCCGCCTTTGCCTTTGGACCGATAGGCGGAATGCTTGCGGGATCGGTCGGCTCCCTCTGCGCCGCTTGCCTGATGTCAAACCCTTACATCCTGGTCGGCAACGCCCTCCTGGGCTTTGCAACAGGGTATTTCATCAGGCGCGGCTGTTCTTATCTTTTCGCGGCCCTTCTGGGTTTCGCCATACAGGTGCCCTGGATCGTGGTCACGGATTTCTTCCTGATGAACCTGCCCGCCTCCTTTATCGGGGGGCTTGTTATCGCTCTCGCCCTGTCCAATGCCCTCTGGGCGATACTGGCCGGCGTCAGCGCAGCACCCCTTGCGAGATACCTGGAATGATCGCTCCCGATTTCTCGAAATACGCCCTCGCTCTCTTCCACGGCGGGGCCATGGTTTATTCATCGATGAATCAGGGGATTGCGCCGCTTGTGGAGTGCATCGAGGCCTGCGTCCCGCGGTACCGGGATTGCCTCCTTCACGACAGGGTCATCGGCCTTGCCGCCGCCAAACTCGTGGTCGCCTCGGGAATGATCAGCTCGGTCGTCGCGGGGGTTTCCTCGCAGCCGGCCGTGGACTTCCTGAGGGGCAGGGGCATCCCGATGGAATCGGGAGCAACGGTCCCCCGTATCATGGCCCGTGACGGCGTCTCGCTTTGCCCCATGGAGCAGCGGGCCTTGGCAACGGCGGATCCTGATCTTTTTTTCAACGAGTTGAGGAATTTTTTCCGCAATCTGAAGGAAAAAAGCTGAAAGGCCGGCGCTCACAGACCGGCTGGTGATTTCCCTGGAGGGAAAACGAGAGGAAAAGCCCCCGGTTGACGACACCGGGGGCTTTTTTTTCACTTTCCGTGATTACTTGACGGCGTTCTTGAGTTCCCGCCCGGGGATGAACTTCGGCACATTCTTGGCGGGGATCTTGATCTCTCTGCCCGTCCTGGGGTTTCTCCCCTTCCTTGCAGCCCTCTTGGTTACGGCGAAGGTCCCGAAACCCACCAGGGTTACCCTCGCTTTCTTTTTCAGTGCCTTCGTGATGACCTCGAAGACACAGTCCACCGCGGCAGCGGCGGCTTTTTTCGTTTCAACGACCTTTGCGACTTCGTTTACCAAATCCGCCTTATTCATCTGGCCCTCCTTCTTTCACGATGATCTCGACTTTTGTCCGGGGCTCCCCCCGGCAATCCAGGTTGACAGGTCGTGCCTTTCCTTTCCTCTATCGTCCTCCTTTCTCCATTAATAGGTGGCCGCGCGCAGGCGCCGTTCGTGGACTTCCTTGCGTGACTGACAATCGATACAAAGGGTGGTCGTCGGACGGGCCATCAGTCTCTTCAGGGTGATGGCTTCCCCGCAATCCTCGCAGATCCCGTAGGACCCGCGGTCGATCTGCTCGAGGGCTTCCCGGAGCCTCCCGAGGAGTTCCCGCTCCCGTTCCTTCACGATGAGCCTGAAATCCCGATGGGAGGTCAGGGAGGCTACATCGCTCGGGTCGGGAAGGTTCAGGTGAATGCCCCTGATTTCTGAAAGAGACAGGGCCTTGGAGGTTAACTCATGAATCATCGCGACGAGCATCTTACGGATCGTTTCGAACTCTCTCCTTTTCATTTCATCCCCCTTTTTCAAGCTTTTCCTCGTGATGAACCGTCCTGGACGAATTCTCCTGTCTAAAATTGTAAATGAGCTTTTTCAGATCCCCGTTGACCGCGGGATAAGGCATTTTCAGCTGAATTACAGGATGCATTTCCTGTGCCTTTCGGTTTCGGGAAGATCAAAATAATTCTTTGTAGATTCAGATGGATAGCCACTTATCGTTGCATCCGGTGCCCCTTTATCCAGGGATATTATCCGGATTTCCGGCATTCGTCAAAAGACCGACGCTTTTTCGTATCCGATTCTTGACGGTGAGCATCTTGATGAAACCGTCAGGGTTCCTGACAGCCCCTGAAAACAGGAAGGAGAAGAAAAGGAAACGAGGGTTTTTTGAGACCGGTGAAAAGGAAAGAACCCGTACCGGGGAAAGAACAGGCAAAAGGAAAATTTATTGCACAGAAGAGCGGTATCCCGGGCTTTCAGGGAAACGATGGCATCAAACGTGAATTGAACAAAGACATGACCGAAAATTACCGGAAAGGATCCTTCATATATTCCGCCGTCCCTTCCCGTCACACCCCGGCGGAGAGAATGGCGATTCACCTCGTTGCCCTTTTCGCTTGGCCCTTCGAAAAGCTGAGCCTGCGGCTCCGCCTTTTCGTCGAGAAGCTGCACGACCTCGATCTCGGCATTGTGGATTTTTAGTCAAGAGGGCCCCCACCGGCAAAGCAGCGGTATTACAGTTCCAACAGCGTGTATCGATTGTCCCCCAGTCCGATGGCCGTCCCGTATCTCACAATGTGAGATCCATCGACACCCGTCGCCTTCCTGAAAATATCCACGTTTCGGTGCGTTTTCAGTACAAGGTCATATGAAGCCTGGTCACAGGCCACGGGGTCCGTCGATGCGACGAGGCCCACGTCCTTCCCGATGATTTCCGAATCGGGCATACAGTCGCAGTCTTTCGTGATGTGATTGACGAAATTCACGCAGACGCAGGCCTTGCCCCGAACCGCTCCCAGGGCGTATTCGGCGCATCGCTCCATCGCTTCATGGCTTGTCGCGCCGTGCCAGGGGATTTCGACAGCCTCGCTTGCGCAGACGGCAATGCATTCTGCGCAGCCGATGCAGCGCCCCGGGTCGATGACGGCTTTCTCGTCCTCATTCATGAAGATCGCGTCGGCCGGGCAGTTCTCCACGCACTGTCCGCAGGAGATGCATTCTGCGTTTACGTAGGGCTTGATCTTGGAGTGCATCTCGAGCTTGCCGGCCCTGGAGCCGCAGCCCATCCCGAGGTTTTTTAGGGCGCCGCCGAAACCGAAGAGGATGTGCCCCTTGAAGTGGGATACGACGATGAGGGCCTTCGCCCGGGCGACGCCTCTGGCGATCTTCACCGTGGAGAAGATCCTGCCGGGGATCTTCACGACCTCTTCTTCCTCGCCGGACTGGCCGTCGGCGATGAGGATCTTCGTCCCGAGAGACTCAAACCCGTGCTCTTTCGCGATTTTCAGGTGGTCCGTGGCGTTGAGCCTCATCCCGCGGTAAAGGGTGTTCGCATCGGTCAGATAAAGCCGTCCTTTGAGCGGCCTGAGGACTTCGATAATCGGTCGAATGTGTCCGGGTGGAACGTAACGGGTATTCCCCTTCTCCCCAAAATGGACCTTGATCGCAACTTCATCGTTCCCTGCCCATCTGACCTTCACGTCAGAGAGTGCTCTTTCAAAAACGCTTCGAATCGTTCCCGGGTCGATCCGGCTGGAATAGTAGACTTTCGCCGCCATGCCTCCCCCCCTCGTCGAATCAAAACCACGCACGATTTTTTCTCATACCCGAAACCGTCTTTTTTTCCAAGACGAATGTCCCCTCGGCGAGATTTGTCCCGATGCTTCCGCCTTTTTCACCGGGCCTTGACAGAGGAGAGACCTGCCCCTGATACGTGTAGCGGTGGAAGCACCATTTTTCCTGAGGATTTTGACGGTATTTTGTGTTATAAGAATCCCGTAAGATCCCATCGCAAGGAGGGTGAGAAATGGCTTCTACGCTGCCCGAAGGAGAAGAGATTCGCAAGGCGATCAAATGGATCTCGGAAATGCGCGAGACCCGGACCGACCGGAAGCTGAGCAAGCTGGTGGAAGAAGCGGCTTTGAAGTTTGATCTCTCGCCCCAGCAGACCGATTTTCTCTATAATTTCTTCACCAGGAAGCCCTGACGGCTCGTAGCCCGGCCTTCGGGGGCAGGCACTCGGGAACAGCACATCCACTAAACCGGCCGAGAGGATATGAAGGTCCAGACAGCAGCGGCAGCAGAGATCGCCGACACAGCTTCGGGAGGTTCCGGCAGCGGCTTCCAGGGACTCTGGCTGCCGGTGAAGCTGGAGTCTCTCAAGACCCCGGATATTTACCGCCCCGGGATCTCAGGCCCGCCTCACATTCTCAGCCGGCCCGACGAGAACGTCGACGGCAACGGCGACCGGCAGGATGCCCTTTTCCTGGGCGGGATCCTTACCCTTTACGGTAGGACCCGCGAGGGTTCGATCACTCTCAGCAGAGCCCAGATCAAGGGCATCCACATCGACGCCTGGGCCTGACTCAACTCCGCCACACGTCATCCATCCACTGTAGCCCCGTCATCGCAGGGATGCATCATCCTGCGTTGAAAACGGCCGGGACCTCCGGCCCGGCGGGAAAAAGACCTTGCCCCCGGGGGAGAATAAATTTATAAAAAAGGAATGATATCGGACGATTTTTCCGGACATTCCAACTCGAGGGGAGGATGACATCACATGCTAGCCTTTGCCGACAAATTACTGCACGTGACGGAACAGCACGCCGGGGAGATCTCCGGTCAGTGGTGCAAGGCCATCAGCACGAACCCCAGGACGCCGGTACTGCAGGAGATGTCCCGGGACAGATGCATGGATTTCGCCGTCGAATTCTACAGGAATTTAAGACGGATCTATTTCGACAAGCAGCCTTACAGGGAGGTTGATAAATACTTCGAGAAATACGCGGCGGACCGGTTCCGGGAGGGATTACCGCTTCATGAGGCGGTATACGCCCTCATCATGCTGAGGCGGCAGATGTGGCTCTATGCCGACTTCCAGGCGATTTTCACAACGGCCCTCGACCAGTACAAGGCCGTCGAGAGCATCAACCGCACGATCCGTCTCTTCGACCAGGGCATCTACATCATCACGAAGAAATACGGCGAGCTGGAGAAAGTGCGAACGGACAGTCAATAAGACGCAGGCTGTCCCGGCGTGACCACCTGCAGGCCCTATCCGATTCTCGAATCGGTTAGGGCTTTTTTTACTTTCGCCGGTTCGGCCGCTCCGGGAAGGAGAAGCCGGCCGGCCCGGGACCTGGACTCCCCTACGTTCGTGACGCAAATTGCAGGCTTGCCGATCACGGGGCGTAAGGTTTCGCAGATCCTGCAGCCGATGCAGAGCTCGAGGTCCACAGGGGGACGCTTCATCCGGACGGCCTTCCCATCGCGGTTTCTCATCGTGGTTTCCTCAAGCCATATGGCCCTGGAGGATGTCGGGCAGACCTGCCCGCAGAGCGTGCAGCGGTACTCGCGGTAGCCGATCGGCGGGATGAGCACGGGCGACCAGATCCCCTCCGGGCCTGCCTCGAGAAGGGTGGGCTGAAGACCGTTGGTGATGCAGACCTTCGTGCATTCCCCGCACTTGATGCAGGCCCTCAGAAACTCCCTTTCTTCCAGCGCACCGGGGATACGAATGAGCCTGGGGTTCATGTAACCGGGTTTCGCGAGGGCCGCCGCCCGGATGAGCGGCACGAACAGGATGTCCGAAGCGAAGGCAAACACGACATTGCTCCTGCCCAGGTTGAACGAGGCAGGCGCCCCCGCGTGGTGAACCCGAAGGAGACGGCGTTTCTCGGGCAGAGATCGTCACAGTTCATGCAGTAGAGGTGCTCCGCCGACTCCCGGACAAGGATCGGCAGGTCCCATTGGAAAACCGTGTCAAAAATAGACTTCACGGCAAAATTGAAAAGAGGGTAGATGCCCACAGAAAACGACCGGATGAGAAACGACAGCCGGTCGAGAACCCCCGAGAGGTTGAGGCGGAAGAGGGCGGCCGCGAGGATGAAGAGGCGGATATCATGTTTCCATCGGTAAAGGCTTCGCCGGTCGCCGACGGGCACCGTTTTCTTCAGCGCATCCTTCATGTTGTTCAGCGTCCCGAGCGGACAGACCCACCGGCAGAAGACTCTGCCCATGACCAGGATGAGAACGATCAGGATGATGGAGAGGTAAAAGGGCGGTGTGGGACGCAAGCAATGGGGTGATGAAAATAAGGGGTTCGAAGTCGAGAAAGAGCCGGACGTGATAGCCGAGTTCGTCCTATCCCCTGGACGCGGTCTGTATGAAAAGAAACAGAAAGAGCAGCAGGAAAAACGCCTGGGCGGATCTGCGCAAATTCTTGATCACGGGTTCGATTTCACCTGAGACACGCGCCGGGCTTTACACCTGGATCCTCCTGATCTTCAGTTTCGGAAGGTCCATCACGCCGAGGTCGTACCTGACGCCGAGACGCACGTATTCGAGATCGCTCCCCTTCAGCCCGAAGAGGGTCGCTCCGCAGGCGTCGAGGACCGTCAGCGCCGGTTTGACCGCCCCGGCGATATCGACGAAACTTTCGTCGATATTCCGGTGGATCCGGCTACGCCGTCCCCCCATCACGCCCGTCCAGTTCTTCATGGCCGGGGTCAGCGTCGACAGGCCGTGGCCCCCGGCGATGGGCACGTTGATGACCTTGTAGGCCTCCCGGATGTCGGTGTAGAGGGGCCACGACTTCAAGGCGAGCCCGTTCATCCGCACATCCCGGTATTTCCGATCACCCATGTAACTCACCTCTGCGCCGGCGGCGCCCGCCGCATCGGCGATCCCTCTTTGCTTGTAGCATCTTCAGGCGTCGCTCACCGTCCGATCGAAGACCCTGACCTTCTTAGCACCGGCTTCGTAGCAGAGCCTGACGATCGTCCCGACAACCTCCGGGTTGATGGTCGCCGCGTATTCCGGTGTGCGGTCCCATCCGATGTCGGGTTTCACGACGACATCCCCCCTGGACACGAACCTCCTCATGCCGCCCGGGACACCGATGGCCGATCACGTGATCTGCGATGGCGACGCTTGGGTCAAGGCCAGATCCACCCTCTCCAAGGCTTCGAGCAGCCGTAAGACGGGACCGAAGTTCGCCGGCAGGGCGAGCCCCGCCCCGCCCATGGCGGCATTCTTCAGGAATTTACGTCGGTTCATATTTCGAGTCCTCATCCACCCTCCGGATTCAAGCCTCCCCGAAGGGTTCCGGCGTTTCGGGTAAAGTGGCAGGTCAGGTCGGTCAATGCCAAGATTTTTTGCCGGCGGCGGATTTCTCTGGATTTTATCGCGACCAGTGTTTACTATAACTGAAAAAGACCGGAGGGTTTTCATGAAGCGAAGACGACGGATATGGATGCTCGGTGTCTTGAGTGTGGTGATGTTCATCTGCCTGTCTGCTCAGCCCGTTTTTGCGGCAGAAAAAACGGTCAAGCTCCTGATCCTGGACTGCGGGTGACCTTCCACGGCAGCCAGGGTAAGTTCTATCCTGGGGAAGATCCCCGGCGTGAAAGAATATCAGGTGAACCAGTTTACGCATACGGCCGTTGTGACCTTTGATGACGAAAAGACCAGTCTCGAGACGATCAGCAAGGCGCTGACCGACGACGGGTTCCCGCCGTCGGGCCAACCGGTGTGGGTAAAGTAAACCTCTGACGGCACATTCGGGCGACCCCGGAGGCCCTTCAGGTCTCCGGGCTTTCTTTGAGGATCGGGGAGGCGCTTGAAATGAAGGAAGACTTCGAACGGGCCCTGAGGGATTACGAAAAGAAATACGGTCTGGAAAAGGCCGCTGAGATCCAGAGCCGGTTCGATCAGATGAAGGAAAAAGTCATCGCCGAAAACGAGCACATCCTCGAGTGGCTGCCGCTGAGAAAGAAGAACGAGACGATCGAATCCCTCCTGCAGGGTGTGTACAAGAAGCTCATGGGCCAGATGGAAAAGAGCGAGCCGGCCGGACCCTGAATCTCCCGGGCTTCGACAACCCCGGTTTTTCAAACTCGAACCCCTCCCGGTACGCATCCTTTCACGCGGAGCAGCATGTCGCGTCAGGAATCCCGTTTTAACACATACAGATCTTTCATCATTGAAACAGGGAGGTCGCCATGGAATTCAATGTCCTGATCGGGGGACAGGCTGGACAGGGCATGTTTTCGGTCGAACTCGAGCTCACGGAAATTCTTTCCAGTCTTCGTTATCACTTCTTTGCCACGAAGAACTACATGTCGAGGATCCGGGGAGGCCACAATTTTCACATGATCCGGGTTGCCGAAGAACCCGTCCACGCCCTTTCCGGGGTGCCCTGGGACCTGGTCATCGGGCTCGACACGGAAACGGAGCGATATCACAGGACCGACCTTTCGGCGTCCGGGATCTTTCTGTCGCAGGGCCAGGTGAAAGAAATGGAGCAGGCGGCCCGCGAACGCTTCGAGCAGATTACCGTGACAAACACCATGCTTGCCGGCCTGATCCTGTCCGTTATCGGGTGTCCCCCCGAAAGACTTTACGGAATCCGGGACATCTCCTTGAACCAGGACCACCTGGCGGCGGGGTTCGAGTTTGCCCGCCGCTGGGGTCTCGAGGGCCGCTGTCCCGTAGAGGCGAGGGCGTCCGCCCATTGCAAGTTCGACGGCAACCAGGCTCTGGCCCTCGGGGCACTTCTCGGCGGCTGCCAGTTCATGGCCGGCTACCCCATGACGCCGGCCACCTCGGTCATGCATTACGTGGCCACCGTTGCCCTGGAACACCCCGTGCACTTCGAGCAGGCCGAGGATGAGATCTCGGCCGTCAACATGGCCCTCGGGGCCTCCTATGCCGGCCTTCGCTCCCTCGTGGCGACGTCCGGCGGCGGATTCGCTCTGATGCAGGAAGGCGTTTCCCTGGCCGGCATGACGGAAACCCCCGTCGTCATCATCGTCGCTCAGCGTCCCGGCCCGGCGACGGGGCTCCCGACACGGACCGAGCAGGGGGACCTGAACTTCGTCCTTCACGCGGGTCATGGTGAATTCCCCCGGGTGATCTACGCCCCCGGCTCCCTCCACGAGGCCATGACCCTGGCACGGAAAGCGTTCGATGTGGCCGATCGATGCCAGACCCCGGTCTTCATCCTGACCGACCAGTATTTCGCCGACTCCGTCCAGATGATGACCGAGGACATCCCCCCGGAGATCATCCGGCGCGAATACGGCACCTTCGACGGTTCCTACCGGCGTTACAGTCTCACCCCCTCGGGTGTGTCGCCCCTGGCCTGCCCCGGCACGGGCGAGGCCCTTGTCAAGGTGGACTCCGACGAGCACGACGAGGAGGGGAAGATCACGGAAGATCCGGGTCTTCGGAGCCGGATGGTCGAAAAGCGGCTGAAAAAATTCGACCTTCTGCGAAAGGACGTCGTCATGCCCACCTTCAGCGGCGACCCGGAGGCAGACGTCATCGTGATCAACTGGGGCTCCAACAGGATGATCGTGGACGAGGCCGTCCGCAGGCTCGCCGCCGGGGGTGCAAGCGCGGGGGCTCTCCACTTCGGGCAGGTCTACCCCCTGACGAAGGAGATGGTTGAGCCCTGGAACCTTGCCGGCAAAAGGATCATCGCAGTAGAAAATAACGCCATGGGCCAGTTTGCCGGTCTTTTGAAGAGGGAGCTGGGGATCGCGGTGAGCCGCCGCGTTCTGAAGTATAACGGCGAGTGTTTCACCGTGAGAGAGCTCTGTCAGACCCTGAGAAACCATTTGCCCTGAGGGAGGATGGAAAATGGGTGCGAGAAAAGACATTGCCTGGTGTCCCGGCTGCGGGAATTTCCCCATACGGGACGTCCTGGAAAGCGTTCTGAAGGAATTGCCCGTACCGTCCGGCAAGGTCGTACTGACCTCCGGGATCGGACAGGCGGCCAAGATGCCCCAATACCTGGATGTCAATTATTTCAACGGGCTTCACGGCCGGGCGCTCCCGCTCGCCGTGGGCATAAAGCTCGCCCGGCCGGACCTGACGGTCATCGCGTACTCCGGCGACGGATGCAACTACAGCGAGGGGGGAAACCACTTCATCCACACGATTCGCAGGAGGCTCGACATCACAATCCTCACCTCCAACAACCAGGTCTACGGGCTGACGAAAGGCCAGAGCAGCCCCACGACGGACCCGGGGGTTCAGAACCTCCTCGATCCCCGGGGGAACGATAACATCCCGCTCAACCCCCTCGCGCTCGCCCTCACGCTGGGCGCCCCCTTCGTGGCCCGCGGATTTGCCGGAGACAAGGACCACCTGAAGACCCTCATCAGGGACGCCGTCCTGTTCAAGGGAACGGCCCTCGTGGACATCCTCCAGCCCTGCGTCAGTTTCAATAAGGTCAACACCTACAGCTGGTACCGTGATCGGGTCCACAAGGTGGAGAAACCGGCGGAAGGCCGGGCTGAAGCCATCGGGCTTGCGAAGGTCTGGGGACCGAAAATCCCGATCGGTGTTCTTTTCCGTGACGATTCAGCGGGGACCCGTGAACCGAAAACCCTCTTCGGGAAGTCCGTTGCGAGGGAGGCCATAGAACAGATGGCCTGCGCGAAATGCGTGATGATGCGCTGAGAAGAGGCTTGACGGGATGCCCTCAATAGTCGCTCGATATATCGCGCAAAATCATGTAAATAAGCCGGAACAATTACCTCCCGAGGTACACCTCAATGACGATCAAGATCATGCCGTGCCTGGACATGAAAGAAGGGCGGGTGGTCAAAGGCATCCATTTCGTGGATCTGAAGGATGCCGGCGACCCCGTCGCAAACGCAGCCTTCTACCAGAAGGAGGGGGCCGATGAACTTGCCATGCTGGACATCGCAGCGACCCTCGAGAACAGAAAGACCCGCCTGGAGTGGGTGAAAAAGGTCTCTTCCGTCATTGAAATTCCCCTGACGGTCGGGGGCGGCATCTCGAGCCTTGAAGACATCGAGATGGTCCTCGGGGCGGGGGCCGACAAGGTCTCGATGAACAGTGCCGCCGTGAAGGACCCGGAACTTATCGCGGCGGCGTCCAGGACCTTCGGGAAGGACCGGATTACCGTCGCCATCGACGCCAGGAGAAATAAGGCTATGCCGTCGGGTTTCGAACTCGTCGTGGCGGGTGGAACAAAGCCCGTTGGAAAAGACGCGATCGCCTGGGCCGGGGAGTGTGAAAAACTGGGGGCCGGCGTCCTGCTTCCGACCAGCATGGACGGCGACGGGACGCAGGCGGGGTACGACATCGAGTTCACGAAGGCCGTCTCGGGCGCCGTGAAGCTCCCCGTTGTCGCCTCAGGCGGCGCGGGCAAGCTCGAGGACTTCTACGAAGCCGTCGTCCGCGGGGGTGCTCGTGTCCTCCTGGCCGCATCGGTCTTCCACTACCGCCTCCTTACGATCCAGGCTGTGAAAGAATACCTGCGAAGACGGGGGATCGAGGTCACCCTGTACACAGCCCCGGGGGACCGTTCCATCCGGCGGGACAGTCCACCCTCGAGGCCGCCGACGGAAAAGAGTTGAAAGGCACGTACGATATCACCGTCAACAGGGCTCTTTGTATTATCGAACAAGCCTCTCGGCCTCTTCCGAGACCACCCGTTCCGCAGGGACCGCCACAAAGGGGGAAATTTGCATCGGGGATCACGACTTCGGCTGCACGACCGGACAGGGCTTCACCTGAAAGGGGACGATCCGCTGACAGGCCGGTCGGCCTGCTCGATGTCGCGGAGAGGCTTGACGGGTCAAAGGCCGCCCAATTGTCGCCAGTAGGCTTCATCTCTCGTCGGCGGCCCCTTTTTTTGGGGCTTCTTTCTTGAGATAAACAAGACGAGAAGAATGACAATCAGGGGCTGCTTCTCCGAACTCTTCATCAGTTTCTTGATCAGCGCTTTTTCGAGTCTGTCGAGAAGACCCACGGGGATCACCTGCCCGGCCGATAAAAGTGCTTCGCTGGAAACTTCTTTAAAATACAGCTTTTTCATATGGTCAAGACCGAAGAATGTCAACGAAAAAGGTGGGATAAAAAAAGGGTGCCAGATGAAGGAGGGTGAAACTGGCACCCCGGAAAATAAATGTTCCTGCCTTCTATATCGGCTTCATAAAGCCGCCTCTTTAGCGGGAAAAAACATGGGGCATGAAGGCATCGCCCCTTTCCCTTGAGGGACTTGACGATGACCGGAAAGACTGTTAGTCTCGCTCCATTTTGATTCAACTCTCTATGGTGAGCAAATGCAGATCGTAACGGCCGCCGTCATCGAGAGGAACGGTAGAGTCCTGATCGCTCGCAGGAAAAAAGGCGATCGCATGGAAGGGATGTGGGAATTCCCCGGCGGCAAACCCGAAGGGAAGGAGAGCCCCGAGGAATGTCTGGCCCGGGAACTCCGCGAGGAATTCGGCATCGAGGCACGGATCGGTGATTTCCTCGTCTCGAGCCCCTATGAGTATCCTCACCTGACCATCGAGCTTCTCGCCTTCAGGGCGACCTACGTCTCGGGTGCCTTCAAACTGAACGATCACGACGAGATACGGTGGGTGCTGCCCTCAGAGCTTCTGCGCTACGATCTCGCCGGCGCGGATGTCCCTGTGGCGGAGATCCTCATGAAGGGTTCAGCCCTGAGGAAATGAGGCAAACCATTGAAACACCTCTCAACGAACAAGGAGGGACCATGGACGTTTTCACGGCAATCAGGGAAAGAAGAAGCTGCAGGAATTTCCTGCCCGATGAACCGGGCGGGGATCTGGTCGAGCGGGTCCTCGAGGCCGGCAACTGGGCCCCCTCGCCCGCCAACCGGCAGCCCTGGGAGTTCGTTGTGATCCGCAACCCGGCTGTCAAGGAGCAGATCTACAGGGAAGGGATGCTGTGCAAGCAGAAGCTGTTGGAGAGAAGCGGCTGGAAATGGCTGGACAGTTATCACATCGATTTCATCAGGGAGGTGCCCGTCGTCATTGCCGTCATCGGTGACCCCCAGAAAAGCGGGGCCGACTTGTTCCTCGACGAGGGTACCGGTCGGGGATATCTGGAAGCCTGCTCCGCCGCGATTCAGAACATGATGCTTGCGGCCCACGCTCTCGGTCTGGGGAGTCTCTGGTTCACCCTGTTCGAGCCGGCGTCTCTCCGAAAGACCCTGGGGCTCGATCCCGGCAAGGACCCCGTGGGTCTCGTCTGCATCGGGAAATGCGCCGGCGGGCCGGCGCCGGCCAAGAGGAAGGAACCCGGAGAAAAGACCCGTTACCTGGATTGAACCATGACGCGTACGGCAAAAGTCCCCGTCCAGCAGGAGTGTATCCGGAGGCTCAACGATCCATCGGCATGGAGGAGTCGCTTTGGCCGTTACCGGATGCGAGCCTCCCGGCGGAACGGGACGGAGAGAGATATATTCGGCAAGGTCCGCATCATGAACGCGGTCGGCCTGAAGCGGGAATTTGATCTGCGGGCCTCTGTCGGAAAAGGGAAGGCTCTGAAGGCACCCGACAGCCCCTTGACGGAAAAACACCGACAACCCGACAACCGGGCGAACATGAAAAGAATCATCTCGGCGGTTGCACTCTGCCTGCTCATGATCCTGCCCGTCACCCCCGCAGTCCACGGCACGGAATACCGATCCGACATCGCCTCCGCACTGCTCCGCAAGAGGCTGGAGCGGTCCTCCCCTTCCAGGATTCTCTGTGCGGGGCGGATTATATGCTCATCGAGGATTCTCCCCAAATTCTACGCCGCCCGGGATTACAGGCTTGCCTGGATCGGCGAGGAGGCACCCCTGCCCCAGGCGCAGGCCCTCATGAAATTCATCCGCCAGATCGACCGGGAAGGCCTGAACCCCGCGGACTATCACCTCGACCTGCTGGAGCACCTGCAGTCGGAGATGACCGGGGCAAAGGCCAAGAGTGAAAAGCCGCCGGCTCCTCTCCGGGTCGATTATGATCTTCTCATGACGGACGCTTTCCTTCTGTGCGGCTCCCACGTCATCTCCGGCCGGGTGGACCCGGGGAAAATCCACGAGGACTGGTTCGCCCGGAGGCGCTACGAGGACCTCGCAAGCGTCCTGAAGGTTGCTCTCGACACCAACAGCGTCGAGGAGACCCTCCGGAGCCTCGTTCCGAAGCATCCGGGGTACGACAGGCTGAAGAAAGCCCTTCTTGACTATCGCCGCCTGGCCGCAGGCGACCCCTGGCCGGTTCTGCCCGAGGGACCCGTCCTGAAAAAGGAGAGCCGGGACGAGGCGGTTGTCCTCCTCAGAAAAAGGCTTGCCCTGACCGGCGACCTTGCCCCTTCGCCGCCGGGTGCAAACGACCTCTTTGACGACGCCCTGGAGGAGGGCGTGAAAAATTTCCAGAGACGCCATGGGCTCGACCCCGACGGTGTCGTGGGCCGCGGCACGAGGCGGATGCTGAACACACCCGCCGATGCACGCGTCCGCCAGATCGAACTCAACCTCGAGCGATGGCGATGGCTCCCCGTGGACCTCGGGCGGAGACACGTCATGGTCAATATCGCGGATTTCAGCCTCGACGTCTCTGAAGACGGCAAGACCGTTATGGGCATGAAGGTCATCGTCGGAAAGAACTACCTGCGGACCCCCGTCTTCAGCGGGAAGATGACCTATGCGGAGATCAACCCGTACTGGAACGTGCCGGCAAGCATCGCAACGGAAGAACTCCTGACCAAGATCCAGAAGGACCCGGGCTACCTGAAAAAGGAGAGGATGAAGGTCCTCAAGGACGCGGGCAGGAATCGCACCGAGGTCGTCGACCCCGGGACGGTGAACTGGTCCGAGATGTCCCGGGAGAACTTTCCCTACCGTTTGAGGCAGGAGCCGGGTCGCAAGAATCCCCTGGGCAGGATCAAGTTCATGTTCCCGAACAGATACGGCGTCTACCTGCACGACACGTCGGAACCGGCGCTCTTCCAGCGCACCCGGCGGGAGTTCAGCCACGGATGCATCCGGATCGAAAAACCCCTCGATTTCGCCGAATACGTCCTCCGGGGAGACCCGAACTGGCCGAGGGAAAGCATCGAATCCGCCATGGCGTCCAAGAAGACCCGTGTGGTGACACTCCCCGAGCCTATCGACGTGCACATTCTCTACTGGACGTCATGGGCGGAAGAAGATGGAACTGTTCAGTTCCGGGAAGACATCTACGAGAGGGATGAGGATCTCCTGAGGGCATTGCAGCAGGGGACGCTCACCCCCTGAAAGAGAATCCTACCAGCGACGGACCTTGCCGGTGTCGACGTGTACGAAGTGCCTCCTGGGGTAATATCCGACGCCGCCCGCCTTCAGGGACAGGGCTGCCCTGGCCAGCTGTTTCGTGCTCCGGTCCTTCATTCTGATGTCAACGGCCATACCCTCCATGTGGAGGCTGTTCCGGGCGATCCTCCGGCTGCGCCTGCGGAGGATGGCGTTGGTCTCAGGCGACCGGTATCCCGAAACGACGAGGAAGGGTCCCCGCGATTCGAGCTTGTCGTTGAGTCCGTAGAGAAGGTCGAGGAGGCGCGGGTCGATCTCCCTGACCTCGTTTGTCCGGTGATCCCGCAGGAGATAGCTGATCTCCGCCAGTGCCTCGGGAACGTAATCATCCTCGCACCAGTACACCCGGTTCCACTCTTCGCCCGTCCGCGTATTGTAGATAGCAAGCCTTCTCTCGGGACGGGAGTCGAAGACGTTGTCGGCGGATATAATCGGTGTAGCGTCGACTGCGCCCTCGGCCGACGCCGCTGGAGAGACGCCGGGATCGATGCCGGCAGAGACGAGGCGGGGGGTCATGACAAGGGCAGCTGCGGCGACCCCGAATTTCAGAAAGGACCGGCGGCTAATTTCCACCCGGACAAGATCAAGATAGTCTCTGTAAGAAATCATCGTCCCTCCTCCTGTTCCGGTGATTCTCTGGCATATCTTCGGATGAAAACAGTTCCGCCTTTATTATGACTCCGCAACAAAAATCAAGCATAAATTTATATTTTCAATGATATCACATAGATATCCCTAAATGGTTGCATGAAAAGCTCCTATCGGCCCCGACCTGAAGACGGGCTGAATAACTGATGCACAGGCCGTGCCCTCCGGGGACTCCTCTTTGACCGGAGACCCATAAGGTTTTACATTCACTACAAAATGGGTTATAGAGTGGACCCTATGGGATCCAACACCAGGGCTGCACTGGAAGGTCAGAAGCTCAAAGACCACATCATAGAGTTTTGCCGGGAGCGCGGTGCGGACCTCGTCGGTTTCGCGTCCGTGGAGCGCTGGGACGAGGCGGGGGAAGTGCCCCCGGATTTCCGGCCGCGATCGATCTGGCCGCCGGCCCGGACGGTGATCGTCCTGGGCCTCGAAATGCCCCTGCCCGTCGTGGAGACGACACCCTCGGCACTCCACATGGAACTCTACAGGACAACGAACCGCCAGCTCGACGACCTGGCCGTCGCCCTCACCCGTCGGCTCAACCGGCTGGGCCATCCATCCTTCTTTTTCACCCGGGACGGCTTCGGAAGCATGAGGGCCCTGCGGGAGCAGAACCTCGCCGCCTTCAGTCATGTCATGGCCGCCAGGTATGCGGGCCTCGGCACGATCGGCGTCAGCCACTGCCTCCTGACACCGGAATTCGGTCCCCGGGTGCGGTTCGTGTCCGTGTTCACGGAGGCGGTCATTCCGCCAGACCCTATGATCGGGAAAGACCTCTGCATCAAGTGCGGGCTTTGCGCCCTTTGCTGCCCAAAGAAGGCCCTCACGATGAAAAAGGCTTCTGTGCCCGGCGACTACGACAAGACGGCCTGCCTGGAGATGGCCGAGGAGCTCGTGAAGAGGCGCTGCTACCCCTGCGGCATCTGCGTGAAGGTCTGCCCGATCGGGAAAGACCGCCTGCTCTACAAGCAGAAGGGGTTACGAAAGAAATATCTCGGGGAGGCCGCAGCCCTTGCCGCCGATCCCGGGGATCAGAGGTACAAATCCTGGAGCCACATCCGCAAATACGGTGTCGCGGAGTCAGGCAGGGAGAGGAAGCCGGCGCAGGAAAAAGAGAAAAGAGGGAGCAGGTGAAATGGGAATCACGAACCTCGAGCAGTTCTGCCGGCAGTTCCGGGCCCTTCTCGCAGAAAAGCCCGAGATGACAAGCCTCATCCGTGACGGGGGCGGGATGATGAGCGAGCTCATGGGCCGCCGGGACTGGTTCGGCGGGATTCTCGAAAAGATACTCTTCGACCGGGAATTCAGCGAAGGCCAGAGGGTCGGGATCTGGCCCAATGAGATCACCCTGCACAGGAGCCCCGATAGGTCTTTCCAGGTTTTGTGCTACATCTGGGGGCCCTACCTTTCCGACATCGCGCATGATCACGGCTCCTGGGGGATCATCGGGAGTTTCGTGAACCCTATCGGCGAGCGTAAGTACAGACGTCTTGACGACGGCACCAGGGAAGGTTACGCAGAGCTGAAGGAAATCTCCTCGAAGATCCTGAAGCCCGGTGAGACAACCAGCGTGCTCCCCCTGAACAACGGGATCCACCGCATGGAAAACCGGAGCGACGACATTGCCATCACCATCAATGTATACGGCCGCGCCGTCCGGAAGGGTTACATCCAGTTTTTTTACCCCGAGGACAGGACCGTCACAAGGGTCTACCCCCCGAAACCCCTCAAGGAGGCCCTCGCCGTCCGGGCTGCGGGCGCCCTGCGGGCACCCTGGAGCGAGGCTCTCCTGAAAAAGGTCCTGTCGAGCGGGCTTCCCGACCCGATCAGGCAGGAAGGCGAGTTCTCTCTCGCCAGATTGAAATCACCCCTGTGATGCAACTGTGAGGGTACCTTTGGAGCGATTGATCACTCGATTCAGACCTTACATCGACCTGACCGCCTGGATGGGATTGTGCTTTGCCGCGATGCTGGCCGGGTCTTACCTTACCGCCCTCGGGCTGCCGGACTGGTACGCGAAACTGCTTAAGCCGGAATGGACGCCGCCCAACTGGGTCTTCGGTCCCGTGTGGTTTTTCCTCTACACCATGATGGGGGTTGCCGTCTGGCTGGTGTGGCGGCAGGGAGGGCTTTTCAGGACGAAGCTTCCGATCATCTTTTTCGTCGTCCAGCTCCTGCTGAACGTGCTCTGGTCCTATCTCTTTTTCGGCCTTCGCGCGCCCGTGTTCGCCTTCGCGGAGATCGTCGTCCTGTGGCTCGCGATTCTGGCCGCGACGATCGCCTTCTGGCAGGTGAGCCGGCCGGCAGGGCTCCTCATGCTCCCGACTCTCGCCTGGGTGGCCTTTGCCGGGGTTCTCAACTTCTACCTCTGGCGGATGAACCTTTCCTGATCTTCTAATCCAGCGCTACAAACGAAGAGTCGCCGATCCCTTCCAGGAGCTGGAAAGACCTGATCCTCACGGCGAAGACCTCCGCGTCGGGCGTGTCGGCGAACTTCCGGAGGTGGGGATGTGCCGTCAGAAGGCGTTGGAGGGCTTCTTTCTTTTCCTGCTCGCCTTCGATCTTCTGAAAAACACCACTGATGGTGAGGGCCTTTGTCACTTCACGTCCGACGTCCTGGCCCTCCTCGCGGGTATCGATGAGGAGGCTCACCTTTCCGTTGTGGAGCAGGTTGCGGTATTTCTTGGTCTGCTTGTGGGTGATCATGTAAACTTCACGGCAGTCGTCGTCGGCGGCATAGGACATGAGTGAGCAGTGCGGCTCGACGCCCGAAACCGTCGCCAGAACGCAGGTGTCTTTCTTCCTCACCAAGGCTTTCATCTTGTCGAGCATCCGTTCCATCCTCCTTCCCGGGATCATCGGAGCAGGGGACCGCACCTCACGGTCTCGAACTCCGGTCTGTCCTGAAAAACAACGAGATAGATTTCGCGGCTGGAGATATTCTTGACGGCATGCTCCACACCGGCCGGCACGTGATAGAGTTCGGGGTCTTCACCGCCGACATGGATTTCCCCCGATTCCCCTCCGTCGCGGGTACGCCAGGCCAGTGTCGCCGGCCCGCCGCAGAAAAGAAGCCACTCGGAGGCGGCTTCGTGGCGGTGGTTGCCCCGGACGGCACCGGGTTTCAAGGAAACGGTGTGGAAATTCCGGTTGACCGCGCCCTCCCCTTCGATCGTTCCGAGGGGGAAAAAGACCCACCCCCGGTCGTCGCGGGAAAATTTCCCTTTCATCTCAATCTTCCTGATGCCGTCCATGTGCACCGTTCCTTTTGCAACAGGAGCTGTATTGTGCATGTTTCCCCCCGAAAAGGCAAGGCTTCGCCGCCGGGGATACCCTCCCGTCCGTCGGTCACGCCAGGTTTCCTTTGATTTTTCTGCAAGATTCTACTATGGAGCTCCTGAGGCAACGTCTTTTCTGTCGTCACCCCGAATCCCGGCCTGTTTTCCGGAAAGCAACCGTCGGGGGGGGAACCCGAAATGGAAAGCGGCGGCAAAATACGAATCGGCATCAGCACCTGTCTTCTCGGCGAAAACGTGCGCTACAACGGCGGTCACACCCTGGACCGATACCTCAGGGACACCCTCGGCAAATGGGTGGAATACGTGCCCGTGTGCCCTGAGGTGGAGTGCGGTTTCAGTATCCCCCGGGAGACCTTCCGGCTCGTCGGCGACCCGGCGAACCCCCGATTCATCACGACGCACACCAGGATCGATCACACGGACCGGATGCTCGCCTGGGCCCGCAAACGAGTCGTTGAACTCGAAAAGAAGGACCTCTGCGGTTTCATCTTCAAGAGCAACTCCCCCTCCTGCGGCATGGAGCGCGTGAAGGTCTATGACGACAGGGGCATGCCGCATAAAAAAGGCGTCGGCCTCTTCGCCAGGACCTTCAAGGAACACTTCCCCCTGACGCCCGTCGAGGAGGAAGGCCGGCTCCACGACCCCTCCCTGCGGGAGAACTTCATCGAGCGCACCTTCACCCGCAAGCGTTACAGCGACAGCATGGGGGGAAAGAATCGCCTCGGGAGCCTCGCGGACTTCCACACCAGGAACAAGCTCCTCCTCATGGCCCGCAGCTCCCGGCACCTCAAAGAGATGGGAAGTCTCGTGGCCCGGGCGAGGGGTCGGGACGTCGGGGCGGTTCTCGATCAGTACGAAACCCTCCTGACGGAAGCCATGGCTCTTAAGCCCTCGGCGGCAAAACACGCAAAGGTCCTCCGCCACATGATGGGCTGCTTCAAAAAGGACCTGACGGCCGACGAAAAACAGGAACTCCTGGAGGTCATCGGCCGGTACCGCAGGGGGCTCATACCCCTCATCGTTCCCGTGACCCTCATGAACCACTTCGTGAGGAAATACAGCCAGGAGTACCTGAAGACGCAGACCTACCTCAACCCCCACCCGACGGAGTTGCAGCTTCGAAATCACGCATGAAGAGGGCAGAAGGCGAAAGGTTCAGGGGATTAACAGCGGCACCTGCGTTCCATTTGACTTCCGGCGGTCCCATCGCTACCATAGGCCCATGACCGGCCCCGAAAGGAAAAAGATCACCCGCCGCCTCCTGGCCTGGTACGGCAAGAACCGCCGCGACCTCCCCTGGCGGAAAACGCGTGACCCCTACGCGATCTGGGTTTCAGAGATCATGCTGCAGCAGACCCGGGTCGATACGGCCATCCCCTACTACAGGCGCTTCATGAAGCGCTACCCCACCGTTCACCGTCTTGCCCGGGCATCGAGGGACGAGGTGCTAAAAGCCTGGGAAAACATGGGTTATTACTCCAGGGCGAGACACCTTCACGAAGCAGCGGGGATCCTTGTACGCGATCACGGAGGGAAACTCCCTTCGACAGCCGAAGGGCTCATTTCTCTCCCCGGGGTGGGGCCGTACACGGCGGGCGCCGTCCTCAGTATCGCCTTCGAAAAGCCCGTGCCCGCCGTCGACGGCAATGTCCGCCGTGTCCTGAGCAGGCTCCTGGCCCTTCGCCAATCCCCGGGGGAACCCTCCATCCAGAAGAAAATCGAAAAATCCGTACAGTCTCTGATCCCGGAAGACCGGCCCGGTCAATTCAACGAGGCCCTCATGGAACTCGGCGCCACGGTCTGCCTGCCGCGGCAACCGGACTGCGGACAGTGCCCCCTTGCGGAACTCTGCCTGGCTCGCATCCGGGGCCTTCAGGACGTTATCCCGGTTGTGCCGAAAAGGGCTGTCCTGCCGCATCGGGATGTAACTGCGGGGATTATCCGCAAAAACGGCCGGGTTCTCGTCGTCCGGCGGCTCGAACAAGGCCTGCTCGGTGGGCTGTGGAAATTCCCCGGCGGGCAGCGGGAAAACGGGCGATCCCTTCAACAAAACCTCCGGCGGAGTGTATCCAGGGAGCTGGGTGTGGAAGTCGCCGTCGGCCCCAGGCTTCTTTCGGTGGACCACGGCTACAGCCATTTTCGCGTGACTCTCCACGCCTTCGACTGCCGGGTACTGAAAGGCAAGCCGCGGGCAAAGGAATGCGCGGGGTGGGCGTGGGCGTCTCCGGAAGAGTTGAACCGTTTTACCTTTTCAAAGGCGGATCGCGAAATCGCCCGCGTGATTCTCGAATCGATGTCCGAAAAAACCGCCCGGAAAGGTTACCGGGAACGAAGGAGGAGCACCCCTTGACAAAAGAGCACTTTCCCGTTACACCGGCCATTCGGGTCCTCCGGGACCAGGGGGCGGATTTCACCCTTCACTCTTACAAGTACGAGGAGAGGGGAGGAACGGAGGTCGCTGCGCGGGAACTCCTGGTGGACGAATACCGGGTCATCAAGACCCTTGTTATGGAGGACGACCGGAAGAGGCCCTTCATTGTCCTGATGCATGGAAACCGACAGGTTTCCACCAAGGACCTGGCGAGAATTCTCGGTGTCAAGACCGTCCAGCCCTGTGACCCGGCCACGGCCGGCAGGCACACGGGATATATCGTCGGAGGCACATCGCCCTTCGGCACGCGGAAAAACCTTCCCGTTTATATAGAAGAGACGATTCTCGGGATCCCGAGGGTCCTCATCAACGCCGGGCGGAAGGGGTTGCTCGCCGACATGGCGACGCAGGATCTCGTAAGGATCCTCTCACCACGGTCCGTTACCGTGGCAAGGTAGATGAAATAGAATGGAACAGGAAAAGATCATCCTCACCTGCAGCAGATGCGGCGCTAAAAATCGGGTCCCGGCGGCGAAAGTTCATGACCGGCCCCTCTGCGGCCGATGCCGCGCGCCCCTTCCCGCCCCGACAAGAGAGAGCCTGGCCGTTACGGTGACCGACGGCACCTTCACCCGGGAGGTCCTCGCTTCTCCGGAGCCGGTCCTCCTCTACCTCTGGGCGCCCTGGTGCCCTTACTGCCGCATGCTGGCGCCCATCGCCGAGCACCTGTCGCAGGACTTCGAAGGCCGGTTGAAGGTCGCAAAGATGAACATCGATGAAAATCGGACCGTCCCCGCGCAATACACCGTCCAGGGGGTCCCCACGCTGCTTCTCTTCAGAGACGGCAAGCTGTTGGACCGGATGGTGGGCGTCCTCTCGAGGGAAGACATCGAGCGGCGCCTCAAGAGTCTTCTGAGGCTGTGATGAGCGAGAGCCGGCAGCGGTTTCGGGAGGGTCTGAAAGAGGGGGTCAGGAAAGGCCTGGACGGCTTCATCTGGATGATGAAGATCATCCTGCCCGTCTCATTCCTCACGGCCCTTCTCGACTGGAGCGGCCTCCTTTCGAAGATAGATTTCCTTCTCCAGCCGCTGATGGCACTGATCGGCCTGCCCGCTGCCGCCGCCTTGCCCCTCATTATCGGAATGCTGGCGAACATTTACGCGGGCATCGCCGCCATGGCCGTACTGCCCTTTTCGATGGAGCAGATGACCCTCATCGCCGTTTTCCTCCTCATCTGCCATAACCTGATCCAGGAGGGTGTCGTGCAGGCCAACTCCGGCATTCATCCCGTCAAGGCGACCCTCTTCCGGCTCACCGCCGCCGTTATCACCGTCTGGATCTGTTCGCTCTTCCTGGACACAAAAACACCGGTCGCCGCCGCCGCGGGGGGTCTCCCGGCCGTCTCGCCGCCCTTCGCGGAGATGATGCAGGCCTGGTTCCTGTCGATCCTCGGTCTTTCCCTGAAGATCTTCCTGATTATCATGACGATTCTGACATTTCTCGAGATCATGAAAAAGATGGGGTGGATTCACCCCGTCGTCCGTGCCCTGTCACCGGTTCTCAAACTGATGGGTCTGAGCCGGCAGGTGGCGATGCTCTGGATGACCGCGGTGGTCTTCGGCCTCGCTTACGGCGGCGCGGTGATCGTGGAGGAGGCGAAGGCGGGGCACCTGACGCGGGAGGAACTCCAGGAGCTTCACCTCTCCATCGGCATCAACCACTCCATGGTCGAGGACCCCTCGCTTTTCCTGACCTTCGGCCTCAGCCCATTCTGGCTTTGGGTCCCACGGTTCATCACGGCCGTTATCGCAACCCGCCTCCTCACCCTCTGGGTGGCCTTGCGTGAGAGCAAGCGGCTTTAGTCTTATCCGCCCCGCAAGTTTACCCTCCCGACTCACGCCCGATCGTCCCCATCAAGGCATCGATCAGCTTGCCCGCCTGTTCCAGGCCTTCCCGGTAGGCATCCGTGAAGGCTTCATCGCCCATACGGCAGGTCAGAAAAACAGGGGTGTAATAGATCGCCCTGAAGTCCTCGAGGACGGTCGCTTCCGGGCCCAGGAGGTCCTCAAGCAACGATTCCGTCTCACGGCGCCAAGCAGTAAACTCCGGTGAAAAGGCGGGCCTTTCTTTCAGTGATTCAATCCGCCTGCAACACTCCTGAAGTTCTCTGATTAACTGTTTATCTTTCTTTCTCATCAATCTGTCCCTGAACCTTGTCCCCTGAACCCGGTCCCTTTTACAGCGTACGTCGCAGCAACGAAGGACGAGGGAGCGCCGCAGGACGGGTGTTCTTCACCTGCCTATTCTAGCATGAGCCACCGGTATTCCCTCGCGTGGTCCAGAAATTCAAGAATAACCGCCTGCTCGTCCTTCGCACTCGCCTGCGCCGTGAAGATGAACCGCAACCCCGGCGCATCCCCGATGCCCAGGAGTTCCAGGAGCGAACCCGTCCGCGCCCTCCGCCCGAGGGCTTTCGCGACGCTCAGCAGATGGGAAAAGCGGATGGTGTACTCCGAGTGGTCCCTCAGCCTGATCTCCCGGGGGAAACCGTCGAGCGCCATTCCCCGGGCGAGGTAATCCATTCCGGGCGGGATGATCGGGTCGCTCGAGTGCTCGCTGATGAAGGCAGCAAATCCTCCCCGGCAGATCTCCTCCAGGAGACGGATCGCGCCGACATTGAAATGAAATCTGCCTTTTACGGGGACCTCGAGTCCGTATTTGCCGACGAGCCCCTCGACTTCAACGGGGAGCGCACTTGCCGCAAGGTCCGTCCAAGTGTCGAGGTCGCCGATCACCTCGTTCAGTATCACGAGATCGATGCCCCTGAGAGACTTGATCAGATCGGAAATGTCGCCGTGGATGAAATCGACCTTCGAACCCCAGGGCTCCAGGCAGGCCTTCTGCCTTGCGAGGAGGCGGCTTGAGAGGTCAACCATGGTGACCCGACCGATGAGGGGCGCATAGGACTCGAGCAAACCCTGCATCAGGCTCCCGTAGCCCCCGCCGACTTCGCAGAGCCGGCATCCGGGCCGCAGAAAACCGGCCTCCGCGAGTTTCCTGCCCACCATCGCCCCGTAGGAAGCCGATATTTTCAGAGCCCTCGCATAGGGGGAGCCGACGGATCGAAGGGACTCGGAGATTGTGAATTCCGTCATGAGATCGATCCGCCCGTGCCTGTGATAGTCTCGTGTGTCGTGAATCGGCGTCATCACCTTTGCCTTTTGCCTTGCGCCGGACGAAGGCAGTGTGTAGAGTGGCCTTATCAACTTTGGTATCCGCCCGTCAAGGAGGGAGATATCCGGGAGGCCCCGATGGAATGCAATCGCTGCGGGATCTGCTGTCTTGCCAACATGATCCCCGAGGCCTGCGAGGAGGATCTGGAGCGCTGGCGGCGGGAAGGACGCGACGACATACTGGAAAAGCATAGCGCGGCGGCCTGGGCCGGAGACCGCCTCGTCGCTATCGATGACGGTCATCACCTCCACTCCTGCCCGTTCCTGGTCTGGGAAGAAGACCATACCGCGTGCGCCATCTACGAGACAAGGCCGAGGGTCTGCCGCGACTTCGAACCGGGCTCCTCGGAGATCTGCCCCCTCCGCAGAAAGAAGTCTGCACCTCCCTGCCCGTAATGGGGGTAATGCGTAATGGGGGTCAGGTCTTGCCTTTTGCCTTTTCCGGTGGTATAGGGTCAGCCATGGCCAGACCGCTTCGTTTGGAGTTTGAAGGCGCTCTCTATCACGTCATCTCGAGAGGAAACGCCCGTCAAAAGATTTTCCGTGCCGACACTGATTACCAGCAATTCCTCAGAATTCTGGGAGGCGTCGTGGAGCGGTTCACATGGCTCATCCACGCCTACTGTCTACTGGACAACCACTATCACCTCCTCGTTGAGACCCCGCACGCTAACCTCTCCGCGGGCATGCGGCAGCTCAATGGAACCTATGCCCAGTACTTCAGTCGCCGGCATAATCGACCCGGACATTTATTCCAAGGACGCTTCAAGGCATACGTGGTCGACAGGGACAGTTACCTCTCTGAGCTTTCCCGCTATATCGCCTTGAATCCCGTCAGGGCGGGGCTTGCCGCATCACCGGGAAAGTGGAAATGGTCTTCCTACAGGAAAACGGCCGGGTTGGACAAAGGGATGCCTTTCCTCCACACAGAGAAGATCCTCGCGAATTTCTCAACCCTTCCGGAAGAAGCACAAAAACTATATCTCGCATTTGTCGCTGATGGACTTGAGAGCGACGATCCGCTGAAAAACGCAAAAGGGGGAATCCTCCTGGGAAGCGACGATTTCGTCTCACAGTTCCGCGAATGGCTTGGCCAGGGGGTTCCCGCGGAGATTCCACACCGAGAGAGGCATGCGGTAAGACCCTCTCTCCCGGAAATATTTCGGGTCAGGAACCGCAACGAGGGCATCCGCGAAGCGATAAACCGCTGGGGTTTCAAGCTAAAAGAAGTGGGAGACTATCTTGGTCTTCACTACTCGCGAGTGAGCAAGATCGCGGGCATGAAGGAAAAGGCAAAAGGCAAGACCTGAACATCCCGCTGGGATTTTCAACATAAAAATGTGTTTTACTGGGGGAGTCT
>DAOTMG010000019.1:0-43052 GCA_035450185.1 Syntrophales bacterium | reverse complement strand
AGTGGCTCAAGGAAATCGAGGAACACGGAACAATCAAAATCTACGGGGAGAAAAAAAAGAAAGAAAGCCCGGGCCACTGAAAAGGGGTACAAAACCACGCCGTCGAAAAGACCTGCCGGAATCCGGCAGGTCTTTTTTCGCGCCCCTCTTGACTGAACCCTTTTCGGTGTTATAATTTAACCAGGTATGCGGATACGCACTGTTCCCCCGCGCGTGTCTATTCTCCGAGCGAAGTCAAATCCCACGCGGTTTTCGCTGTTTTTCCCTTTCACCCTGAACCGAAGCGCCCCCGGATTTTCCCGAACTTCTTTCACGGTTTCACGAAGGTGCCGGCGACGCGCCGGCCATGGCCGACGTGCCCCTTCGGGGCATGGAAACGATAAAAAGAAGGAAGGGTGCAGAGATGGCAGACTACATCATTTTGATGACCCTGACGGATCAGGGTATTCGGTCGGTGAAGGATGCCACCCAGCTTGTGAGCAACGCAAGAAAGGATCTGGAAAAAAAGGGCGGCAAACTGAGAGACTTCTATCTCACCATGGGTCACATCGACGGGGTGGCCGTTTGCGAGGCTTTATCCGACGAGGCGATCCTGGGGTTCGTGTTCGGTCTCGGTGCCACCGGATACGTCAGAACGACGACGCTGAAGGCCTTCACCACCGAAACCGTAAAGGAGATCAAGATTACCCATCTGGAGTAACCGGCCGATTTATCGCGCGGCAAGGTCATGCCTTTGCGGTCGGCGTATCGGCATGAAGGGGAGGGGTGCGTGCCTGTTAAGCTACTTTCATCGGACCCCTCTTGCATCTTCATCCAAAGAGGAGCCCGGTTTTATTTCACGATTTTGAATATTTCCTTGAACCGGGGGTCCTCCGCCGTCCTCGCAAGCTCGAAGAGGACGATCTCCGTGCTCGTCGGTTTGACCCCCTCCTGAATCATCCGCTCGAGGGCGATTTCCCTGTTCCTCTGCGTCCGCGACGAAACCGCATCCGCCGCCAGGTGAACCTCATAGCCGCGCTCCAGGAGATCCATGACGGTCTGGTACACGCACACATGGGCCTCGATGCCCGAAACGATGACCTGCCGCTTCTTCAAACCTTTCAGATGCTCCAGAATGGCTTCATTCCCGAGACAGCTGAATGTCCCCTTTGTGAAGGGTTGAACGTCCGCGGTGAGATCCGCGATTTCCGGAATCGTTTTTCCGATTTTGATCTGCTCGGTGACGATGATCGGAACTTTGAAAACCCTCACCCCCGCGATGAGCTTCCTGAGATTTTCCAGGAGAAACTCCTTGTCCTGCATCGCCGCGTAGAGGTTGCCCTGGATATCGATCACGAAAAGCACGCTTTGATCGGCATTGAGCATAAGTGATTCCTTTCGATTCTACAGGCATCAGGCTTCAGACCAGAGGCCTCATGTAACCACTTGCTACAGATCACTCGCCACTTTTTTACCTTTCGTCTTAGGCCTTATCCGACAATGATCTCGTCCAGCGATCTCTTGGGTACGTGGTGTCGCCCCTCGCTGTCCCGCCAGTATTTAACATCTCCGTCGCTCCCCATTTTTTCGATGACGACGGCCTCCCGGGGCTTTCCCAGCGCCAGGACAAGGATGATGTCGTAACGGTCGGGAATCTCGAGGGCCGCGCGGAGCTTTTCCCGCTGGACGGAGGTGATCATGCACCCCCCCAGCCCCTTCTCCACGGCGCCGAGCATGATGCTCTGGGCGGCAATCCCGTGATCGTAAACGACATTCTTTGCGATCACCGTGTCGCCGAGCATGATGATGTAGGCAGAGGGTCTCTCACCCTCCGCGGGACCGGGCCAGTCCTTGAGGTATCCCGCCCAGGCCAGGTGTTCGAAAATCAGGGAATTTCTGTCCCGTTCGCAGGACAGGATGTACTTCAGGGGCTGCATGTTTGCCGACGAGGCCGACAGCCTTGCCAGATCCACCAGTTCCCGCAAGGTCCCGGGTGAAACGGAGACGTCTTCGTAAAACCGCCTGTAACTTCTGTTTTTCAACACAAGATCTCTGATCATAAGGCTCCTTTCGAAAAAAACAGGCTTAAGGCGTTAGGCGTAAGGCATCAGGTGTCAAAGAACCGATAGATTGATCACCTTTCCCCTGATGCCCGGTGCGCGGTGCCTTTTTCCTGTCTTGGATTGAACCATCGCTCATCGGCAAGCACAACCGATGTCTCGATCTGCCGTTCGCTGATGTTCCAGTATTTCTTCAGCAGTCTGTCCTTTTCGTCCGGGGTGACGAGACGAAACCCGTGCTTCTCATAGAATTGCACAGCCCAGGCGGCGGCGGCCCACGTCCCCATCAGCAGCGGCCGTGATGTCTGCGCGCGCAGCGCCGCGAGGAGTGTCCCGCCGATCCCCGTCCGGCGTCTCGCCGTGCGGACGTAGGCATGGCGGACCAGGCTCACGTCCCTGACGTGCTGTATGCCCATGACGCCGATGAGCCGATCCCCTTCCTCGTACCCGAAGAAACGGACACCGTCGGCGATCTCACGCCGGAGTTCCTCCTCCGACATGTACGGCTCCTTCCAGCAGTCGGCCGGGATGACGCCCCGGTAGGCCCCGGCCGCTTCGTTGATCACGGCATGGATCATCCCGATATCTTTCCCGGTACACGGTCGGACCCCCGGCATTGCCCTCCTCCCGGTTTTCCCGAAGAGACTGTGGAAGGATAGTAAAGCAGTGGCGGTCATAGTATAATGAAGTTTATGAAAAAGGTCATCGTAAAAAATGCAACGGCTGAGAAAATCACCGCCGGTCTCCCCTGGATTTATCGTGGCGAAATCCTGGCCATGGAAGAGCCCGTCGGGCGGGGGGACCTTGTCCGTCTTCATGCCCGGCAGGGTTCCTTTCTGGGCATCGGCTACGTCAATCCCCTGAGCCGGATCACCGTCCGAGTCCTTACCCGGGAGGACCGTTCCATTGACGACGCATTTATCAGCAGCCGGATTTCTACGGCCCTTCACAAAAGGAGGGGGCTGCGGAAGTATACCAACGCCTGCCGGTTGATTCACGCCGAGGCCGACGAATTGCCGGGTCTCGTCGTCGATCATTACGGGGGCTTTCTCGCCGTCCAGATCAACACGGCGGGGATGGAAAGGCTGAAGCCGCTTGTTTTGTCCTGTCTCGTCGAAACGTTGCAACCCGAGGGAATTTACGAAAAATCGGAGGAGAACTTCCGGGCCCGGGAGGGGCTGACGACCGAGGAGAGAGTGCTGCACGGCCGGGTCCCCGACAGCATCCTCATCGAGGAGTGCGGCGCCCGGTTCGCCCTCCGATGGAAGGAAAGCCAGAAAACGGGATTTTATCTCGACCAGCGACGAAACCGCCGGAGGGTCGCCTCACAGGTCAAGGAGGGTTCCGACGTCCTTGACCTCTTCTCAAACACGGGCGGCTTCGGCATCCACGCCGCCCTCCGGGGCGCCCGTTCCGTCACCCTCGTGGACGTATCGGCCGCGGCGCTCGCGCAGGCCGGGGAGAACATCCGACTCAATCACCTCGCCGGCGTCCATGTAACGCGGTCGGACGCCTTCGACTACCTCAGGGCGTCCTATGAAAAAGGCCGGTCCTTCGACCTCATCGTCATGGACCCGCCGTCCTTCGCGCAGAGCCGGAGGATGAGAGACGGCGCGCTTCGCGCTTTCCGGCAGCTCCTCTCGGGATGCCTGCGATTGCTCCGCGCAGACGGCGTTCTCGCCGTTTTTTCCTGTTCCCATGCGATTTCCCTGGACGATCTGATGGGCGCATCACTGAAAGCGGCCGGGGATACCGGCACGAGGCTCGACCTTCTGGATTGTATGCTTCAGGACATCGATCACCCCGTGGGACTCCATATCCCCAACTCCCTTTATCTCAAGGGACTTCTGATCCGAAAGGCGGTGTGAAGGCCGGTGCCGCCGTTGCAACAGATTCCGGAGCGACGCGCCAAATAAGAGCTTGAACTTGGACCGGAAAGAATATATAGGTTCCATTCCCCGGTGGGGACCGCCCGGACTCCGACAGACCCCACCGGGATCACCCGACGACGCGAGGAGGCGCACCGGCCGATGACCAGGGACCTGACAAGAGTACTGGAAACCATAGAACGCTACAAGGAAGGAAGCCCGCACTACAAGGAATTGCTCGACATCCTCGGAGAAATCCTGATCCTCCGGGAGGAGTACCGAAGACAGGTGAAGAAGAGCATCTTCCCGATCCAGGAAGAGCTCATCGACGCAAAACTCCAGGGGGGTCTGCCGATCATCGACTTCGGGGCGGGCGGCATCGACCTGACCGAACCCAGGAGGTTCTTCTTCAAGCTTCTCGAAATCGGCAAGGCGAAGAATCCTGAGGACACCGGTGAGATCCTGAAGGAACTCGAGGGCGGCCTCCTGGATTACGACAAGCTGGTCTACGACGCCTTCACTCAGTCCGTCGACGAGGAATCCGAGGGAGAGGCCGAGGAGGAATCCTTTGATCTGCTGCGTTTCTTCATTGAGGAAAGCCTGCGGCCCGCCCTGGAGTTCGTTGCCGAGCGGTACGGGGGGAAAATATCCAAATCGAACTGGCAGGAGGGCTACTGCCCGACCTGCGGCAGGATACCGAAGATCGGGGAGCTCCGCGAAGAGGAGGGGAGGCGGTTCCTGTTCTGCAGTCAGTGCGGAACCCGCTGGCACTACAAGCGCGTCAAATGCCCCTTCTGCGGAAACGAGGAACAGCAGTCCCTGGCTTATTTCACCGTTGAGGGAGAAGAAAAATACAGGGTCGATGTCTGTGATGCCTGCAAACGCTACATCAAGACCGTCGACTTCCGATCTCTGGCGGAAGAACCCGACCTGGACCTGGAAGATATCGCCACCCTCCACCTGGACATCCTGGCCCACGAGGAGGGGTACCATTAAATCAGGCTCCAGGCATCAGGCTCCAGGCATCAGGATTTTCAAGCCGGATGCCTTCCTGTTGCCTAATGCCTGACGCCCAATGCCAGTGTCTAAATGAACGACCGCGACATCATTCATATCATTCGCATTCTGAAGGGACATCTGAAGAAGTGGGAAACACCGATCGCGACCGCTCTGGCGGAGCGTAAGAGCGACCCCTTCAAGATTCTCATCTCCACAGTCCTCAGTTCCCGGACGAAGGATGAGGTTACGGCCGCAGCGACGGGGAGGCTCTTCGCCCTGGCCTCCACGCCGACGGCAATGCTGGGGCTCTCCGAGGAGACGATTGCCGGCGCCGTATACCCTGTCGGTTTCTATCGAAGCAAGAGTCGCCACATCCGCGAGATCTGCCGTGCCCTGGTCGAGAGATTCCACTCGAGAGTTCCGGACCGCCTTGAGGATCTTCTCACCCTGAAGGGGGTGGGACGAAAAACGGCCAACCTCGTTCTCGCCCTGGCCCACCGGAAGGACGGTCTTTGCGTCGACACGCACGTCCACCGCATCTCCAACCGCCTCGGCTACGTGGCAACGGGCACACCGAAAGAAACGGAATTCGCCTTGCGGGACAAACTCCCGAAAAGATACTGGGCCGTTTTCAACACCTTGCTCGTGGCCCACGGCCAGAACATCTGCCGTCCCCTTTCACCCTTCTGCAGCCGGTGCCCCGTCTACGCCTTCTGTGACCGCAGGGGAGTCACGCGGAGTCGCTGAAAACGTCACCCCCCAACCATCCGCAGGTTTTTCCTGGACACAATTCCATTGACTTTTCTCCGAATGTCTGAAATATTCCCGGCGCCTCAGGGAAGGCCGAAAACGGCGAAAGCCTTCCGATCCGGATTGGATCATCCCCGGATAAGGCGTCACCGGGGACCGCCGATCCGAGCATAACCCTTTGACCTGAACAAGAGGACAGCATGATCGATTTGGGAATACTCGGAACCATCGAGTTCACCATGGAATTCCTGATCGGTTTCCTGAGCATCATCATCATCGACCTCATTTTGGCCGGCGACAACGCCGTCGTCATCGCCATGGCTGTCCGGACCCTGCCGCGGGAACAGCGACGGAAGGGGATCATCCTGGGTGCCGGGGCGGCCGTTTTGCTCCGGGTCGTCCTGACCTTCTTTGCGGCCCAGCTCCTGGTCATCCGTTTCGTCAAGTTCGTCGGCGGAGCCCTGATCCTCTGGATCGCCGTCAAGCTTTTTGTAGAGGGCGCGCCGGCGGAGGAATCGGAAAGAGAGGCCAAGACCATCCTGCAGGCCATGTGGATCATCGTGGTGGCCGACATCACCATGTCCACGGACAATGTTCTCGCCGTGGCCGGAGCCTCCAAGGGCAATTTCTTCCTTCTGCTCTTCGGGCTGGGCCTGAGCATCCCCTTCGTTGTCTTCACCAGCGGACTCCTGTCCACCCTCATGGACCGCTACCCCATCATCATTTACATCGGCGCAGCGATCCTCGGGCGCGTGGGTGGCGACATGATCATGACCGACCCTTTTGTCGTGGACACTTTCCATCCCCCGACATGGCTTCGGTACGGCGTTGAAGCCTTCTTCACGGTCGGTGTCATCGTGCTGGGCAAGATTCTCCTCCGGTGGAAGCGGTCGCGGGAAGGGGACGGGACCGGGGATGCCGTTGAGATCCCCCGTTCAGACAAGGAGGAATGACGATGGCCATACTGACCCTCTCCAGGGAATTCCGGAGCGGAAGCCGGGAAATCGCAGCCGCCGTGGCCGAAGCGTTGAATTATCAGTATGTCGCCAAAGAGCGCCTGCTTCAGGATATGAAAGCGGCGGGCGACCGATGGGAGCGGGTCGGGCGCCAGCTCGACGAAATGGCCCCCTCCCTCTGGGAACGGTACGACTGGGAGTACCGGGGTTTTGTCGCCCTCGTGGAGTCAAAAATATATGAATACGCCCTCCAGGACAATGTCATCATCGTCGGTCGGGGCGGAAACCATCTTTTACGGAGCCTCCCTCATGTGCTGAAGGTCCGGCTGACGGCGGCAAAAGACCTGCGCGTAGAACGAGCCATGCTGAAGGACGGCCTGGACCACAAAACGGCGTCCTTTCTTATCGACCGGCTGGACCGGAATCGGGCCGACTATGTCCACATTCACTACGGCAGGAATTGGGATGACAGAAGAGACTACGACATGGTGCTGAACACGGGCGAACAGAGCTACGAACAGGTCACGAAGATCCTGACGGATGCCCTCGGGGAGAAGGACCGCCTGGCGACACCGGAAGCCCGGAAAATGCTTTCTGATCGGGCCCTGGCCGCGAGGGTCCGTGCAGGCATCCTCACGAACCGTAGATTCCACCTTCCCACGCTCGAGGTTTCCCACGATGGGCAGTCCATCATTCTCCAGGGGGTCGTCCACGACGCCGGCGAACACCGGGCCCTGGAGGCATTGGCGACAAAAATCGCCTCACCGGCGAAGGTCCTCTGCAGGCTTCGTTACCGGACCCGCTGACCCGATCCGGAATCCTCACCCCGATCAGTCGCCTTTCCCCGGGCTGACCCGGTGATGAACGGCTGTCAACAAAAAGCCCCGGGGGTTCAGGGCCCCCGGGGCTTTTTGTTGCTCCTGCCTTTGGAACGGTGGGGGGGATGCACGACCCGCACCCTGTTCACTCGATGATCAGAAGCACGTGATCCACATCCACTTCTTCGCCTTCCCTGACCCTGACCTCTTTCACCTTCCCGCTGGACGGCGCGAAAATAGGGTTGTCCATCTTCATAGCCTCGAGGATGAGGACTTCCTCATCTTCCAGAACATCGTCACCGGCCTTCACAAGGATTTTTGTAATCTTCCCGGGCATAGGGGCCAACACCTCGTCACCCATCAGTACCTTCCTCCTTCAATCGCAATCTCTTATCTAAGGCAGGCAGACTATATTTATCCAAAAACAACCAGAATGTATAGCTTTTTTTACGATATGATCCCCATGCCGGCCAGTACGGAGAGCATCACCGCCGCGGCGATCACGGACCCGACCTGGCCGCCGGCATTCGCCCCCATGGCGTGCATCAGGAGATAGCTTTTTTTATTGTACTTTATCCCTTCACGCTGGACCACGCGCGCCGCCATCGGGAAGGCGGATATCCCCGCGGCGCCGATCAGGGGGTTGATCGTGCCGCCGCTGAGGACCCGCATGCCTTTCGCAAAAAGAATCCCGCAGACCGTATCGAGACAGATGGCCACGAAACCCAGACCGAGGACAACCAGCGTCTGGGGCTTGAGAAAAGCGGCCCCCGACATGGTGGCCCCGATGCAGAGGCCCAGGAAGAGGGTCACGACGTTCGCGATCTCGTTTTCCGAGGCTTTCGTCAGGCGGCTCACGACGCCGGATTCCCTCATCAGGTTCCCCAGCATGATGGAACCGAGGAGGGGGAGGCCCTTGGGGGCGATGAGTCCTCCGAGGATGGTGATGACGAGGGGAAAGAGTATCTTGGTCGTTTTGGAGACGGGCCTGGCCTTGTACTTCATGACGGTCTGCCGCTCGGCCTGCGTGGTGAGAGCACGCATGATCGGCGGCTGGATTACGGGGACAAGGGCCATGTAGGAATAAGCGGCCACTGAGACGGCACCCAGCAGGTGGGGCGCGTATTTCGACGTAACGTAGATGGCCGTCGGGCCGTCACAGGCCCCGATGATCCCGATCGATACGGCTTCCAGTTTCGTGAACCCGAAAAAAAGCGCCATAAGGAGGGTCAGGAATATTCCGAACTGCCCGGCGGCTCCCAGGAGAAAGGTCGAAGGCTGTGCCAGCACGGGCCCGAAGTCCGTCATGGCGCCGATCCCGATAAAAATGAGAAGCGGGAAGAGTTCCGTGTCCACACCGGCATCGTAGATGACTCGCAGGAACCCGTCCTTGGCCATGAGATCGGAAAGGGGCACATTGACCAGGATGCACCCGAACCCGATGGGGACGAGAAGCAGGGGCTCGCAGTCCTTCTTGATCCCGAGGTAAAGGAGGACACCGCCGACGACGAGCATGACAACGCTCCGCCAGTCCATGGCGAGGGCCTGAAAACCGGCGACGAGGCCCCCCAACCCGTTCAAAGTCGCCTCCAGCATATCTCAGCCCTCCTTCTTCGGCGCCGCTTTCTCCGGGAACAGCCGGCCGAGGGCCGTCATGACAAGGCTCATGACCCAGAGGGTCAAAAGGGTCCCGCCCATGCCGCATATGAGCATGGTCAACCCAAACGTTGTGTTGTCCATCTCCATAAAGCCCGACCTCCTGCAGATGATGGGCCTTTGATCCCCCGGGGGCGCACGGGGCGGCCGTGATCCGACCCTCCGACGGCCGGAGTCGGGGGATCATATACAATCCCACCCCGGATGGCAATAGGGTTTTTCCGGCGCATTTTATCCCTGTGCCGCCCGCCGGCGGACGAAAGACCGGGTCATAAAATGACCCGGCCATAACGCGACGCCTTCCGAATTCTATTGAATACTCACTTTGTTGGAATTTGTAAATGGACAGGCCCTATGACAGGGCATGGAGAGGCTGCACGCCGATTGCGAAGCGCAGCCGGAGTGGCACAATCCTCGTGAGGGGTTTATTTGTTTCGCCAGAGGGTCCCCTCCGGGGTGTCCTGCACAACGACCCCCATGGCGGAGAGCTTCCGGCGGATCTCGTCGGCCTCTTTCCACTGGCCCTTCTTCCTCATCTCTTCGCGCTGCCGGATCAGCGTCGAGGCCTCGGCGCTCAGCCCTTCCTCCTCGAAGCTCATGATGCCGAGCACGGTGTCGATCCCTTTCAGGACTTCGAGTATCTTGTCCCGCTCGGCGCCGCTCAGCTGATGCCGGGACAGGGGTCCGTTGATCCTCTTGACGAACCCGAAAAGGGACGCAAAGACGGCCGATACGTTGAAGTCGTCGTCCATCCCCTCGGCAAACCCGTTTTTCACATCGTAGACGTACTGGTCCGTATCGGGATGACCCGGCCCGGGTGTGAAGTGAATGACCCGCTGGATGAACTCATCGAGTTTCCGGAGGGTGTTCCGGGCCGTATCGAGCGCCCCGAAAGAAAACTTCAGGGGCTTGCGGTAGTGGGAACTGAGCAGGAAATACCGGATCTCCTTCCCCCGGAAGCCGCGGCGTTCGAGGTCTTCGATCGTGAAGACGTTGTTCAGCGACCGCGACATCTTCTTCCCGTCCATCATCACGAGCTCCGAATTGAGCCAGTAGTTGGCGAGCCGTTTTCCCGTGGCGGCCTTTCCGATGGCCATGACGTTCTCGCAGTGCGGGAAGACGAGATCGGATCCGCTGCAGTGGATATCGAAGGTTTCGCCGAGATATTTCATCGCGATGGCGGTGCACTCCAGGTGCCAGCTCGGTCGCACATTCCCCCACCGGGTCTTGAAATAGATCCCTCGCTTCAGCTCGGCCAGGTTGGAGCGCTTGAGAAGGGTGAAGTCGACGGGGCTGTCCTTTTCGTATTCATCCACATCGACCGTTCGCTCCTGCTGGACCTTGTCGGGATCAATCTTCGAGAGGCTCCCGTAGTCCTCGAGTTTTGATATGTCGAAGTAGACGGACTTCAGCTTTTCGTAGGCAAACCCTTTTTGCACCAGCCTCTCGGAGAGTTCGATCATGGTGTCGATATTTTCGCTCGCCTTCGGGTAGCGGGACTCCAGCCGGATGTTCAATTTCCGCATCCCCGCCAGGAACTCCCTGAACGACCGTTCCGTGAACTCCGATATGTCCATGCGCTCCCGGTCGGCACCCTTGATGGCCTTGTCGGACAGGTCGATGACGCTGGTGATGTTCTTCACGCGGTACCCCCTCCACTGGAGATAACGCGCCAGCAGATCCGAAAAGACGAACCGGCGGTAGCTGCCGATGTGCGGCACCAGATGGATCGTGGGCCCGCAGGAATGAATCAGGACCTCCCGGGGGGTGATGGGCTGGAAGAACTCCTTGGTCCGTGTGAGAGTGTTGTAGAGCCTGAGGGTGGATCGCTCCTTGTCCGCGAAGAGTTCCGTGCTCAGGTATCGTTCCGCGCCGTCGGGGAGGATGACCACGATGAGCCCGTCCTCCATGCCCGCGGCCATCTGCGCCGCGACGTGCATGGCGGCCCCCGAACTCATCCCGGCAGAGATCCCCTCCTCGCGCAGCAGCCTCCTGGCCATCTCAAAGGCGTCTTCATCGAGAATGTTCACTTTCTCGTCGAGACGGCTCCGGTCGTAGATGCCGGGCTGATAGGACTCTTTCATGTTCTTCAGCCCCTGGATCTTGTGCCCCATGTAGGGCTCCACGCCCACGATGCGGATGGAGGGGCTGTACTCCTTGAGCCTCTTCGACATGCCCATGGCCGTCCCCGAGGTCCCCAGGGACGATACCACCATCGTCACCTTCCCTTCCGTCTGCCGCCAGACCTCCTCGGCGATTCCATGGTAATGGGCGGCGACGTTGTCCTCGTTGTTGAACTGGTCCGCCAGGAAGTACCGATCGGGATTTTCCCGCATGAGCCGGTAGGCTTCCTCGATGGCGCCGTCCGTTCCGAGGGCGGCCGGTGTAAACCGCAGTTCCGCCCCGAGCGCCTTCAGGATTTTCTTCCTCTCATCGCTTGCGGACTCGGACATGGTCAGGCACAGCCGGTAGCCTTTCGCGGCGGCGACCATCGCGAGGCCTATGCCGGTGTTGCCGCTCGTGGCTTCCAGAATGATCTTCTCCCGGTTGAGTTCCCCCCGCTCCTCGGCCCTTTCGATCATGTAAAGGGCCGTGCGATCCTTGACGGATCCCCCGGGGTTGAAGCTCTCGAGCTTTGCGTAGATCCGGACCTTCGTCGAGGGATTCAACCTGCGGATTTCCACCAGCGGCGTGTTCCCGATCGCTTCCAATATGTCGCTCAAGGTCTGTTTCATGGCAGCCGATTGCACAAAAAAGGGGGCCTTCCTCGGACCCCCGGGATGATAATCACGATTTCGGGTTCAAAATCAACTGTCAAATTTGGGCATGGGGATCTTGACGAAATCGACTCCCTTCTCCCGGAGGGTTTCCTCTTCCCTGGGCGTCGTGGTTCCCTTGATGTTCCGTCGCTCCTCGTCACCATGGTGAATCTTCAGAGCCACCTCGGCGAATCTTTCGCCAACGTCTTCGAAGTTCTTGTTGACGTATTCGTTGAGCGCCTGGAGCATCTTCATCGCGGACACCTCCGTCCTTTCGGCGCGCCTGGGCTCTTTCCAGTCCTTGCCCATGATGGCCACGGTCGAAGGAACCATGTCCACGTCGGAACCGCCGCAGACGGGACAGGTGATCAGCTTCGATTTCTTCTGCTTCTCGAAGTTGGACCTGTCCTTGAACCAGCCCTCGAATTTGTGATTGTTCTTGCATTTCAGATCGTAGATAATCACCGATCTCACGCCTCCGCCGTCCCCGATGATGTCCTCATATCACGGCTGAATCGTTAAGACAACGTTTTATAAGACTTAAAGCATCCGGCCTCACTTTCATTATAGTCACGAAGACCTTCCAAATCAAGACGATCCTGAGACGGGAAGACATCGGCGTCATCGGCGGGCGAACCCTGCACTGCGGCGGAAAAGAGCGCCAGGCTCGGGAAGAATCGACGAAGGGGGGGTCTTCAGGCTCTGCCGGAATACGTCCGGGGGCATTCGCCCATTAAAATCCGGCCTTTCGGCCGGATGCGCATAAAAAAGGTGTGGACTTTTGAAGACAAATTTTATATTCAAGCTCTGTCGGGATGTGGCCCAGCCTGGTAGGGCACTGCGTTCGGGACGCAGGAGTCGCGCGTTCAAATCGCGCCATCCCGACCATTTTTTTGCCGCCCCGGCTCAGTTGCCGACCAGAGACCCGATCTGGAAGATCGGCAGATACATCGCCACGATCATTCCGCCCACAACCCCCCCCAGGAAGATCATCATCAGGGGCTCCAGAAGGGAGGTCATGGCCGACACAGCCGCGTCCACTTCGTCTTCATAAAAATCGGCGATCTTGGAGAGCATGGAATCCAGTGCGCCCGTGGCCTCGCCGACGGCGATCATCTGGACGACCATGGGCGGAAAGACCTTTGTTTCCTGGAGAGGTTCCGCGATGGTCTTTCCCTCACGGATGTTTTTCCGGGTTTCCATCAGGGCTTTTTCCACCACCTTGTTCCCGGCCGTCTTGCTGACGATTTCGAGGCCGTCAAGGATGGGAACACCGCTGTTCATCATGGTGGAAAGGGTTCTCGTGAACTTCGCGATGGCCACCTTTCTCATCAGAGGGCCGAAGACGGGCGCGCGAAGGATCAGCCGGTCGATGGTTGCCCGGCCGGCCTCCGTCCGGTAATAACGGATGAAGACGACGACACCGATCACAATGGACGCCACGATGTAGATCAGACTGTTGCTCAACATCGAACTCAGGTCGATGAGCAGCTGGGTCGCGATCGGCAGTTCCCTTCCCATGCCCGAAAAGAGCTGCTGAAACACGGGGACGACCTTGATGAGCAGCATGGCGATGACCCCGACGGAGATCAAAAGAACAGCGGCGGGATACACCATGGCGCCCTTGACCCTGCTCTTGAGCTTCATCATTTTTTCCATGTAGGCCGCGAGCCGGTTCAGAATCGTATCGAGGATACCGCCGGCCTCTCCCGCGGCGACCATGTTGATGAACAGTTCGTCGAACACCTTGGGATGTCTCTTGAGGGCATCGGTCAGCGTGGCACCGCCCTCGATATCGTCCTTGATGGATTTGATGACCTTCTTGAAGGCCTTGTTGGCCTCCTGGGCGGAGAGGATCTCCAGGCACTGGATGAGGGGAAGACCGGCGCTGATCATGGTCGAAAACTGCCGGGCGAAGATCACAACACTTTTTTCTTTCACCTTCCCCTTGAATACAGGGATGGACTCCAGGATGTCCTTCGGTTTGGCCTTCACGCGGACGGGCTTCAGGCCCTGCCTTCGAAGCTGCCCCCGGACAGCGGACTCGTTGACCGCTTCGAGTTCACCCTTTCTCACCTCGCCGGTTCTTGTCTCTGCCTCCCAAACATAGATGGCCATAACATTCTCTCCTCGGACTTCAACCCCCTCGAAGGGGCCTCTCGATTTCAAGGACGCAGTATCGCCGCCCGCAAGGTCCCCTTCCGGAGGACACGCGGGGGCATCCACTTCTCCTGAGATTATATCGGCCGCCCACCGGCCTTTCTTTAAAGTTTTACCCCGACAAAAAGGAAAAGGTAAAATGCCATGTTTTTCCGAACCCTTATAAAGCAAAAAGGGTGCCACGACCCCCACTCGTTCAGCGGGCTCGGGCACCCCGGGTGGACACTGCGCCGGTATAGATTAATATATCAGTGATTATAAATAGTTATGTCCGCTTCCTTCCGCGGGATATGTGCTGGAGGATAATGCCGGCAGCGACGGACACATTCAGGGATTCGAAATTCCCCGGAAGGGGGATGGACACAAAGAAATCACATTTTTTGCGGACCAGGGGACGGATGCCTCCACCCTCGCTTCCCATCACGAGGGCGACAGCCCCGCCGAAGTCCACCTTCTCAAGGTCGGTACCCGACCGCGCCTCCGCCCCGTAGATCCAGTACCCTTCCTTTTTGAGATGATCCAGGGTATTCGCGAGGTTCACAACGCGCGCCACGGGCAGGTGCAGGACGGCGCCGGCGGACGCCTTGACAACCGCCGGGGTCACGGGGGATGCCCGGTCCCGGGGGATGACGACGCCGTTGGCACCGAAGCAGCGGGCCGTCCGCAGGAGAGCGCCCAGGTTTTGCGGGTCCGTTACGCCGTCCAGAATGACGATGAGGCCATCCAAAAAGGGCTCGCGGCAGTTTGCGACAATGTCATCCAGATCGGCGTACTCAAAATCCGCGCAGAGGCAGGCCACGCCCTGGTGGTTCCCGGTCCCGGCAAGCTTTTCGAGGTAGGCCCTGTCGCGATGCTCCACGGGGACGCCGGTCCGGGCCGCAAGACCCAGAAGGACCTGCATGTCTTCCCCTCCCCGGGTCCCGGCCACAATGATTCGCTGAACGCCTTTCGCGCCGTCCTGCAGCATTTCCGTGACGGGGTTGATGCCGTAGATGACCTGCATGATTCAGGGTATCGGGTCTCGCGTATCGGGAGGGGAATAAATCCTCCTGTATTCGCCTGAGGCCTGCTGCATGGTCCTCATTGCTTGTCCGCCAGGCCCAGGCCGATTTCCCGCACGATGCGGTCCGCCGCCGCCGCGGGGTCCCGCGCGAGCCGGATGGGTCTCCCCACAACAATGTAGTCGGCTCCGTTTCGCAGCGCCTCCCGCGGGGTGTCGACCCTCTTCTGGTCGTCCTGCCCGGCCTCATCGCCGAGGCGGATTCCCGGGGTCACAACCAGAAAGTCTTTGCCGCAGGCTGCCCGGATGGCCGACACCTCCCGGGGCGAGGCGACCACGCCGGACATCCCCGCAGCGCGCGCCACCCGGGCGAGTTTGACGACGAGGTCATCCGGGGATATCTGAAATCCGAGACCTTTCAGATCACCGGTGGACAGGCTTGTAAGAACCGTGACCGCCAGGATGACCGGTGTCGGCACACCGGCATCCCCTGCGGTTTTCCGTGCGGCCGCGAGGGCCTGGACCATCATGTCCCTCCCGCCCAGGGCGTGCAGGTTGAACATGGCGACACCGAGTCTCACGGCGCCCTCGGCGGCCCTTGCAACGGTATTGGGGATGTCGTGGAATTTTAGATCGAGAAATACCCGCCCTCCCCTGTCCCGGATCCGATGGACGATTTCGGGGCCAAAGCGGGTAAAGGCCTCTTTACCGACCTTGAAGAGGCCGACGCGGTTATTCAACCGATCAACCCATTCGAGCGTTTTTTCGAGATCCTCCCCCATGTCCAGGGCGAAGATCAGCCTTTCCTTCGCTTCCTCAGTCCGTATCTTCATCCTCACCGATGAACCCCGTATCCTCGCCGATATATTTCCTCTCCTCCTCCTCGATCGAAAGAAGGAGTTCGGGGTGGGCGTATCGGACCTTTGCGGCCGCAACTTCCCTCAGGGCCAGCACCACATCTTTGTTGTCCACATTCTCAAGCCGGGGCTTCGATCCCTTCAGCAGCTGCCGCGTCCTCTGCGCCGCAAGAATGACCAGGGCGAACCGGTTCTTGGCTTCCTTCAGGGAATCTTCCACCGTAATTCTTGCCATGAGCCATCAACCTCCTGTTATTTTATGAATCCCTCTATTTTCTTCATCAACCGCTCCCGCCTGCTCTTTTCCGCGAGGTAGATCCCTCGCAGATAATCGACGGCAGAATCGAGGCGGTCATTGAATATGACATAATCATACCATATGATTTCCCTTATTTCCTCCACGGCGTTATTGAATCGCTTGTCCAGACTCGCGTTTTTCTCCGCTCCCCGGGACATCAACCGTTCCTTCAGGACCTTGAGGGATGGCGGGAGGATGAAAACGAAGATCCCCCCGGGGTACGCGACCTTCAGGGAGCGGGCGCCCTGCGTATCCACATCCAGGATCAGATCACAACCCTTTTTCAGGTAGTCCGTCATGGTTTCCCTGGAGGTCCCGTAGAGAAAACCGTAGTTTTCAGCCCACTCCGCGAACTCCTCCCTCCTGATCCGCTCCCGGAACTCCTTCTCCGATACAAAAATATAATCCCTGCCGTCGACCTCGGAGGGCCGGGGGGGTCTCGTAGTGTAGGAAACGGAGAACTTGAGACCGGGGATCTGCCGGATCAAGGCCTTGCACAGGGTGGTCTTGCCGACGCCCGACGGGCCGGCGACCGCAATGAAGATCCCCTCTTCGCGATGTGCCCCCTTCTTACTCGACATTCTGTACCTGTTCCCTCAATTTCGTGATCTCGCTCTTCAATTCGATGACCTGGTGCGAGACGACGACGTCGGAGCTCTTGGAGCCCATGGTGTTCACCTCCCGGCACATCTCCTGGAGCAGGAAATCGATCTTCCGGCCCACGGCGTCACGGCTGTCCAGAAGCTTGGAGACTTGATCGATGTGGCTCTCCAGACGGACGATCTCTTCCGTGATGTCCGTCTTTTCGGCCAGGAGGGCCACTTCCTGGGCGAGCCTCATCCCGTCGATTTCCAGCCCTCCCGTCAGTTCCCTCACCCGCTCGGACAGTTTCCTCTGGTACTCCTGGACCACCTCGGGAATCCTCGTCTTCATCATCCGGAGGATCTCTCGGATCTTTTCGAGCCTGGCGGCAAAATCCTTCCGGAGGACTTCACCCTCCCTTTCCCGCATCCGGACAAGTTTCGTCAGGGCCCCCTCCAGTACGTCCTTTAAAACCTCCCAGGCCTGCGCCGCGTCGAGCTTTCGTTCGGAGGGGACGAAGATCTCTCTGAACCGGGAGACGGTGTCGAGGTCCGCCTTCTCTCGGATTTTCAACTCGGCCCGTATACGGTTGAGAAGCTCGAGGTAATTCCTGAGAAGGGGAAGATCGAGTTCATACTGCATCGCGCTTCCCGTGCTGCCGGGGATGTCCATCTGAACGGTGACGTCCACCCGCCCCCGGGTCAGTTTCTCCCCCACCTTTTTCTTGATCTCCATCTCCAGGGGGGTGAGTGCACCGGGCAGGCGAACGATCACCTCCATGAAACGATGGTTGAGCGAGCGGATCTCCACGACCCACTTTCTTCCCTCGTGAACGGTCTCCGCTCTCCCGTAACCTGTCATGCTCCTGATCATGGTGCGTCCATCCTCCCGTCAAAGCCGCTTCGGGCTTTTGAAATGACGCGGCTTCACCTCTCGCCGTGATCCCTCCCGGCCGCTTTGCGATCTTTCAACTGCAGCAGGTACTTTTCCCGGATGCGGCCGAACATCTCCCGGACCTTCTCCTCGGCGTAATCGGGGTAGGTCCACGCCAGGGGCCGGAAGGATTCGTCCCTGTACAGGAGCGTCAGGTCGACGTAGACACCGTCCCGCAGGTAGGGCCGGTGGGCCTGGCCTTTTCCCGTCGCCAGCACCAGGTGGCCCCTGGAGATCAAACCCGGGTCGATGTTGACGCGCCGGCGGCCGTCCTCCGAAAACCGTCTCTCCAATTCGCTGGTGACCCTCTTGATCGAGGGCAGAGCGTCGGGTTCGACGAGACCCTCGTAAGAGACAAAGCGCCGGATCAACGAGGACCCCATCTCTCTGCTGTAATAGTCCGTTCTATCGAAAAACAGGCATTCGCTCAGGTAATCGGCCTTGCCGTAATGACCCGACAACGCCCGGAGCGCCTCCCCGAGCATCTCGGGATCCACGGCAAAAAGACTGCAGATCAATTTGACCGGGTCGGGCTTTCGAGGTTCGCTCATCGATCCTGTATCCGCTGTCTGCCACGCCCTGTCGACTCCCCCCTTGCGTTCCCCCGGCGGGGACCATCACCGTTACAGGGCCTGCATCAGTTCTTCCCGGGTGACCGTCGCCGTTCCCACCTTCCCGACGACGATCCCGGCAGCCTGGTTGGCGATATAAGCGGCTTCCTTGAAATCAGCCCCGGCGGCCACGGCAAGGGCAAAGAGTCCGATCACCGTGTCCCCCGCGCCGGTCACGTCGTAGACCTCCTTGGCCACGGCGGGAAAATGGACGGCGCTTCCCCTCTCGAAAAGATCCATGCCCTCCTCTCCCCGCGTGATGAGGACCGCTTTGAATCCGAAACGTTCGAGAATCGTTTCACCGATGGCCAGCGGCTCCAGCTTCCGGTCCCCGGCCGTTTCCACGGCCCGTTCGAGCCCGGCGGCCCGCGCCGCCTCGTGGTGGTTCGGTGTGATCACGTCGAGGCCGTGGTAGATATGGAAGTCGTTCCGCTTCGGGTCCACGCAAACCGGGGGACGCCTGCCCGCGGCTGTCCGGATTCCGTCCAGAAGCTCTTCAGACACGACCCCCTTGCTGTAGTCGGAGACCACAATGGCCTGGAACTCCTTCACACCGAAACGGAGATAGTCCACAATGCGCCTCACGCTGTCCTGTCGGATCGGGTCCATCTTTTCCCGGTCGAAGCGGACCATCTGCTGGCTGTGGGCGACGATCCTCGTCTTGATGGTCGTGGGGCGCTTCCGTTCCGTGACGATGCCCTCCATGCCGATCTTTCTCCTCCGGCACTCCCCGAGGAGCCACCGCCCCATGTCGTCGGCTCCGATCACGCCGGCGGCAGCAACCCTGCCGCCCACCGACAGGATGTTATTCATGACATTCGCGGATCCGCCCAGCAGCAAACTCTCCCTCGCCACCTCCACGACGGGCACCGGCGCCTCGGGCGAAATACGGGACACCTTCCCCCAGATGAAATGATCGACCATCAGATCCCCGATGACGAGAACCCTTGCCCTTGTGAAATTCTTGACGATCTCGAGAATCCTTTTTTTGCCGACCATGCGCTTTCGCTTCGTCAACTGAATCTCCTCCGGTGGAAATTCCAGGCCGTCGCAACGATCGTCTCCAGATCCGCGCGAGCCGGACGCCATCCCAGTTGCTCCATGATACGCGCCGACGACGCCACCAGCCGCGCCGGATCCCCCTGTCTGCGGTTTCCCTCCACGGTGACGATCCTCTTGCCCGTCACGCGCTCGGCGGTCCGGATCACTTCCCGGACGGAAAAGCCGCGTCCGTTTCCGAGGTTGAAGACCGAAGACCGTCCCTTGGCCGCCAGGCTCTCCAGCGCCAGGATATGCGCCTCCGCCAGGTCGTTCACGTGGATGTAATCCCGTATGCAGGTGCCGTCCGGCGTGTCATAATCGGTCCCGAAAATGGTGATGGCCTCTTTTCTTCCGAGGGCCACGTCGAGGACCAGGGGGATGAGGTGGCTTTCGGGCTTGTGGTCTTCCCCCAGGGCACCCCCTTCATCGGCACCGGCGGCATTGAAATAGCGAAGCGACGCATACTCCAGGCCGTACGCCGAGGTGTATTTCTCCAGGACGTGCTCGACGATGAGCTTGGTCCGACCGTAGACATTCGTCGGTGTCGTGGGGTGATCTTCCTCGATGGGCACCCCGAGGGGCTCACCGTAGACCGCCGCGCTGGAGGAAAAAACGATCCTCCGGACGCCCGCTTTCAGCATGGCATCGAGGAGGCCGAGCGTGTTCACGACGTTGTTCAGATAATACTTGTGGGGATCGATCTCCGATTCCCCCACGAGGCAATGGGCGGCGAAATGCATCACCGCGGTGACGCCGTGTTCCCGAAACAGCTCCTCGAGCCGGTCCGTTTCGGAGAGGTCCCCCTGGATCAGCCGGCCGCGGGTGACCATCTCCCGGTGTCCCTGGGAGAGGTTGTCATAAACGAGGAGATCGTACCCTCTTTCCCCCAGCCGCTTGACCACGTGGGATCCGATGTAGCCCGCACCGCCTGCCACGAGGATCATTTCGCCCTGCCTTCGAAGTACTCGAGCACCCGCCTCAGCCCCTCTTCAAGCCCGACCCTGGGCTCCCATCCCAGAACTCTTTTCGCCTTCGTGATATCGGGCTGCCGGATTTTGGGGTCGTCAACGGGCAGGTCTCTGAAGACAATCTTGCTTCCGGACCGGGTGACTTCGATCACCTTCCGCGCGAACTCAAGGACGGTCATCTCGTCGGGGTTTCCGAGGTTCACGGGGTCGTGTTCTTCAGAATAGAGCAGTTTATAGATCCCTTCCACAAGGTCGCCCACGTAACAGAAGCTCCGGGTCTGCGTCCCGTCCCCGAAAACGGTCAGGTCCTCACCCCGGAGGCTCTGCATCATGAAAGTCGGAAGCGCCCGGCCGTCGTCGACCCGCATCCTCGTTCCGTAGGTATTGAATATCCTGGCAATCTTCGTATGGACCCCGTGATAACGGTGATAGGCCATGGTCAGGGCCTCGGCGAACCTCTTGGCTTCATCATAGACGCCGCGCGGCCCCACGGGATTCACATGCCCCCAGTAATCCTCGGGCTGGGGGTGTACGAGCGGATCCCCGTAGCACTCCGACGTCGAGGCGAGGAGATACCGGGCCCCTTTGGCCTTCGCGAGACCGAGGGTCTTGTGCGTTCCCAGGGACCCTACCTTGAGTGTCTGTATGGGCAGTCGCAGGTAATCGATGGGGCTCGCGGGGGAGGCGAAATGAAGGATGTTATCCACCGGGCCCTCGACGTAAATGTAGTTGGTGACGTCGTAATCAACAAAGGCGAAGCGCTCGTGGCCGATCAGGTGGGCCACATTGTCGATGCTCCCGGTGAGGAGGTTGTCCATGCAGACAACCCGATGACCCCTGGCGATCAGATAGTCACAGAGGTGACTGCCTAAAAAACCGGCGCCTCCCGTAATCAAGGTTCTTTCCATAAAAGCAAAAAATGATCCCTGCCCGGTTTATAAAACGCAGGAATGCTATTATGCCGTCGGATATTTGTCAATGTTTTTCTCTACATAAATGATCGAGATCCAAAACTTTCTTGACTATTGGGTAAAAAAAATATAGTCAAATCGCCTTATAGCTATCCGTCGGGTCTGCGGGATGGAAGAAAGCGAACTTTTCAGGAAAAAACGGGAAAAAATCGAGTCTCTCCGGGCGAGTGGCGTGGAGCTCTACCCCAATGATGTGAAGGTCACCCACCGGACGGACGACATACAGAAAAAATACGGCCATCTGGATACCGCCGCCCTGGAGGGAGTCAAGGAGAACTTCTCCATCGCCGGGCGGATCATGGCCATCCGGGATTTCGGCAAGGGGGCTTTTGCCGTCATCCAGGACCGCGGAGGCAGGCTTCAGGTCTTCATCCGGAAGGACCGCGTCGGCGACAAGGGGTTTTCCCTTTTCAAGGGCCTCGATGTCGGCGACATCGCCTTCGCGGCGGGCACCCTGTTCAAAACCAGAACGGGCGAGCTCACGCTGGAGGCAGGGACCCTGAGGCTGCTCGCGAAGGCGATGCGTTTTCTGCCGGAGAAATGGCACGGCCTGACCGATGTCGAGGCGAGGTACCGCCAGCGGCACCTCGACCTCATCGTGAACCCGCGGGTGCGGGAAGTCTTCCAGACCCGCAGCCGCATCATCCAGCTGATCCGCCGGTTCATGCAGGAAAAAGATTTTCTCGAGGTGGAGACGCCCATGATGCAGCCGATCGCGGGGGGTGCCCTGGCCAGGCCCTTCAAGACCCATCACAACGCGCTCGACATGGACCTTTACCTGCGGATCGCCCCGGAGCTCTATCTGAAGCGGCTCGTCGTGGGGGGGCTGGAGCGCGTTTACGAAATCAACCGCAATTTCCGAAACGAAGGGATCTCCACCCTCCACAACCCGGAATTCACCATGATGGAATTCTACATGGCCTACGCGACCTACGAGGACCTGATGGACCTGACGGAGGAACTATTCACGTTCATCCTCCGATCCCTTTTCGGCTCCCTGAAGATCACCTACCAGGGGACCGAACTGGACTTTACCCCCCCGTGGCCGAGAATGACCGTCCGGGAAGCCCTGGTCCGGCACGGCAACATCGACCCCGCCGACCTCGAGGACCGGGGCAGGATGCTCAAGGCCGCCGAGAGAATGGGTCTTCTCTTCGAAGACAAACAGCCCCTGGGAAAGATCCTGATGGGTATCTTCGATGAAAAGGTGGAAGAAAAGCTCATTCAGCCCGTCTACATCACCCATTACCCGATCGAGGTATCCCCCCTGTCGCGGAGAAACGCCCTTGACCCTTCCATCGCCGATCGTTTCGAACTCTACATCTATGGACGGGAGATTGCCAATGCCTTCTCGGAATTGAACGACCCTGCCGACCAGCGCGAGCGCTTCACCCGTCAGCTCGCGGAAAGAGAAGCAGGGGACGAGGAGGCCCACGAGATGGACGAAGACTACATACAGTCTCTGGAATACGCCATGCCGCCGACGGCCGGCGAGGGAATCGGCATCGACCGGCTGGTCATGCTGCTGACGGATTCGCCGTCCATCCGGGACGTCATCCTGTTCCCCCAGATGCGCAAAAAGGAAGAAGACAGGGGGAAACCTTAAGGGGCGATGATGTCAGGGGATATCCATGTCCTATGAATTCTTTATCAGCCTGCGATACCTGAGGGCCAAGCGGAAACAGGTGTTCGTCTCGATCATCACCTTCATCTCCATCACGGGGATCTTCCTCGGGGTGGCGGCGCTGATCATCGTGCTGGCCGTGATGAATGGCTTCGAAACGGATCTCCGGGAGAAAATCCTCGGAATCAACGCCCATGTCGTCCTCATGCAGTACACGGGGATGATGAAGGACCACGAGCGGGTCAAAGAGGCGGTGGAACAGGTGGACGGGGTCGTCGCGTCGACACCGTTTATCTACAGCCAGGCCATGCTGAAAAAGGGCGACAACGTCCATGGGATCGTGCTGCGGGGACTTTCTCCGGCCGATGCGTCCAAGGTCATCAACCTGGGGAAAACGACCGAAGGAGGCCTGGACCTCCTGACGCCGGAAGGGCGGAGAACCCTCAAACTCGGGCCGGAGGCGACCGGTCTGCCCGGCATCATCGTCGGCAAGGAGCTGGCCAAGAACCTCGGCATCTTTCTGTACGACACCCTCTACGTCGTTTCGCCCATGGGAATTTCGACCCCCGTGGGGATGGTCCCCCGGATGAAAAAATTCCTGGTGGTGGGCATCTTCGAATCGGGATTCTACGAATACGATCTTTCCCTCGCCTACGCCTCCCTGGGCGACACGCAGGAATTCCTGAACATCGACGATCTCGTCACCGGGATCGAAATCAAAGTGAACGACATCTACAGGGCGAACGAGATCGCCGCCGCCATCGAGAAGAAGCTGGGGTTCCCCTTCTGGGTCCGGGACTGGATGAAGATGAACAAGAACCTCTTCGCGGCCCTCAAGATGGAACGAAGGGTCATGTTCATCATCCTGAGCCTCATCGTGCTGGTGGCCGCCTTCAACATCATCACCACGCTCATCATGGTGGTCATGGAAAAGAGCAAGGACATCGCCATCCTCAAGTCCATGGGGGCCACATCGAAGAGCATCATGAAAATCTTCATTTATCAGGGCCTCGTGATCGGCGGCATCGGGACCTTCCTCGGGACTCTTGCGGGGCTCCTCGTGGCCTCCAACCTGGGCGACATCTCTCGTTTCGTCGAAAATCTCTTCGGGTTCAAAATACTGCCCGGCGACGTCTACTATCTGAGCGAGCTGCCCTCCAAGGTGAATTACGGGGACGTGGCCGTCATCGTCGTCGGGACCCTGCTGATCAGTTTCATCGCAACCATTTACCCGTCCCGCAGCGCCTCGAGGCTCGACCCCGCCGAGGCGATCCGGTACGAGTAGGCCGCCGGGCGGACAAGGACAATGTAATCGGGATGATCGCGATCCGGGAACTGAAAAAGAGCTTTATCAAGGACGGCCAGGAAATCGAGGTGCTCAAGGGACTGGACCTCGATATCTCCAGGGGGGAAACCCTGGCCATGCTCGGCGTTTCAGGGGCGGGCAAGAGCACCTTCATTCACATCCTGGGCACCCTCGATCATCCCACGTCCGGGACCGTGCTCTTCGACGGGACCAACGTCTTTGACTGGCCGGAGACAAGGATCGCGGATTTCCGGAACAGAAAAATTGGGTTCGTCTTCCAGTTTCACCACCTGCTGCCGGAGTTCAGCGCCCTCGAAAACACCATGATGCCCGGCCTGATCAGCGGCATGCAGAGAGAGGCGGCATCCGACCGGGCGAGGACCCTTCTCGAAGAGGTCGGGCTCGCCCATCGGGTCAAGCACAAGCCGGGAGAGCTCTCCGGCGGCGAGCAGCAGCGCGTCGCCGTCGCCCGCGCCCTGATGATGGAACCCGAGGTTGTCCTGGCCGACGAACCCACGGGCAACCTGGACTCGGAAACCGGGAAGATGGTATACGAAACCATGCTCAAGCTCAACCGGTCACGCAATATCACGCTGGTGGTGGTCACCCACAACCGGATGCTGGCCGAACACATGTCCCGGAGAATCGAACTCGAGGACGGAAGGATCATTCACCGTGAATAAACGCCCCAGCATGCCGATACCCGGACTTCTCTTTTTGATGCTCTGCCTCTGCGTTGCGCCCTGTGCCCCGCAGGCCTTCGCCCAGGATGTGAAAAAGGTGGCCGTCTTCCCCTTCGACGTGTATGCCGAAAAGGACGCCCCGGCTCTGCAAGAAGCCCTCGAAAGGGGTGTTTCGGCGGAATTGAAGAAAAGAAAGGACATCGTCGTCATCCCCCGGAACCGGTACCAACCCCGGATCGAGGGCCGGAAGGTCGACGAACGGCTGGCGATGGCCGCCGGCGAGACCATCGGGGCGGATTACGTGGTGATCGGCAGTCTTTCCGCCATCGGGAACGTGATCAGTCTGGATTCCAAGCTCATCGATGTCGGCAGGAAGACCGTCCTGCCGGGCATCTTTGTCCAGGGAAGAGAAACGGAAAACGTCGGTGCCCTCTCGGCGCAGCTCGCCCGGGAAATCTCCATGAAGATATCCGGCAAGGAACGAATCGCCGCGGTCCTGTTCAAGGGCACCACGAAGATCGAAGACAACGCCATTTTGAACGTGATCAAGAGCGCCAAGGGGAAGATTTTTTCCGAGTCGGAGCTCTCCTCCGATATCAAGGCCATTTATCGCATGGGCTATTTCAGTGATGTGACGGCCGACGTCGCCGACGGCTCCGACGGAAAGGTCATCACCTTCACCCTGAGAGAAAGGCCGCTTGTATCGGAGATCGTCATCAAAGGCAACGACAAGGTCAATGTAGACGACATCAAGGCGGTCCTGACCGTCAAGGCCCGCCAGATCCTCAACATGGACAAGGTCCGGACGGATGCCGCGAAAATAAAAACGGTTTACGACGAAAAGGGATACTTCAACGCCGAAATCGGCTACACCGTTGAACCCCGGGCGGATCTGAAGGAAGCCCGGCTTGTCTTCAACATCAAGGAAAACGAGAGGCTCTACATCAAGACCATCGGCTTCGAGGGGAACCAGGCCTTCACGGCCAAGCAGCTCCGGGAGATGATGCAGACGAAGGAATACGACCTCTTCCACTTCTTCAACGATTCCGGCGTTCTGAAAATGGAGAAATTGCGCGAGGACGTCAACAAGCTGAAGGCCTTCTACCTCAATAACGGATACATCCAGGCCCAGATCGGAGACCCCGACGTCTCGCATGACACCAAAGGCATTCATGTGAAAATTTCCATTAACGAGGGCAAGCAGTTCAAGGTCGGGAAAGTGGAAATTCTGGGCGATGCCCTCACGATCTCCCGGGACGAGATGTTCACGAAACTGAAAGTCACCCGGAAAGACTACTACGACCGGGAGTCCGTCATCAAGGACATCGAATACCTCACCCGCATGGCCAACAACGAAGGGTACGCCTATGCCGACGTCACGCCCAAGATCAACCCCCGGGAGAAGGACCAGCGGGTGGACATCGTCTATGAAATCAAAAAGGGCATCCTGGTCTACTTCAACCGGATCTCCATCACGGGCAACACGAAAACCCGCGACAAGGTCATCCGGCGGACGCTGGCCATGACGGAAGGGGAGCTTTACAACAGCGACAGGCTGAAGTCGAGTTTCGAGCGGCTGAATCGCATGCGATATTTCGAAGAGGTCAACTTCCAGACCGAGAAGGGCCCCGAGGAAAACCTGACCAACATCAATATCAATGTCAAGGAGAAGCCGACGGGCATGGTGAGCTTCGGCGGAGGGTACAGCGGGCAGGACGGCGCGATGATCATGGCCCAGGTCGCGCAGAACAACCTCTTCGGGCGGGGTCAGATCCTGTCCCTCAACGCCCGCCTGGCGTCCTCGATGAACAGCGTCGAGCTTTCCTTTACGGAGCCCTGGCTCTTCGACCTGCCCCTCTGGAGCAGGGCGGACATCTGGAACCTCTACCGGGACTACGACACATACGACCTCCACTCGCGCGGTCTGAGCGGGACCCTCGGCTATCCCCTCTTTGAGAAGGTCGCGGGGTATATCGGGTACAAGTTCGCCGTCAACGACGTGACAAATGTGTCTCCCAACGCCTCCACGATCATCAAAGATCAGGAAGGCTCGACGTCCCAGAGCGGAATCACAACCACCCTGTCGAGGGACGTCACCGATGACGCCGTATTCCCCTCGAAAGGCACGAAGACGAAAGCCTCCGTCGAGCTGTACGGCACGGTCTTCGGCGGAGACGTGGATTTCGCCCGTTACACGGCGGGTCATACCTGGTTTTTCCCGATCTTCGATGATTACGTCTTCAGCGCGCGGGGCCGCATCGGCTACCTCCAGTCCCTCGGGGATGAAGACCTTCCGGTCTGGGAGCGGTGGATCCTGGGCGGCATCAACACCCTCCGGGGGCTTCGGGACGTCGGCCCCAGGGACCCCGTCACCAATGACGTCATCGGCGGTACGACCATGCTCCTTTTCAATTTTGAGTTTCTGTTCCCCCTCGTCAAGAACGCCGGCTTGAAGGGGCTCTTCTTCTTCGACACGGGCAACACCTGGGACAACGGTTACTACCTGGACGACCTGAGAAGAACGGCGGGTGCCGGTGCGCGCTGGTACTCTCCCATCGGGCCCCTCCGCCTGGAATGGGGTTACGTTCTCGACCGCAAGGAAGGCGAGGGGACGAACCGCCTTGAATTCACGATCGGGTGGTTTATGTAAGAAAATAGGCTAAAGGCATAAGGCGTAAGGCGAAAGGAAGAAGGCGCAAGGCAAAAGATAAAAGACAAAAAGGCTAAAGGCATAGGGCTCTCGTCAATTTTGAGTTCTGAATTTTGAGTTTTGAGTTGTGATTCATGAAAGGCAGGTGCCACGAGGGCCGCGGGTTTCAAGGTATGAAAATCATTTCTTGACTGTTTGTCTTCCACCGATTAAGCCGGTCAACAGGAGAACGGTCGAAAGTCTCAAGGATGTAATTTCGCAGATGAAATTCTCCCGTGTGACTGTCGCCATGAGTCAATAACAAAAAAGGAGAAAGTCCAATGAAAAAAACGGGATTGTTGTCGTTGAGTTTAGTCATCACCTTGGCGATTCTTTTGACCGTGCCCGCCAAGGCCTCGGCACAGAAATTCGGCTTTGTGAATCTGAAACAGGCGCTCCTGGATTCGGAACCGGGGGACAAGATGGAGGAGGATTTCAAGAAAGCCTTCGAAAAGAAGAAGGCACAGCTCCAGCAGAAGGAAACGGAAATGAGAAAGTTGAAGGACGACCTCGAGAAGCAGCGGTCCGTTCTGAAACCGGACGCTTTCCGGGAAAAGGAAAACACCTATCAGACCAGGCTGCGAGAGTATCAGAGGATGGTCGAGGATGCCAACCGGGATCTGGCCATGAAAGAACAGGAGATGGCCTCCAAGCTCCTTCCCGAACTCGCCAAGGTGATCGAATCCGTGGGCGAGAAGGAAGGGTACACGGCGATCTTCAGCGTCGACAACCCGGTCGTGGTATACCGCAGCAAAGGAGCGGACATCACCAAGAAGGTCATCGAGGAGTTCAACAAAAAATCCAAAGGCAAGAAATAAACCTCTGCTTCCGGGACGGTCATGAAAAAAAAGGACATGAAGCTCTCTGAGGTCGCAACCCTTTTGAACGGGACCGTGCGCGGCGACGGCTGCATCACCATCACGGGCGTCCGGGGCATCGACGAAGCCGGCGAAGGCGACCTGACCTTCGTGTCGAACCCGAAATATCAAAAGAAGATAGCGACAACGAAGGCCTCCGCCGTCATCGTCGCCAGGCCGCCGGAAGGATCGGATCGCAATTTCCTGATCGTGAAGGACCCTTACCTGGCCCTGGCCGGAGCCCTTTCGCTCTTCTACCCCGAGGACAGGCCGACGGCGGGAATCAGCAGCCGGGCGGTCGTCGAGGAAGGGGCGCAGATCGACGACAAGGCCACGGTCCTGCCCGGTGCCTATGTCGGCAGGGGCGCCGGAATCGGGCGTGGCGTGATTCTCCACCCCGGGGTTTACATCGGCCGTGACGCCGTCGTCGGCGAGGACTCGATCCTCTACCCCAACGTCACGGTCTACCGCAGGTGTATCATCGGAAAGCGGGTCATCCTCCACGCGGGCGTTGTGGTGGGAAGCGACGGTTTCGGCTTCGGGAACCCCGGCCGGCAGAACTTCAAGGTCCCCCAGGTCGGATACGTCCAGATCGACGACGACGTGGAAATCGGCGCCAACACCGCCATCGACCGCGGCACGCTGGGCAGGACCTGGATACAGAGGGGGGTCAAGATCGACAACCTCGTGCAGATCGCCCACAACGTCGTCATCGGGGAAAATTCCGTCATCGTCGCGCAGGTCGGGATCTCCGGCAGCACGAAGCTCGGACGAAGCGTCATCCTGGGGGGCCAGGCCGGGATCGTCGGCCATATCACGATCGGCGACGGCGTGATGGTTGCCGGCCAGTCCGGCGTGGCCAAGGACGTCCCGCCCGGTCAGATCATCTCCGGCTCACCGACCATGCCGCACCGGGAATGGCTCCGGCGCCAGGTCCATCTGGGCAAACTGGCCGAACTCCGGAGCACCGTCTCGGAGCTTCTGAAAAGGGTCGAGGAGCTTGAAAGAAAGAAAACCTGAGACGCGGCTTTCCGCGTCGCAACGATATGGAAAGGGATCATCATGAACATCCACCCGACAGCCGTCGTGGACCCCGGGGCACAGCTGAGTGAAGGTGTCCAGGTGGGCCCTTACTCGATCATCCATTCCGACGTGACGATCGGGAAAAACACGGTCATTGGACCCCACGTGGTCATCGACAGCCACACGGACATCGGCGCGAACTGCAGAATTTTTCAGTTCAGCTCCATCGGGGCCCCCCCGCAGGACCTGAAATACCGGGGTGAAAAGACGCGGGTGATTATCGGCGACAACAACGTGATCAGAGAATTTGTCACGATCAACCGTTCCACGACGGCCGATATCGGCATGACCAAGATCGGCGACAACAACCTCCTGATGGCCTACTGCCACGTGGCGCACAACTGCCGCCTGGGGAACTTTGTCGTGATGGCCAACGCGGCCAACCTGGCCGGGCACATCGACGTGGAGGATTTCGTGATCATCGGGGGGCTGACCGGTATCCACCAGTTTACCCGGCTGGGAACGCACGCTTTTATCGGCGGCGCCTCCGCCGTCGCGCAGGATGTCCCGCCGTACGTGACGGTTTCGGGGAACCGCGCCCGACCCTACGGGTTGAACCTGGTCGGCCTGAAGCGCAGGGGATTCAGCGACGAGACCCTGAAGGCCCTGAGGGAAGCCTACCGGATCATCTTCCGGTCATCCCTGATCCTGAAAAAGGCCGTCGAAAAGGTCCGTGCCGAGGTGCCCGACCTGCCCGAGGTGCGATACCTGGTCGAATTCATCGAGAAATCGGAAAGGGGCGTTTGCAGGTAGGGCGAGCATGAAGCGGATCAAGGTCGGTGTGGTGGGGATAGGCCACCTGGGAAACTACCACCTGCAGAAATACAAGCTCCTGCCGGACGTGGAGATCGCCGGCGTCGCCGATACCCTGCAGGACCGTTCCCGGAAAGCGGCGGCTCTTTATGGCTGTACGGCGTTTTCGGATCACCGGGAAATGATCGGCTCGGTCGACGCGGTCAGCGTAACGGTCCCCACCCGAGCTCACCACGCCGTCGCGAAGGATTTCCTCTCGGCGGGGAAAGACGTCCTTCTGGAAAAACCGATCGCCGTCACCCTCGAAGAGGCCGACGCGCTCATCGGCCTGTCCGAGGAGAAAGGCGCCCTTCTCCAGATCGGCTTCGTGGAACGGTTCAACCCGGCCGTTACGGCGCTCGGGAAAGTCATCGAAAAGCCCATGTTCGTCGAATCCCACCGCCTCCATCCCTTCATCGAACGCGGCACCGACGTCGATGTCGTCCTTGACCTGATGATTCACGACCTGGACATCATTCTCCATTTCGTGAGATCCCCCGTGAAGAACGTGGAGGCCGTCGGCGTCTCCGTCCTCTCCGATGAGGTGGATATCGCGAACGTGCGGATCGTCTTCGAAAACGGATGTGTGGCCAACATCACGGCCAGCCGCATCACGCTGAAGAATCTACAGAAAATCCGATTCTTCGGCCTGGAGGGGTACCATTCCGTCGATTTCGAAAAAAGGGAGCTCGTCTCCCTGAGCAAGACGCAGGGAATCGACGGGAAGGTGAGGATCGCATACAACGACGTCGAAGTCATCCCCTGCGACCCGCTGGAGGAGGAGATCCGGGCCTTCGTCCATTCCGTAAAGACCCGGAAACCCCCGCCGGTATCCGGTCGGGAAGGGCGGAAAGCTCTCGAGCTGGCCGTCGACATCGTCCGGAAGATGAAAACGGGAAAGGATCTGATGCCATGATTCCGATGGTCGATCTTCGCAGACAGTATGAAAGCATCAAGACGGAAATCGATGCCGCCATAGGGGAGGTGCTGGGGAAAACCCAGTTCATCCTCGGCCCGAACGTCGCGGAGCTGGAGCGCGAGATCGCGGGCTTTCACGACGTTTCCCACGCCGTCGGTGTCGCCAACGGGACCGATGCGCTGCTTCTCGCCCTCCGGGCCTGCGACATCCGACAGGACGACGAGGTCATCACGACCCCCTTCACCTTCATCGCGACCGCCGAGGTCATCGGCCTCCTCCGGGCGAGACCGGTCTTCGTCGACATCAAACCCGGAACGTTCAATATCGACCCCGCCCTGATTGAAAAAAAGATCACGGCCCGGACCCGGGCCATCATCCCCGTGCATCTTTTCGGCCACCCGGCGGACATGGATCCCGTCATGGACATCAGCCGGCGTTACGGACTCCGGGTCATTGAGGATTGCGCGCAGGCTTTCGGCGCGCTTTACCGGGGCCGGAAAGTCGGATCGATCGGGGATTTCGGCTGTTTCAGCTTTTTTCCCAGCAAGAATCTGGCCTGTTACGGCGACGGCGGCATGGTGATCACGGGGAATCAGGATATGGCCGAGAAGATCCGGATTCTCCGGAACCACGGCGGCCGGGTCAAGTATTACCATGACGTGCTCGGGTACAACAGCCGGCTCGACGAAATCCAGGCGGCCGTCCTGAGGGTCAAACTGCGGCGAATCGAAGCGTGGAACGAAGGCCGCAGAAGGGCCGCCGCCTTATACAGAACCTTCATCCGTCGGGAAGACATCATCCTTCCCGACGAGGCGCCGGATTGCACACATGTCTATCACCAGTTCACCATCCGCTCAACCGGGCGGGACCGTATCATGTCGGATCTCTCCTCGCGGGGCATCGCCTCGGCGGTCTATTATCCCGTACCCCTCCATCTGCAGAAGGTCTTTGCCGGGCTGGGAGAAGAGGGACCTTTGCAGGTGAGCGAGAGGAGCGCCGCGGAGGTTCTGTCCCTGCCGATGTTCCCGGAGATCACGGAAGAAGAGATCCGTCGGGTCAGCGACGTGATCAACCGGGCCGTCTGACTCCTTCACAGAAATATCTTCATGAATCGACCGGTCGGAAATAGAAAGATCATGATCATCGCCGGGGAGGCATCGGGGGATCTGCACGGCGCCGCCCTGGTCAGAGCCCTGCACGAAATCGACCGGGGGATCCGTTTTTACGGCATCGGCGGCGAAAAAATGAAAGCGGCCGGTGTCGACCTTGTGGCACGGTCGGCCGATATGGCGGTCGTCGGTCTCACGGAGGTGTTCTCCCGGCTGCCGCTCATCCTGAAGGTTTTCTTTGAACTGAAAAAACGCCTCCGGGAATCGCCGCCGGACCTGCTCATCCCCATCGACTATCCCGATTTCAATCTCCCCCTGGCTTCCGCGGCGAAGAAAAACGGGGTCCGGGTTTTTTATTACATCAGCCCCCAGGTCTGGGCATGGAGAAAAGGTCGGATCGGGAAGATGAAGAAGATCGTCGACCGCATGGCCGTGATCTTTCCCTTCGAAGAGGATTTCTACGCCCGGGAGGGGATGAAGGTGACTTTCGTGGGACACCCCCTCCTCGACACCATGAAGATCAAATCTCCCCGGGAAGAGCTTCTCCGGAAACTCGGTCTGGAGGTCAGCGGGGGCATCCGGACCATCGGTATCCTTCCGGGAAGCCGGGAGGGGGAGATCCGGAAACTTCTCCCCGACATGATGGATGCCGCACGGATTCTGATTCAACGGCTCCCCGCCGTTCAATTCATCCTGCCCGTTGCCGACACGCTCTCCATGGACTTCGTCTCCTCCGTCACCGGCGGCTTCCCCGGGAGGCTGATTTACGTCAAAAGCCCCAACTATGACGCCATCGGCGCCATGGACATCGCCATGGTCGCCTCGGGGACGGCGACACTGGAGACCGCCCTGGCAGGAACGCCCATGGTCATCGTCTACAGGGTCTCTCCCCTGACCTACGCCGTCGGCAGGACCTTCATTCACGTGGACCATATCGGGATCGTCAACATCATCGCCGGCAAAACCATCGTGCCCGAGCTCATCCAGCATGACGTCACGCCCGGGAAAATGGCTGATGTCGTCATCCAGATCCTCTCCGACGAAAATAAATATGGCGAAATGAAACGGAATCTGGCAAATGTCAGAGAAAAGCTCGGTCAACCGGGGGCATCGCACAGGGCCGCCGAGCTGGCTTACGGGCTCATGAGGGCCGACTCCCCTTCGTTTCACACGGAATGAAAGCGCGGATACCGATACAAGTGCGGGGAGTGCATTTCGCCCTACGCATACCGGATGATCCGGGAGGCTGTGGTTATTTATGGACCTTTACAAGCGGCTCCTTCAACTGGCCGGACCGCACAGCGGAAAATTCTTCCTGGCAATGTTCTGCATGCTTGTGGTGGGCTTCACGACGGCGGCTGCGGCCTTCCTGGTCAAGCCCGCTCTCGACGACATTTTTCTGAAAAAAAGCGGTGAGACCCTCATTTGGATCCCCATTGCCGTCATCGTGATCTACCTGTTCAAGGGCCTCGCCAATTACGGCCAGACCGTCCTGATGAGCTTCATCGGTCAGAGAATTGTGGCCGATCTCCGGTACGACCTCTATCGGCACATCCAGACTCAGCCCCTGTCCTTTTTCACGAAAAACCCCACGGGCATCCTCATGTCCCGGATCACGAACGATGTCACCTTGATTCAGGGCGCCGTCTCCGAAGCGGTCACGAGCATCCTCAAGGACACCTTCACGTTCATCGGGTTGATCTTCGTCATCTTCTACAGGGACTGGAAACTGGCGATCATCGCCATGTTTGTCTTCCCCATCGCGATCTACCCTGTCGCGGCCTTCGGCCGGAAGATGCGGAGGGTGTCCACCGACAGTCAGGTGACGATGGGGTCCCTCTCAACCCTCCTGCAGGAGACGATATCCGGCAGCCGGATCGTGAAAGCCTTCGGGATGGAAGATTACGAAAACCGGAGGTTCGCAAAGGAAAACGAGCGGCTGTTCAAACTGATCATGAAATCCGTCTCCATCCGGGCCATCTCGAGCCCCCTCATGGAATTCCTCGGGGGTCTCGGGATCGCCGCGATCATCCTCTACGGCGGGTACCAGGTGATTTACGGCATGTCGACACCGGGAACGTTCTTCTCCTTTCTCGCCGCGCTGCTCATGCTCTATGAGCCCGCCAAGAGATTGACGAATGTCTACAACACCGTCCAGCAGGGACTCGCCGGCGCCGAGAGGGTGTTCAGCGTCATCGACACCGTCCCGGAAATCCTGGACAGGCCCGGGGCGAAGCCGCTGCCGCGTATCCTCAGGAGCATCGACATAGACCACGTGACCTTCCGTTACGACGAAACACCCGTTCTCAAGGATATCAAGCTGGAGATTCGGGCCGGCGAAGTCGTCGCCTTCGCGGGGATGAGCGGCGGGGGAAAAACAACGCTCGTCAACCTCATCCCGAGATTCTATGACGTCACGGAAGGACGGATTCTTATCGACGGCCGCGACATCCGTGATGTAACCAGCGACTCGCTCCGGGAACAGATCGCCATCGTCACACAGCAGACCATCCTTTTCAACGACACCATCCGAAACAACATCGCTTACGGCGACATCCGCAAGTCCGAAGAGGATATCATCCGGGCGGCCAGGGCGGCCAACGCCCACGACTTCATCATGAAACTCCCGAAGGGCTATGAAACGGCCATCGGCGAACAGGGCGTGAAGCTCTCGGGAGGGGAAAGGCAGAGAATCTCCATCGCCAGGGCTCTCCTGAAGGACGCGCCCATCCTGATTCTCGACGAAGCGACGTCGGCGCTCGACACCGAGGCCGAAGTCGAGGTTCAGGAGGCCCTGAATGAACTGATGAAGGGGAGGACGACCCTCGTGATCGCCCATCGTCTCTCCACCATCAGGAACGCGGACCGGATCATCGTGCTCGCGGACGGCAGGATCGTCGAGGAGGGGACTCACGAGGCTCTCCTCGCGAAAGAAGGGGAGTATTATAAACTCTACAACATGCAGTTCAAAGACGAGAACGATCTGAAGGATCCGGCCTGAACCCGGGATGTCCCGCCCTTCAGGAAGCCTATCGAATGACCACATTGGAAAAACTGCTTACAAACATATGGTACACCGAAAAAAATCATGATTTGAATCCCGCATATTTTTTCCTGTCCTTCTCCGCCCTGTTGTATTCCGCGGCGATCCGGCTCAGAAATCTTTTTTATGACCATGGTCTGCTCGGTCAAGCAGGCCTCCGGTGCCCTGTGATCAGCGTGGGGAACCTCTCGGTCGGAGGTACGGGGAAAACACCGATGGTGATCCACCTTGCGGGCCTTATGGCGGGATGGGGGCTGAAGCCCGCCGTTCTCAGCCGGGGATACCGCGGCGGGAGCGGAAAAAAAGTGAATGTCGTCTCCGACGGCCGCAGCATCCTTTCGGGACCCGGCGACGGTGGAGACGAACCCTTTCTCATCGCCGGGCGGCTTCCGGCTGTTCCCGTCCTCACGGGGCCCAGGCGTTCCGTGACCGGGGAATACGCCCTTTCGCATTTCGGGATCGACATCGTGATCCTCGACGACGGTTTCCAGCACCGCTCCCTTCAAAGGGATCTCGACATTGTCCTCCTGGACAGCCGCCTTCCCCTGGGAAACGGTCGCCTCATCCCCCGGGGTCCTCTCCGGGAACCCTTTTCCTCGCTGAAGCGGGCGGATCTCATCGTCCTCACGCGGGCCGTTACGGGGGAAAAGACCCCTTTCGAGAGCCGACTGGCGGAAGAACTGCCGGCCACCCCTGTCTTCAAATCCTGCCACAGCCCGCGACGGCTGACGGAGGGAAGAGAGAATTCACGGCCCCTTTCGGACCTGGCGGGGAGGAAGATCTACGCTTTCGCCGGAGTGGCCCGCCCGGATTCCTTCCGGGAATCCATCGAATCGCTGCAGGGAACGATCGTGGGTTTCAGGGTCTTTCCGGATCATCACCGGTACAGGTCGGAGGATTTCGCCGAATTGGAAAAAGAGGCCCGGTCCCTCGGCGCGGATCTGGTTCTGACGACTGAAAAAGACGGTGTCAAGCTCACCCCCCATGGCGAGTTTGCAAGCCGGGTCTGGATCCTGGGCATCGAACTCGAGATCATCGAGGAAGCGGAGCGTTTCGAGACGGTGATCCGGAAGAAGCTGGGTGTCTGACGGCTCTTGCCACACCGACGCATAGTGGTTTTATTACAGAAGACCGTAGCAAGATGTATGAATCCTGAATCGAAAACACAACAGCCGATCGAGAAGACCTTCGCAGCCGGCCTGATCCTGATCCTCTTCCGGTTGATTCCTCTGGGGATGCGAAAGGTGATCTTCAAAGCCCTGCTCATGCTTTTCTACCACCTGTCGGGCAGGCAGAGGCTCATCGTGCTTTCGAACCTGAAGCGCGCCTACCCCGAAAAAGACATGGAGGAAATCACCGATATCGCAAAGGGCGTTTATCGGCACCTGGCCATCGTTGCGGCCGAGTTCTTCGAACTCCCCTCTATCACGAAGGAAAATCTCCACGAATGGGTGGAATTCGACGGCCTCGAGAACCTCGACCGGGCCCTGGCACAGAAGAAGGGGGTCCTTTCCATCGTGGCCCATTTCGGCAACTGGGAACTCATGACCGTCGCTCTCCCGCTCGGAGCACGGCCCATGAGCATCGTCTACCGGCCCCTCGACAACCCCACCCTCGACAACCTCACCTCCTGGATGAGGACCAAGGGCGGCAACACCCTGATCCCGAAGGGGGGATCGGGTAGAACGATCACGCGACTCCTCGGCGAAAACAGGATCATCGGCATCCTCAGCGACCAGAACGTCGACAAGTACGAGGGGGTCTTCGTCGACTTTTTCGGCAGGCCGGCCTGCACCGCCGTGGGGCTCGCCGTCCTGGCCCTCCGGACGGATGCCCCGGTTCTCCCCGCGTTCATGGCGAGGATGCCGGACGGGAAGTACCGGTTCATCATCCAGCCCGCCGTGGAGATCACCCGGACCGACGACTACGAATCGGACCTTCAGGTGAACACCCAGCGCTTCACCGGCATCGTGGAGAACATGGTCCGGCAATATCCCGACCAGTGGTTCTGGATCCATCAGCGCTGGAAGACGAAACCATGGCAGTGAAAAAACAGAAGTTGAGAAGATAAGAAGTTGAGAAGAGCAGAAATTAAAGAAAAAACCATGCAGGACAAAACTTCAGCGCGGCGCAGACAACACAGAAATTAAGAAGTTGAGAAGGTAGGAAGTTCAGAAACGGAATCGATGGAATCAAGAAAAACGAGAAAGAAAGACATTAGACATTTTCGAGACTTGGATGTTTATCAAAAGGCCTTCAATACCGGAATGAAGATCTTCCAAATGACACAAGCGTTTCCCCCCGATGAAAAGTATTCGCTGACAGATCAAATTAGAAGATCATCGAGGGCTGTCTGTTCGAATTTAGCAGAAGCATGGAGAAAAAGAAAATATACAGCTGTCTTTCGAAATAAACTAACAGATGCCATGCAAGAAGCATCTGAAACACAAAGCTGGCTGGAATTTTGTGTTGCCTGTAAATACATTGACAAGAATCTCTTCCAAGAACTCGACAGCGAATACGAAACCATAATAGCCATGCTGAATAAAATGGATCAACAGGCGGACAAGTTTTGCTTTTAGTATTCTCTGATGTTCCTATCTTCCTAACGTCTTATCTTCAGTGAGTCTATACGTATGGGCGGCTCGAAGACTCTTCCCAAGGAAGGAATCGGTAAAATACTAATACGCGGTACCAACTGGATCGGGGACGTGGTGATGACGCTGCCGGCCATCGCCGCTGTGAGAGAGGCCTATCCGGCGGCCAGGATCTCCATTCTCGTCAAGCCCTGGGTTGCCGATTTGCTTCGCATCTCACCCGATGTCGACGAAGTCCTCGTTTACGAACGTCCCGGCGTCCACGAAGGTCTCGGGGGAATCTTCAGGCTCGCCGGGGAACTGAAGGCCGGGAAATTCGACATGGCGATCCTCCTGCAGAACGCCATCGAGGCGGCGATCATCGCCTGGCTCGCCCGCATTCCTGTCCGGGCCGGCTACAGCACGGATGCACGGGGTCTTCTCCTGACGCACGCCGTTAAGCGACCCGACGATATCCTGCGCCTTCACCAGACCCTCTATTACCTCGAAATGCTCAGGGCCCTGGGGCTGAAGGCCTCCGGGAAAGAAGCGAAACTGATCATCGGCGAGGGAGAAAAGACCCTCGCGGATCGCATCCTGAAAACCCGGGGCATCGCAGAGACACCTCTCCTGGTCGGCATGGCGCCCGGTGCGGCTTACGGACCCGCCAAACGGTGGTACCCCGACCGGTTCGCGCGTGTCGCCGACCGCCTGATCGAGCATTTCTCCGCCCGGGTCCTCCTCTTCGGGAGCGCCGGGGATCACGCGGTCGCAAGGAGCGTGCAGGAAAGAGCGCGACACTCCCTCGTCGACCTGACAGGAGAAACCTCCCTCCGGGAGGCGATATCCCTGATCGCCCGATGCGGGCTTTTCGTGACCAACGACTCGGGCCTGATGCACGTGGCGGGGGCCCTGGGGGTCCCGACCGTCGCCGTTTTCGGCTCCACCAACCCCCGGACGACATCGCCCGTCGGACGGAAGAGCGTCGTGATCACGAAAAACGCGCCCTGCAGCCCCTGCCTCAGGGAAACCTGCCCGACCGACTTTATTTGCATGGACTTGATCACGGCGGATGAGGTATACGATACCGCTGTGACGCTGTTGACCGAAGGGCTCTGAGACGGAAAGGCCTATGAAAAACAACACAGCCGTATTCCTGGACCGCGACGGCACCATCAACGAAGAGGTGGGCTATTTGAGCAGACCGGATCAGTTAAGGCTCATCCCCGGCGCGTCCAGGGCGATACGCCTGATCAACGAAGGCGGCATGAAGGCGGTCGTCGTCACCAACCAGTCCGGGGTGGCTCGCGGGTACTTCTCGGAAGAGATGGTCGAAACCATCCACGGGCGGCTCGATGAAATGCTCCGGGAAAAGGGGGCGCGCATCGACCGTTTCTATTTCTGCCCACACCACCCCGTCTACGGAAACGGTCCCTACAAGATCGCGTGCTCCTGCAGGAAACCGGAATCGGGGCTTTTCCTCCGGGCGTCGGAGGAACTCGATATCGATCTCGCCCGGTCCTATGTCGTCGGCGACATGCTGAAGGATATCGACGCCGGGAAAAGGGTGGGCGCAAAAGGGGTTCTTGTCCGGACAGGTTACGGCCGCAACGTCACTCAGACGGACAAGCCGGCTTACATCGCCGAAGACGTGCTGGATGCCGTGAAATGGATACTGCAGGACCGGGGAAAATAAACATCCTCATTGTGAAGCTGAGCGCCATCGGCGACGTGGTTCATACCCTCCCCTCCCTGGCCGCTCTGCGGCAGCTCTACCCCCTTGCCCACATCACCTGGGTCGTCGAAGAAGCCTCTTCGGATCTTCTCGTCGGCCACCCCGACCTCGACCGGCTCCTGGTTTCGAAGCGGCGCCGGTGGCTCAGGGACCTTGCGAACCCGGGACACGCCGGCGGAGCCTTCCGGGACATCCACGCCTTTCTGAAAACACTCAGGGATCGCCCCTACGATCTCGTCATCGACTTTCACGGGCTTTTCAAAAGCGGCCTTCTCGTCCTCCTGAGCGGCGGCCGGCGGAAACTCGGCTACGACAGCATGCAGGAACTGAGCGGCCTCTTCCTGAACGAGAAAATCCCCGAGGACATGGAAAAACATGCCGTGGACCGCTACCTGGACTTTCTCCGCCACCTGGGCGCTGAAACGGGAGATCCGCGGTTTTACATCCCCGTCGGCGAGGAAAACAAAAGAAAGGTGGATTCCCTTCTGGAATTGAAGGGAATCGCCGGGGGCGAGCGTTTCGTCGCCGTGAACCCCGTGGCCTTCTGGGACACAAAGCTGTGGGAAGAAAAGAAGTTCGCCATGCTCTGCGACCGGCTGATCGGGGATCTGAACCTGAAGACGGTCCTGACGGGGAGGAGTGCCGGCGGCACCCTGCAGCGGATCGAAAAATTCATGACCCGTCCCATCGCGAATCTGGGGGGTCTCACCACCTTGAGGGATCTCGCCTACCTCTTCGGGCGGGCCGCCCTCCTGATCACGACCGATTCGGGGCCCATGCACATCGCGGCGGCCGTGGGGACGCCTGTCGTCGCGCTCTTCGGCCCCACGTCCCCCTCCCGCACGGGCCCCTATGGAAATGGCAACATCATCATCAGGAAGGACCTCGAATGCAGCCCCTGTTTCCGGAAAAAATGCGATGACCTCACCTGCATGAAAGAGATCTCCGTCGAAGAGGTCTTCGAGGCCGTGAAAGACAAACTGTCGGACCCCGGAGGGGCGGCAGATCCTTTGCAGAAATAGGCGGGACAATCAGGACAAGAACCGGCGCAGATCCAGGCCGCGCAGTTCAAATTCAAGCGGGAGGTGGCTCTTCGAGATGACTATCCGGATGTTCAGGATATTGCGGATTCCCTTTTTGACCCTGACGATTCTTGCGATCACCGTACCGGTGAACGCCTTCGGTCAATCGCCTGGACCGGAAGGGCAGAGCCGGCCCCTGTTCAAAGAGATCGGCCTCATCACGGGATACGGGAGGGCGTCGCTTCCGGAAGGGGCCTATGAGACGATTCCGATTATCCTTCATTTCGGCATGGACCTGTCAAGGTTCATTTCAAGACTCAAAGGGCACAGGGGGCTTCTAACGGCATTTCTCGAACCCCAGGTCAACCCCGTCATCGGTCCCGAGAGCGACATCGAATTCGGCCTGGGGGTCGGGCTTCAATACCGATATCCCATCACGACTTTTTTCTCTCTCTACGTGAACGCCTCGACGGGACCCTATTGTGTCTCCGTTGACACAACCGATCAGGCGGACGGGTTCATCTTCTCCAACCATGTCGGGGCCGGTGCCTATTTTTTTGTGAACAAAAGCACAGCCGTCCATGCCGGATACAGGTTCCGCCACATGTCCAATGCGGGCACACGGGAACCCAACGGCGGCATCGACAGCCACTTCGGTGTGATAGGAATTTCATTTTTCTACTGAGAATGCCCTGTGCCGACAGGATCATGCACGAAACTTTAATAGCGGAGGAATAGAATTATGGCCATCAGCAAGGAACTCCTGGATATCCTTGCCTGCCCGAAGTGCAAGGGCGACATCCGCCTGACGGAAAAGGGCGACGGGCTCATCTGCGACAAATGCAAGCTCCTGTATGAAATCAAGGACGACATCCCCATCATGCTCATCGACGAAGCGAAAAAACTCGATTGATTTTATGCACGATCAGGAGGTCCCGTCACCTCCGTTTCATCCGTTCACTCAGGTTTGCGTACTTGAAATACTTGCTGACAGCTTCCTCAGCGGACGGCGGAATCTTCTCATCCGTAGTTCAACCCTCGGGCCGGTTCCATCATGCCGGTCGTGGCCGCCATGCCAACGAAGGCGGGCGGATTAAAAGGATGACATGATTCCGGTTTTGTGCCGGAAAGGCTCACGTCTTTTAGGCTTTGGGCTTCAGGATTCAGGAAGGAAAGATATGACCATGAGGGACGGGAGAGGTGTGCGCCGTTCAAACTTAGGGAATCGGGAAATGCAAAACAGCTCCATTCACTGTTGACTATTCCCGGGAAAGTTCTATAATGGAACCATATTGAAGCCGGAGGGATGTCCATGCCCGTCAATCTTTCCATCAAAAATGTGCCCGATCAGATCGCCGACAGGCTCCGGAAGAGGGCTGCGCGGCATCACCGCTCCCTGCAGGGAGAACTGCTTGTCATCCTGGAGGAAAGCGTGGCCGGGGAGAAACTCTTCACGGCAACGGAATTTCTGGCCGAGATCAAAAAAACCGGCCTGAAAACACCTGCCGAATCAGCCCGTTTCGTCCGGGAGGATCGGGATGACCGTGCACGTCGTTGATGCCTCGGCCCTGGCGGCGCTCGTATTCGGGGAGCCGGCGGCCGAGGCGGTAGCCGCGCGCCTGGGCAGGTCCCCCCTCGCGGCGCCTGCCCTCATCCGTTACGAACTGGCGAATGTCTGCCTGAAGAAAATGAAAGCCCACCCCGATCTTGAGGATAAACTCCTCGAGGCGTTTGGTCTGGGCTCACGGATCGGAATGCAACTCGTCGACGTGGATCACCTTGAGGTCATTCAGCTGGCCGGGATCATCGGCCGGTCAGCCTACGATGCGAATTACCTGTGGCTGGCTCAAAGGCTCAAGGCCGAACTGATCACCCTGGACAACAAAATGAAAGAGGCGGCGGCCGAGCTTGGCATAGTCGTCCCTGAAATTTGACGCCGCCGCGAAAATCCTCGGCTTTCAGTGCCGGCTGATGAAGGGGAAAAAAGAGGCTCTTCCGACGGCGTTTCTCGAACCCCAGGTCAACCCCGTCATCGGTCCCGAGGATGACATAGAATTCGGGATCGGGATCGGGCTTCAATACCGATATCCCATCACGACTTTTTTCTCTCTCTACGTGAACGCCTCGACGGGACCCTATTGTGTCTCCGTTGACACAACCGATCAGGCGGACGGGTTCATCTTCTCCAACCATGTCGGGGCCGGTGCCTATTTTTTTGTGAACAAAAGCACAGCCGTCCATGCCGGATACAGGTTCCGCCACATGTCCAATGCGGGCACACGGGAACCCAACGGCGGCATCGACACCTACTTCGGCACGATCGGATTCATGATGACCTATTAGAAGGA
>DAOTMG010000018.1:27792-44769 GCA_035450185.1 Syntrophales bacterium | reverse complement strand
AAGATCCGGCGGCTCGAATCCCTCGGGACCCGTGCGAGCGGCATCGCCCAGGACTTCGACCTGCTGCTTTCCGCCATGCTGCGGAACATCTTTCTGGCGAAGATCTCCATCGACGAGGAGGACAAAATCCTCGAGGAAGGGTTGGCCATCGCCGAGAAGGCGGGTCTTCAGGCCAAGGAACTCATGCACCAGCTCATCACCTTCGCCAAAGGTGGGTTCCCCGTCCGCAGGGTGACCTCCCTTTCTCCCGGCATTCTCGACACCGCCGCCTTTTCGCTCAGAGACTCCGGGGTGAAGTGCAACTTCACCGTACCCGACGATCTCTGGCAGGTCGACATCGACGAGGGGCAGATCCGGCAGGTCTTTCAAAACGTCATCCAGAACGCCCGCGAGGCCGTGAACGACGCGGGCGTCATCGAAATCCGGGCTGAGAACATCTCCATCGGCGGGGATGACGAGATGCCGTTGAGGATGGGGGACTATGTCCGGGTTTCCATCAAGGACCACGGGGTCGGTATTCCAAAGGAGACTCTCTCGAGAATCTTCGACCCCTACTTCACGACCAAGAAGGTCCGGACTCACAAGGGTCTGGGCCTGGGCCTTGCGGTCTGTTACTCCATTATCAAAAACCACAACGGGCTGATCTCGGTGGAATCGGAAGTCCGGAAAGGGACCACGGTTCACATCTATCTCCCCGCAGCGCGACGGGGAAACATCTCCCGACAGCCCCGATCCGATCACTAGGCTTTCGGTGCCTTCGGCGGACTCACCAGGGCCTCGCCGTCCAGGACGATCCTGTCTTCCTGATTCCGGCAGGTCGTCTTGAATCGAAGCCGGTTTTTTTCCGAGTTCACCTCGACCACTTCCGCCCGCGCGGTGATCGTGTCTCCGAAGAAGACCGGCGCCATAAAACTGAGCTCCTGCCGGATGTAGATGGTCCCCGGACCCGGGAGTTTGGTGCCGAGAATGGCCGAGATGAAGCCCGCCGTCAGCATGCCGTGGGCGATTCTCGTCTTGAAAAAGGTGGTCTTGGCGTATGCCTCATTGAGGTGGGCGGGGTTGAGGTCGCCCGTGACACCGGCGTAGAGATAGACATCCGCCTCCGATATGGTCTTCGTGAATTCCGCCGCATCTCCAACTTTGATCTCGCTGATGGTCTTTCCGATCATGGCGAACTCCTTGGACAAGGTTTTCTCGTGGGGAATGAAGGTGCACGGACTTGTTGTGTCCGGCACCTTCCATCTCATTCCTGTCTCTTCAGCGGATAGTGGATTGATTTCAAAGACAGTCCGTCACAGGGGAACCCCCGCCGAAGGCACGCGAAAGGCCATGGAAACCCGCTCCGGTGGGGAAACCTCATGCGACAGGGCCGTTACTGGAAGAAGGTTTCTACTTTTTTAAAGCTTTCGTCAACGTTTTTCTTGAAATCCTGACAGCCTTTCTTGTAGACGGTGATCCACTCATCGAGCACTTTTTTGCCCTCCACGGGGAACCCCGGTGCCTGTTCCATGAACATCCGGAAACTCTTTTCCATCTGCTCCTGGAGCGCCATCATGACGTTGAAGGCGTTCTCGAAGGCCGTCTTGTTGAACGTGATCATCTGCTTGAGGATCTCCTTCTGCAACATTTTCCCACCTCCTTCTGAAGATATTTCCGCAAGGCTCCGAAAGGTTCGCTCATGCGTTCTTACCGGCCGTGTCGATGTAGGACTCGAACTTCGTGAACCCCTCGTCCACGACCCTCTTGAAATCCTCACAGCCCCTGCGGTAGGCTTTCATCCACTCGTTGACGAGCTGTTTCCCCTGGGCCGGAAGACCCGTTGTCTGCTCCATCTGCGTTGCGATCAGCTGCTGGGTCTGCTCCTGGAGCGCCATCAGGGTGCCGTAGGTGTTGTCGAAAGTTGTCTTGTAAAATTCCATCGTTTGCTTTGCAATCTTTGCCGCTTCCATGTTATCTTACCTCCCGGTAAATGATTTTTTGGTGCTTCATGAGAGGTATTATAAGCCCTTCTGACCGTTTGTCAAGAAAAATGTTGCGTCGCAATATAAAGTTATGTTATACATTGTACGACGTCTATAATTTTAATATATTGATAATATTAATTATATTAAAAGAAAAGACATTATTACAAGTTTTTTGATTTCGGTTATCTTCATTTTATATTGCGCTGTAACAAAACCTATGTCCTCTCAACCGGAGGAATGAACCCATGGCGGAAAAAATACTGCTCAAGAAATACGCAAACAGGCGTCTCTACGACACGGAAAAGAACGCTTACATCACTCTCGGCCAGGTCGCCGATTTGATCAAGGAAGGCCGGCAGGTGGTGGTGGAGGATGCGAAGACACGGGAAGACGTCACGGCTTACATCCTGACACAGGTCGTGCTCGAAGAGGCGAAAAACAAAAGCATTCTGTTACCCGTACCCCTTCTTCATCTCATCATACAGTACGGGGATACCGTTCTCAATGAATTTTTCGAAAAGTACCTGCAACAGATTATCCGGACCTATCTGTCCTACAAGTCATCCGTCGACGTCCAGTTCAGCCGATGGCTGGATGTCGGCATGGATCTCACCGGAGCCGCCAAGAAGGCCATGTCCGACCTGCCCTCCTACGCATCCATCTTCGACATTTTTTCCCCGCCCGTCAAAGGGGAACCGGAAGAGAAGGAGAAAAAGTAGCCAATCTCCTCCCCGGGCCCCGGTACTGTATGGATATCGGTTTGCCGCAGGAGTTCCCGGTACCAGACTCCGTGGCCCTCGCCGGCGGGGGTCCGGAAAACCCGGAGCGTGGCACTTCTTCGGTTGCGCCTCGAAGAGATCCTGACTTTTTCACTCGATAGATCGACGTATTGGACGCCGTGCTGTCGCGCGGCGTCCATGAAGACGGCCCGGGCGAACCGAAGAACTTCGGTTACCAATGCCTCGAATCCGTCATCGCGGAAGCTCGGCCCGGCCACGGAATCCCGGGGTTCCGACGAATTCGGACAGACGCCGGTGCTTTCCGCCTTGACGAGAACCCTCTGCCGGGCGGGCTGCGCCCTCGACTCGAAGGGGACGCTCTTGCCCGCAAGATCCTTGCCGACCGTGATTCCATATGAGAGGGGAAGCACCTCCCGCGGAAGCCCGGGGACAAAAAGGGGACAGAGGGCGGCGGTGATGATGCCCGGTGATATCCTGAGCAGCACGATCCTGTGCACGCAAAAAAATAAAAAAGCAGCGAATCAGATGCACATCAGGGCATCTCGAGGGAGCCTGCGTTCACTGCATTTCCTCCAGTGCCAGTTTGAGGGACAGGAACTGGAGCAGGTCCTTGAGAGCGATGAGCCCTACGAGCCGGTCGCCCTCCACGACCATGAGCCTGCTGCTCCCCGTGCGGTTCATGATGGACAGGGCCTGCAGGGCGTCGGTATCGGGCGGGATGGTCATGGCCGGCGTACAGGGCCGTGCAATTTCGCCGACCGTGACCCGGTCCCACCGGTCGTGGGGCACCTCTTTCAACTGTCGCACGGTGACATAGCCGAGAAGACGCCCGTCCTCCACGATGGGGTACATCTTGAAGTGATGCCGGTAGATGTAATGGTTCACCAGCTGGTGGAGCGTGACGCCGGCGGATACCGTCACCGGGTTTGTCACCATGAATCGCCTGACCCTTTCTCCCTCGAGGGCCTTCCGGGTGAGGAGCTGCTGGTAGGACATCTGGGCCGCGTTTCTCAGGAACAGGCCGATCATGAACCACCAGATCCCGCCGATGAACTGACCGCGGATGATGAAATAGAGGCCGAAGACGATCATCACGATGCCGAAACCCGACCCGAGCCTCGAGGTGACCCGCGTGGCCCACCGGAGGTTTTTCCTGAGGCCCCACAGAACGGACCTCAAAACGCGACCGCCGTCGAGAGGAAAAGCGGGGATCAGGTTGAAAACCGCAAGGGCGATGTTGATCCAGACGAGGTAACCGATCACGCCGGTCACCGGATCGGACCAGCCGGCGCTTGCCCCGTAGCGCGAAGTCAGGTAAAAAATTGAACTCACGAGCAGGCTGGAAGCGGGACCGGCGAGGGCCATCCAGAACTCGGCTTTTGCATCGGGCGCCTCTTCGCTCATCTCGGCGACACCGCCGAAGATGAAGAGGGTGATTCCCTTCATGGGGATTCCGAACCGGCGGGCGACGAGAGAGTGAGAAAGTTCGTGTAAGATAATGGAAAGGAAAAGACCGAGGGCGCCGGCCACGCCCATCAGCCAGTATGCGGTTTCGGTCAGGCCTTCGACGTAATCCGGGAAAACGCCATCCGCCAGGGACCAGGTGACCAGGACGGCCAGGACGACCCAGCTCAAGTCCACCCGCACTTCAAAGCCCAGCAGGCTGAATATCTTGACCCGCCGCCCGAACATAGGTCCGCCCCTTTCACCGCCTACTTTTTCCTGGATATGACGTCCCTGTATTTCTTCTCCAGGGCTTCGAGCGACGCATCTGTTTTTTCTTTCATGCGATCCCAGGCCTCGCCGGTGGATTTTTTCAATTCGGCGAGCTTCCCTTTCGCATCGTCGAGCAGCCGGCTCATCTCGTCCAACGCATCCTCGAGCTTCCCCCGGACCTTTCTCCCGGCTTTTCGGGTATCCGACTTGAGACCCTCGAGCCTGGATTCGAAATCCTTCAGGGATTCATCCACCCGCTTCTGGTAGGTCTCCCTGTGCAGTTCTTCCGCCTTCCGGATTATGTCCGGCCTCTCCTTCGAATCCCCCTGGGAGAGCCCGGCGGGATGCCCCTTGCCGCCCCGGGCCGGTTCTTTCGGGGTGTCCGAAAAAAGGAACACATAAAAAACAAAGGCCGCGGCAACCGTCAAAACAACAAAGATGAAAATCCTCGTCATCCGATTCTTCCTCCCACCGGTGACTCCGCAGGGAGACAGGTCGTCCCCGCGCCGGGGCATATTGTGATTCCAATGATTAACACAGCGCAGGTGGGCCGTCAATGCGCTCGACGGGCGGACGGACGCATCGGGAGACCCCGGAAGACATCGGAGCGGGAAGGAATTTTCGATTGAAGAGGGATCGGGCCCTGATCAGGCGTAGCCCGTCATGGAGTAAGGGTCATAGGTTGACTTGAGTATCCGCATGACCTCGTGGGGGTCGGCGAGCTTGAAGACGATTTCCTTTCCCGCCGGGATGAATTTCTTGAGTTCCTCCTGGATGATCATCGACGGCTCTGACATCACGACCTCCATCCTCTGGCCGTCTTCCTTGATGACGATGATCTTGTTCCTCAGGGCGTATTCTTCCCCGATCTTCTGCTGGAGGGCCTTCTGCAGCTTGAAGTATTTCAGGTGGACGATGGGCATGTTGAAATGCTTGGACAGCACATCGAGGTAAGTCGCGTAGTTGACGAAACCCAAATCCACCAGGAGCATGCCCAGAGGCTTGTAACTGAACAGCTTCGAAATCATCGACTTCTGTTTATCCAGGGCCACCTGGAGCTGCTCCGGCGTGATGACGCCCAGGTCGACCAGGATCTGGCCGACCGGTGTCCTCTTGTTGTAGACGAAGAGGGCCTTGTTGATGTGCTCCTGCGGGACCCCCATATCGAGCAGGATCTCACCCAGGAACTTGCCCTTCTCCTTTTTCTGCCGCTCCAGGGCGCGTTCGAGCTGCTCTTCCGTGATGATGTTTTTCCGGACCATGATCTGTCCGAGCTGCTCTCCCATTAAACCGCCACACTCCTGTCTGTCTCTGGAATCATTATCGGTTACCCGTCCTTTTTTCTTGAGTTTTTCTGCTCCTTGCTCAACGCAGCCTTCCGATGGGCACTTTTCTTGATGCTCCGGCTGGCCGAAATGCAGACCCTCCGCACCTGATCGAAGTCCGTGAGACCGTCCAGGACCTTGTGGATGCCGTCCTGGAACAGGAGACTCATCCCGTCCTCGATGGCGGCCTCGCGCAGTTCGTCCACCGTTGCCTGACGCTGTATGAGGGATTTGATGCCGTCGGAGTTGATCAGGAGTTCATGGACGGCGATCCGGCCCCTGTAACCTGTCATACCGCACTCCGGGCAACCCTTGGGCCGGTACAGGGTGAAATTCTTGCTGTAGGGCACACCCCATTTCGCGAAGGCCTCCTCGCCGTAATGCGTCGCGATGGCATCGTACTCTTCCCGGGTCGGATGGTAAAGCTCCCGGCAGTCGCTGCAGAGGCATTTGGCCAGTCTCTGGGCCAGGATGCCGAGCAGGGAATCGGCGAAGTTCAGCGGATCGAGGCCCATGTCGAGAAGTCTTACGACGGTCTCGGGAGCGCTGTTGGTGTGCAGGGTGGACAGAACAAGGTGACCCGTGAGGGAGGCTTCGATGCCGATCTTTGCCGTTTCGAAGTCCCGCATCTCTCCGACCATGATCACATCGGGGTCCGACCTCAGGAAGGAGCGCATGGCCCGGGCGAAGTCGAGACCGATTTTCGGATTCACCTGCACCTGGCGAATGCCCTCCTGGGTGATCTCGATGGGATCCTCGATGGTCCATATCTTGATGCTCTGCCGGTTGATGTGGTGGATCGCCGCGTGGAGGGTCGTGGTCTTCCCGGATCCCGTCGGTCCGACGGCCAGGATCAGGCCGTAGGGTTTCTCGAGGATATCGGTCAGGTTGTCATAATTGTAGGGGGAGAGAGCCATGTCCTCCAGACGCATGATCTTTCCCTTCGTGAGGATACGGAGGACAACGTCCTCGTGGCTTCCCTGCGTGGGCATCGTGGCGACGCGCAGCTCGATCTCTTCCCCTTTCCCCCGTCTGAACCGGATTTTCCCGTCCTGGGGGAGGCGTCTTTCGGTGATGTCGAGGTTGGACATGATCTTGATCCTCGAGACGATGGCGGCTCTGTATTCGTAGGGCAGTGTCTGGTAGACCGTGCAGTCCCCGTCCACCCTGAAACGAACCTCCACGTTCTTCTTTTTCGCGTTGGGTTCGATGTGGATATCCGAAGCACGCCGGACGTAGGCTTCATGGATGACCTTGTTGACCAGCTGCATGATGACCCCGTCGGATTCCGACACATCGCTTTCCTCCTCCGCCTCTTCCTCGGGTTCGACTCGTCCGAGGAGGTCCGTGATGGAGACGACGTTCCCTTCCCGTTTCGCGAAAAAATGGTTGATGAACTGCCGGATGTCTTCCTGGAGCCCGACCCGGAATTCGATGGGTTTTTTCTTGAGAATGCTCTGGATCCCGTCCCGTTTGATGATGTTGTTCGGATCATCGACGAGAACGAGGATACTGCCGTTCGACCGTCCCAGGGGAACCCACATCTCGCGGAGCAGATAATCCCTTCTCAGGCTCTTGAGCAGTTCCTCGGGGACGGGGTAGGACTCCCTGAAGGGAACGTATTCACAACCGTAGAATTCCTCGAGGGCTCTGCCGATCTCCTCCCGGGCGATTTTGCATCTGGACATGAGGAGATTTTCGACGGGTTCGTTGTTCCGCCGCGCATCGGCCAGCAGGTTTTCCAGATCGGACTCCGGCACGAGGTTCTGCCTGATGAGGTAATCGTAGGGCCCCTTTTTCTTTTTCACCGCCCGGGACCGGTTGTACAGGGCAATGCCCAGGACCTCGGCGATCTCTTCCAGGAAGACCTGTTCATCGTCACTGAATCTTGCCTCATCCTTCCGGTTGGATACTTCGATGACCCCCGCCAGCGTGTTTTCATAAAAAACCGGCACCGCCAGCACCTGGACGGTTCGGCTCAGAGGGTCCATCGACGGTCTTTCCCGCCGAGAGGACATCTGCTGGATGCCCGGAGCGCTTTCCTTCCCCGGGGCATAAGCCATGTTCAGCGGCTTGCCGCTCTGGGCCACGAACCCGGCAACGGAATCGCCGCTGATGGGCACCCGGACTTCTCTGACCTGGTGCTCCTCACCCGTCAGCGTGTAGAGATCGCCCCTCGACGCGTCATGGGCGTAGACGCTGACGGACCGGGCATTGAGAAGGGGCAGAATGTATTTCTTTAATTCCAGGGAAATTTCATGAAGATCCCCGGCGGCATAGAGACGGTTCGTGATCTCGAGAAGGGATTTGCGCAGGGCAATCCTCCTGGAGAGTTCCTGTATCTCATCGATGCTGATGTTGTAGCCCATCGACTGGTTGTCTTCCCCTGACCGCTTCGAATTCACTGGACGGCGCGGAGGCGGCGCACCCCGTTGAGGGTTCCGCCCCTTTTTCCCTTCACTTGTTTCAACCGCTCCGGAAAACGAAACGCCGCAACAGACCTTCCGTGTCTGGAAATACCCTTTTTCAGGTCTCTGATGGTGCAGGAAGAACAGTGCAGCCGCCCGTCAAGCAGTGTCCATTCCGTGCTGCGCCATTCCATTTTCTTCTGGCAATCCTCGCATCGGCAATGTCCCTCAAAGGCTTTACGTCTCAAGAGAACCTCCTGACATAGAGTTATTTGGCAAGACAAGACCGGGTTTTCCCCAATCGCGTAACTTTTGTAACCATATTAACGGCAGGGGGAAAATAAAAACAATACGACAACTTTCTGATTTTGATTCGTATTTTTGACTGGAAAAACATAAGAAAAAGGTATGAGATTTTCTCATACCTTTCGCGGAGACGGATTATCTGTGTTGATCATTCCAAATTAAATCAGTAATTACGCCGGGTTGTAATCACACCTTTTGAATGCTCGTCCTTTAACTTCACCCTCCTCTCCCGAAGGTCGATGCGAGCGTCCTGAGGTCCCCTGCGGTATCCCTTCCGATCTGCCCCCGGACAAGACGCCACTGCCAGTTGCCCGTCCGGTGAGACGGCCTGTTCATTCTTGCCGTGTCTCCCAGCCCCAGGACGTCCTGCATGGGGATCACGACCCGCTCGGCGACGGACATCATGGCCAGGCGGATGAACTCCCGGTGGACTTCCGGGGCCCTGATCCGCCTTCCGACGTATCGGGAGAGCCTCTTTTTTTCACCCTGCCCGGCTTCGTTTTCAAACCAGCCCCGGACGGTGTTGTTGTCGTGTGTGCCCGTATAGACGACGCAATTCCTCCCGTGGTTGTGAGGGGCGTGGGGGGAATGGGCCATCGTCTCTTCGAAGGCGAAGAGAAGGACCCGCATCCCCGGGATTCCGGTTTTCCCGAGAACATCCGTCACGTCGGGTGTAATGAACCCGAGGTCCTCGGCGATCAACCCCTCTTTCGGCACTCGCTCCAGCACGATCCTGAAAAAATCCTCGGCGGGCGCTTTCACCCATTTCCCGCGGACGGCCGTCCTGGCCCCGGCGGGGACCTGCCAGAAAGCCACCAAGCCGCGGAAGTGATCGATCCGCACCATGTCGAACCGATTCAGGTTGTGGATCAGCCGTTCAACCCACCACCCGTAACCACTCTCCGCGAGGACATCCCAGCGGTACAGGGGGTTGCCCCAGAGTTGACCCGTCTTGCTGAAATAATCCGGCGGGACACCGGACACAAAGGCGGGTTTCCCGTTTCCGCGCAGCACGAAGTATTCCTGGTGCTGCCAGACATCGGCGCTGTCGTGATGGACGTATATGGGAACGTCCCCGATCACCTCGATGCCCTGATCGTTGACATGACGCTTGAGGGCCTTCCATTGCCGCTGAAACACAAACTGGAGAAACTTCTCCCGCCGGATCTCCCGCGCGAATCCGCGTCTCGCTTCCCTGAGCGCCGAAGGTCTTCTGTCCCGGAACGGCCGGGGCCATTCGTTCCAGGCCCTGCCGCGGTGGTGGTTTTTGAGCGCGATGAAAAGGGCGTAGTCGTCGAGCCAGCCGGAATGATCCGCGCAGAAAGCCTCGAAGTCACCCCCGTGCTTCTGCCCGGTGTCTTCGAAGCGGTCGAAGGCCCGGTCGAAAAGACGCCGCTTGTGGAGGCTCACGGCCGGGTAGTCGACGGTCCCCGCGGGGAGCGGAGGCACCCCCCTGAGATCACCGGGCTTGAGAAAGCCCTCTCTCACCATCGCCTCGGGGCTGATGAGAAGGACGTTCCCCGCAAAAGTCGAAGCGCTGTTGTAGGGGGAGTTCCCTTGGACCGCGTCTGTCGGGCACAGAGGCAGGACCTGCCACAGGCGTTGGCCTGCGCGTCGAAGAAAGTCGGCGAAGCGATAGGCCTCGGGCCCCATATCGCCGATCCCGAACCGGGACGGAAGCGACGTGACATGGAGGAGAATGCCGCTGACTCTCATTTGCCGAATACCCGATGAGGCCTGCTTCAGGACTGGAGGTAGCTGTGCAGGCCCGGGAGATAATTCACGCCGAGATAGGTGAAGAGCACGCAGGCGAGTCCCACGAGGGCCATGACGGCCATTCGCCTGCCGCGCCACCCGCGAACGTAGCGGGAATGAAGCAAGGCGGCATAGACAAGCCATGTGATCAGCGACCACGTCTCCTTCGGGTCCCATCCCCAGTATCGTCCCCAGGCATAGTGAGCCCAGACGGCTCCCGTGATGATGCCCAGGGTCAGGAAGATGAATCCAAGAATGGCACACTGGTAGAGAAGTTCGTCCAGGGCATCCCTTGAGGGCAGGAAACGGGCAAGCGACGACGCCGGTATTTCCCCTGCCCTCCCTTCCTCGCCCTTGAGGAGGTACATGCAGCCCAGCCCCCCGGCGATGGCGAAGGAAGCGTAGCCCATAAAGCAGGTCAGGACATGACTGGTCAGCCAGTTGCTCTTCAGGGCCGGTATCAGAGGCTGGATCTGGCCGCTGATATTGGGCGAGAGGGAGGCGTAAGCCATGAGAAGAAAGGTGAACGGCGTTACGAAAGGACCGGCGCTTCTGTTTTTGATCCGGAACTCCATGATCAGGTAGAGGAGCATGACCGTCCAGGAGAAAAAGATGAGCGACTCGTACAGGTTGGAGAGAGGCGCGTGGCCGATGCCCATCCGGTGGGACTCCACCCACCGGACGATCAGGGCGACCGTCTGGGCCGCAAGGCCGACAGAGGCCGTGACGGTGGCGGCCTTCCCCCAGAACCCCTCTTCCCGAAGCATGGTGATGAAATAGAAGACGGCCGCGCCGAAATAGATGAAGGTGACCCAGTTGAGGATGACGATGTTCATGAGACGCCTGTCTCCCGGAAGACAACGGACCTTATTTGACTTCCGCTGCCGTCAGACCATTCATGTCACGGGCGAGGCCGGCCGGGTCCCGGTTGCACCGCCCGATGAGGCTGACCCTGCAATTGCCGCCCTTCTCCTCCACCCGGACCCAGACCTGCCGGTGGGAGAATAAAAAGACGAGCATAAACCCGGCCACCATCAGGGTCGCACCCGCGGCCACGACGGGGATCCCCGGGTCCGTGCTCACCTGCAGACCGGTGTAATAAGCGCTTTCAATGCCGTCCAGTGAAAAGACGTAGGGTTTATAGAGGCCGGGGTTGAACTGCGGCACCTGTTTCGTAATCCCGGGATTGGCCTCCTCGATCTCGCGGATCTGTCTGAAGACCCAGAAGGCGATGCCGCCCCCTTCCGACATGACGCCCAGCTTCACGGCGGGGCCCATGTTCATGAGGTTCTCTTCGACACGGAGCACCGACACGGTCGCCTTCCGTCCGGGAAGCTCGAACTGCTCGCCCGCCGCGACTTCCAGAAGTTTCTTCCGGCTCCCGCCGTCCGTGACGGTCAGGCGGGCCTTGCCGGGAATGTTCCCGTAACTGGCCTGGTAAAACCGTATCCCCGCGAACTCGATGGGGTGATTGACCCGCAGGGGTCCCTCGTGGACGATCTTCCCGCCCCTCAGAAAGGCCAGATCGGAGCGGAATTCCTTCGGCATGCCGTTTTCGTAGAATTCCACGGTGAAACGATCGCACCGGACGGCGAAGTCGAGCTTCTTCGTTCCCTGCCCTCCCCGCAGCTTCACCGCGTCGACGGTTTCTCCCTCGGGAATGTTGACGTAGCCGTCGAAGCCCGAAAGGGATCCGATAATCGCCCCCGCGAGAATAACCAGGATGCTCGCGTGGACGACATAGACACCGAAATAGGAGAAGGCCCCTTTCTCGCCGTGGAGCGTGATGACGCCTTTTTCTTCCGCGCGACGGACCGTCCCGAACCGCTTGCGGAGGATGCCCTCCAGCCGTTCGGCTTCCCGGGCGTGCGGCCCCGGAAGCGAGAAGACATGGTCGGCGGCGCCCCCCCCGAACGGGCTCCCCCGCCCCCCGGAGCGGGCGGAACTGAAAATTCTCCATGTCCTGGGGAACCGGTTCACGGAACAGACGGTGAGGTTCACGGCCAGCAGCGCCATCATCAGCAGGAACCAGACGGAGTGGTACATGTCGAAAATCTGGAGAAACTGAAGGACGGAGACGAGCCCCGGGGGAAGATCGCGCAGGAACCTCTGCGCCTCCTCCTGCTGGGGGACGACCGTCCCCAGGATGGCGGAAACAGCGATGACGATGAGCAGGACAACGGTGAGTCGGACAGACGCAAAAAAGGACCAGAGGGCGTTCTTTCCCTCCCCGGCAGGACGGTTACTCTCTTTTCCCAAGTCGAACCTCAAGTGGTGAAAACATGGACGTTTCTATATCACAGAACAGAAGCTGTGGAAAGTCTCCATGAACACGGTCGCATGCGTCCATGCGGACAGTCAACCCTTCATGAAACCCGTCGCGGGAAAACGCAAAAAAAGAGGGAGCCTGAAGGGCATCTCCCTCTTCCCCGCGACATCATTTGAAAAGAACCCGTTTCCACTTACGAAAAGACTGCCCACAGGATCAGGACCAGGAGCAGGCCTCCAAGGAGAAGGCTCGCGTAACCGAAGGTCGAAGAAATAATGTTCAGATATATGTTCGGATAGTCCCGCTTGAGAGAATCCAGCCGGCCCTCTGCGACGAGCCTCTCATACTCCAGGGGTCTTTGCTCGTGCATCTCTTCTACCCGGTAGGTTCCTGTAAAGATGATTCGGTCCATGGGGAACTTGCTGGGGATGAAATGGGCCGCAAAGAAATGAAAGAGAAAGATAAAGAGCGCCGCAAGCAGGGCTTCCTCTGAATGAACCAGGGATGATACGTTGAGGACCCAGCCCGGAACGATGTAGGAAGACCATTCCGATTTCCACAGCAGCACCCCTGTCAGTCCGATGGCCAGCATTCCCCAGAAAACGGCCCAGAAATCGAACTTTTCCCAGTAAGCCCACCGGTCGAACTTCGGCATCTCGCCCCGGTTGAAGAACCATTTGAACATCCCCTTCATGTCTTCCCAGTCTTTCAGGTTCGGCACCATGGAATCGGGCCCGATGAGGCGCTTGAGGAAACCCTCTTTCCCCTGCCCCTTCGGGAACAGGTACCGCAGGGACATCCAGACCACGTAAACGACGATCGCGATGAGGACGCCCGCCGCCGCGCGGTGGAGCCATCCCGTGAACTGTGCCCCGCCCCAGATCTCTACCATGACCTTCGCCCAGGGCAATGCATGGTACTTGAGCGGGAACCCGGTCATGACCAGCATCATAAAGGAAAAAATAAGGACAACATGGAGCACCCGCTGCACCGGTGAGAAGCGTTCAATCTGCTGCAGTCTTTCTTCTCGGGGAACCGGAGACTCCCGGGTCATGCCGCTCTTTTCCATGTCATAGTGCTCCCAGTAGGCCTTCCGCCACCAGAGAACCGTGTGAATCATAAAAAATATGATCACGGATAAAAGCAGGACAATCATAAAAACCCACGTCCAGAAAAGCACAGGGTATTTCTTTGCATCCGTGAAATCAGGGTGGGCCATGTAACTCACGAACCTTGGATGAAATCCCGAGTGGCAACGGCCGCAGTTTTGCACCAGATTGGCGGCGTACACGGTCGACCGGGGATCCGTCTTCGGCAGGATGTTGTGCGCGGTGTGGCAGTCCGCGCAGCCCGCGACGCGCGTCGGGTAACCGATGTCCTTCACCTTCCCGTGATAGGTCTCCTCGTAATACTTCACCGTGTTGGTGGACAGGCCGTTTCGCTCCATGAGATCTTTGTTCCCGTGGCAATGGATGCATACCCGGGTGTAAAACTCCCGCGCCTCCGCCGGATAATATTCCAGCGAGGTGTGCCAGACACGGGTGTCATGAAGCCCGTGACAGTCGTGACACGCCGCGGCATCCTGGTTCCCCTTGAGGACCGCCTCTCCGTGACCGGAGGTCACGTACTCATCGTTGGAGTGGCACTCGGTGCACTGTTTGAGCACCAGTGCCTTGAAGTTGCCCTTCGCAGGTTTCAGTGCGTGGATATCGCGATGACAGTCCTGGCACTCGAAGTTTTCCTGGAGGTAGTGAAAATTGTTTCTGAACTGAGCGGCAATTCCGCCATGGCAGCTTCCGCAGGCGACGAGAACGGGCTTTTCCGTCCCGGACATGTGCCGCGAAAGGTTTTTGACGGTGTGACAGCTCGCGCAGCCGTTGGCTCCATGAACGGAGGCGGGAAACTCCGTCCGGTAGACATGCCCATCATGGCAGGCCAGGCAATTCCCCGTGACCCTGGAAGTCTGGGCCGCGGCATTCCCTCCGGCGACCGTCAGAAGGGAAAAAACCAGCAGAAGGCATCCCGTGAACCCAACGCCATAACGCGAATCCTGTCCGGATCTGACGCGACCGGCGATCCTCATGTTGGACTCCCCCCCGCTTTGAGCTTCTTCTTTTGTTCTTCCTGGGCGACAAACTTGTCCCACGCATCCATTCCCCCGAAAAGCCGGACAACCTTTTCAAAGTTTTTCCTCACGAGATAGGACGCAGCGAGAGAGGATCTGAGCCCGTTTTGATCGACCAGAACGATTGTCCGGTCCTGAGGAATTTCTGCATACCGCCTGTGCAGCTGATACATGGGAACGTTGACGGCACCCTGGAGATGATCGTCGCTGAAAAATTCCTCTGAACGGATGTCAACGATTAAAAAATCTTTCTTCGCATCGAGCCAGCGCTCGAACTGATACGGTTTGAGCGACTGAACCGGCTGGCGCGGGATCCGCTCCGCGGATTCGATGTCGTAGCCTGCCCCTTTCCACGCCGGCAGTCCCCCCGCCAGCATATACACCCTCTTGTAGCCGAGTTTCTTCGCATCCGTTGCGGCGAGACAGCCCCGGTAACAGCGCTCGCTCTCGCAGTAGAAAACCACCGGTTTATCTCTGTCTTGAACCAGTTGAGGAAGCTTATCCGTCACTTCCTCGCAGGCGAGGCAGAGTGACCCCGGTATCCTGTGATCCCTGCACTCGATCTCGCTCATCGTATCGATCAGTACCGGGTTTTCGACTTGACGGAAAAGAAAAAGCTCCTGCGGGGTGAGCTGGCCGGCTGGCTGAGGGGCCGCTTTTTCCTTGACGCAGCCCGTCGGAAACACCAGGAAGAAACATCCGATCATGAGCGTGATGATCCGTCTCATGGCAATCCCTTCTTTTGACATATTCTCTCGGCCCGACGTTGCCCTGGAACCCTACTCGGCAGCGGGGACACTGCCGAGTCCCCACGCGCTCATCTGGGGCTCCGCATTGGGCTCTTTCGGCGTCGGGTAGTCTTCCTTGAGGAACTTTCCGACACTGCGTATCTTCATCTTCGTAAAAAAGGCGGCGCTGTCGTCATGGCAGGCATTGCAGCCTTTTGTGCCCAGCGTCTTCCCGGTTGAGACTGGCACCACGTTGTGATGGACGGTGTAGACGGCTGCCCCTGTGACCTTCGGGTCGGGGGTTGCGACAACCCCCTCTTTTTTGAGTTCGTAAACCCGGTCCGACACGAAGACGACATTCTTGAAGCCCAGACGCGTCAGGGCGCCGATCATCATGCGGATGTCATCGACCGTGGCAACCGTCGCCCTCTCGGCGGTTTTCCCGTCCGCCGTTTTCACGCGGACCGTCGTGAGCCCTTTGAGGCCCAGGAAGGCCTGCCGGACGTGTCGGAGGCCGATGGGCCGCACCTCTTTGTTCGCGAGTCTCTCGCCGAACCACTGCGTCACCTTGGGAACATAAGCAACGTACCGCTCTCCCTGACCCTTCCGGGTCTCCGCTCGAGTGATCCATGGAACCCAGGGCTCCGACGCCTTTCCCGCCAGATCCGCCGCCGAAAAGGTCGTCTCGAGTACATCGGCCGTGTACCACGCGACGCCGACCGTCCCGAGATCGGCAAGATACCCTCCCTTGGCGGGCTGTGCCGTCGAGTGGCAGGCATTGCAGTCCATGAAATAGAAGTGGAAAGAGCCCCCTTTGAATTTCTCTTCATGGGCCCTGGCCGGGTTCCTGGCCTCTTTGGGCATCCCTGCCCGCGAGGGTTTATACAGGCCGTCGAGATGACAGGCCGCGCAGGTCTTCATGCCGTCACCATCGAGGTCGTTTCTCACGGTCTTCTCCGGGGCCCACCCCTTTGCGATCTGATGCCGGAGACGCTCCGCCTTCGTTTTGCCGACGAGAGCATGGCAGTCGGTGCACTGAAGCCCCGCTTTGACGTGCGCGTCCGATTCGGCCGTGAAAAGGGTCCCGGTCTCCCGGGCGTTGCTGAACTGATGGCAGTTCAGGCAGTTTTTCAGACCCACGCTCTTTCGGATCACAGCGCCCTTCAAGCGTCCGTCGGCCATGAACAGGTCCCGGTTGTCCCAGGAATACCGGACAACGGGCCTCCGGGCGAAATTCCATGTCCCCGCCGTGAACTCCGGGGACTCCGGTCCCGCATCGGGATTTTTGTAGGCGAACACAGACCCCTTGACAGTGCCGAGCGCAGCCCCCGCCGTGGCCGCCCAGCGGTAATTCCTCTCGCTGATCTGCCGGTTTCGCAGATCCATGCGGTAGGAAGGCATGTGACAGATCATGCAGTCCGCCTCGACGACTCCGCTTTCCCTGAAATGGCTTTTTCGATCCGGTGTGTAGGACGAGCTGAAATCGCCGTCGAGGGCGTTTTTGTTCTCTTTTTCGGCGGCGACGAGGTTCCTCGTGAGATCGGGCCTGCCGTCGGCCCCGCGGCCATGCTCCAGAGGGCCGCCGCCGGGGTGGGTCCACCCGCAGGCCGCGGAGATGACGCCTTTTGTCGTGCTCAACTT
>DAOTMG010000018.1:0-27782 GCA_035450185.1 Syntrophales bacterium | reverse complement strand
AACTTGCCCCCGGCCCCGATCCAGTCATAGGTGGACAGATCCATTTGCCTCGGATCGGCATTGACCTTCCCGGCGACACGGCCGGCATAGGAAGCCGGTGAGCAGCCCTTGCCGAATTGCCCCGGCGAAAGGACCCAGGGCCGCTTCGGGTCATAAGCGTCTTTCATCTCGTCGAAGCCCTGCTGGAAGTGGTATCCCGCCGTGACGGCGGTGTAACTGTGGCAGACGCCGCAGGTCATCCGCGGGCTGTAGGGATCGACGCTGTTTCGCTCCGGCGTGATGGTGTCACCCAGTTCGTTTTTCAGCCGGACATCCTGGTGTTTCCAGCCTGTCGTCTGGCCGAAGGCCGAGACCTGCAGGATGAAAAAGACGAAAAGCAGAAAAATCACGAAAAGATGCTTCCGCTTCATGACGCCTCTGTGAAATGGCGGGACGGCAGGGATGACCCTGTGATGTGAAGGGCCCATCGCCCGGCGAGCACCGGTGCGAAGATGGCCCCCCCTCCTGCACGATGACTCCCCGGAAATTCCCGGGGTTGCGATGCTTCCCGGTCCCGCCTGCACGACGGGACCGGGAAGCGATGTTTCGAGACGACCGATCAGGGAGCGCTCGGCGCCATGGCGTCCTTCATCCACTCCATCGACGAGCCGTCGTAGACCTTCACGTTCTTGTAACCCAACAGCTCGGTCAGGACGAACCACCAGCTCGTGCAGACCTTGCCCGTATCGCAGTAGGTGATCATCTCTCGGGAGAGATCGGCCCCCACCACAGGCTTGGCAATCGCCTCGAGCTCCGCCCTGTCCTTGTACGTGCCGTCCGGGTTAAAAAGAAGGGTCGCGGGCAGATTCACGGCCCCCTTGATGCGGCCGGCCCTGGCGACGAAGTCGAGTTTCTTCTCTCCCTTGTAGAACTCGGGGGCACGCACATCGATGATCAGCGCCTTGTCCAGGGCGCCCAGGGTATAGGCCTTGTTCACGACAACGGCCTTGTTGAACTTGCCGTTGTAGGCCTTCTTCTTGGGTACGACCCTGTCCGTGGAGACGGGTTTTTTCTCCGCCACCCACTTGTCGTACCCGCCGTCGAGGATCGCCACGTTCTCGACACCGGCGTACTTCAGGGTGAAGGCGACCCTTGTCGAGTCCCAGCGGTCCGGAACGGCCGCGTTTTTCCCCGTCACGACGACCCACGACGAGGGCTCGATGCCGGCGGAGGTGATCACGTCCCTGAGGTCATCGTCGACCGGAAGCTCGTTCAGAAGATCCCCTTTCTTGATGGCCCACGAGCCGTAGAATACGTTGACGGCGCCCGGAATGTGGCCGGCCGCGTATTCCTCCGGTTTCCGGACATCGACGACGACCACCTTCGGGTTCTTCAGGTTCTTCTCCAGCCAGCCCGTCGATTCGAAAGGCGCAATGTCCCTTGCAAGAACGGCTGCGGGTACCAGAAACATCGCCGCCATCCACAGAACCACAACATACTTCCATTTTCTCATCGTATCCTCCTATCGTTGTATGGGTATGGGTCCCAGGTTATAAATCAGGCTTTCGTTGGCCCTGGAACCGTTCGGGATGAGTCTTTCCTTCGTGAGGAAATCCTTTCTTTCCACGTGGCAGTTGTCGCAGTTGCGGGTCCGATCGGTGCGCTTCTTGATGTTGTGGACGGCCGAATCCCAGTAGTTCGGCAGGGTGTCGAATTTTTCCATGGAAATACCCGCCTCCGCAAAGGTGTCACGCACCGTCGGGATGAGCCGCAGGGTGGTCAGCTCCTTCATGGTTCTGGGATTCCTTCCGATGTAGATCTCGGCCTTGGCCTTCGACCCCGTCGGGTGGCAGTCGTAGCACTGTCTGTAGGAACCCGACGAGTGGCAGCTCTGACAACTGGCCTTCCCCTGGTGTTTCTCGTGTGAAATCCTCGCCGTCAGCTTCGCCTCGCCGCCTGACTTGTGACAGTTGGTACACTTCGGCCGCTGCTTCACCTGGTTCTTGGAGCGGTACGCCTGCCCGTCTCCGTGCAGTTCCTCTTTCCTGTGACACTCCACACACATCATGCCCTTTTGATAATGGACATCGACGCTGCCGCTGTACTCGCCCGTATATTCAGGGTAAACTCGGCCTCCGTGGCAGAAAGCGCAGGTTTTCCCCTCGTTTCTCTTGACGTACTTGTGCCCCTCGATGAGACCGATGCTCAGTCCGCCGACGGCCGGGCTCTTGACATGGCAGTCGCCGCAGGAGGCGTGACACGCACGGCAGGACCGCTCGAAGACTTTTTCATCGAAGACCTTGACCTCCGCCTCGGAAAAGCGGCCGAGGACGCCGTGCCTCTGACCGGCCGAGGTGTAATGGAGGGACTTCTGGTAATTTTCCGCAACGGGCTTGTGGCACATGCCGCAGAGGGACAGGTCGTCCGAGGGCTTTTTCACGATCCCCTGGTGGGCCTTCACCATGTCCGCCTCCTTGTTATTTCCCTTATGGCAGAAGGTGCAGTCCATCCTGAAATGGGGGTCTTTGCCGATGAGGTTCTTGTCGACCAGGAAACCCCTGTAATAGGTCTCCGCCGTAACCGGCGGAGGTGCACCCGCTCACCCCTCGCCCTCTTCGCTGATAGGGGGGAGCTTGCTGAGCTTCTTTAGACGTTCCCCATCGGTATGGCAGTCGATACACCCATTCTCATTTGTTGCACTGAGGTTGGATGAATAAAAAAGGATGAAAAGGACGGGGAGGAAGATGGCAAGAGATACCCTTCTTGTCCTCATAGGACCTCCTTTTGAGCACGAAGGGATATTACCGACGGCACGAAGGAATGTCAATTTCTTTATGGCCCGTCCATAAGAATTCTCGGGAAAAGGCGGGGGGATCGATGGGGGGGGGATGCGTCGGGGAGGGGGATGAAAAGAAAAAGACCCCTTCGGGGGTCTTGACCGGTGCTTTGAGACAACGGAATTTTTGCCGTCTGTTCCGGTTATTCGGCAAAAGACAGGGCGGGGACGGCGCTGAGGCCCCGCATCTTCTGACGCCGTTCTTCGCGGGTTTTGCACTCGATGCACAGGGTCGTGACGGGGCGTGCCTTCAGCCTCTTGAGCGAGATGGGCTCTTCGCACTCCTCACAGATACCGAACGTCCCGTCTTCAATCCGCCGGAGGGCCTCTTTCATCTTTAAGATGAGTTTGCGTTCCCTTTCCCGTATCCTCAGTTCGAGATTCCTCTCGCTCTCCTGTGAGGCCCGATCGTTCGGGTCGGCAAAAATTTCTTCCTCGCCGGACATCTCGCTGACGGTTCTTCCCACGCCCCTGACGAGCTCGTCGATCCGCCCGTTGAGCATCTTCTTGAAATACTTGAGTTCTTGCGGTTTCATGGCTCATTACCTGCCTTCGCCGGACACGGACCGCTCATCGGCAAAAAGAGAACGGTCGGTTTGACCCTGATTATTCAGGAACCATGCCAGAAGATGGCCTCACCGAATGCCGCAAAGGCGGACCGGCCCGGAGACCGCCACGGTTGACATTCCGGCAATTGACGCCTATATAAGGCTGACATTCAAGGAGACCGTCATGAGCATCGACCCTTCGGCATACGAAAACATTGTTTTCTTCACGGGAGCCGGGATGTCCGCCGAAAGCGGCGTCCCCACCTACCGGGGCAGCGGCGGCATCTGGAGCGAATACCGCTGGCAGGAATACGCCTGCCAGACGGCCTTCGAGGACGACCCAGAAAAGGTTCTCGCCTTCCACGAACTCAGGCGAAAGGCGGTACTTGCCTGCAAGCCTCACGCCGGGCACGACATCATCGCCGATCTGGAGAAGAGCCACGCCGGCGTCGTCATTGTCACCCAGAACATTGACGGCATGCACCAGCGTGCGGGGAGCAGGAAAGTGATTGAACTTCACGGAAGCCTCTGGCGTCTTCGCTGCCCCTGGCACGGCGTCCGCGAGGACATCGGCGAGAAATACCGGGACTACAGGTGCCCGGAATGCGGCAGCTGGCTCCGGCCGGACATCGTCTGGTTCGGGGACCGGCTCGATCCATCCGTTGTCGGCGAGGCAACCGGAGTCATCCGTCATTGCGATCTCCTGGTCAGTGTCGGCACATCGGGAGTCGTCTGGCCCGCGGCGGGTTTTCCGCAGATCGCAAAGGAAAACGGCGCCCGTCTCATCGAGATAAACCCGGAACCGAACGAAATGTCCCATCTCTACGATGAAACGGTCCGGATGGGCGCCGGAAGCGCCCTGCCGGGGCTTTTCAATATGCCGCGGCAAGCTCGTTGAGGGGTTTCGAATGACAGGGGGTTGAAGACAAAGGCGGGCAGACGGAAAGGAGACCGGAGGGGATGAAAGTTGTAGCGTTCAATGCAAGCGCAAGAAAAGACGGCAACACGGCGGTTCTGCTCAACACGGTGCTGGACGAGCTGAACAGAGAGGGGATCGAGGGGGAACTCATACAGATGGCGGGACATAACCTCCAGGGATGCGTAGCCTGCTACAAGTGTTTCAAGGCCAAGGACGGCCGATGCAGCAATGACAAGGACAGGCTGAACGAATACATCACCCGGATGCGTGAAGCCGACGGCGTGCTCCTCGGCTCCCCCACATATTTTTCCGATGTCACCTCGAACATGAGGGCCCTCATCGAGCGATGCGGCTTCGTGGGCCGGGCGAACGACTACATGCTCAAGCGAAAGGTCGGCTCCTCCGTCGTAGCCGTGAGGCGTGCCGGCGCCATCCCCGCCTTCAACTCCATGAACCTCTTCCTGCATTACATGCAGATGATCATGCCGGGTTCCAGCTACTGGAACATCGGCATCGGACGGGACCCCGGGGAAGTGCTGAAGGACGCCGAAGGGATCCAGACCATGAAGACCCTGGGCGAAAACATGGCCTGGCTGCTGAAAAGACTTCACCGCTGAACGAACCCTGCATGGAAGGAAAATGGCGTCTTCGGTGACCGTCCACTGGGCCTGGGTCGTCCTCGCCGTCTGTTTCGTCGACCTGTTCGTCAATTACTCGGCCAGGCTTGGCTATGGCGTCGTCCTGCCGGAGATGATCGGAGACCTCGGCTTCACCCGGACCGATGCCGGATCGATCTTCAACGTCTATCTCCTCACCTACATCATCCTGACGCCGCTCGCAGGACACCTCACAGACCGGTTTGGCGCACGTCGGGTCATCACGGTCTGTTCCCTGGTCCTCGGTCTCGGCCTCGTCCTCATGGGCGGCTCCGGATCTCTTCTCTCCGCCTGCCTGGCCTATGCCGTTGTGGGCATCGGGGCTACGGGGATGTGGACCCCCGTCATCACCGTCGTCCAGCGATGGTTTGCACCCCATCGCAGAGGACTTGCCCTCGGCATCCTTTCCACGGGCTACGGGCTCGGCTTTGCGGCGATGGGGGCGGCCTTCCCCTGGATCGTCCGGCACTTCACATGGCGCCACGCCTGGTATTTCACCGGCTCTGCAGCCCTTCTCATGGTGCTCACAAACGGGATTCTTCTCAGGCGCGACCCCGAATCATCGGGAATGCGGCCCTGGGGGGCCCCTGCTGCCTCCCTGCCTGCTGTAGAAAAGGAACCTGAACCTGTTTCAGGATACCCCCTCTCGAACCTCCTCGGCGATCGGCTGTTCTGGCTGATCGGTGTCTCCTACTTCATGATCGCCTACAGCCTCTACGGGATCACGACCTTCATGGTCGACTATGCCCGTTACGAGCTCGGCTTCCCCCTCGACCGGGCCAGCCACCTGGCCACGATCCACGGGATTGCCCAGGTCGCCGGAGTTTTGATTGTGTTGCCCCTGTCGGATTATGTCGGTCGTCGCGTCACGGTCCTGGTTTCCAATTCTTTCATCGTCCTGGCCGTCGTCGGCATCCTGATGGCCGGCTCTTCCTGGCCGACTCTCTCTTTCTTCATTGCCCTGCTGGCCCTGTTCTACGGTGTAACCTTCCCCATCTACGGGGCCTGTGCCGGGGACTATTTCAGGAAAGAGATCATGGGGACTGTGATCGGCGCCTGGACGCCTTTTTACGGGCTTGGCGCCATATCCTCGCACTGGGTCGGCGGAATGCTCCGGGACGCAACGGGTCACTACGGGTCTGCCTTCGCCCTCAATGCGCTGGCGGCCGTCCTCGCCGTGGGGTTTTTCCTCTTCGTCAGACCGTCAGGGAGAAAAATATAGTGTGTTCAGCTGAAATGCAGGGCATGGGTTGCCCCCAGAAACAGCCCTGCCCTACCGATTACCACGGGGCAAAGGAGGAGGGGAAATCCCCATTTTAAGGTCAACAGTAAAGGAGGGGGAAACTGTCAACCCTAATGGTCGGTAGGGCCGGGGCGAGATAAATCCATTTAAACTGCAAAGAGCGCTGTCAAATAACATCTACGCCAGATATTTATGCACTTACCGTGCCGACATGCGAATATTTTTTCAGATAACTGATATTATTCGTTGTTTTTTACCCTATGCTGTAAGGGGTCCCGGCTGTGTTCATCCACCGGCGGCAAAAATTGTCGAACCCTGTTCTTTGCCCGGCCATAAAAACCACGTCAGAACCCGTTATTACAAAAAACGTCCTTCAGGCCCTTCGACAAATTTGTCTGACATCACCCTGATCGCATCACCAGCGGAGGCATGACATACATAATCGATTATAAACATGATTTCAAGTCAGGCAGGCTCTTGGGGAGGAATCTACCGGGATATTCTGCCGGCCATTGCCGGGCTTTTTCACGGGTAGAAAACAGAATTTTCCCGGCTTGCATGGCGCCGGGAGCGGCTTGGCCGGTCAATTCCTTCCCCTGCCGAAAATCCTGACATGCCATGCCGGCTTTCAGCGGGACTCCCGGCAGCGAACATCTAATCCGCCGACAGGACATAGGCGAAGATGAGCGGCGCGACAATAGTGGCGTCCGATTCGATGTGGAATTTAGGTGTCTCGGCCGACAGCTTTCCCCAGGTGATCTTTTCCGTGGGCGACGCGCCGCTGTAGGACCCGTAGGAAGTCGTGCTGTCCGAGATCTGGCAGAAATAACTCCAGTACCTGCATTTCTCTTTCAGGTCGAGGTTGATGAGCGGAACGACGCAGACGGCAAAGTCCCCGGCGATGCCGCCGCCGATCTGGAAGAAACCGACGGAGCTCTTCCTGGTATTCTGGAAGTACCAATCGATCAGGGAATCCATTTGCTCGAGGCCCGTTTTAACGGTCTCGACGCCGGAGACCCTCTTTTTCCTCGTCGCCGCGACGATATAGTTTCCCAGTGTGGAATCCTCCCAGCCGGGCGTCCAGATGGGGATGTTTTTCCTGCAGGCCGCGATAACCCAGGAGTCGCGGGGGTCGATCTGATAGAAAGGCTCGAGTTCCCCGTCACGGATCATCTGATAGAAGAATTCATAGGGAAAGTATCTCTGACCGCTCTGCCAGGCCCTTCGGACACGCTCGAGAAACGGACCCTGCACCCGGTGCATCGCCTCCGCTTCGGGGATGCAGGTGTCGGTGACGCGGTTCAAGCCCTGGTCGTAGAGCTTCTTCTCGTCCCGCGGCGTCAACTGGCGGTAGTGCGGAATGTGGACGTAGTGATCATGGGCAACGAGATTGAAGATGTCCTCCTCGAGGTTTGCCCCCGTGGTCGAGATGGCATGCACCTTGTTCTTCCGGATCATCTCCGCCAGGATGACGCCGATTTCCGCGGTGCTCATGGCCCCTGCCATGGCCAGGAGCATCCGGTTGCCTTTACGGAGATGCTCGATGTAGGCCCGGGACGCCGCTTTCAGTGCATAGGCATTGAAGTGGGAATAATGGTCATCGATGAATTTCCGGATGAACGAAAAATCGCGTTTCGTCCTCTTGACCGTTTTCTTACCTTTCATGACTCCCCCCCTTTGTGACCGCTCGGCCATGAAAATAAAAAACCTCCGGGCCGCCCCGAGGGGCGAGCGCGGACGGCGGATTTGTCACACGATCAAGAAAGCGGTTTACGTTTACCGCAAAACAAAAAAAACTTCAAGATGATTTGTGTTTTCCCGCGGTGCCCCACCGAAAGGTCAGTCGATGTGTATGACCCGTCTTTCGTCCCCGGGGTCCACGACGATTCCCACACGCCTCATGCTGCTCCCTTCCCCCAGCAGATACCATCTCCTATCGAGTTCCTCCCGGGTGATGAAGCCGTACGTCCCGAAGGGCAGCGCAGGATCCATGAAGATGATCCGGTCCTCGTCGCATCCGATCGCCATGACATAATGGCCGTAATCCGTGCACGCGTAGGTTTCCGTCTTCCGCCTGCTCCAGGCCTGGATGATCATGATCACCGGCTTCTGCCCCTCCAGGCATTCGAGGAGACCGTCGATCGTCAGGTTGTACATCAGCTCCGCCTTGAAACCCGCCGATTGAAGGAATTTCACCATCTCGGACTCGTCGACGCCGATCTTGCTCAACTTGAGCTCCTTGCAGAGCTTCACGTACTTGTGCTTTTGGTTGTGGTACCGGAGAATGGAGGAGACACAGGCCGCACCGCAGTCGTCGTGAGTTCGCTGTTTCACCGTCGGGTAGTGCATCATCTTCATATTCGCCCGGCCTCTATCCCATGGATCCGTCGCCGCTTCCGCCGGCCAGAATGGTCTCGAGGATTTTCTTTTCGTCCATCGTCCCGAAATGGGCCATCTCTTTGAAACTCACGGTGAGGATCGGCTGCAGTTTCTCACGGATGAATCTTTCAATGGCTTCGATCTTTTTCGTGTTGACCCCCACGGCGAGGCCCCGGAGGTAGAAGATACGGACCCCGATGACATCGATCAAGGCCGTTGCCTCCTGAAGCAGCTTCACGCCGCAAAAACCGGGGATCTTGGTCTCCCGGATCTCTTCCCGCAGCTTTTCCAGAAGTTCCTCCTCCGTTTTGATTTTTTTACCGTAATCGGCCATGGCCGCATTAGATTTCTCCAGGTAAAGACCGACTTCCCCCAGCTCTTCCATGATCTCGCTTAACCTTCTGACGCACCGGTCGAGCTTTTCCTCGTCGGCCATGCAGGCGATTACTTCTCTACCCATGGTCCCCCCGTGAATTTCTTGTTTTTTCTAAAGACGCCCTATCATTCACATTTTTCAGGTATTTTCAATAGGGAAAAAGACCGACATGCGAACCGGATGAAAAAACCTTCCACGGTGCAGGCAGATCCTCTTTCCTTCTTGAATCCATCAATATATCCGGACCATTAGCGAAGGCGGCACTCGATCCCCTAAACGGCATTTTCGACGTGTCCCAATGCCCGGGGCCTTTACGTCCGCCCTCTCGCGTGTGAATGCCCTTTTGATGAACTCGGGTCAGCCGCCGGCGGTAACGAAGCTTCCCAACCCGGCACACCTTAAAAATGACGGCGCGCCCTGTAAAAAAATGGTATAGGTTGCGCGCCGGGCTTTTCCGGCACAGGGGGAAAATAGATGAACGGGATACCCACCGGCGATTTGATCATCCGCAAGCTGCAGCCACGGGATCGCGGCCGGATCAAGAAAATGGTCACGGCATCAGGGAAATTCAACGATGAGGAGATCGCCGTCGCGGTGGAACTCGTCGATGAGGCTCTCGAAAACGGGGAAAAGAGCGGTTACGTCTTCGCCGTGCTGGGGGAGGATAAACGGCATGCTTTCATTCACGGCTATGCCTGCTACGGTCCGGCGCCCCTCACGCAGGGGGTCTATGATCTGTACTGGATTGTCGTCGATCCGGCGGCCCAGGGGAGAGGGCTCGGGCGATATCTGCTCGGGCATGTCGAGCGGGATGTGAGCCGAAGGGGGGGGCGAATGATCCTCATAGAGACCTCCTCCAAGGAGACCTACAGCGCCACCATCCGGTTCTACAAGAGGAGCGGGTACCGCCTGGAAGCCCGTGTCCGGGATTTCTACCGCCGCGGCGACGACAAACTGATCTTCAGAAAAGAGCTTGACTGAAAGCCCCCGGCTATTCCTTTTCCTCTTTCTCTTCTTTTTCCTTCTTTTTCTTCCTGGCTTTCGGCTCCTCGGCGGCCTTCTTCGTCTCCTTCACTTTTTCCTTTTCCTTGCCGCCTTCTCTGGTCTGCAGGACGGCCGCCGCTTTGTCCGCCTTGGCCTTCGCCATATCAGCCTTCCGCTGCTCGAGCTTGGCAATCGTCTTCAGTCTGGCATCGACGGCCCTGATGTTTGCCCGCAGGTTCTTGACCCGGGGGTCTTTATCGACTTCAGAAGGTTCGGCTTTCTTTTCAGATAAAAAAGCCAGACGTTCCTTCAGCTTCCGCTCGAAATACTCCTTCCGGCCCAATTGTGTCTTTTTCTGCTTCGATCCCATACCTTTCATCCCTCTCCGTTTCACTGGTTTCGCGCCGGCGACTGGACACCCGCAAGGGGCATTCTTCTCGCTGAAGGGCAGATGACCGGCGGGGGTATTCTTTATCAGGGATTACGCCGAAAAGCCATGAGATTTCACGGGGGCATGAGAAGCGTTGAAATTCCCGATTGATTACTCGATCCCGACCTTGTTAAATTATTTTGCCGATGGACCGCCGCTTCATGCAGAACCTTCTTTCGTAAACGGGACGGGCCGGCAAAGGAAATGACACCGTTCAGACTCCTTAAAGACAATCGCGGCACCCTCTACGAAATACCCCTCCTGCTCATGGGATACGGCGTGGTATGCGCCGTTACCCTTCCCCTTCTGAAACGCTCATTGCCCGGGTGCCCGTCCGCCGGTGTGATCCCCCTGCTTTTTCTCGGCCTCGGCGTGTTCCTGCTCCTCTGCAAGGTTATCAGCATCCCCCGGGTCCGTTTTTTCGGGACCCCGGCCGGTTTATGGTTTTTTGTTCTTTTGTCTTCCATCACGCTGCCTTTTATGTGGCTCAACAGCGAAGTTGTCGGGGTCACGGCAACACTTCTCGGCCAGACCTACGGATCGTTTCGATTCGATCTGTGGCTTGCCGACCGAAAAACAAGAGAACGTCAGTAAAAAAAGGTGCCGTTGTTGATGCACGGTAATTGGTGTCCATCCGGAAAATGCAACTATTTAGAAAATCTTATAAATTTACGAATTTGGGGCTTTCATTTTTCGCTGCGCTCCGCTATGGATTGTACGCAAGACGCTGATATCGTTCAGCAAATACAGAAACCAGGAGATCCCATGCACCGAAAATAGAACGCTCAATCGAGCCTCTTCACCTCCACCTCCAGCAAGCCTGTCGTCCGCGAACTGAAGCAGATATCACGGATTCTCGACGAGACGCCGAGGCTTCTCGATCCGGTGGTGTCCCTTCTCACGATAAACCGGCGGGAAAGGGTATCTTTTTCTTACGCTGTTTTGTAAGGGCGGAGGACTTCGGCAGATTGATTTGATTCAAAAAAAAAGAAGGGGAAAAAAAGAGGGTAACCCGGGGATCCAAATGATTTGGCAGCCAAATCCCTTCGGGAGTCCCTCTCTCAACAAGCACGTTTCTGGTACTGCACTTTCCCGGGCCCCTTCTCCGCACCGGGAAGGGATCCCGATCGGGTTGAATTTTGACAGGCCGGGCCGGCGTACGCAGTGGCACCGCAGCCGGATTATCTGCGGAAGCTTAAGACGTTTTATTTTCCGCAGGCGTTCCTCTCTTCCCGCTCACTCCCGGACCGGAGGGGCCGCGCAGACGACAGGGCGAAAAGAGACTGTCAAGCGCCAAGCTTTTTCGTCAGGATGTCGCGGATGAGTTTGGGGTTGGCCCTGCCGCCCGAGGCCTGCATCGCCTGGCCGATGAGAAAGCCCAGGGCCTTCGAAACGCCGTTGCGGAAATCGGAAACGGCCGACGCGTTCGCCGCCAGGACCTTCTCCACGATGCCCTCCAGGGCGGAGGTGTCGGATATCTGCCTCGCACCGGACTTCTCCACGATGGCTGACGGCGACTCGTCGGTTTCGAAGAGACGGCTCAGGATACCCCTCGCAGCGTTGGCGTTGATCTCATCCCGTTCGAGCATCGCAAGGAGACCGGCGAACCGGTCGGGCTTCACGGTCGATTCGGCCACGCTCTGGCGGCGTTCCCTCAGGGCGGGGAGAAACTGAGTGGCCAGCCAGTGGGTCGCCGTTTTCGGATTGATCCCCCGGCCGACGACCGCCTCGAAGTACTCCGACAGATCCCTCTCCGCGCTCATCATCACGGCTTCCTCCCGGCCCAGTCCGAACTGCCCGGCGAATCGTTCCGCCTTCCGGGCGGGCATCTCGGGGAGCTTCGATGTCATCGCCCTCAGCCAGGCATCCGAAACCACGATCTGCGGCACCGATGGATCGGGCACACAGGGACCCGAGAACTTTCCCCGCATGGCCGTCGTCACTTTTTTTTCGGGGTCCCAGAGGCGCGTGTGAAGGACAATCGGCTCGCCCGACTCGAGGCTTGCCGTCTGTCGCTGGATTTCGTAGGCGATGGCGTCGCCCAGGTGACGGATGGAGTTCATGTTCTTGACCTCCACCTTCGTATTCATCCGGGTCGTCCCCTTCGGGCGCAGCGAGATGTTGGCGTCCACCCTCAGGGTTCCGCTCTCCATGCTGCATTCGGAACTGCCCACATAACGGATCTGCGTCCTCAGAACCCGGACGAGTTCCATGGCTTCATGGGGACTCCGCATGTCCGGCTCCGTCACGATCTCCACGAGGGGTACACCCGCACGGTTGAAATCCACGAGGCTGACGGGTGTACGGCCTTCCGTCTCATGGACGAGTTTCGCCACGTCCTCCTCCATGTGGACGTGGTGGATCCCGATCTTTTTCGGTTTCCCGTCCTCTCCCGTGATATCGAGCCAGCCGTCGCGGGCCAGGGGCCTGTGGGCCTGGGAGAGCTGAAACCCCTTGGGCAGGTCGGGATAGTAATAGACTTTCTGGTCGAAGGCGCTTCGCTCCTGAATCCGGCAATTCAGGGCCAGGCAGGCCATGGCCGCCTTTTCGAGGGCCTCTCCACTGAACTTCGCGATGGCGCCCGGAAACCACAGACAGATCGGGCAGGTGTTCCGGTTCGGCTCGTCACCGGGCCGGTTGGGGCAGTCGCAGAACATCTTGGTGGCGCAGTTGAGCTCCACGTGAATCTCGAGTCCGATGACCGCTTCATACTGCATCGGGTGCTTGCTCCTTTCCGAAAAATCACCTCAACGATGAAGCCGGGCACCGGCGGACAGGAGACGGGCGTCGCTCAACCGTTTTCCCACCAGCTGAAGTCCGGGATCGAAAGCACCGTCGCCCGCGACCCCCGGTATCTGCAGGGCGGGCAGCCCCGTCACGTTGGCGGCAAGTGTCAGCAGAAAGGCTTCGTAGATCCGGCTCACCGTCTCGGCTTTATCCGCGGGATGCCCCTTCCGCTGAGTCGGGAACGCGACGGCGTCGACGCGTGCGAGGAGATTTTCCATGGCCTTCACCAGCCGTGCGCGGATCCGGCAGGCATCCTCGAAGGCGTCGTAGTTCTCAAACTGGAAATAGGCTCCCTGGAAAAGATAGGCTTTGACCGTCAGCCCGAAGGATTCCGCTCTTGACTTGAGGTACATTTCGTTCCAGTTCTTCGCCGAGGCTGCGCGGTGGCCGTAGCGGACGCCGTCGTACTTGCCGGCGCTGGACGAAGCCTCCACGGCGCCCACGACCTGGTGAACCGTGCGGAAGAGGTCGAACTCGGCCATGCTTTCCTCCCGGAGGCTGAATCCCGCTTTCTCCAGGCGAGACAACGCGGGCAGGAACGCTTTGCCATCCTCGGGCGACAGCAGCGCCAGAGATTCCTTGAGAACGGCAACGTGCCGTATGGCATCCCCTCCGTTTCCGTCGAGGCGGAATTCGGGGATTGCGAGATCCGGCATGGAAAAATCCCTCTCGTCCCGTCCCGCGATGACCTGCATGACCGGGGCGATGACTCCGGCATTCGCCGCGATGACACTGTAGCTCTCCATGGAGGGGACGAGACCGATTAAACCGAAGCGGGAAACGATCCCGTAGGTCGGCTTGAAGCCCCAGAGCCCCGCCGTCGCCGCGGCGACGCGCGCCTCCCCCAGGGTGTCCGTGACGAGGGCACAATCGGCATGGCCCTCGGATAGGGCTCTCGACGTGGTGTCGCCCGCAAGGCCGAACCCGAGTTCGCTCATGCGGGTGTTGCCCACGAGAACAGCCCCGGCGTGCTTGAGCCGCTCGACGACCGTGGCGTCCTCGAGGGCGACATAACGCTCCAGGGCTTTCGAGCCGGCCTCCGCGGGCCAGCCCCGGACGGACATGTTCGGCTGGAGGGCGACTTTCATCCCGGAAAGTGCCCCGCCCGTCCCCGGTCGGGACGGCGACGGTTCCCGGTAAGAAAAAATATGGGTCGGCATCGGATCCTTCTTCCCCTACTCGAGTATGCTCGCGACCTTGAAGAAATTTCCCTTCACAGCCGGGGCGTTCTTGAAGATTTCTCCTTTCTCGGCGAGCGGGGACTGTCTGGGAACGGCCCCCTCTCTGACCCTGTTGACCACGTCCGCAACGGCGTACAGGGGCTCTCCGTCACCGGCCTTTTCCCTGGCGAGACCGGCGAGCAGCGCCGCCTCATCGACCGCCGCCTGCAGGAACGCTTTCTCTTTCGGGTCGACGGCGATGCGCGACACCCAGGAGAGGTGATCGATCATCTGGCGCTTCTCCCCCATGCCGTCCATCGGCACCTCTCCCCCGAGATCAAGGAGCCCCAGCTCCGCAAGCTGTTCGCGGGCCACGGGCGAAGGGGCGTCCGTGAGGGGGCAATAGGCGCTGCGGTTCTTCGGGAAGGCGATCACCTCGCGAATGGATTCGGTCCCCAGGATCATGGACACGACGCGATCCATCCCGAGGGCGATGCCGCCGTGGGGCGGTGCGCCGTAGTCGAAAGCCCGGAGGAAGAACCCGAATTTCTCCTGCACGTCGCTTTCGGAGAGTCCCAGCGCCCGGAAGATCTTCTGCTGAAGGCCGCGGTCATTGATGCGGATGCTTCCTCCGCCCAGTTCCTCGCCGTTCATCACCAGGTCGTAGGAGCGCGAGTGAAGGGAAAGGACCTCCTCCCGGTCGGAAGGGTCGAAATCCGCCCGGTCCGGCGCGGTGAAGGGGTGGTGGTTCGAGGCGATCCCCTCGTCGGTTGCTCCGAAAAGCGGGAAGCGCGTCACCCACAGGGGGCAGTGCCTCTCCCGGGGGATGAGACCCAGTCGGCCGGCGATATGAAGCCGCAGCTGGCCGAGGGCCGAGGTGACCGTTTCATAGGATGCGTCGGCCACCAGGATGAGGACATCCCCGTTTTCCGCTGCGAACCGCTCGAGGATCCCCTGCCGCTCCCCGGGGCTGAAGAACTGGACGATATTCGACTCGAGGTGTCCTTCCATCACGCGCATCCACGTCATGCCCTTGGCGCCGAAGGACGGGGCGATCTCCCTGGCGTACTCGTTCTGGAGGACGTTCTTGCTCAACTTCTCCGATTGCCCCTTGATGTTGATCCCCTTGATGCAGCCGCCGCGCCGGAGGATCTGCTTGAAGATCCCGTAGGTGGTCTTTTCGAAGAGGTCCGTCGCCTCGACGAAACGAAGGCCGAAGCGCGTGTCCGGCCGGTCGGTCCCGTAGGAGTCGACGGCCTCGCCGTAGGTCATTCTCGGGAAGGGGCGAGGCAGGACGATCCCGCCGACGGCGAACATCCTCACCGTCAGCTCTTCGATCAGGCCGTAGATGAACTCCTCGTCGATGAAGGAGGCCTCCAGGTCGAGCTGGGTGAACTCGGGCTGCCGGTTCGGCCGGAGATCCTCGTCGCGGAAGCACCGCGCGATCTGGTAATACCGCTCGAAGCCGCTGACCATGAGAAGCTGCTTGAAGAGTTGCGGCGACTGGGGAAGGGCGTAAAAACGCCGCGGGTGAACTCGGCTGGGGACGAGATAGTCCCGGGCGCCCTCGGGCGTGCTCTTCGTGAGAATCGGCGTTTCGACCTCGATGAAGCCCTGCCCGTCCAGGTATTCCCGAATGCATCGGATGATCCGGTGCCTCTGGACCAGGTTGTTCTGCATCGAGGGGCGCCGCAGGTCGAGATACCGGTACTGCATCCGCAAATCTTCGGAGACGGTTTCGTCTTTGCGCGCCGCGCCGGCGATCATGGCTTTTTCCGATATCTGGAAGGGCAACGGTTCCGATCGGCTGAGGATCGTGAGGCTCTGCGCCGCCACCTCGATCACGCCCGTCTCGATGTTGGGGTTCTCCGTCCCCTCGGCGCGCTTCACGACGCGCCCGCTCAGGGCGACGCAGCACTCGTTCCTCAGCGTCGCGGCGATTTTGCAGACTTCCGGGGGTGCGCTGTCCGGGTTGAAAACCACCTGGATGATGCCGCTTCGATCCCGGAGATGAATGAAGAGGAGTTCCCCGTGATCCCTGAAGGCGTCGACCCAGCCGGTCACCTCGACGGTGCGCCCCACATCGGCAAGACCCAGCCCGCCGCAGTTCGATCGGTTTTTGAACACCATGTCTTTTCCCCTCTGTTGAGGATGCAGTTGAGACGCCAGCCGCACCATATTGAAAAGTTCCATTTTTGTCAATGCCGCGTGAGTGCTCAATAAACATGCAATATCAAGAGGATCGACGCGAGATACAAACGGGCCCTTCTCAAAGGCATGGGAAATCGATGACGGGCGTTGCCATACCGGTACGACTGAGACCGGGAGAGAATATGATCGTGGGTGTTCTGGAAGAGAAACCAGCTGAGCGCCCGGGGCTGCATCCCCCGCAGGACTTCGGCGTTGCCGGCGGCATCGTCGATGCCGGTGATCGATTCGACAAGGGCGGGCCCGGGGACGATGGAAAGAGCAAAAGTGACATCCCTATCCGTCTTCTTGATGGATGATCATCGCAGAATCATTTCTTTTTTTAGACAAGAACGATCAGAGCATCCGCTGCCACGGGAAGCCGGCCGGAAATGATCAGGGGGTTGATGTCAATTTCCGAGATTGCCGGATGTTCGAGGGCAATCTCCCCGATCGCGACAAGGATATTCGCGAGGATGTCGACATCCACGGCATCCATGCCCCGCACGGCCTCCAGTATCTTCCGCCCTTTGATCTCGCCGATCATCTTCAAAGCCTCGCGCCGGTCAAAGGGTGCGAGCCGGAAGACAACGTCGGAAAGAATTTCCGTGAAGATGCCGCCCAGCCCGAACATGACTGTCGGGCCGAATTGTGCGTCCCGCGTAAGCCCCGCGACGAGCTCCCGCTTCCCCTTGACCATTTCCTGAACCAGGACGGCCGGTGTCCCGACCGTCAGATCCCTCACAATCTTCTCAAAGGCCGTCTCCGCTTCTTGCATGCTGCGGATATCCAAAACCACAAGTCCCCGTTCCGATTTGTGGGAAATCTCCGGAACACACGACTTCATCACCAGGGGAAATCCGATGTCCCGAACCGCATCGCGGAGTTGTTCCCGGTCGAGAATCAGGCGCTCCCGTACGACGGGGACGTCATAAGCACTCAAAAACACTTTTGCCTCATGTTCCGTCAGGATCTTTCGTCCTTCCTTCCGGGCACGCTCAATGACTTCCATCAACACCTCCCTGGAAAATGAAGCGGTAGTATTTCGCCAGGTAACTCGCCGCCAGAGCCGCATCCTCGGGCGCCTGAAACACGGGGATCCCCGCCTTCTGCATGATTTTCTCATCCTCCCGAATCTCCTCCCGGGAGGCCAGGATGGCGACGATGATCGGCTTCGAAGTCTTCCTCGCCAATTCGGCCAGAGCCCTGGCCGATGTCTCAAACCTGGGGTGGATGGCGTAAATGGGTATGACCATGTCCACACCGTCATCCTCGAGCACCGCTTCCGCGCATCGGGGATAGACGTCCACGAAAAGGCCGGAGCCCGTGAGATCGATGGGATTCGGCGAAAGCACGATCGGAATGTTCTCCCCGATGATCTTCCTTACCTTTCGACGCGTCTCTTCCGATGTCTGCGCAGGTGGGCAGCCGTTTTCAATCAGGGCATCCAGCGCCAGGAGACTCGGTCCGGCGGTATGCGTCAGAACGGCCACCCGGTCCCCTCGCGGGCGCGGTGCAATGGCCAGGGCTTTGCAGACCGTAGCCATGTCTTTCGTGTTCCGGACCTCGAGGATCCCGTACTGCCGGCAGGCTTCCCGGAAGATCCGGTAGGTCCCTCCCATGGTGCCCGTGTGGCTTGCGGCGATGATGCTCGTGGGTTCGGACCTGGCGGCCTTCAGGAGAACGACGGGCTTCTTCCGTGCCAGGGCTCCCGCCGCCTCCATGAATCCGCGGCCGTCCTCGATCCCTTCCACACATGCGGCAACCACCCGCGTTCCCTCATCCTCCGCAAAGTAGTGAAACATGTCACTGAACTCGAGATTGGTCCGGTTCCCCAGGCAGACCCATTTGTTCACGCCCACCTCCCGGTCGATGCAGTCATTCAACATGGTGCACGCCACACCGCCGCTCTGGCTCACGATGGATACAGGACCCGACGGGTTGCCCCTCTTGAAATACCAGAACATGGCATGCAGGCGCCGGTCATTATTGATGATGCCGAGGATATTGGGCCCGAAGATGATCATGTGATTTTCATCGGCCACCTTTTTCAATCTCTTTTCATATTGCGCCCCTTCGATGCCGACCTCCTTGAAGCCGCCCGCCAGACAGACGATCCCCTTGACGCCGGCCTTCGCGCAGCTTGTCACAACGTGCTCCGTGGTCAGCTTCGCATTGAGACCACTGACGACCAGGTCGACGGGACGGCCGATCTCCTCGAGTCCGGAATAGACTTTGAGACCCAGCAATTCCTTCAGGCGGGGATGAATGGGGAATATCGGGCCCGGGAAACCCTCCCGCATGAGGGCATCCACGACTTGCGTACCGAGATTGTTCGCAGCGTCGGAGACGCCGAAAACAGCGACACTCTGCGGGTAGAGAGCTTCCTTGATTCTCTGGATTTTCCACTTTTCCATGGCAACTCCATCATTCCGTCCATCTGTATGTCCGCAGGGATCCGTCGAGCCAACGGCTCTCCGGTCCCCTTCCTGACTGCAAGCTAAAAGAAAAAGTATCGATTGTCAACGATCGAGTCTTGTGCTGAAATATTCCGCTTCTGTTCTTCCTGTGAAGGGTCCTTTCCGCGGGCAGACCGGGTTTCCGTCACGTAAAAAGGAGGGGGGCATGCTGAATCAGAAGAAGTACTGGGGGGAAGCAACCGCGTTCTTCGCTCTTTTTTTCGATAACCTCGGGGTGATTGTCTTTTTGAGCTCCATCCTGATGCTGACCTTCAACTATCCCGCAGACATCATCCTGACGCGCATGATCCCGGGCACGGCCCTCGGGGTCTTTCTCGGCGACCTTATCTACACCTGGCTGGCCATCCGGCTTCGCAGGAAAACGGGCCGTCAGGATGTCACCGCCATGCCGCTGGGTCTCGACACCCCGTCTTCCATCGGCCTCGTCTATGCCGTGCTCGGACCCGCCTACATCGCAACGAAGGACGCAGGGCTCACCTGGCACATCGGCATGGCCACCCTGTTCATGATCGGCGTCGTGAAGGTCATCACCGCCTTCTGGGGCGGGTGGGTGCAGCGTATCATCCCCACCGCCGGTCTCCTGGGATCGATCGCCGGGGTGGGTCTTTTGCTCCTCGGTTTTCTGCCGCTGATCGAGATTTTCAACGAGGTCATCGTGGGCATGGTGGCCCTGGGGCTCCTATTCGCCGCCCTTCTCGGCCGGATGCGGCTTCCCGGCCGCATGCCGGGGGTGCTCGTCGCGGTGCTTCTGGGCACGGGGATCCATTTCATCCTCGGCTACGGCGGATACCTCCCGGAGTTCCGAACCCCCTCTTTCGAGATCGCTCTGTGCCTGCCGGTATTCACCTTCGCTTTCCTCGAGACCCTGCCGCAGAGCATCCAGTACCTGCCCATCGCCATCCCCTTCGGTATCATGACGATCATCGGCGGGATCAACAACACCGAAAGCGCCCGCCTCGCTGGAGACGATTATCGCACCCGGGACATCCTGCTGACCGAGGCGTTCACTTCCCTGGCGGCCGCATTCTTCGGAGGCGTCGCCCAGACGACACCCTACATCGGTCACCCGGCCTACAAGAAGATGGGCGCCACGCACTGGTACACGTTCCTGACGGGGCTCTTTATCGGCGTCGCTTCACTGACCGGTCTTCTGTCGCTGCTCGTGGGTCTGATCCCGCGCGCGGTGCTCGCCCCCGTCTTCATCTTCATCGGCTTCGAAATCGTTCACCAGGCCTACAGGGAGGCCCCCCAGGCCCACTCCCCGGCGGTGAGCTTCAGTTTCCTGCCGGTCATCGCCAACCTGGTGATCATCATCCTCGGCCAGTTTCTGGGTGCCGCGGCCGTAACGGCCGAAAGACTCCCGCCGCATCTGCAGACCCTGCTTCAGACCCTGACCGTCCTCAGCAACGGATTCATCCTGACGGCGCTTCTCTGGGGCAGTATGCTGGCCTTTCTGATCGATCGCAGGCCCCGGCTCGCCGCTCTCTGCGCGCTGACTTGCAGCCTTTTCAGTCTTTTCGGCATCATTCACTCCGTGCTCCCCTCCGGCGCGGTGTACCTGCCCTGGGCGGTTGCGTCTCCTGCTCATTACACGATCGCCCTGGCCTATGCCGTGCTCTGCGGCATCTTCATGACTCTGACCGGGCAATCGGACGAACAGCCGACGTTCCCGCGCCCGGGAACCGGGCCTGGCCCCCGGGGCTCTACGGGAAAGCCTCAACATGCCGCCTGACAAAACTCTTCGCCTTGAATCCGAACTTGTCTGTTTACAGGACGACGCTGAATTGGTATTTATACGTACAGGGCACGGGACCGACGACCATCACGGCCCGGGGATGGGGTAACGTCCCGCAACGCGAAGGCGCGAGGAACCGCACATGAAAAAGGAACAGAAGTTCTCCATTGTGTACATCTTTTTGGCCCTGTGGGCCGTGCTCCTCATCCAGAGCTACCTCTCCACGATGCTCAGCTCCCAGGTCATTCCGTACAGCCAGTTTCTCAAGCTCCTCAAGGAAGGGAATATCTCCGAGGTGGCCATCACGGCCAACCGTATCGAGGGCAAAATGAAGGTCGAGGGCAAGCCGGGCGAGACGCAGGCCTTCCGAACGGTCCGGGTGGATTACGATCTGTCGGAACTGCTCGACAAGTACCATGTCACTTTCAAGGGGGAAATCGAGAGCACGTTCGTCCGGGATATCCTCTCGTGGGTGGTCCCCATCGGCCTGTTTGTCGGCATCTGGTATCTTCTGATGCGACGCATGGGGGGCCAGCAGGCGGGCTTCATGACGCTCGGCAAGAGCAAGGCCAAAATCTATATGGAAAACGAGATCAAGATCAATTTCAAGGACGTGGCCGGTGTCGACGAGGCAAAGCAGGAACTGATGGAAGTGATCGAGTTCCTCAAAAACCCCGCCAGGTTCACGGAACTGGGCGGCCGCATTCCCAAGGGGATTCTCCTCGTAGGCCCCCCCGGGACAGGGAAAACGCTCCTGGCCAAGGCGGTGGCGGGTGAAAGCGGCGTGCCCTTCTTCAGCCTGAGCGGTTCGGAGTTCGTCGAGATGTTCGTCGGCCTGGGCGCCGCCAGGGTCCGCGACCTCTTCGAACAGGCCAAGAAGAAGGCCCCCTGCATCATTTTCATCGACGAACTCGACGCGCTGGGGAAAGCCAGAGGCTTCGGGATGCCCGGCGGCGGGCACGACGAGCGTGAGCAGACCCTCAATCAGCTCCTCACGGAGATGGACGGGTTCGACCCCAATGCGGGCGTGATCCTCATGGCCGCCACCAACCGGCCGGAAATCCTCGACCCGGCCCTGCTGAGACCCGGCCGGTTCGACCGTCATGTCCTCGTCGACCGGCCCGACAAGACGGGACGCGAGGAAATCCTGAAAGTCCACATCAGGCGCGTCAAGGTCGCCCCGGACGTCGATCTGGAGAAGCTTGCCGGCATGACGCCGGGCATGGTCGGCGCCGATCTGGCCAACCTCGTCAACGAAGCGGCCCTGCTGGCCGTGCGCCACGGAAAAAAAGAAGTGGGGATGGCCGAGTTCATCGAATCCATCGAGCGGGTTGTCGCCGGCCTCGAGAAGAAAAACCGCCTCATCAACCCGCAGGAACGCCGGATTGTGGCCTACCACGAGGTCGGGCACGCCCTCGTTGCCCTGTCACTGCCCGGCACGGACCCTGTTCAGAAGATCTCCATCATTCCCCGCGGCATCGCGGCCCTGGGGTACACGATGCAGGTCCCCACGGAAGACCGCTACCTGCTCAGAAAAACGGAGTTGCTCAATCGCATCGCTTCCCTCCTGGGAGGCCGGGCCGCCGAGGAGGTCGTCTTCGGCGACATCTCCACGGGTGCACACAACGATCTGGCCCGCGCGACGGACATCGCCCGCAGCATGGTGAAGGAATACGGCATGAGCGGCCAGGTGGGACAGATCTACTTCGCCCGGGGAAAACGCTCCCCCTTCCTGGACACCCTGGCGCCCGAGGGCGGCGACTACAGCGAATCCACAGCGGAACTGATCGACCGTGAGATCAAAACGATCATCGACGGCCAGTACGGGAAAGCCAAAGAGATCCTGTCGGAAAAGCGCTCTGCGCTCGACGAAGGAGCCGCGCTTCTCCTGCAAAAGGAAAAAATCGACGGGACGGAGTTGACGGCCTTGATGGACGCGATGACGCTTCAGACGCGGCAGGACGCCTGAAGCCCTGGCGGCGGCAGGAGCACCTGTTCCATCGCCGCGCGACGCACACGGCTGAGAAAGGCGTCATCGAAGTACCGGGGAGACTACGGAAGCTCCCGGTTTTTAACGATTTCCGCGACGGGCCTCCGCTGTTTCGTGTACGCAGCGGGCATGCGATCGATCCGGATTCGGATGACGGGTACCCTCGTCCATACCTTCAGGGTCCAGTCTTTGTCCATGGCCGATGGTCTCTTGGATGTCCGCCGCCTGCAGTGGCGGGGAATTCACTAAACCTCTTGACCACCGGCGATGGGATCATCTTGCCGCGGCGGGAATCCGTCCGGGCCCGCTTTGGGTTGTCTCCTGCCGCGTGACCGAGGGTACGGAAGAACCTGCCGACACGGGGTTCAGGCACACTCATCAGGGGGTGAGTTCTTTTGCCTGCGCCGAGGTCGAGACAAGGGTGATGCCTGTTCATTCAGCCGTGGGTGAGATTCTTGAGGGAAGACCCGGGGGGGTGTCGCATCCCGAAGAAAGGCCCGGGTCGGGGGTTTCATGAACGGCCTATCCGGCTGCGCGAGGGTCCTTTTCACGGCCCGGATCGGGAAAGGCTTTATCCGCCCGATCCTGGAACCTGTTCCCTGATCCGCCTCAGCTCGATTTTAACGGCATTCGCCCGGTCCATGCACTCCAGCTCGATAACGTCGGGATCCCCCCACTCGGCTGGGAACCCGCCGCCGAACTGCAGCATGAGGATGTAGGGAAAGATGTCGTGATAGAAAAAGCCGCACATGTTGCCGGTATTGTGACCGCTGAGTTCGATCCGCTGCCCCGTCCTGTGACCGGCGGTGCAGTGGCCCTTTACACTCTTTATGGTCCCGACCACCCGGAACCCGAGTTTCGGTTCAATGGTCATGGCGTATCCTTCCTGCACGCGCGTTGAGATCCCCCTCTACCCGCTCTTCTTCCCGTCCGCCGAAGGCCCCTCCACCGTATTTTCCGTTCTTTCTGCCGGCGCTGAAGGTGCCGTATCCGCGACCGCACTTTCTTCCGTCTCGACAGTCATATCCCCGGTTTTCCCCGCCACCGGCACGACCTCGGCCGCCTCCATCTCGGCGACCCAAAGGGGATGGCGGTGAGCGGCGTAGTCCAGGCTGACGGCGCCCGTCAGGATCCCCCGGAGCATGGGGCGGTTCGGTCTCAAGACGATCGCCGACATGTGGGCCAGAAAGGCGAGGACGAAAAGGACGAAGAAGATGTTGTGGGTCCAGGTGGCCCAGAGGACGACCGCGTAGGACAGGTCCGGGGCATAGATGTTCTTGTAGGTCTTCACGAGCCCCGACAGGATCAGCATGGCAATGATCACGGCCATCCCGACGTAGGCCAGTCGCTGCTCCGGCAGGTACTTGTGAAAGGGCGGCTCCTTCCTCCTGCCGAAAAAGCTCTTCATGACCTCCATGGAGGCCCGCAAATCACCCTTCTGCGGGATCATCCCTCGATCGCCCCGGATCCCGTGATAAACCAGGTGAAAAAAGGCTGCCGCGATGAAAACGATCGACGCCGCATAGTGGACCTTCAGGGAAACGATAAAATCACCCGACCAGGCCAGTCCCGGTATGGACGAGATATAGTAGCGGTTGGCCAGAGGCATCTCAAACATCCCCGAGAGAACCAGTGCAAGCCCCGAGAGGGCGACGGCCCAGTGCTCGACCAGCTCGACGATACTGTGGCGCACAACGAGGCCCTTTTCCCTCAGAATCATCTCAGCCATCCTCTTTGCCGCTTTCTTTTACTTTCGATTTTCGGTTTGTCAGCCACTTGAACGCCCCTGCGACACCCGCGGCGATTCCGAGGGCGGGGGCGGCCAGAACCGCCTTGCCGATGGCGTCCGTCCCGGCCATCTGTCGTTCCACACCGACCTTCATGTCCGGCCTGCCCGGCGCTTTCGTCATCGTTCCGTTGATGAGGTCGAAGGACACGGGAGAAACATAGAGCGTCGATGTACCCCCGTTTTCGTTTTTCCCGTAGATGTATCCGCCCATCTTCCGGGCCCGCTCTTCCGCCAGGGAAAATACGTCCCGGCGCGGCCCGATCAGCATCGCCTCCCGGGGACAGGCCTCGATACACGCCGGGGGCTTCCCTTCCTGCAGGCGCCCGTTGCACAGATCGCACTTGTACATGACGCCGTTTCCCATGTAACCCGGCAGGACATGAAGGTAGATGCCCACGCCGGACTGGCGCTGCGGGATCTCCCAGGGGCAGACCGTCTTGCACTTGGCGCCGCCGAAGCACAGGTCCCGGTCGATGACCACCGCCCCATTTTCGAACTTGTGGTTGGCCGAAAAGGGGCAGATGGTCGCGCAGGCGGGATTGTCGCAGTGCATACAGCGCCTCGGGACGAACAGGGTTCTCCCGCCTCCGATATCGGCCCGGTGAACATAGATGTAGTTATAGGGGGTGAGCCGATTGAACACTTCCCGTTTCCCGGACCAGTCCTCGATGTTCTTTCTCGGCCAGGGAACCGGGATGGGGTCGGCAACCCGGGGGACGGTGTCCTGGTTGAGCGTCTTGCAGGCGGAGACACAGGCGGGAACTTCCCTTTCCGGGCAGCCGTCGCAGAGGCTGAGATCGATCAGTGTTGCCCATCGCCCGCCGTTCCCGGCATGGGCCCTTCCGGGCCACGCCAAGCCCGATGCTGCCAGTAAACCGGCTGAAGTCTTCAAAAAAGACCTGCGACCCATTTTCGGAATGTCATGTGATTTCTTCATCGAACACCTTCGCTTCTACCGCAGACCGGCCACGTGCTTTTCATAAGGATTGTCATTTCGTTCTTGGCGCCTCTTCAATAAATTGAAAGAGAACGGGATGCTTCTGAAAAGGCCGGTCGTGACCGGCTTCCAGGCCGTGGAGAGGTTATAGGACGTGACGCCCACCCAACGGATCTTGCCGTCTTCCCGGTCTTTGACGACGGCTTCCATCGCCCCGTCAGGCGCCGTGACGGCACTGTGGTTCTCCCGATAGAGCGGCGTCGGATCCATCGCCTCGAAGAACTCCTTCGGGATGACGGCCGTCGACCAGCCGATCAGCCCGCTCCGCGTCCTGACGTCTACGGCATCCGGGTCGACTTTTCCCGCGTAATGAACCAGAAGATTCTTTAACGTGACGGACAGGCACATTTCACTCCCCTTTTTGACCCGCGCCCCGCCGGATCGACGGGGATCGGGTCCGGTCTGCCGTTTTGATGTCGAATCGGGCCGATGGCTCGGCAGTTCGGAGTCGGGGGGAAGCATATTCGCTTCCAGGATGCAAATCAAGCGCTACTTTGAAGAAGGCCGTCGTGGGCTGCCGGGGACCCGCTCGGGAAGCAGACGGTCTGTTCAGGATGACACACCCGAAGGAGGACCTGCGGGCGCAGAGACAGGGGCCCGTCGTGTCCGCGGTCAGGACGGATGTTGGCTTCTTTCCGAAATATGCAATTGCTTTTTTCATTGCATCATTCTATATTGAATACGGTGACCATCGAGCTGCTTTTCGATCTCCGCTCCTGTTGATCCTCGGAAATCTCCGGCTCCGCTCATTCTGAAATCGGTCAATTCCATCTCCCCGTGACAGCGGTCGACATCGTCGGGATATCGCGATCATCTTGTCAGTGACACGCGTTCCTGCCCCGCTTCCATGCTTTGAGGAGGGTGTTATGGGCCGGTTATCGAAACCCCGTGACTCGAAAGAGCGCGGGTTTTTGTGTTTCAAACGGCCAGACCGATGAGCTTCTCTTTATCGGCTCCGCGCCGTTGAGACCTCATATCCGCCGGACGTGCAACAGGAAAGGAGGGTGCCCATGAGCGGAAAAGAAAAAGAAGTGACGGAGACGTCGGAAGCTGAAATCGCGGTACACTGGGGGGAAGAGCAACTTTTCTATCCATCATCAGAGTTTATTGCCCAGGCCAACATGACCGACCCCAAGGTCTTCGAGCGTTTCAGCCTGGACAATTTCCCGAATTGCTTCAAGGAGTATGCCGATCTTCTGACCTGGTACGAGTACTGGCATACGACACTGGACGAAAGCGACGCCCCTTGCTGGAAGTGGTTCGTCGGCGGCAAGATCAACGCGAGTTACAACTGCATCGACAGGCATCTGGAAAAAAACAAGAACAAGACAGCCATTCACTTCGTGCCGGAGCTCGAGGATGAAAAAGTGGAGCACATCACTTATCAGGAACTTTACGTGAGGGTAAACGAGTTCGCGGCCATCCTCAAGGACTTTTGCGGGTTGAAAGCCGGAGACACCGTCACGCTTCACATGCCCATGGTGGCCGAATTGCCCATCACGATGCTCGCCTGCGCACGGCTGGGGATCATCCACTCGCAGGTCTTCGGCGGCTTCAGCGGCAAGGCCTGCTCGGAAAGAATCGTCGATTCGCAAAGCCGCGTCCTGGTTACCATGGACGCCTATTACCGGGGCGGGCAGCTGATCGACCACAAGGAAAAGGCCGATACGGCCGTTGCGGAAGCCGCCAGGGAAAACCAGACGGTGGACAAAGTCCTCGTCTGGCAGCGCTATCCCGGTAAATATTCGGCGCAGACACCGATGGTTGAAGGCCGCGACTTCTTTGTCAATGATCTGCTTAAAAAGTATTTTGGAGTACGGATCGATCCGGTGAAGATGCCTGCGGAGGCCCCGCTCTTTCTCATGTACACCAGCGGCACGACGGGGAGACCCAAAGGCGCTCAGCACAGCACCGGCGGTTACCTGGCCTACGTGACCGGAACATCCAAATACATCCAGGACATCCATCCCGAAGATGTCTACTGGTGCCTGGCGGATATTGGTTGGATCACCGGCCATTCCTATATTGTCTACGGCCCGCTCGCCCTCTGCGCGTCCACGGTCATTTATGAAGGCGTTCCGAATTACCCGGATGCGGGCAGGCCCTGGCGGATTGCCCAGGAACTGGATGTGAATATCTTCCACACGGCGCCCACGGCGATCCGCGCCCTGAGAAAGCTCGGTCCCGACGAGCCGCAGAAATACAACTATCACTTCAAACACATGACCACCGTCGGAGAACCGATCGAGCCCGAGGTGTGGAAGTGGTACTATTTCGCGGTGGGCAAGGGGAAAGCGGCGATCGTCG
>DAOTMG010000017.1:0-47245 GCA_035450185.1 Syntrophales bacterium | reverse complement strand
GTCAACGATACTTTTTCAACCACCTCCTGGGTAACATTTAATTTGAGGCAATTCGTGTGTTAAAAAAAGCTTGACAGGTTCAATTTGTCAGGTAGAATCAGAAGTTCGAAAAAAACGAAGGAGGAAAAAAGGCATGTCCGTGCCCGCCAATATCAATTCGCTGGACATCTATATTTCCGAAATCAACCGCTTCCCGATCCTGACGGCTGAAGAGGAGTTCAAATTAGCGGTTCGATTCAAGAAATATGATGATATGGAGGCTGCCGAGAGGCTGGTCACATCCAATCTCCGCTTTGTGGTCAAGATCGCCCACGAGTACCGGAACTACGGGGTGAAGCTGATTGATCTCATCCAGGAGGGGAATGTGGGTCTCATGCACGCCGTGAAGAAATTCAACCCCTACAAAGGCTACCGTCTGATCTCCTACGCCGTGTGGTGGATCAGGGCTTATATGCAGAATTTTATTATCAAAACCTGGAGCCTCGTCAAAATCGGCACAACCCAGGCCCAGCGGAAGCTCTTCTTCAAGCTCAATCAGACCAAGAAGAGGCTCAGGAATCTCTCGACAAAAAAACCCGAATTCGCGGAGATAGCCGAGACCCTGAACGTAAAAGAGGCGGAAATCGAGGAAATGGATCTTCGCCTCAACAACAGGGACCTGTCGCTGGACGCGTTCATCGACGAGGACGGGGACCTGAGCCACCTGGACGTGCTCGCCTACGAGGGCGAGAGCCAGGAGGAGAGCCTGATCAAGAAGCAGGAAACAGCTCTGGTCAAACGCAATATCGCCGGGGTCCTGGCGAAGCTGAGTGAAAGGGAGCGTTATATCATCCGTAACCGGATCATGTCGGATACACCGGAGACGCTTCAGGAGATCGGGGACCGCTTCAAGATCACCCGGGAGCGAGCGAGGCAGGTCGAGAAGGACGCCCTCAAGAAAATGAAGCACGCCATTCTGACCTGGGAGGGCGACCCGGCAGGTGTTGCCGCCTGATGAACCGCGGAAAATGCAAAGCCCCGGGGGAGGACTCGGATCCCGGGGCTTTTTTTATGCCCCGTCGGGACCTTCAGAAGCTCTCCTCGGCGTGATAGGCCATCTTGTCGAAGCGCGTGTATTTTTCCTGGAAGGTGAGTTTGACCGTCCCCACGGGTCCGTTTCTCTGTTTGCCGATGATGACTTCCGCGATCCCCTTTTCGGGGTTGTCCTCGGAGCGGTTGTACACCTCGTCCCGGTAAAGGAAGAAGATCACGTCGGCGTCCTGTTCGATAGCACCGGACTCCCGGAGATCGGCCATCTGGGGCCGCTTGTTTGTGCGATCCTCGACTTTCCGGTTGAGCTGGGAGAGGGCCACGACGGGAACGTTCAGTTCTTTGGAAAGGGCCTTCAGGGAGCGGCTGATCTCGGAAATTTCCTGTTCTCGCGTGTCCGCGTATCCTCCCCCCTTCATGAGTTGCAGATAGTCCAGAATCACCAGACCCAGCCCCATCTCCGCCTTGAGACGCCGGGCCTTGGCCTTCATTTCGAGGACCGAGATGGCCGCCGTGTCGTCGATGAAGATGGGCGCATCGGAAAGCCTCCCGGCCGCGGTGGTCAGCCTCGGCCAGTCCGATTCGCCGAGGAAACCCTTGCGGATCCTCTGCGAGTCCACCCGGGCCTCGGAGGCCAGCATCCGGAGGGCGAGCTGTTCCTTCGCCATTTCAAGCGAGAAGATGGCCGTGGGGATCCCGGCCTCGATGGAGGCGTGCTGGGCGATGTTGAGAGCCAGGGCCGTCTTTCCCATGCTGGGCCGTCCCGCGACAATGATCAGGTCCGCGTTTTGAAGACCGGAGGTGAGTTCATCGAGCTTGTCGAAACCCGTCGGGACGCCCGTGACGAGCTCCTTTTTTTCGTACAGGCGCTCGATCGTGCGGAAGCTGTCTTTGAGGATTTCCTTCAGGGGGAAAAAGGCCGGCCGGATCTTGTTCTCCGATATCTCGAAGATGGCGTGTTCCGCCTCGTCGAGGATTCGGTCTACCTCGGAGCCGGCATGGTAACTTTTGTTGAGGATTTCCGTGGCTGTCCCGATCAGACGCCGGAGAATGGATTTCTCCTTGACGATCCTCGCGTAGTGAGCGACGTTCGCCGCCGATGGAACGCTGTCGACCAGGGTGGCCAGGTAGGCCGCCCCGCCCACGCTGTCGAGGTGCTTCTTTTCCTTGAGGATGTTGCTCAGCGTGATGAGATCACTCGGCTCATTGCGGTCCGAGAGCTCCAGAATGGCCGAGAAAATCCTCCGGTGGGCTTCGTTGTAAAAATCGTTCACCTCGAGGATCTCGAGAACCGCGTTCAGGGCGTGGTTGTCGAGGAGAATCCCCCCGAGGATGGACTGCTCCGCCTCGGTGTTCTGCGGCGGCACTTTGTAGAGCGAGGAATCGATGTCTCTCATGCCCTCTTCCCGATCGGCCGGCTGTCCGTCCTTGGCAGTTATTCTTCCCGGGTGACGTTCACCGTGACATCGGCCGCGATCCCCGGGTGGAGTTTGATCTTGACGCGGTGTTCCCCCAGACTCTTGATGGGGTCTTCGATGACGACCTGTCTCTTGTCGACCTCGAAACCTTTCTCCCTCAGCGCTTTCTCGATGTCCTTCCCCGTCACGGAACCGAAGAGCTTGTCCATCTCGCCCACCTTGCAGGGGATCGTGACGGTCACGTCGGAGAACTGCTGCAGGAGGGACTCGGCTTTCTTCCGTTCCTTTTCGGATTGCTGGGCGATGACCTTCTTGGCGTGTTCGAGGACATGGATGTTCTTGCCGGTCGCCTCCAGTGCGAGCCCCTTCGGGATGAGGAAATTGCGGGCGTATCCGTCGGAAACCTTGATCGTGTCACCTCTCTTCCCGAGGGACGGGACATCTTCTTTGAGAATCACCTTCATAAAAAGCCTCCTTGAGACGAGATTGAGCGGGTCGGAAGGATCCCTCAGGCCGTGGAATCCTTGAGCGGTCTGTTCATTTTTCTAAAGTCGATCCAGATATCGAAAAGGCCGACGGCAGCCACAACGAGGAGCAGCGATTGATAAATGAAAAGAAGGAAGTAGAAAATCGTTCTCAGAAATTTCGGGACGCTCTTTTTTTTGAAAAAGAAGTCTACTATGGAAAATCCCTGAAGTAAATAGACGAATAAAAGAATGATCAGGCCGTTGAACCCCACCAGTTTGATTTCCGGCATCGGCAGGAGCATCATGCCGCCGGAAGCGATGACGAACCACACAAGCCATTCGGGGACCTTCCAGCGGGTCAGGTCGCCGTAGTCCGGGCAGGGGATCTGTGTTTTCCGGAAGAGGGATCGTATCAGCAGGACGTTGATCCAGGCAAAAAAAGAGGCGCTGACGACGACGATGGACGGTAAAAGGCCGAGAATGGTCGTCGTGATCCCCGGGATGTTTTCCCGGATGGAATCGATCTGCTCCTGGGGCATGCCGAATTCACCGTAAAACTGGGCGCCGTGTTTGAGACTGTCCTGAACATGGGTTTCGACGAGCTGAAGAACCGGCGTGGCCAGCTGCCAGCTGTAATAGAGAAGCAGGGCGACGGCGAGCGTCACCAGGGACGCCACGGCCGCCATGACGGTCTTCTCGATGCCCCAGTTTCGCCGCATGAACTCCGGCAGGAGGACCCCCAGGGCTCCGATGACGACGAACAAAGAGGCGTCCGTTTCGATGCCGCTGAACCGCAAACCGGCCCAGGCCGTCAGGACGGAGGCGGCAAAGTAAAGAAGACCCTGAAGACTTCCCAATCGGGTGTAGAAGTGGGCGACGGGCACGGGGGTGATGAAGCCGATCGCGACCCCCAGAACGGGGCTCAGAGTGAGCAGGACGAACAAAAGGGTCGTGATGCCCACCCCGAGAACGAAATCCCTGGCCAGGATGGATCTCCGCTCTTCCATCACTAATTCGAAAGTCCTTTGTGAAGTACCGGCTGCGGCCTTGCCGCCGTCATCACGAAGGCCGGGGAAACACCGACAGGAATTCATGACGGCAGGTGCGACGGTATGACCGGAAGGGTGGCGACGGGCAATCCGCGGCAGCGGCCTGCGGCTCAGGTCTCGCTCACCATGAAGGGCAGCAGGGCGATGCTCCGCGCCCTTTTGATCTCGACGGTCAGTTTGCGCTGATGGAGAGCGCAGTTTCCCGAGATCCGCCTCGGGATGATCTTGCCGCGCTCCGTCAGGAAATATTTCAGGATGTCCGGATCCTTGTAAGACAACTTCAGATCGGAATTGGTGCAGAACCGGCAGACCTTTCTTTTATGATACACTCGCCTCTCGTATCTCGGCCTGGATTCTCTGGGGTTGGCGTTCGCCGTCATTTCGATTCTCTTCCTCCCTTTTCGCCCTCTTTCGCTTCTTCGCGGGGTCTCCGGGGCCTTCGGATGATGGATCGCGAAAAATCTTTTCTTTCCTGGAACCTCGGGCGGGCCTCCTGTTCGGCACCCTCCGCCGGCTTTTCCTCCGTCTCGGCCGGTGCGCCGCTGATGGCCCTTTCGATTTCCTCCGGGGTGATGCTGTCGGCCTGCTTGACCGTCATGTATTTGATGATTTTTTCATCGAACTTGAGGTTTCGTTCCAGCTCGCTGACAATGCCCCCCGTACCGGCGAAGTCCACCAGGACGTAATGACCGCGGGATTGTTTCCCGATCAGATAAGCGAGTTTGCGCTTCCCCCAGCGGCTGACGCGAATCACGGCCCCTTTCATGTTATGGATGATCGAGGAATACCGCTCCACGATGGCATCGATGTCCTCGTTGGGCAGATCCGCAAGGGTAATGAATACGAGATCGTACCTTTTCAATTTTTTACCTCCTTTCGGCTCAGCAGCCCGGACCCGCAGTCCGGGCAAGGAGTCCTATCTTGAATGAGAAGAAGCGTCTTTTATAACAACTTTGGAGAGAAATCAATCATTTTTACGGCGTGATGCCCTGCGCCCGCTTGAGCGATGATATTTTTTTATTGACCTGAATTCCGTCTTCTTTTATCCATGTCTGTAATTCGAGAATCGTCCCGGCGGGTGCCGTGCCGTGCCGCCGCCGGGTGCGCCTCCCGGGAGATTGTTTTTGTCTTTTTACAGGAAAATAGTCCTTGTCTCGGCCATTTGCCTCGTTGTCCTTGCGGGCTATCGGCTGTTTTCCCATGACCCGGCGGTCCGGGACGTCAGGCTGTCAGGGGAGAACATCATCTGTTTCGGCGACAGCCTCACATCCGGCTTCGGGGCCGCGCCGGGGATGGACTACCCCGCCCAGCTCTCGAGGCTGATCGGGAAGCCCGTAATCAACGCGGGGCGATCCGGTGAGACCACCGTTTCGGCTCTGGCGAGACTGGACCGGGATGTCCTCTCCCGGTCGCCCAGGATCGTCCTCATCACGCTCGGCGGCAACGATCTCATGAGGGGCATGGACCGCCGGCAGGCGTTTGCAAACCTGAAGACGATCGTCACGTCCATCCGGGCGCAAGGGGCCCTCGTCATCATCGGGGGAATCGATGTTCCGATCCGGGGCAGAGGTTTCGAGGAGGGCTACCGGCAGGTTTCGAAAGAGACGGGCGCCGTGCTGATCCCGGACGTCCTGAAGGGGATCCTGGGGAACCCGAATCTCATGCACGATGCCATTCACCCGAACGATTCGGGCTATGCGGCCGTGGCCCGGTATTTCCACGAAGCCATGAAGCCCTATCTGTAAGGGGGTAAAAAAACAGCGAGTTATTGTCATGGTGAAAGGAGGTTTGTGATGTCCAGACAGCGGATTTGGCTCTGCATTGCCGTCATGGTCACCCTGGCCGTCCAGGGTTGCATGGTGGCGGAGAGCACCTACATCAAGAAGGTGGAGGAGACGGAGAGTCTGAGCAAGCAGGTCGGAGCCCTTGAACAGACGAACAGGGATCTGAAGACGGAAAATCAGGGACTGAAAACGAAAGTGAGTGATCTGGAGAAACAGCTCTCCGAGCAGAGACAGAGAATGGCCGACCTCGAGATGAGCAAGGAGCAGAAGGTCCAGGAAGTCAGCAGCGAATACGGCGCGATGATCGACAAGATGAAGGCCGAGATCGCCCAGGGGCAGGTCACAATCACGGAGCTGAAGGGGAAGCTCACGGTGAACATGGTGGAGGCCGTGCTTTTCGATTCCGGGACGGCGGAAGTCAAGAAACAGGGGCTGGAAGTACTCCAGAAGATCGTCGACGCCCTGAAGGACGCCAAGGACAAGCTCATCCGGGTCGAGGGTCACACGGACAACGTGCAGATCGCGGGCTCGCTGGCGCGCATTTACCCGACGAACTGGGAACTTTCGGCCGCCCGGGCGATCAATGTCACCCGGTTTCTCCAGGACCGGGGGATCGACCCGGCCCAGCTTTCGGCCGTTGCATACGGGGAGTTCAAGCCCGTCGCGGACAATGGAACGAAGGAGGGACGGGCGAAGAACCGCCGGATTGAGATTGTCCTTGTGCCGAAGGAATAGACGGTCCGGGAAGCCCGTGACGGTCCCCCGTTCGATGGGACGGGTCGGTGAAACGGAATTTCCGGCTCCGGGAATGATTCATCTTTTTTTCTGCCGCTTGGTCACCGGCCGGTGACGGAGCATCACGTAGGTCGCACCCGTGCCGCCGTCGCAGGAGCGCGCGCTCGAATAGGCAACGACCCACTTTCGCCGGGGTCCCGTCGTCAGCCACTCTACGACCTTTGTTTTCAGAACCGGCTCTGCAGGGGAAGAAAGCCCCCGACCGTGGATCACGAGAACCCCCTTTCTACCCCTGTCGAGGGAGTCCTTCAGGAAAGCCTCGAAGGCGGACTCGGCCTCTTCCACGTTCATACCGTGGAGATCGATGTGGGCCTGTATCGAAAACTCCCCGCGATGGAGACGCCGCGCGATCTCCGGACGCACCCGGTAACCCGTGCCCTCGATGTATTCCGGCGTGTCGGAGATTACGAACCCCTCACCGTACTTCACGAGGTTCGTGAGCAGTTCGAGGCCGTCGTCCCTGCCGTTTCTGTCCTCCCTTTCGCGTGGGGACGGCGGCGCAGGCTCGATGTACTTGTCCTTGCCGAGCGCACGGACTCCTTCCATGGCCTCCCTGAAGACCTGCTCCTCACTCTCTTCATCGATGACGAGGCCCGTTTCGGCCTGTAGGCTTTTCGCGGCCGGATGACCCTTCCCGGGGGGCGGCTCGACGGCGACTGACTTTTTTCGGAGAAGTTTATCGAGGTTTTCAAAAGGCTGAAAACCCAGCTCGGACTTGGGGGGCTTCATGGCTCTGCTCCGGCGTCAGTGCTCCCGGAGAGCGCGTCCGGCGCGCTTCCCTACTTGCACTTGAAGGGATAAAAGTGGCTGTAGCAGTATCCGCCCGGGTCGCTGTACATGATTTCCGTGTCGGACATGCACTGCTCGATCGTCTTCCGGGAGACCTCCTCGTAATCGGGACGTTTTTCTTCTTTTTTCTTGCAGCTCATGCAGATGGGGTTGTGACTGTAGACGGAGAGAATCCTCAGGTTGCGGGGGGACAGGTCCTTGCGGCACTTGGCACATTTCGTTGCGCAGTAGAGCTTGTCTTTCCAATCCGCTTTCATGGGTATAACCTCCTCTGGTGAGTTCATTTTTTCCGGACAACCGTTCTCTCAGCCCGGGCGTGACAGGGTCAAAGTCTCTGAAGCTCGCGGGTTTCGCTTGCGTACCTCCTCGCGTGCCAGATCGTCGGGATGTTGGACTGCCAGTCCGGGAGGGACATCGTGATGGCGATTTCCTCGAGGGCGGAGAGGGCGAGGATGACCGTTGCAATCTCGAAGGGCCAGGCAATGCCGAAAAGCAGCATCAGCAAAGTGCCGATGCTGAGGACGACGGCCGAAAACTTCGCCGCCCAGGTGTGGTAGCTGGTCAGCCGTCGGTACTTGAGAAACCCCAGCGTGATGGGGACGGCAAAACTGGCCACGACGGTGAAGACGAAGGGCGCTTCCTGCCGGATGAGATCCGGCCAGAGCCACCAGGCGCAGAGGGGGACGGTCATGTAGATGAAAAAATCCCCCCAGCTGTCGAGTTTCGCTCCGAGATCCGTCACCTGTTTGTATTTCCGGGCGATCGTTCCGTCGACGGCGTCCGACAGGAGGGCCAGCACCAGGAGGACGAGAAAATGTCGGGGCTGACCGAACCAGGCAAGAGCCAGAAGAAAAGGGGCGCAGACCATTCTGAAAATGCTCAGGCAGTTGGGCAAGGTGAACATCGCGATGCCTCGCGGCTCTTCGTTCGAAAGCCGTGAATAAAACTGTTCCGTCGTTCCGATCGTCCTTTTCCCTTGCTTTGATCGGGCGCTCGGGCCCCGGGCCATCGATCACACTCGACCCGGGCGGCCCTGCTTTGGCAATATCAGCATTTTTCAGGGCGTCCGTCAACCCGTCCCCGCCCAAAAGGCGATGACCGTTCATCGGCGTTCTCGGATCGCCGTTTCAGGGCTTCATCCCGATATCACGCAGAAAAGTTAGGACGCAATTCCTCAGGATGTTGGGTGCCCGGAAGACGGCGTAATGGGCCAGTTCGTGTTCGAAGGAAAACAGGCGGGCCCCCTTGATCTGCTCGCGGGCTTTTTCCGCCGTGCACAGACGCAGCCACTGGTCGTTGGCCACGTGAAGGATGAGCGTCGGCGCCTGTATCCGATGCAGATGATCCGTCAGGGAAAAATCGTCCCCAATATGGTTCCGGAGGAGAAGATCGTTTGCGTCGTAGCTCTTTGCAAGGGGGATGAGGAGTTTCCCCTGGTTCCTCTTCGGTTCCCAGGAAAACACCTCCTTGCAGACCTCGGTCCAGGGCTGGCGCGCCCGGAGATCAAAGCTCAATCCGGTGTAGAGCAGTACCGACCACCCGAACATCACGCCTTGGTTCGGGTGCTTCTCCTTGGGCAGGTGGTAGTAATCCCCCCTCGTTTCCCTCCAGGCAGGGTCGCTCCGGATGGCCGCCGTCATGAGCTCGAAGAGCCAGCGGGTGTTGGAATCCGCTTCCGTCAGCCCGCCGACGGGGAGAATCGCCTCGACCAGCTCCGGGTGCAGGATGGCCCAGATGTAGCTCTGGATGGCGCCCATGGACACGCCCGCGGCAAGCCTTGCCCTTTTTATGTTCAAACCGTCCCGCAGCAGGAGGTAATTGGCCTGCACGCAGTCGAAGTAACTGTATCGGGGGAATTTCATCCCGAGCCCGTCGCTCGGTTTGCTCGCCCCCCAGAGGCCGACGGCATCGAGAAAGACGACAAAGAATCGATCCGTATCGATGAGCTTCCCCGGCCCGACGACGGCCCCGCAGGCGAAGTCATTCCCTTCCTGCCCGTCGTACCAGTAATAATACATGAAAGTCGAATCCCCGGAGTAGTAGGGGCTGATGACAACGGCGTTTGTGATCTTCCCGCTTTCGTCCCGTTCCGGTGTTCCCGTGGTGATGCAGGCAACACGCAGCGGTTCCGCCCCGAGGGATTCCAGGGTCACGCCTCCGGCGCCGCCGTATTCGAAGTCCTCCGGATGGCCGGGGGAGTAAATGCCTCCCAGCCGGAACCGGGGGATGGTGTGGTAGCGTTTCAGACCATCGAGGGCCGGTATGCCCGAGGTTTTTGTGACGGACTTCGTTCGAGACGACATCAAGAAGATTCTCCTTCTGAGCAGGGGCTTCCCCGAAACGGCAGGAAAATCCGATTCAGGGAGATATTTCTCTACCCCTTCGGGCGGTCGCCCGCCGTCGAAAGGATCCAGTCGTTTCTGTTGTCCAGGTCCCGGAGAAACACCGCTTTTCCGAGCGGTGTCTCGATGACAAAGGAGGTGCTACAGGGAAGAGATTTCCTGAAGTTCTCCGGGTTGAGGTCGGCTCCGGCATGAGAAACGGAAATAGGAGTGATCCCTATGGTGTCGGTGCCCGTCGGGACGGGATCCATCCGGATGCCGGGCCGGTGTGATTCCGTTTCGACGCGGGCGTCGAGACAGCGGTACCACTCGTAGGAGTAGTTCTTCTGGAGCCATTTGCCCGTCCCCGCCCGGCACCAGGTCGGGATCTTGAGGAAGTTCCGTCCCCGACGGCGGGAGGTTCGCCCTGCCGTTTCGCAGAGGCGGTTCAGGTCGAGGGTGTGATCGGGGTGCCCGTGTGTGAGAAGGAGCCAGTCCAGACTCGCCTCTTCAGGGGGGAAGGCGTTGACGAGGCTTTCGACGACCCCCGGGCCTGCGTCCACCAGGGCATGCCAGATGACCTTCCGGCTGTTCTCATCCCGGGCGACGACGGAAACGGAGGTGGTCGCCCTGTTTTCCCGGTCGGCGCACCGGCCGCAGGGGCAGCCGAATTCCCTGAGGAAGGCGTGACCGGCGCCGTTGACGATCAGGCTGAATTTCATAAAGGACTCCTCTTGGACGATGGGCCGCGGCTGTCGGCGCGGCAGAGTATATTAATACAATCCCCGCGAAAATTCGAAACCATTTTTTTGTCCTTGATGAATCGGGGCAGCCGTGAGGCCGCGGCGGGCCGTGAGGGTTATTTCGGAGTCGGCTCCTGCGGATAGGATATGGTGAGGAGGATCTTGTCCGTGAAGATCTTTTCCTTGAGCCTCACCGTGAGGAGGATGCCGTTTTCGCCCGCATCCATGTTGTTGTGGGCCCAGCGGGAAAACGGGCCGCCGTAAAAATGCGCGAGGTTTTCGGGCCATATGGTAATGATGCTGTTGTCGTGCGGGAAGACGACATCCGGCTGGAGGGGGTTGTTCCGGAAGTTGGCTTCGTCGTCGAACATGAACCTGCCGTTTTCCCCCCGGGGGTCGATGAAGAAGGTCTCGCTCCAGATGATCTCTAGGAATTCGCCGGTCTTGTTTTCGATAGTCAGAAGAAACGCCTTGTATCCCGCCCGGGGCGAGAGGGAGCGATCGTCGACGGCAGAGATGGAGGCGCAGAAAGGAGGGGTGACCGCACTTCGCACCAAGGTGTCATCGCGCAGGACTGTCCGTGTTGAGCCGACGCACCCCGGCAAAAACACCGCAAGGACGAGAAGAAACGACAGGAGAAGATTTGCCCTTCGCATCGAGCCTCCCGATAGGCCTCTTGGGTGATTCCGGTGAAAAGGGTCGCTGCAGCGGCAGGTCTGGCGTCTTCTATTCAGTCTCAAAGACCAGCGTCATAGAGCTCGCCTTTGTATCCGAGCTCCGTGATCATGCCGCTTGTCCGCCGCATGTGCAACTGGGCCATGCCGGAGCTGCCGTCCCCGCGGGATCTTCATGTCGTTCATCCGGCTCCGACATGGATCTGCATGTCACCGTGATGACACCTCCTGCCCCGGCGGCGGGCGCCCCTGCAGGGGTCAGGGGAACAGATCCGTCTTCAGTTGATCGACAATCTCGCGGTACCGGACGCCGTCCGTCTCTTTCAGGCGCCGCAGCCCCTCCAGAAAGCGTCCCACGTTTTCCCTCGTCGGCGCGAGCCATGAGCCCTTCTCCGCGGCGATCGCATCCGCCAGTTCCCGGAAATCCTGGAAGGCTTTCTCCTGGGCCGCGGTCCACGACGTCCTGTCCGCGTGGGCCAGCAGGGCGTCGAGCACGTCGGTCACCCGTCCGAGCTGTCTGCCGTAGCCGGCGACATTCTCGACGATACGGCGCTCCAGGGCGGGATCGGAGGATTTGGCCAGGTTGATGTTGATGAACCCGAACTGGCCCATCCACTGGGACCAGAGCGACGCCCACCACCGGAACGCCTGCGTGACGTCCCCGGACAGCGGGAATGCAGAGAGGTTCGCTGAAATCTTTTCCGTCATGATCGCACTCTCCTTGGCGGCAGGTGCCGGCATGGGACGCGGCTTGCGTTTGCCCCTTTCCCCGGATGAGCGGTCCCGCCTGAACCTATCCGCCCGCAAGAGCGGGGATGACTATCCGGGGCGGCAACACGAAGAATCGTCCCGGCCTGAAGCGGCGGTGACCGCCGTCGCGGGGGAGGCGGCGGGCGGGTCCCCGACGGGGGATGCTTTATTCCCCGGTCTGGACAACCGGGCCGCAATCCGGACGGCGGCAACGGGCAGGATGACGACGAAGGCCGCCGCGATGAAGATGGACAGCTCTGCGAGAAGCCCGACCTTGTTGGGCAGCGTAAAACAGAGCTTGTTTTGCCCTCTTCGCGATCGCCACGGTCACCCCCTCCTTTCCCGGCGCCTGTCCTGTGTGAAATAATACGATTGAATGAAGAAAATGAAAAGAAAAAAGGCAGCCCTATCCGCAGATAGGACTGCCTTTCAATCATGGCGGGCGGTCCGGGACTTGAACCCGGGGCCTTTGGTTCCGGAGACCAACGCTCTATCCTACTGAGCTAACCGCCCGCGCTTTTTCCTGTTTCCCTTGTCAGATTGAGCCAGCGCACGACCTTCATCGCCGGTTCGCTCCGGTTCATCGTGTAGAGGTGAAGCCCTCGGACCCTGTTCCGGATGAGGTCCTCCGCCTGCCGGTAAGCGTGGTCCGTCCCGTACTTTTCGACCTCCTCCGGCCGGTCCTTCACCCTGTCGATTTTTCCGGCGAGTTTTGACGGGATCGTCGCCCCGCAGAGTTCCGATATCTTGACCATCTGCCCGTAGTTCTGCAGGAGGAACACACCGGGGATGATCGGCTTCACGATGCCGATCCGGTCCGCCCGGTCCTGGAACGAGTAGAAAAAGTCGTTCAGGAAGAAAAGCTGGGTGATGACGAAATCGGCGCCGGCATCGACCTTCCGCTTGAGGTTCAGAAGATCGGCTTCCCGGCTGGGTGCCTCCGGGTGCCCTTCGGGGTAACCCGCCACGCCGATGCAGAACCCGTTCTTCGACCGGATGAACTCCACCAGCTCGTTAGCGTAGCCGAACCCGCCGGCCGGTCGGACAAAGCTTTCCTCCCCTTTGGGCGGGTCGCCGCGCAGGGCGAGGATGTTTTCGATGTTCTCCCTTCTGAACTCGTCGAGGATCTTCGCGATTTCCTCCCTTGTCGAGTGGACGCAGGTCAAATGCGCCGTCACTTCGAGCTTGAAGCCGTTTTTGACCTTCGACGAGATCTCGATCGTCCTGTCCCGCGTGCTTCCCCCCGCGCCGTAGGTGACGGAAATGAAGTCGGGACTCAGGGCTTTGAGGTCCTCAATCGCCCTGTAAAGGTTCTCGAGGTTCCCCTCCCGCACCGGCGGGAAGACCTCGAAGGAAAGTGTGAAGTTTTTCTGTCGGTGCAACTCCCGGATGAGCATGACGGATCTTCTCACAAATTTTGCATGCAGTAAATGTCATTTAGGGAGACGCTTGTCAACCCATTTTATGAACATAGGGGTTGTGAAGTGAAGTCAAATTTGCTACATACGCTTTAACAACGGGAATTTTTTAAAGAATGAAGAAACACCTGAACATATGGTTCCTGGTTTTTCTCATCCTCGGGGTCCTGTCCCTGCCGCCGGCCGGCGCCGTGACCCACATCATGAACGTCCGGCACTGGGCTGCGCCCGACTATTCCCGGATCGTCTTCGACACCAGCGAAGTGGCGAACTACACCGTCTCCAAGGAGGGGAAGAAGATCACCATCGACTTTGAGGAGGCAGTCGTCGACGAGGAAGTCCCCCTCCAGTCCTTCCTGAACAAACCCGGCATCGAAAAGATCATCGTCATGGCCCTTCCCGGTGACGCCGCGAAGGTCGAGATCTACCTGCTGGACAACGTGGAGACGAAGGTCTTCAAGCTCAAGAAATTTCAGGACAAGCCCGACCGCATCGTGGTGGACATCGAGCTGCCCGACGTGGAGAAGAAAGAGAGCGAGGACCGTCTGCAGCTGAGGGCCGCAAAGAAGGAGAAGATCATCGTCATCGACCCGGGTCACGGCGGCGAGGATCCCGGCGCGATCGGGAAGAAGGGAACACGGGAGAAAGATGTCGTTCTGAAAATATCGAGAAAGCTCAGGGACACCCTGAACCGGCGGCCGGGCTACAAGGCCTTCCTGACGAGAAACGGCGACTACTATGTTTCCTTCAAGAAGAGGCTGAAGATCGCCCGGGAATACGGGGCGGACCTCTTCATCAGTGTCCACGCCGACGCCGTGCGGGATCGGCGGGTGAGGGGGGGCTCCGTCTACGCCCTGTCCACAAGGGGGGCGAGCAGCGAGGCGGCGCGGCTCCTGGCCAGCCGGGAAAACCTCGCGGACATCATCGGCGGATCGGAAAACGACGACACGATCGACGCCGCCGATCACATCACTCTGGACATGGTCCAGACCAACACCTTCAACCTGTCCCGCGGTTTCGGCTCCGTTGTACTCGCCAACATCAAGGACGTCAATGCCCTGCATTTCAAAACCGTCCAGGCCGCGCCGTTCAAGGTGCTGAAACTCCCCGATGTGCCGTCGGTCCTGGTCGAGACGGCCTACATTTCCCATCCCGTCGAAGAGCAGCTTCTGGTGACGCCCGCTTTCCAACAGGAAATCGCCGATGCCATCGCCGCCTCCGTTTACACCTTTGTCCCCTCCACCTATGTGCCTGCGTCCCCCGCTCCCGTGCAGGTGACACGGAAAGAGGAGTCGCCCAGGGCATCGAAGGCCGTGGAGGGGGCGACGGCTCAGACACCGGCCTACGGGACGTACGTCGTCAAGAAAGGTGACACGCTGGAGAAGATAGCGATCCGGCATCGCACGACCGTCGGGGAGCTGACGAAGATCAATGCGGTCAAGCGGGGGGGCAACATCATCATCGGACGAAAATTGAAGGTTCCCCTCGAGCCCGCAGAGGGGGAAGAGTCTTCCGCTCCGGTCCTTACGACCTACACGGTCCGGAAGGGGGACAGCCTGGACCGGATCGCCAAGAAGCACCACATGAGTGTAGCCGCCCTCCTGATCCTGAACGACCTGCAGCCGGAGGACCCGCTTCATGTGAATCGCAGATTGAAGGTTTATGCCGTCGGGCGGGACAACGACAGGAAGGAGCTCCCCGCGGGGACCAGGCGCGATCTCGTCCTTTACAGGGTTTGCAAGGGCGACAGCCTGGAGAGGATCGCGACAAAGCATCACATGAGTGTCGCCGAGCTTCAAAAAGTCAACGGCATGAAGCCGCGGGACCGATTGACGGTGAATCAGAAGCTCAAGGTTTACGCCGAAGAGAGCGGGTCGGACAGGAAGAAACGCCAGGCCGTCCGGACGCCGTCCCCGGCGAAGCAGCAACCGGCGACCTATGTCGTCAAGAGAGGTGATACGCTCGACAAGATCGCCCGAAAGCACAACACCACCGTCGCCGCTCTGATCAAGCTCAACAAGTTGAAGCCGAACGACCCCCTGTACATCAAACGGAAGTTGAAACTTCCCGCCGAGGAAGATATATAGAATCATCCCCTTTTCTCCCGCCTCCCGGACGGCTGCCGGCGCGGACGATGGTCGGGATACAACCCTCCCGGGTGAGACAGGCAGACTCTCCGATGAAGAAGAAAGGTTTTCATAGAGCATGGCCCGGATTCATGGCGCTGATCGGTGCAGCGGTCGTCCTTGCCTCCTGCACGCCGTCCAACGGTCCGGTCCCGACGGGGGAGAGGGATTTCTGGGATCGGACGGCCGATTTTCTTCGATCACTCATGCCGCGATCGCTCCTTTTTATCGCAGATGAGCAACAGGATTACAGGGTGTTGCGGGGGCACACCGACCGGGTGTGGGCGGTGGCCTTCAGTCCCGACGGCAAAACTCTCGCTTCGGGGGCCATGGATGACAACATCATCCTGTGGGACGCCGCGACAGGGAATCTCCTTCATACGCTCAGGGGACACGGCAAGTCCGTGTTCGCTCTGGCTTACAGCCGCGACGGCCGCTGGTTCGCTTCGGCCAGCCGCGACCAGAGTGTCATCCTCTGGGACGCGGCATCGGCGAAACCCGTGAAGACGCTCAATGGTCACACCGCATCCGTTGTCTCTCTCTCCTTCAGCCCGGACGGAAAGCGGGTGGTCACGGGCAGCGAGGATCGAACGGCGATCATCTGGGACGTGGAAAAGGGACGCCCCGTTCACGTCCTGCGCGGCCACCGCTACACGGTGAACGCCGTCGCCTTCAGTCCCGACGGGACCCGGGTCGCCACGGGAAGTGACGATTTCACCATCATTCTCTGGGACGCACGGAAGGGAGAGGCGACTCGAAAGCTCACGGAGCACAAGAGCCTTGTCCGGTGCCTGTCCTTTTCCCCCGACGGCCGAACCCTCGCTTCGGGAAGTGCCGACCAGACGATCATCCTCTGGGACGGAAGGACGGGGGAAAAAATGCGGACTTTCATCGGCAGCGGGAGTCTCGTATTCTCCCTCTCCTTCAGCCCGGACGGCCGGCGACTCGCTTCCGGCGCAGACCAGAACGTCACCATCTGGGACGTCCCCACGGCGACCCTCCTGAAGACGATGAGGACGCTCCACGGATATGTGCTGGGCCTGGCCTTCAGTCCCGACGGCCGACGAATTGCCGCCGCCCGGGAAGATCTGGTCGTGACGATTTTTAATGTCGACGGTTCACCCGAAGAGGTGTCCATGGACGGGCGGGTCCGCGGCGGGCCCGCATCAGGGAGAAAAAACTCATGATCACCGTGTGCACCAGCGGCTGGTTTGACCCCATGCACGTTGGACACATGCGACTTTTTCGGGAGGCCCGGGCTCTCGGTGACCGGTTGATCGTCATCCTGAACTCCGATGAGACCCTCCTGATGAAGAAGCATTATTTCTTCCTTCCCTTTGATGAAAGGAAAGAGATCCTGCGGGGCATCCGTTACATCGATGATGTCGTCGACTGCATCGACAGGGACTTCACGGTTTGTAAAACCCTGGAGCGGTTGAAACCCTCCATCTTCGCCAAGGGAGGTGACTACAAACCGGAAAATCTCCCCGAGCTTCTCCTGTGCAAAAGGCTGGGCATCCGGGTGGTCTACAATGTGGGTGGCGGGAAGGTGAAGTTGACGGGGCGGGTGGCCACCTACGAGTGAGACGGGCCGGGACCCGTCGATGGGGTCAACTTTCGGTTTGCTTTTCCACCGACCCTTTGGTATAGTCCCCGCGATCGTTTTCAGGGAAGGAGACCGTAGGTCTCAAGTATATGATATTATTCATTTTTCTAAATTCTCTTTGAAAGGGACGGAAAAATGGAAGCAAAAAAGCCCCTGGAAAAACACACGGTGAAGGAATTGAGGGAGATGGCCCTGGCGATGGAGGGGATTGCCGGCGTCAGTGCCATGAAAAAGGAGGAACTGATCGCGGCCATCAAAGAGGCCCAGGGCATACCTCTTAAGACCGAGCGCGACAAGCCCGTGGAGAGCCTGGTGGATCTGAAGAAAAAGATCCGGGAACTCCGTGATAAAAGGGATGAGATGAAGGAAAAGGGAGACCGGCTCCGGGCCCTCTACATCAAGAAGAAGATCAGCAAGCTCAAGAAGAAAACGAGGAGATTGTCGAGAAAGGCCTCTGCGGTTTCTGAATCACCGGCGAAGACCTGAGGGATTTTGACCGGCCCTTGAAAGAGCCGGGACACGGGAGTCTCACCCGTCGCGAAGAGCGGGTTTTTGACCGATCCCCCCAAAGAAGAAGAAAAGGAAAAGGGCGGTAAGCGTCGTCTTTTTCCTTTTTTACTGAATTCCACAAGGGAGGAGAAGGAATTTTATGAGCAACGAGAATCTGGAAAGCAAACGATGGATCATTGCGATTGCCGCGATTGTCATGCAGCTCTGCCTGGGCACCGTTTACGCCTGGTCTGTTTTCAAAAAGCCCCTGATGATGACCCACGGGTGGGCTGAGACACCGACGCAGGCCACCATGATGATCAACATGGCGGTGATCGGTGTATCCGCCGCTTTCGGCGGAACACTGGTGGACAAGAAAGGCCCCCGTTTTGTGGCGACGATCGGCGGGATCCTCTTCGGCCTCGGGACGCTCCTGGCCGGCTTTGCCGATCAGGTGGGCAGCCTTTGGCTGCTCTATCTCGGCTTCGGCATCATCGGCGGTCTCGGGAACGGTTTCGGCTACGTGACGCCCATCGCGACGCTGATCCGGTGGTTTCCCGACAAGCGCGGGCTGGTGACGGGACTGGCCGTCATGGGGTTCGGCGCCGGCGCCTTCTTCATGGGAAAGATCGCACCGGCGATGGTGATTGACATGGGCGTGGCGAAGACATTTTACTTCTGGGGCGTCATTTTCCTCATCCTCGTGACCGGAGCGGCACAGTTCTACAAGAACCCACCCAAGGGCTGGCTCCCGGCGGGATTCACGCCTCCGGCAACAACGGTTTCCGCCGCGGACTCTTTCACCTTTGATGAGGCCGTGAAGAGACCCCAGTGGTGGATGCTCTGGTCGATGCTGTTCCTGAACGTCTCCGCCGGTCTCGGGCTGATTTCACAGCTCTCCCCGATGGCCCAGGATGTCATCAAGAAATCCACCCCCGGGATCGGGACGGCCGAGCTGGCCATGGCGGGAGGAACCATTCTCGCCATAGCTTCCATCTTCAACGGCCTGGGGAGGCTCTTCTGGGCTTCCGTGTCTGACTTTATCGGTCGCCGCATGGTGTTCCTCACGATGTTCGCCACCCAGGCGATCCTCTATATCCTGCTTCCCCAGATCAGCAACGATTTGGTCTTTACGATCATCGCCTGCTATCTCCTGGCCTGTTACGGCGGCGGTTTCGCCACGATGCCCCCCTTCACGGCCGATTCCTTCGGCCCCGGGTACATCGGAAAGGTTTACGGCATCATGCTGACGGCCTGGGCCTGTGCCGGTGTGGTGGGGCCTCTGGTCTTCGCCCAGATCCCGAAGCAGGCGCTCCATGTGGCCGCGGGACTTCTCATACTGGGCTTCGTCATCGCGTTGATCTTCAAGCGACCGACCCCCAAGGCCAAGGCGTAAGACAGGGTTTCGGGTCCGGGGATACTGCGCATAACAAAAGAAAAGGCGGGTTTGATGCCCGCCTTTTTTTGTCTGGATGATCCTTTTTTCAATCAGTCCGTTCAACCCATCATTCAAAATTGAAAACTGCGTCACAGCGCGGAGCTCGGTTACGCTGCCTCGATCTTCACGGCGCAGACCTTGTACTCCGGGATCTTCGCGACCGGGTCGAGCGCCGGGTTGGTGAGGATGTTCGTCGGCACCTCACGGAAGTGGAAGTTCATGAAGATCGTGCCTTCCGGCGAGCGTTTCGTCAATTGAGCCTTTGCCTCCAAGCTCCCGCGCCTCGTTGTGACTTTCACTTTTTTTCCATTCTCGATGCCGTATCGCTCTGCGTCCATCGGGTTTATTTCGACGAGGCTCTCCGGATAACGTTCCAGGGACCCTTGGGCGCGGCGCGTCATGGTCCCCGTGTGGTAATGGTAGAGGACACGACCCGTCGTCAGGATAAGCGGGTAGTCCCCGTCGGGAAGTTCATCGGGCGGGATGTACTCGATGGGCGCGAAGAGCCCCAGGCCCCGTGTGAAGCGGTCCCGGTGGAGGAACTTCGTTCCCGGATGCTCCTCGTTGATGCAGGGCCACTGGAGGCCCGTCTTCTCGATGCGTTCGTAGGTGATGCCGGCATAGCTGGGGGTCAACCGGCGGATCTCTTCGAAGATGTCCTTCGCCGAGGCGTAGTTCATCGGATAACCCAGCCGGGTCGAGACGGCCGCGATGATCTCCCAGTCCGGCTTGGCCTGACCGGGAGGCTCAACGGCCTTGCGGACACGCTGTACCCTTCGCTCGGTATTGCTGAAGGTCCCGTCCTTCTCGGCGAAGCAGGCGGCGGGCAGGACCACGTCGGCATGTTCGGCCGTCTCCGAGAGGAAGATGTCCTGAACGACGAGGAAGTCCAGTTTTTTCAGGGATTCCTCCAGATGGTGCAGGTCGGGGTCGCTCAGCATGGCGTTCTCGCCCATGATCCACAGGGCTTTGAGTTCACCCCTGTGGGCGGCATTCGTCATCTCCACGACTGTGAGGCCCGGCTTCGCGGGGAGTTTCACCTTCCACGCCTGTTCGAACCGGCTCCTCGCCTCGTCGTTCGTCACCATCTGGTAAGCGGGGAAAACGTTCGGCAGGCAGCCCATGTCGCAGGCCCCCTGGACGTTGTTCTGGCCCCGGAGCGGGTTGATGCCGCCGGACTCGATGCCCACCTTGCCGCAGAGCATGGCGAGGTTGGCCAGAGATTTCACGTTGTCCGTCCCCGTCTTGTGCTGGGTGATGCCCATGGCGTAGATGATACTCGCCTTGTTCGCCTTGGCGTACAGACGGGCGGCCGCCCGGAGCTGCTCGGCGGGGACGCCGGAAATCTTCTCCACCTGTTCGGGTGTGTATTTTTCAACGACCTTTCGGACCTCCTCGAAGCCCTCGGTCCGGGTCTCGACGTACTCCTTCGCAAGGAGATTTTCCTTGAGGATGACGTGCATCAGGCCGTTGATGACGGCGACGTCGGTCCCCGGTTTCTGGGACAGCCACAGGGTCGCATACTTGCAGAGCCCGATCTCCCGGGGGTCGATGACGATGAGCTGGGCGCCCCGATGCCGGACGGCTCTCTTGACGTACATGCCGATGACGGGGTGGTTTTCCGTCGTGTTCGTCCCCGTGGCCAGGATGACGTCGGCGAACTCGAGCTCTTTGATCGAGTTGGTCATTGCACCGCTGCCGAAGGAGGCGGCCAGACCGGCCACCGTGGAGGAGTGTCAGAGCCGGGCGCAGTGATCGACATTGTTGGTCCCGATCACCGCCCGCATGACTTTCTGGAAGAGGTAGTTCTCTTCGTTGGTGCAGCGTGCCGAGGAAAGGCCCCCGATGGCGTCGGGGCCGTGTTTCTTCTTGATGGAGGAGAACTTTTTCGCGATGACGTCCAGGGCTTCGTTCCAGGAGGCTTCCCGGAGCTTGCCCTTCTCGCGGATCAGCGGCGTCCTGAGACGGTCGGGGTCACCGATGAATTCGATGGCGAACCGGCCCTTGACACAGAGGCTTCCGTCGTTGGGAGGGCCGTATTCCCTGCTGGAGGAGACTTTGACCACTTTCCCGTCGCGGACGTTCAGGTCGAGCTGGCAGCCCACGCCGCAGTAGCTGCAGGTGGTGCGGACCTTCTGCAACTCCCAGGGCCGACCGGCGAACCGTCCCTGCTTGTTGATGATAGCGCCCGTCGGGCACGATTCCATGCATTCCCCGCAGAAGACGCAGATGGAATTCTTGTAATCCGTGTCGAAAGCGGGGCCGACCTTCATCCGGGAGCCGCGCAGGTAAAAATCGAGGACCTCGTTGACCTGGACCTCATTGCAGGCGCGGATGCACCGGCCGCAAAGGACGCATTTGTTCAGATCCCTCATGATCATCGTGTTTGTGGTTTCGACGGGGTAACCGGGGGGCTGAATGTCGAATCGGGGTTTTTCGATCTTGAGCCAGTAGATGAGATCCTGCAGTTCGCATTGCCCGTTGGATTCGCACATCAGACAGTTGTGGTCGCCGGAGGCCCAGAGCAGCTCGACCACGAGTCTTCGGGCTTCCCGGACACGCTCGGTGTCGGTCTTGATGACCATGCCGGGATTCACGGGCATTGCGCAGGCAGCCACCAGGTTCCTTGCGCCTTCCACCTCGACGACACATACGCGGCACGCTCCGACCAGGGTGGTCATCGGGAAGTAACAGAGCGTCGGGATGTAGATGCCGTTCTCTCTTGCCACTTCGAGGATGGTCTGTCCGGGCAGGGCCTGGAATTCCCTCCCATCGATGGTTACCGGAAGTTTTTTCTCCATGAGTTGAAATCCTCCTGGCTCGGTGGTGAAAAGAGTCGCATCTTCATATAACAAATGAGGAAATAAGGAAAGAGTTTTTTCCCGATTTCCCGGTGGTCCGTCCCGCCGTTGAACGAGTGGTCTTTACCTGTGTTTACGGTCTCTTAGAATGAAATCACACCCTTCACATCCATGGGGGTCACCGCGGTGATTCTCTTGAGGAGTGAGCCCCCGCTGGATCCCTGCCCGAGGGAGGTGTCGGAAACCACCACACGGCCCACGTACCGAGTCTCTTTGGTGAAAAAACCGGGTTCGCCGCTGTAGGCCCAGGTGCTGTGGATGATGTAGGCCTTCCCGTCGATCACGCCGAGGAAGAGCATGATGTGGCCCGGCGTGTAGAGAATCGCCGGACGCCCGTCGTACGTTTTCAGAAACTCGACCTTTTCGCCTTCCGAGAGTTTCCGGATGTCCTGCCGATACGGGCTGTTGAACTGGGACTGCCGCAGGCTGTTTCGGGGCATGTTGAATCCGAAACAGCGGTATATGTCCATGACAAAGCGGGAGCAGTCCCTCCCTTCGTAGAGGTCCCCCCACCCGTAGGGGTGGTTCAGAAGCTTGAAGGCCTGGCGGTAGAGGTTTTTCATCGTGAAGGGGAGATAGCCGTCGTGGACGTCGTCGGAGACGCGGATGTATCCGACCGTCCGTTTCAGGGCGCCGCTTTCATCCCGTGAAGGGAGCGTCACGCGATAGTGAGGATCCGTCCTGCCTTCGAGGGGGAGTGTCCCCCCCATCTGGAGAGATGCGGCATGCAGCGTAAAGAACGCGTCGGCGTAAACGTCGACACGGGCGCCGGTCACCACGACGGGGTTCGCGCGGGCAAAACGCAGGACCTCCGCCTTGGGGGCCGTGGCGACTTTTGAAACCTCGACCCACCCTTTGGTGTGGGACACCTGGATCAGGTACCAGCTTGCGTCCTTCGTGGCGTGGAGGATCGCCACGGGTGTGCCGCACTCGAGGAGCGTGTACTGAAAACGGTCGAAGCCGCCCCGGTACGGTTTGTCGAGAAAAATTTCGTTGGTCGGAAGTCGGCGGAGATTCGCCCTCGCCGTGGTGATCCCGTACCGGGGGGACAGGGTTTCGGGCAGAGGGCCCATGGAGGATTCGATTTGATCATAGAATTTCTTTGTCAGGGGGTGGTGCGTGTGAGAGTAACCCGGAGGACCCTTTTTCAGGGTCTCCAGGTCCTCGATCATGTCTTTCAGGTAGGACCGATCCAGGGGCTCCGGGAGGGCGAAGATGTCAATGAGGTTGATCGAAGACCGAAGCGCCGACCGGTTCATTTGCTCGATGTCTTCCGGTGTCAGAATCAGGGCGCGCGGTTCAGTGAGACGTGACACCCAGAAATCGGCCGACTCGTAATCCGGCTTTACGTTCTCAAGCCGCGCCGGGGCCAGTTTCCGTGACTCCCACAAAGCGTAAACAGGTTTCTCGGCGCACGAGAGACATGCAGGGAAGCACAGGAAGAAGAGGATGAGGGGAACACCGAGACCTTCGAATGCGGGGGACGTTTTTGTACAACGAGACTTTTTCTGCATCGGGGACCGCAAAGGCCCGCGGCGTCCGAACGGACGGGCCGGGAAATTTACTCCAGGGGCCGGTCGCCCAACCGGACGAATTCAAACCCCCTGTTCCTCAGTTCGGGGATCGCAGCCATCAACCCCGCTGCGGTTTCCCCCTTCGGGTGGTTCATGTGCAGGATGACCAGGTCGCCCGGCTGCGCCCCGAGCAGGGCCTCGGTCACGTCTTTTTCCGAGTACCTTGCACCGGCATCGCCCAGGACGCTCCAGCCGATCACCTCGTAGCCCAGGGCATTGGCGATCTTCACTCCGTACTCGTCGCAGAATCCCGCGGCGGGGCGATAAAGCTTCGGTTTCTTGCCCGTCAGGATTTCGATCTTTCTGGCGTTCTGCTCGATTTCGTCGATGAGTTCGTCAATATTCTTTGTCCCCTGGATCCCCTGGGCCTTCTTGCCGTTGACCGAACAGGGCCTGTGATTCAACCCGTGGTTGCCGATTTCGAAGAGGGGATTTGCCGCCAGTTCCTTGGAAATCTGGGGATTGGCGTCGATCCATCTTCCGCTCAGAAAGAGGGTGGCCGGGATTTTTTCTCGTTTGAGGAAATTGATCAGCTTGGCATCGTACCCGCTGCCCCGGGTGCCCCCGCAGGCGTCAAAGGTCAGGGCGATGATCTTCTGGTCCGCATGGAGCCTTGTTTTTGTGCCGGCGACGTTTTCACCCCACTGCCGGGGGACCTTGCCGATGAAGGATACGAGGATGTTTTCCCGGAGGGTTGCAAAGCTCAGCTCGACGTGGCGCGGTGCCTGGATCTTCTTTCGGACCACCGGCCGGCGGGCGCCCTCTTCGGGTGCCGCGGAAGCCGGCGGCGGGTCCTGGATCGTTTTTTCCGTGACGGCAAGTGCCGGCAGGTTTGCACTGCTGAACCAAGGCAGAAGCGCAAGGAGGAATACGAAAAAACGAATGGTCCTGGTCATGACTCGCTTTTCAAATGGAATTGCTGTTCTCTAGTCAAAAAGCTGAGGCATATTACCAGAAAAAGAGCCGCCGATGAAGGATTATTTTAATTTCCCGCTGATCGAAATGATCTGCTCCCGGACGGGGATATCCCTGCCCGCCCGGGCCAGGGCTTCCCCGACGATCCGGGGGAGGGCCGAGCAGCAGGGGACCTCCATGTCGAGCACGGTGATGTCCTCGATGTCGTTTTGCCTGAAGATCTCCGTGAACCGTTCAAGGTAAAACCTCCCGTCGTCGAACTTCGGGCAGCCGAGCATGATCACCCGCCCGTCGAGAAAGTCCTCATGAAAAGAGCCGTAGGCGACGGGGACGCAATCGGCGGCAATGAGAAGCCTTGCGTTTTTCAGAAACGGAGCGGAAGGGGGGATGAGGCGGATCTGGACGGGCCACTGGGCAAGCGCTGAAGCAGGTCCGGCGGAAGGGCCTCCGGGTGCCTTCTTCCTCATTTCTGCGGGTGCACCAAAATGGATCATCATCGACGGGCATCCGGCCTGTTCGCGGAGATGCGAACGGGCCGGCGATTTTCCGAGGGAGGTCAGGTGTTCCTGGACCGCCGACTCGTCGAAGGCCTCGGCCTCTCTTTCGATGATCGTCAGCGCCCCCCTCGGGCATTCGCCGAGGCAGGCCCCGAGGCCGTCGCAGAAGGTGTCCTTCACGAGCCTCGCCTTGCCGTCGATGATCTGGATGGCGCCCTCGGCGCAGGCCGGGACGCAGAGGCCGCAGCCGTCGCACAACGCTTCGTTGATTTCGATGATCTTTCTCTTCGCAGCCATTTTTCCCCCTGTGAGCCGTTCCCTGTTCAGCAGGATCGACGGCGGTCCTCCCGCCGTCATCGAAGGATGTCTTTCAGATCCTCTTCGGGGGTCGTGATCGGCCGGATGCCGAATTTCTTCACGAGCACGTCGAGCACGCCCGGCGAGACGAAGGCCGGAAGCGACGGCCCGAGGCGGATATCTTTGATGCCGAGATGAAGGAGCGTAAGCAGGATCGCCACGGCCTTCTGCTCGTACCACGAGAGGACCATCGACAGGGGCAGTTCGTTGACGCCGACGCCGAAGGCCTTCGCGAGGGCCACGGCGATCTGGATGGCGGAGTAGGCGTCGTTGCACTGGCCCGCGTCGAGGAGCCTCGGGATACCCCCGATGTTGCCGAGGTTCTGGTCGAAGAAACGGAACTTCCCGCAGGCGAGCGTGAGCACGACGCAGTCCGGGGGCACCTGTTCGACGAATTTCGTGTAGTAGTTGCGCCCCGGCTTGGCGCCGTCACAGCCCGCCACCAGGAAGAAGTGCCGGATCTGCTTCCCTTTCACGGCTTCAACGACCTTTCCGGCGACCCCCATCACGGTGTTGCGGGCGAAGCCCACCATAACGGACTTGCCGTTTCGGTCCGACCCGAAGCCCGGCAGTTCCAGGGCCCGGTTGATCACGGGGCCGAAATCGCCGCCGGAGACGTGCACCACGTCAGGCCATCCCACGAGACCCGTCGTGAAGATGTTTTCACTGTAGGCCGGCTGGGGGCGCTGGATACAGTTGGTCGTCATCAGAATCGCCCCGGGGAATTCGGCGAACTCTTTCGCCTGGTTCTGCCAGGCCGTGCCGTAGTGACCGGCCAGGTGGCCGTATTTCTTCAGCCCGGGGTAGCCGTGGCAGGGGAGCATCTCGCCGTGGGTGTAGATGTTGATCCCCTTGCCCTCGGTCTGCCTGAGAAGTTCCTCCAGGTCCTTGAGATCGTGTCCCGACACGAGGATGGCTTTACCCTTCTTGACGCCGAGGGAAACGAGTGTGGGAACGGGGTGGCCGTAAGCGCCCGTATTGGCGGCATCCAGGAGTTCCATGGTCCTCAGGTTGATCTCGCCGCACCGGAGGACGAGCCCGAGCGCTTTCTCGAAGCCGACTTCCCCGTCGGAAAGCGATGCAAGCCCTTCCTGGACAAAGGCGTAGACGGCCGGGTCCTCCTGGCCCAGGATCTGGGCGTGGTCCGCGTAGGCCGCGATACCCTTGAGCCCGAAGAGCAGGGTGTGCTTGAGGGAAAGGATGTCGGCGCTTGCGGCCGGGTATGATTTCAGGCCGACCTTCTCTCCCTGGGCGACGAGGCCCTCAAGGGAGTCGGCCGGCCGAAAGCCCAATGTGTCGATGCCCGGGAGACTTCCGCCTGCTGCCTTGACCTTGCCGATGAGCCTGTCACGGTGCTTGACGGTCTGTCCGACCAGGGTCACGAAGCGCGCCGCGTCGAAATTCACGTTGGTGAGCGTCGAAAAGAGCGCCTTCACGGTGAAGACGTCCGCGTCGCGGTCGAAAATGCCCTGCTTCCTTGCTTCCAGTGCCGCGACCGAAAGCCCGATGAGGGCGTGGACCAGGAGGTCCTGCAGGGAAGCCACGTCGTGCGGCTTGCCGCAGACGCCCCCCTTCGTGCATGCCTCGCCTCTTGCCGTCTGCTCGCATTGATAACAGAACATGACCATTCTCCTATGCCGGGATGATTTTTTTTACGAGATCGGAAGGATCCTAAACCGTCTGTCGGGAAAAATCTTTGATCCAGGTCAAAAGAATGAAATTTCGGCCTGCCGTGCTCATGTCCGTCGAAAGCCCTTTTCATTTGAGTTGAAAAAGGATAGAAAGACGGGTGATGAACAAAATTCAATTTTTATCTCGATTGTCCCTGTTCCGGGGTCTGCCGGAGACGGAGCTTCGCACGCTGGCGGACATTGCGGCGACGAAAAACTATCGGCGCGGCGAAACCATCTTCCTCGAGGGAGGGGAGGGCCTGGGCTTCTACGTGGTCTTCGACGGAAGGGTGAAGATCTTCAAGCTTTCCCCCGAGGGGAAGGAACTTGTCCTGCATGTCATGGGGCCGGAAGATTTTTTCGCCGAGGTACCGGTCTTCGAGGGAAGACACTATCCGGCGAACGCAGAGGCCGTAGAGGACAGCCGGGTTCTCTTTTTTCCCCGCGAAGCACTGCTGCGGGCGATCCGCAAGGACCCTTCCGTGGCCATGAACATGCTCGCCGCCCTTTCGGCCCGGCTGCGGGATTTCACCCGGAAGATGGAAAACCTCTCGCTCAGGGACGTGCCCTCGAGGCTCTCCGCCTATCTTCTGCACCTGAGTGAGCAGAGGAGCGGCTCCGACGAGCTGGACCTCGACATCAAGAAAGGTCTCCTGGCAAGCCTCCTCGGGACGAAGCCGGAATCCCTGTCGCGCATTTTCACGAAAATGAGCGCGGGGCAGGTGATCGAGGTAAAGGGCAAGAAAATCAGGATCCTGGACAGGCAGAAGCTGCAGAAAATAGCCGCCGGCGACCGGACCCTCATCGGCTGATCACGGCCTGTCCTTCCCATTTCGTCACCCCTCCAAAATGGCCTTGACAGAGACGGACCGCCCATGAGAGGATGACCGCGGTCAGTAACTGAACGCGGTTAGGAAGACTCATCCCCCCTCCCCGAAACGCCGGAGATCCCCGGGGCGTCTATGGGTATCGCAGAAAGAAGGCAGAGAGAAAAGGAATCCCGCATCCGGCACATCCGGGACAGCGCCGCAGCCGTCTTCTTCGAAAAAGGATTCGAAGCCGCCACCATGGAGGACATCGCCGCCCGCGCCGAGATCTCGAAGGCCGCCATCTACCTTTATTTCAAGAGCAAGGAAGACCTCTACTACGGGCTCGTCGAGCCGGCTCTCGAAAGGCTTTCCAGGCGCCTCGTTCGGATCGCCGGCCACGGGAATCTCGACCCCGTAAGAAAGATCAAGAAGATGGTCGACGCCACGTTCGACTTCTACGACCGAGACCCCGACGCCTACCACCTCGTTTCCCGTTACAAGGCTGCCGAGTTCTCCAAGCTCCTCTCCCGGGAAAAGCTCGACCGTCTCAAGGGCCTGATGAGGTCCAACCTGTACCAGGTTGAAAAGGCAATTTCCGAGGGCATCCTGAGCGGCCGGTTTCGCAGGGTCGACCCCCGGATCACCTCGATCATCGTTTGGAACGCTTTCATGGGCGTCATCCAGTTCCAGGAAAACCGGATGCAGAAAGGGAAGAGCGACTACCGGAGACCGACCATCGAGGCAGCCATTGAACTCATCCTGAGGGGATTGAAGAAACGTTGAAGACCCGGTCTCCGCGACGGGTGATGGCTGCATCGAGAACACCCTTTGCTGCTTTTCATGTGTAGCCGTTCTTGTCATTCGCGAATGGGTCGAACGGATCGGCGGCGCATCGAGCCGCGGTCCGCATCCTAAAATAAAAAAATGAAGGAGGAAGCTCATGGGTTGGCAGGAAGATTACGAGAAGAAAAAAACCACGTTTCAGGAAGTTGCAAAGCTGGTCAAGTCTGGGGACGTTGTCGGGACGGCACTGGGGGTGGGTGCCTGCTCGGGTCAGATATTCGACGTGATCCTGGATCGGTGGCAAGAGCTGAAAAACGTCAAACTTGTGGATGCCGTTCAACTTCGCCCGACGAAACTTTACAATCCGCAATTCATGGCAAGCATCGACGGGCATGTCAACTACATGCCCGGCTTCGGGATCATTACGACCCGGAAGATCAATGAGGCGCGGCTGTCCGACTTTTTACCCATCACGAGCTCCGATTCCGGTCCGAAGTTTTCAAGGGTGATAGATGTTTTCTGCTGCATGGTCACACCACCGAACAGACAGGGTTTCGTCAACCTCGGCCTGACGAATTTCTATTCCATGGAAACCATCAAGGCAGGCAGGGCCTCGGGGAAGCAACGACTCACCATCGGCGAGGTGAATGACCAAATGCCCGTCATCTTTGGCGACAACTGGCTGCACGTCTCCGAGTTCGACTTCTTCGTGGAGAACTCCTCGCCGATGCCGGTCTTCAGCCGGGTCCAGCCGGGGGAGGCGGAAAAGAGGATTGCCGGTCATGTTCTGGAGCTCATCAACAACGGTGACACCTTCCAGATGGGTATCGGCGCCATCCCCGAGGCGGTGGTCAGCGGCCTGAACGGGAAGCACGACATGGGTGTTCTGACGGAGATGTTTCCGATCGGGCTTCCCGATCTGATCTCAAAAGGGATCGTGACCAATTCGAGGAAACCGTTCCACAAGGGTGTCACGGTGGCCACATTCTGCATGGGCGACAAAGCCATGTACGACTATGTCAATGAAAACCCTGTCTGTGAATTCTATCCCGCCAGTTACACGAACAACCCGGCCTTCATCGCACAGCACCCGAACATGGTGGCGATCAACATGGCGCTGATGGTTGACTTCAGCGGGCAGATCGCATCGGAAGGACTCGGCCACAGGATGGTGAGTGGAACGGGGGGACAGCTCGACTTCATGATCGGTTCGAGTTACTCGAAAAATGGAAAGGGAATCACCCTGCTCACGTCGTCGCGAAAATTAAAAGACGGGAGCCTCGCCTCCTCCATTGTCCCGGAACTTCCGCCCGGAACGCCGATCACGGTGCCGAGGACCTTTGCCGACTATGTGGTGACGGAATACGGCATCGCCCACCTGAAGGACAAAACCCGGCGACAGCGGGCCGAGGCTTTGATCGAGATCGCCCATCCGGACCTGCGGGGAGAACTTCGCAACAGCATGAAGAAGGCCTTCTACCCCGGGAGCTGAGAAGAGAACACACATTTGCAGACGAATGAAAAGGAGAATGGTCATGTCCTCTCTTATGGAATACCGCGTCGATCAGGATCTCATCGGTCACATTGTTTTCAATCACCCGACGGAAAAGATGAATGTCATGTCCGCCCAGTTCATGGAAGAGCTTCTGGACATCCTGGGCCGGGTTGAAAGGGACGAGAAAATCCGGGGTGTGATCCTGGAGAGCGGCAAGCCCGGCGTTTTCATCGCCGGCGCCGACATCAAGTGGCTGCAGGAACTCAAAACCCCCGGGGACTGCCGGAATTTCGCGAAGGCGGCCCATGCTCCCTTCAACCGCCTCGAGACCCTGAAGGTTCCGACCGTCGCGGCGATCGGCGGCGTGTGCCTCGGGGGCGGGCTGGAGCTCGCACTGGCCTGCCGGTGGCGCGTGGCGGCCGACATCCCGGCGGTGCAGATGGGACTCCCGGAGGTGAAACTTGGCGTGATCCCCGGCGGGGGCGGCACCCAGAGGCTCCCGGCGCTCGTCGGAATCAAGAACGCCCTGGAGCTCGCCACGGCGGGAAAGACTCTGAGGGTCCAGGAGGCCCTCAAGCTGGGTCTGGTGGACGCCCTGTTTCCCGCCGAGCATTTCAACGAAAAGGCGAAGGAATTTCTGCTCCGGAAGATCGGAGAGGGGGCGCCCGTGACAAGACCCTGGCACAGCGGCGATTTCCGCTACGGGGCATCGGCGGAGGAAAAAACCCCGGAAGTTCAGAAACAGCTCTTCGCCGGCGCCCGGCAGATGACGATGAAGGCCACGAAGGGCTTTGTTCCCGCCCCGTTCAAGGTCATCGATTCGATGGAAGCGGGAGCGACCGGCGGATTCGAGGCCGGCCTCAGGGCCGAACAGGAGATCTTCGGCGACATCCTGTGTTCAAACGAGGCCCGGAACCTCATCGATCTCTTCATGATGCAGAACGCCATGACCAAGGTCTACGGGTCAAAAGATCGTTCCATCAAGCCGGAACCGATCAGGAAGGTCGGCGTTCTGGGCGCGGGCCTCATGGGCTCGGGGATCGCCCACAGCGTCATCCTGTCCGGCCGTCCGGTGGTCATGAAGGATGTGAGCGACGAGGCCCTCGAGCGCGGCGTGAACTCGATCCGGGGCATCCTGAAGGCCGAGGTGGACAAGGGGCGGATGGCGGAGGCCAAGATGAACGAGATCCTCGCGAGGATCACGAAGTCAACGGATTACGCCGCCTTCGCCGACGTGGACCTCGTCATCGAGGCGGTCTTCGAGGACATGGGGATCAAGCAGCAGGTGATCCTGGACATCGAAAAGGTGCTGCCCGACCACGCGATCTTCGCCTCCAACACGTCCTCTCTGGCCATCAGCGAGCTCTCCAAGGCCTCCCGGAGACCGGAGCGCTTCATCGGTCTCCACTACTTCTCTCCCGTGAACCGCATGCCGCTTCTGGAGATCATCCGGGGGCAGAAAACGTCGGAGCAGACCGTGGTGACGGCCGTCGCTTTTTCCCACGCCACAAGGAAGCTCCCCATCGTTGTGAACGACTGCTGGGGCTTCTACACGACCCGCTCGGTCTGCGCGTACCTCGCCGAGGCCCTGCACTGCCTGAACGACGGCGCCGACGTCCAGGCGATCGACGAGGCCCTGATGGGATTCGGAATGCCCGTGGGCCCCGTCACCCTTCTGGACGAAGTGGGTCACGATGTGGGGGCCCATGTCCTTACGATCATGCAGATGGCCTACCCCTCTCGTTTCAGCGATGACCTGGCACACCTGACAGTAAAGGATCAGCGGCTGGGGAGGAAGAATCAGAGGGGTTTCTATCTTTACGAGGCGGGGAAGAAGAAAGGGGTGGATGAGTCGGTCTACCCCCTCTTCAAAGACCGGAAAGCCCTGCCCCTCACGAAGGAGGAGATCCAGGAACGCGTGGCGCTGTGCCTCATCAACGAGGTCGGGTTCTGCATGGGGGAAAACATCCTGACCAACCCGATCGATGCGGAGATGGGTCTCATCTTCGGCATCGGGTTTCCTCCTTTCCGCGGCGGCCCTCTCCACTACGTCGACCAGCGGGGGGCGGGGAACATCGTGCAGAGCCTGGAAGCCCTTCAGAACAAATGGGGGGAGCGCTTCAAACCGGCTTCTTATCTCGTCGAAGCCGCAAGGGAAAACCGGAAGCTTTTCTCATGGCAGCCGTGACACGTGATCCGGACCTCCGGAGAACATTCATCGAAGCAGGAGGACTATAAAGAAATGCAGAAACCAGATGATATCGTCATTGTGAGCGCGGTACGAACGCCCTTCAGCCGCTTTGATTCCGCCATGGCGGACATCCCGAGCATCGACCTCGGCGTCATGGTCATGAGGGAGGCCATTCAGCGGGTGGGGATCAAGCCGGAGGAGGTCGATGAAGTCAACTACGGCAGTTGCATCCCGGCCGAGGTCGCCCTTGAGACGGACGTCCCGGGCCGGCAGGCAACGCTGCTGGCCGGGTTCCCGGCGGAGAATATCTCTCTCTCGCTCGACAGGGCCTGCTGTTCGTCCCTGACGACGCTGCGCCTCGGCCTCCTGGCCATCCGGGCCGGTGAGGCCGAGATCTGCCTCTCCGTGGGTTCCGAAAACATGCCGAGGACACCCCACCTGGCCCCGGGACTCCGGCGCGGCGTGAGGATCGGCCCCGTCACCCTGATCGACAACCTCTTTGAACTGGGTTACACCGCGAAGGGGTTCCCTCCCGTGTCGGTCGATGCCGGTGAGGTGGCCCTCCAGTACGGCGTCACAAGGCAGATGCAGGATGCCTGGGCCTTCCGCACGCAGGAGCGCTATGCCAAGGCCTTTGCAGAAGGGAAGTTCAAGATCGGAGAGGAACTCATGCCTGTGGTGATTCCCCAGAAGAAGGGGGATCCCATCGTCATCGACAAGGACGAGTCTCCCCGGAAGACAAGCCTGGAGGCCCTTTCAAAACTCAAGACCGTCTACGGGAGCCCCACCGTGACGGCGGGGAACGCCCCGCCCATCAGCGCCGGCGCAAGCGCCATCCTGGTCATGACCCGGAAGAAGGCCGAGGCCAAGGGGCTCAAGCCCCTGGCGACGGTCGTGGCGGTCGTCGGCACGGCGACGAAGCCCCGGGACATCGCCGTGATCCCGGCCCTTACCATCCAGGCGGCACTCAAGCGGGCCGGCCTCTCGATCGACCGGATGGACCTCATCGAGATCAACGAGGCCTTCGCCGCCATGCCGCTTGTCTCCACGAAGATCCTTGCGGAAAACGACGAGGGGAAGTGGCAAGCCCTCCAGGACCGGACGAACGTCAACGGCGGAGCCATCGCGATCGGCCACCCCGTCGGAGCGAGCGCCGGTCGCATCACCATGACGCTCGCCTACGAGTTGCGACGGCGGGGCGGAGGGTACGGGATCGCCTCCATCTGCGGGGGTCTCGCACAGGGCGAGGCGGTCATTTTGAGGGTGTAAGTGCCCCCTTGTCCGGTCTTATGGAGTTGAGCCGCAGGCTCTTCGATAAGAACTTTCATTCCCGGTCGGCGGGAAAGGGAGATCCGTCGTCGCGTCCGGGCAGACGGAGGCCGTCCGCGGAGTCCGTCGGGGATCACCGGCCCGCCGGATCGGGGAATCGACAACTTCGGGAGACAGACATCATGGGACGAGCGATTTTCAAGGAAGAGCATGATATTTTCAGGGCGTCGTTCAAGAAATACCTCGCGAAAGAGGTGACTCCGAACCTCGAACAATGGGAGAAAGACGGGATCGTCCCGAGGGAGGTTTGGAGAAAAATGGGGCAGAACGGCTTTCTCTGCCCCTGGCTCGAGGAACAATACGGCGGCACCGGCGCGGGATACGAGTATTCCGTGATCATCACGGAGGAACTGGCCTACGTCGGCGCCAGCGGTCTCCTCGCCGGCCTGCACAGCGACATCATCGTGCCCTACATCCACAGCTTCGGTACGGAGGAGCAGAAACAGAAATGGCTCCCGGGCTGTGCCTCCGGGGACATCCTCGTGGCCATCGCGATGACGGAACCCAACACGGGCTCCGATCTCTCCGCGATCCGGACCACGGCCGTCCGTGACGGGGATCACTACGTCATCAACGGGCAGAAGACCTTTATCTCCCTGGGCCTGCTGAGCGATCTGGTCATCGTCGTCGCGAAGACGAACCCCAAGGCCGATCCCCCCTTCAAGGGGATCAGCCTGATCTGCGTCGAAGCCGGCACGCCGGGCTTCTCGCGGGGGCGGAAACTAGAGAAGATGGGCCTTCACAGCCAGGACACGGCCGAGATGTCTTTCGAGGATTGCCGGGTGCCCCTGTCCAACCTCCTCGGAAAGGAGGGGCAGGGTTTCTACTGTCTGATGCAGAAACTCCAGGGGGAGAGGCTCGTCTGCAGCGTCATGGCCCAGGCCATGGCCGAGGCGATGCTGGACATGACGGTCAAGTACTGCAAGGAGAGGACCGCCTTCGGCCAGCCCATCGGGTCCTTCCAGCACAACACCTTCAAGATCGTGGAGATGGCGACGGAAATCGAACTGGGGCGGACTTTCGTGGACACCCTGGTTGCCGATTTCATCGCCGGCAAGGACATCGTGAAGAAAGTCTCCATGGCCAAAGCCTGGGTCTGCGAAATGGCCAACCGGGTCGCCTATCACTGTGTCCAGCTCCACGGCGGGTACGGCTACATGGAGGAGTATCCCATCTGCCGGTTTGCCAGGGACATACGCGTCTACCCGATCTTCGCGGGGACCACGGAGATCATGAAGCTCATCGTGGGGCGCATGATGGGGTTCTGATCACAGGACGGGTTTCCAGGCGGGCCGTCCTTTCAGGTGACGCAGGTCTTAACGATCCGATCCAGGCGCTCGAAGGCCTCTTCGATGGTTCCGGTGTTGAGGATGTAGTGATCGGCGAGCGCCACGGGGATAGAGGCGCCGTAGAGGATCTCCCGACGGTCCCGGTCGTCGAAGGCGGCGGCCGAGTCGTCGTCCCGTCCACGCTCGGCGACGCGCCGGCGGCGCGTTTCCCGCGGCGCCACGAACGCGATGACGACCGTCTCGATCCGGGAGCGGATGAGCTCGATCTCCGGCCAGGAGCGCATGCCTTCCAGGAAGACGAGGGGTTTTCCGCTCTGGAGAGCCGCCGTCAGCGCCAGTTTTGTGACCCCCATGCCGTCTTCACCGCGCAGTTCCGTTGAGAGGGCGGCCGTCTGTTCCGGTCCCGCGAGACCCCGACGTTTCGCCTCGGCACGCACCAGGTCCCCTGTAGCGAAGTAGGGGATGCCCCTCGGTTCCGCATAGAGGCGCGCGATATTTTTCCCCGACGCCGGCATGCCGACGATAACCAGAACCTTCATGTTTCGAACCCTCACGGGGGATCAGAGCATTTTCTGCATCCAGAGGACATCAAAGACTTTCCCTTTTTTGAGGCCGATGGCGCGAAAACACCCGCACTCGACGAAACCGTTCTTCCTGTGAAAGGCGATACTGCCTTCGTTGAGCGAGGAGATGCACGCCAGAAGGGACGTCAGGTTCCGGCTCTTTGCCTCGTCGAGGAGCCTTTCAAGCAGAGCCCTGCCGATGCCCTTCCGGGTGTACTCCGGCACGATGAAGTAGGAGATCTCAGCCGTCCTCGAAAGCGTCGGCACCGGGCTGTGCGAGCGGAGCAGTCCGAAACCGATGACCTTTCCCCTGCTGTCCCTGACCGCAAGGGAGGGGAAACCCTTTGCAAGCCTGGAGAGCCAGTCGAAGAATTCATCGGTTACTCTTTCTTCGGGGAAAGCCGCGAAGGTGTTTTCGACGTAGTGGTTGAAAATGTCGACGACGGCCCGCCGGTCCACCGGCGTAAGCGAATCCATTCGATAATCCACGCCTGCGCTCCTTTTTTACATGGAATGATCGCTCTTTTTTAGCAGAATCAGACACCTCTGTCATCGGGGAAAAACGTGCTGGTCGGAACCAAAAGACTGATTTTGAGGTGCGGCCAGCATGTAAAGAACAAGGCCGGTGCCGGCGGGGATTTCACGCACTGCACCGGTCTTCACGATCGATCGAGGAGAAAGGTCTATTTTTTTCTTGAGAACGGACCGGTCCTGTCCACCATCATCCCCATCCCTGTAATGATCTGGTTTCCGTCCGCGGCTTTTTCAACGGGGCGTCCCGGAAACCGCTTCCGGCCGGGATCCTTGGTGATACCCCCTCGGGAGCCGGATTCTATCGGTCCCCGGCTTTCAGGGACGAGGGCCCGCTCTTTTCCGATCCTGTCGTCGGTGAAGGTCGCAAACTTCATTCTGTTCTGCAAATAGGTCCAGTGCCCTTCCCGAATGCCGGAGAATTCCGCCAGCTTCTCGGGGACCGCATTCCTGTCCGGCGGGAAGATCTGCAGGTCCGGGGATAGAGGGGCGGGCTCAACGGCCGGAAGAGTCCCCGTAGCCAGAAGCATCGCGGATAGAATGACGGCGAATGAAAGGTAGATTTTCCTTACAGGGACCCCTCCTTTTGACGGCTGCGGTTTTGATGCCTTGCAGGTCAGGTCGTGACGGGTCTGTAATAAAAACCGGCGGAAGACGCATGGGCGGATCCGCTCTGCCCCCCTGCTCTTGAGGGAACTGTAATGCCTGACAGGGGTTTTTGTTCACAGGAAGTATAGGCAATCCCTGCGTGCCGAGGCGCAAAAAAATTCCCCTCGATCCCATGCCGAGACCGAGGGGAATGAGTTGTTGCCGGGATCCTGACGGTCACAGCTCCGCGTCGCAACGCAGGCAGCGCGCGGCCTCCAGAATGGCCACGTCCTTCTTGAAGCCGAGTTCGACCTCCGCGAAGTTCCGAATCCTGAAGTCCGCCTCCAGTTCGGGCATACGGGCCTGAGGACGCTCCTCCGTCTCCTCATCGATGACGAGGGGGATCTGGATCTGCTCTTCAGGGGGCGGCTCGTAGGCCGGCTCCCCGTTCTTTTTCCGGATATAGGCGTCAATGTCATCGGCCGCCCGGTGACCCGCCGCAATGGCCTTGATGACCGTGCTGGGGCCCGTCACGGCATCGCCGCCGGCAAAGAACTTCGGGTTCTTCGTCTGCGAGGTGGTCTCGTCGACGCAGTCGAAACAGGACCACCTGTTGACGGGGACTCCGGAGTCTTTCGGCACGAAGGAGAGATCCGGTGTCTGACCGACGGCCGCGATCACGGCGTCGACACTGAGCGTGAAGACGACGCCTTCCACGGGGACGGGCCGCTTGCGGCCGCTGCGGTCGAAATCGCCGAGCTTCATCCGCTGGCAGATGACGCCGATCACCTTGTTGCCGTCTCCCACGACTTTGGTGGGCGCCACGAGGTATTCGATCTTGATCCCCTCGTGCTCCGCCGCCACGATTTCCTCTTCGGCGGCCGGCATGTCTTCCCGGAGCCGCCGGTAGAGGATCGTGACGTCGGCGCCGAGCCTGCGGGCCACGCGGGCGGCGTCGATGGCGGAGTTGCCGCCGCCGACCACGGCCACCCGGGTGCCCAATGTCTTTTCACCCTTGTTCCAGGCGGCTTCATTGAAATTGTAGTCTCGGAGGAACTCAACGCCGCCCCAGACCCCCTTGATGTCTTCCCCTTCGCAGCCCATCCTCTGGCTCTTGTGGGCGCCCGGTGCCATGTAGATGTAATCGAACTCCGCGTTGACCTTTTCAAAGGGGATGTCCCGCCCCACGCGCGTGTTGTATCGGATATCGACGCCGAGTTTGCGGATGTCGTCGATTTCTCCCTCGAGGATGTTCCTCGGAAGGCGGTAGGAGGGGATGCCCCAGCTCAGCATGCCGCCGGCGGTGGGGAGTTCCTCGAAGACCGTCACCCCGTAACCGCGAAGGGCCAGGTCTCGCGCGCAGGTGAGTCCCGAGGGCCCCGCGCCGATCACGGCGATCTTCTCTTTTCTTGTGATGCCCACGGGCTCGATCTTGGGCCGCCGGACATTGTCGGTGATGAAGCGCTTGAGGAATTTGATGGCCACCGGCTCGTCGAGCGTCTGGCGCCGGCATTTTGACTGGCATTTGTGATCGCAGACCCGGCCGCAGACGGACGGGAAGGGGTTGGTTTTCAGAAGGACTTTGTAGGCGTCTTCGAGCCGGTTGTCCCGGATCAGGGCAATATAGGCAGGCACGTCCATGCCGATGGGACAGGTGTGCTGGCAGGGAGACTTGAAGAGGGCCGTGCAGACGGCCGCCTCGCACCTCTTGTCCCGGATATGGGCCACGTATTCGTTGCGGAAGTAACGGATGGTGGAAAGGACGGGATTCGGGGCCGTCTGTCCCAGGCCGCAGAGGGAGGCGTCCTTGATCACGTTCGCCATGTTTTCGAGAAGCTCGATGTCCCCCTCCTTGCCCTTGCCCTGGCAGATGTTCGTCAGGATCTCGAGCATCCGTTTGGTGCCCTCCCGGCAGGGGATGCACTTGCCGCAGGATTCGTCCTTGCAGAAGTCCATGAAAAAGCGTGCCATGTCGACGGCGCATTTGTCCTCGTTCATGACGATGAGGCCGCCCGATCCCATGATGGCCCCGAGTTCCGTGATTCGCTCGTAATCGACCGGAGCGTTGAGGTGCTCCACGGGTATGCAGCCGCCGGAGGGACCGCCCAGCTGGGCCGCCTTGAATTTCTTTCCACCGGGAATGCCGCCGCCGATGTCGTAGACGATCGTCCCCAGAGAGGTTCCCATGGGGACTTCCACGAGACCGACGTTGTTTACGTCGCCCGTCAGGGCGAACACCTTGGTGCCCTTGCTCTTCTCGGTGCCGACGCTGGCATACCAGGCGCCGCCCCGCAGCATGATCTGGCCGATGTTGGCCAGGGTCTCGACGTTATTGAGGATACTCGGTTTCTTCCAGAGGCCCGCGATGGCGGGGAAGGGGGGTCTCGGTCTGGGCATGCCCCTTTTGCCTTCGATGGACGTCATGAGCGCCGTCTCCTCGCCGCAGACGAAGGCCCCGGCGCCCTGGTAGATCTCGATGTCGAAATTGAAGCCCGTTCCCAGGATATCTGCACCCAGAAGGCCGTATTCCCTGGCCTGTCGCAGTGCGATGTTCAGCCGGTGGATCGCCAGCGGGTACTCCGCCCGGCAGTAGATGTAGCCCAGGTGAGAATTGATGGCCTTCGCGGCGATCACCATCCCCTCCAGGACGGCATGGGGATCGGCCTCGAGCACACTGCGGTCCATAAAAGCGCCGGGATCACCCTCGTCGGCATTGCACAGAACGTATTTGATATCACCCGGGGAGCGTGCCGCGAACTGCCATTTAAGCCCCGTAGGGAACCCGGCGCCGCCCCTTCCGCGCAGCCCCGAAGCCAGAACCTCCTTGACGATGTCCTCGGGGGTCATCTCCGTCAGGGCCTTGGCCATGCCGGCATATCCGTCCCTGGCGATGTATTCATCGATGTTCTCCGGGTCGATGAGACCCCTGTTCCTCAGAACCCTCAGCTCCTGGAGGGCGAAGAAGGGGATCTCCTGCATGGTGGGGATTTTCTCTTCCGTAATCGGCTCCTTGTAGAAGAGCCTCTCCAGCGGCCGTCCCTTGATGAAATGCTCTTCCACCAGTTCGGGAATGTCATCGGTCCTGACGGTCATGTAGACGATCCCCTCGGGGTAGACGACCATGATGGGACCTTGGGCGCAGAAACCGTTGCAGCCCGTTTCCACCACCTTGATTTCGTCCGAGAGGCCCCGCTTGGCCAGCTCTCCGACAAGCGCTTTTTTGACCTCGATGCTTCCGGAGGCATGGCAGCCCGTGCCCCCGCAGATCAACAGGTGCGATCGAAAAACCTTCATGAAGACTCATCCTCCTTCATCACTGAAAACAATGGACAGATCGTCACCGGCAACGGGACGGTTTCTACTTTACGATTTCTGCCCCCTTGGCCAGAACAAAGGGAGACTGAACCTCCCCCTCCAGGACGTGACGCTTGAAGACCTGTCTCATCTTGTTTTCGTTCATTTTTTCGTACTTGATCGGTTCCTTGCCCGGAATCTCCACGGTCACCAGGGGCTCACGGCTGCAGATCCCCATGCAGCCCGAGGTGGTCACCATGACGTCCGCGGCGCCCGACTCTTCGATTTCACGCATGAGCGCATTCATGACCTCCCTCGCGCCGGCCGCGATGCCGCAGGTCCCCATGTGAACGGTGACCTTGGCGCGGTGGACACCGACCCTTGGAGAGGTCTCTGATGATACCCGCTCCTTGATCTTCTTCAAATCCTCTATCTTGATCTTCGTCATAACCTTTCCCTCGTTCGATGGGTTGAGGCAAAGGGCGGAGTGCAAAGGATCCTTTCAGGTGCTTCTGAACCTTTTGCCTTTTGCCCCTTACGTGTACTCTTCCATGATGCCCTTCATCTTGGTCGGCTTGACTCTTCCATGAACGTTTTCGTCGATGACGACGACCGGCCCCAGACCGCAGGCCCCGAGGCAGCGCACCGTCTCCAGGGTGAATCGCCGGTCGGGCGTCGTGTCCCCTTCCGCCACCTTGTACTCCTTCGAGATCGTTTCCACGAGACTCTTGCCGCCCCTCACGTAGCAGGCCGTTCCGAGACACACGCGCACGGTGTGTCGGCCCCGGGGCTTCATGGTGAAAAAGGAATAGAAGGTGACCACGCCGAAGACCTGCGCCAGAGGCAGGTTCAGCCCCTCGGCGACCCTTCTCTGGGCGGAGACCGGCAGGTATTCGAGCACGAGCTGCGCCTCTTCCAGCACCGGGATCAACGCGCCCGGCCTGCCTTTATGCTTTTCAATGATGGCGTCGAGTTTTGCGACCTGCTCCGGAGTGAACTCCTTCAGAAGATCTCCATCGTCGGGTATCATGAATGTCATCCTCCTTGCTTATTCGGAAATGAGGTCTTGCACGCCGATCTCTTTCAAACCGTCGTTGATGCTCTGCCGGAGAAACTTGACGACTTCCGGGTGACTCAGAGGCACCCCATCGAGTTCTTTTTTCAGTTCCCTCGTGTCGAGCGTGAAACTCCCTTCGTTGAACCGGTGATCATAAACAAAATCCGCGCCGGGGTTCCCCAGGATCAGGCTGATGAGGGACGAGGCGATGTTTCCCAGAGGCTGGCGGTCGATATGCCCGCGCCGGAATCGCGCGATGACCGTCGTTCCCTGTCCCGGCTCGGACTCCAGCCTGAAGTCGCCTCCCGTGCTCATCGCGGCGTTTTGCAGCATGGGAAGACCCAGTCCGACTTTTCGGACTTTTTTGGTCGTGTAAAAGGGGTCGAGAGCCTTCCGGCGCTCCTCGGCCGTCATCCCCCTGCCGTCATCGTCGATCTCCATCACGTAGAGGTTTTTTCCGGTGTCCTCCAGGATCCGGATGGTGACGAGCTTGGCACCGGCCCTGACGCTGTTTTCCGCGATGTCGAGGATGTGCATGGCAAGCTCGAGCACACCTTAGTCCTGAATATAACGACCCTGTTTCTTCTCGAAAGCCATTTTCAGCTCCGAGAGAGTTGCCCGTTTCAGGTAGATCTTCGTCACCCCCTGCCCGATCTCCCCGAGGCGGTGGGCGTCGGAAAACTCCACCAGCGGATAGGCGGCGATATCCGGAAATCGCTCCCGGGCGTTCTTCAGGCCGGTCCGGGGGGAGACTTCCACGGCATCGAGCGGCAATTCTTTCGGGATGAAACCCAGTTGCCCCAGAATGCTGAAGCCTTCCCGGTCGACGTGAGAGGCAACGGCGAGACCGCCGAGTTCATGAATCATGCGGACGATCTCATCCAGAGGAATGCCCGTGGCGCCGATGAGAAGCCTTTCGTTCAACCCCTCCACCTCATCCTGTTCATTTACGATGGCCTGGCAGCCGAAAATCGACTCGTCGTTCTGTCCGGGCAGCTGCTCGTAGACCCGCGCCTGAAGTTTCTGCAGGGCCTCCTGGCTTTCAAAGAGCGCCAGCACGTGGACTTCCTCGCTGCTCGTTACTTCCATCCCGGGAAAGACGACCAGGTTTGTCCCCTCGGCGGCCTTGATCACGTACCGGACGTTTTCCGATGCGTTATGGTCGCAAACGGCGATGATGTCCAGCCCCTCGTCGATCGATTTCCGAACCAGAGCCCTCGGTGACATCTCGAGGTCGGCGCAGGGGGAAAGGCACGAATGGATATGGAGATCACAGCGAAACGCCCTAATCATGGACATCCGGTCAAGTCATTCTATCTATCGGTAACCCCGGAGAACCCGGGGTGGATGAGGTGCCGCCCGAACTGCGGCCTTCGGCTCTGAGGGTGTTCGTTTCACCTGCCAAAATGGTATCCTATGTTGGATCACCGGTGCCGGAGAACCATGACACCGGTGCGCGCCCCTCTGATATCAAAGAGCCCTTCCGACGTTTCGGGTCAAGCGAAGATCAATCGATGTATCTTCCCCGCCACCTCGAAACCCGTCTCCCGGGCGACCAGGATGGGAATGCCTTCCCTCGTCGCTTTGTCCAGTGTGTCCGCGGCCGGCTCGCTCCCCTGGACCAGGATGATCGCTGCGAGATCCTTCAACGACGCCACCGCCACGATGTTCTGATGGATCTGACGGGTGATCCACACATGGCCTTCCTGGCTGTTGGCGATGACATCGCTCAGGAGATCCCCCACGTAGCCGCCCCGGACCTCCCGGTCGAGAGCGTCACCGCCGCAACGGACCTCGAGATTCAATGCCTTGACGATGGACGCCAGGTTCATCTCCGCTCACTCCCGGATTCTGTCGGTGGTCACCTGCGGGTGATCGGGGTGTAATTTCAGGTCGAGGTTGAAGACCACCATCTTCACATAGGTTCCGATTCCGACCTCGGAGGAGATGAAGAAATCGTCGGAATAGCGTTTCATGTTGCTCAAACCCATGCCTGCGCCGAACCCCATCTCCCGGACCCGAGCCGTTGCCGTTGAGTAGCCTTCCTTCATGGCCAGCTCGATGTCCGGGATACCCGGCCCTTCATCTTTCGCTTCGATCTGTACGGCCCGGTCATCGGCGTGAAGCGCAATTTCTCCCCGCTTGGCGTAGGAGACGATGTTGATCTCCGATTCGTAGCATACAATAGCGGCACGTCTGACGGTGTCCTTCGGGAGTCCGAGGTCCTTCAGGATCCCCTTGATCTCGCTCGACACGTTGCCGGCCGCCTGAAAATTGCCTCCTTCAACCGAGAAGGTCTTGTCGTAACTCATCCGCCGCCGTCCCTACTGCTCGCTGCGAACTTTTTCGATACACCCGACGATGCCGCTGCGGTGGAGACGACCGGAGGTCTCAAAGAGGATGTATTTCGTAGAGAGAATGGGGATCTTCAGTTGCTCCGCAAGCTTCACCGTTTCCTCCGACGGTCTCTTGCCCCGGACCATGATGATGGCCGATATGTCGAGAATGTCCGCCGTACGGACGACCTGCGGGTTGGTGAGCCCCGTGAGGAGCAGGCTGTCGGGCTTTGCAAAGGCCAGCACATCGCTCATCAAGTCGGCACTGAATGCCGTTTTGATTTCTTTCCCCAGCTGGTCCTGACCGACGAGGATCTCGGCATCCAGAATATCCTTCACATCCTTAAGGGTCACATCGTCCTCCTGTGCATTCGCTGTCTGCCCGTGGACCATGGAACGGGGAGGAAAGAAAAAAACGGCTCGTCCTTGGACTTTGTCGGAGCGACTCTTTTCGTCCCGGCGTTGCGGCAGGGCGTTCCGTCCTATGATATAAAATCCATAGGTGACTAACACAGGAAACCCGGTTAGTCAATAAAATTGTTCCACGACTTGAATCCACAAAGGGTCGCGAATTTCTTGACGATTTGATCGGGAAAAATTATGTGTGATTTTCCTTGACAGGGGCTTCTGCATGGTGTACGTTATGACCGTTGGTCATAAAATGACCGATGTTTATTTCACTGAAGCGTCTGCCGGGGAGGTCGATGTTCTTGGGACTTACGGAGAGAAGGAACCGGGAAAAGGAACGGAGGCGGGAGACCATTCTGAAGGCCGCGCGACGGGATTTTATGAAAAAAGGGTTCAAAGCGGTCACGGTGGACTCCATCGCCCAGAGGGCCCAGTTGAGCAAGGGCGCAATCTACCTTTATTTCAGAAGCAAAGAGGAGATCTACGCCCAGGTTCTCATCCGGGATATCGAGAAATTTCACGACCGTGTCACCGACATTTTCCACGATGGCGACAGCGCTTCGGACGTCTTGGTCCGCTTCGCGCAGGTCTACATCGATTTCTTCCTGTCCGAGCGGGAACTCTTCAGGATTCTGATGACGTTCATGGTGCAGCCCAATCCACTGAACATCTCCGAAGAGATCAATGGCCACATCATCCGGACCACCAATAAGACCGTCGGCATCATCGAGAGGATTTTTCAGTACGGGATTGAAAGAGGAGAGTTTCCGGGCTGCCGGAACATCCGGCAGTGCCGGAATGCGCTCTGGGGGCTTCTGAACGGCATCATCGCCCTTCATCTTTTCACCGGGCGGGAGGAAACGCGGGAAACAAGGGTTCGTTCGACCGTCGCGGGCGGACTGGATCTGTTTATCGGGGGGCTGACCACGGTCCGCGAGGAGAATTAAATCAAATTCATTCTGAATCTCATCGGGAGGAAGCGTTCATGGGGAACATGCTGGTGAACACGCGGGATCAGAAGTTTCTGCTCTACGAGCAGATCGGGATAGAACGCCTGTTCGAAACCGAAAAGTACGCCGAATACAACAGGGAAACGGTGGACATGATGCTCAACGAAGCGGAGAAGCTGGCCGTCGAGATCCTCTTGCCCACCTATGAAAAGGGCGACAGGGAAGGGTGCAAGTTCGACAAGGGCAAGGTCGAGGTGCCGGCCTGCTTCCACGATGCCTACAAGAAGTTCTGCGAAGCCGGCTGGCTCAACTGCATGCGGAGCGTCGAGTCGGGCGGGCAGGGGATGCCCAATGTGGTCTCTCAGGGGTGCTATGAGTTCTTCGTGGCGGCCAACTTTCCTCTCATGATGTACCCGGGACTGACCAACGGCGCGGCCGGTCTCATCGACCGATACGGCACGCCGGAGCAGAAGAAGAAGTACATGGAGAAGATGTACACCGGCGAGTGGGGAGGGACGATGTGCCTCACCGAGCCCGGGGCGGGGAGCGATGTGGGTGCGCTCAAGACAACAGCGAAGCGGCTGCCCGATGGAACCTACAGCATCCAGGGCACGAAGATTTTCATCTCCAGCGGCGATCACGACCTCACCGCGAACAACATCCACACGGTGCTGGCACGCATCGAAGGGGATCCACCCGGGACGAGGGGCATCTCGATCTTCATCGTGCCGAAGTTCCGCGTGAAGGCCGACGGCAGTGCCGGTGCGTTCAACGACGTCACCACGGGCGGCATCGAGCACAAGATGGGGATCAAGGGCTCCGTCACGGCGACGCTTGTCTTTGGTGAGGAGGGCAAGTGCGTGGGTGAACTCCTCGGCAAGGAGCGCGACGGTATAAAGATCATGTTCCATCTCATGAACGAGGCGCGCATCGAGGTCGGGCTCCAGGGTCTCGGGACGGCTACGGCGGCTTACGAGCACGCCGTGGATTACGCCAGACAACGGCTCCAGGGCTCCGAAATCTTCGAATTCAAGAACCCGGAAGCGCCGCAGGTCCCCATCATCCGGCATGCCGACATCCGGCGTCAGCTCCTGTGGATGAAGGCTCACGTCGAGGGGTGCCGGGCGCTGCTCTACTACACGAGCTTCTGCCAGGACATGATGGAGGCGGCTCCCGCGAGAGAGGAGCGGCAGATGTGGGCAAACCGCGCCGATCTTCTCATCCCCGTGTGCAAGGCCTACGTGACCAACCGGGCCTTGGAGGTCTGTTCGGTGGCCATCGATGTCTATGGCGGCTACGGCTATTGCGCCGAGTACCCGCTGGAGCAGTACATGCGGGACTGCAAGATCACCCAGATCTACGAGGGCACCAACGGTATCCAGGCCCTCGACCTTGTGGGACGCAAACTCGGCATGAAGAAAGGCATGCACCTGCTGGCCATCGCCAAGGAGATGGATGAAGAAATCGCGAAACTCCGCGAAGAGTTCCCGGAACTGTCCTCTTACGTCAACTACCTTGCCGAGGCGAAGAACGCCTTGACGGACCTGACTCTCCTGTTCTTCAAACTCGGCAAGAGCGCGAGTTTCCTTGTCCCGATCCTCTATGCGACCCCCTACCTGAACCTCTTCGGGGACGTGGCCGTGGGCTACCTGCTCATGAATGCGGCGGGCATCGCCCAGAAGAAACTCAACGCCATCTACGCCGAGGCCGGCGCCAGGAATTCCAAGGCCAAGCAGAGGGCGCTCGTTCGCTCGAATGCCGATGTGGCTTTTTACCAGGGGAAGGTCGCCGCGGCCAAGTTCTTTGCCGTCAACGTGCTGACCACCGTGCGGGGCAGGGCCGCAGGGATCAGGGTGGGCGATCGCACCCCCATCGAGATCGCCGACGAGAGCTTCACGGCGTAAGAAAGAGCCGGGGTGGGGAACAGGATATAGAAACGGAAGGAAAAAGAAGTTTATAAATGGAACCTGCTTCCTTTCCGATATCCTCTCGTTGAGATCGGACAGACGGAATAGACGAAATAGATCGAATGGACGAAACAGACGACACATTGGAGGAGAAGACTATGTCGCTTCAAATTAAAAAAGCAGCCGTTTTAGGCGCGGGGGTCATGGGGGCGAACATTGCCGCCCAGCTGGCCAATGCGGGGATCGAGGGCCTGCTCCTCGACATCGTACCCCCCGAGCTGTCCGAGGCAGACAAGGCAAAGGGACTGACGAAGGAAAGCCCGGCGTGGCGAAACAGTTTCGCCCAGAGGGGGCTCGAGGGAGCGACCAAGGCCAAACCGGCGAGCTTCTACACGAAGCGAAACGCCGCCATGATCAAGCCCGGCAACTTCGAGGACCACCTCGGCTGGCTCTCCGGAGTGGACCTCGTCATCGAAGCCGTCGTCGAAAACCTCAAGATCAAACAGGATCTCTTCGCGAGGGTGGAAAAAGTCGTGGCGCCTGACTGCATCGTGGCCACGAACACTTCGGGCATCCGGATCGGAGAGATCTCGGCGAACCTGGGCAAGGGCCTCAAGGAGCGGTTCCTGGGCATCCATTTCTTCAACCCGCCGAGATACATGAAGCTCGTCGAGGTCATCCCCGGCGAGGAGACAAAGAAGGAGGTCGTCGAGTACGTGAGGCGCTTCTGCGAGGACGTGCTCGGCAAGGGTGTCGTCGTCTGCAAGGACGTGCCCAACTTCGTCGCCAACCGCATCGGCGTCTTCGACATGTCCAACGCCATGAGTCTCATGCTCGCCAGGGGCATGAAGGTCGAGGACATCGACGCCATCATCAGCGGTCCCCTGGGACGGCCCCGCTCGGCCATCTTCGGGACGATCGACCTCGTGGGCCTCGACACGGCCT
>DAOTMG010000016.1:0-48883 GCA_035450185.1 Syntrophales bacterium | reverse complement strand
ATCAGATGCTCTCTGCTTTTTCAAAGAACAGGTAACGTGTATTTTATGCTATCAACTTCCTAACTTCGTAATCCTTAACGGAGGCTTTGGATCCGGGCACTTTTGAGCAGTCCGATGTACGAAAAAAGCAAGAAGAATAGAAACCGTCTCTTACACAAAGGGAGGAACCATACCATGAGAGAAGCCGTTATTGTTGCAGCGGTCAGGAGCCCGGGCGGGCGATACAGGAGAGGGGGCCTCGCGGCCACCCGGGCCGAGGAGTTCGGCCTGCAGGTCGTGAAGGGACTTTTAGCGAAGGTCCCCCAGCTCGATCCGAAGGACGTGGACGACCTTATCGTCGGCTGCGCCTTCCCGGAAGCCGAAACGGGGATGAACCTCGGACGCGTCCTCAGCCTCGGGGCGGGGCTTCCCGTTGAAACTTCGGGGATGACGATCAACCGGTTCTGCTCCTCGGGCCTGCAGGCCATCGCGGATGCGACGGCTAAAATCCGGGCAGGCTGGTCGGACGTCATCATCGCCGGGGGCTGCGAAACCATGTCCCACATCCCCATGGGCGGAAGCCAGTTCAGACCCGACCCGGACTGGGGCGACCGGCCCAACACCTATGTATCCATGGGTATCACGGCGGAGAATGTCGCCGCGAAGTACAGTGTCTCCCGCGAGGACCAGGACAGGATGGGCGTCGAGAGCAACCGCCGGGCCGCCGAGGCCCTGAAGAACGGAAAGTTCAAGGACGAGACCGTTCCCATCAAGGCCTGGAAGTACAGGAAAGACGCCGGCGGCAAGCGGGTCCGTGAAGAGATCACATTCAGCGTTGATGACGGCGTCCGCTGGCCGACGACGACCGCCGACCTCGCGAAGCTCAGGCCCGCCTTCAAGGCGGGGGGCTCCGTCACGGCGGGCAACGCCTCGCAGATGACCGACGGGGCGGCCTTCGCCCTGCTCATGACGGCTGAGAAGGCCATGGCCCTGGGTCTCAAGCCCCTGGCCAAGATGACGGTCTTTGCCGTGGCGGGCTGTGCCCCCGAGGAGATGGGAATGGGACCCTCCGTGGCCATCCCGAAGGCCCTGAAGCTGGCCGGCCTCAAGACCGACGACATCGAACTCTTCGAGATCAACGAAGCCTTTGCCTCCCAGGCCATCGCCTGCTGCCGCCTCCTCGGGATCGAGGAGCGCTACTGGAAGGGCGATATCAACCCCAACGGCGGCGCCATCGCACTGGGCCACCCCCTGGGGGCCACGGGCGCCAAGCTCACGGCGCAGATCCTGCACGAGGCAAAGCGCCGCGGGGTCAAGCGCTGCATGGTCTCCATGTGCATCGGCGGCGGCATGGGCGCGGCGGGAATCTATGAAATGTTGTAAGGGCAGGCGTAAGGCATAAGGCGTAAGGTGTAAGGTCAATTGAAGTCCCCCTTCATCCCCCTTTCACGGGCGGATGGAGGGGGATTTTTTTGAGGGTGCGCAAATCCCGTACGGCGGGCCGGAGAATCGGCAATCTTTTTTCTTTGAAATTCCGTCGACAGACCCCGCTGCTGTGGTATAAACTTCCTGACGATATCCAGAGGGAAGGAGACTGACCGATGAAGATCGGATACCTGCAGTTTGATCCTGCCTTCGGGCAGGTGGACCGGAATCTCGACAAGGTGGTCGCCCTCATCGAAAACGCCGGTGCCGACCTCCTCGTCCTGCCGGAGCTTTTCAATACGGGCTATCTCTTCACATCCTTGAAAGAGGCCCGGGACCTCGCCGAAGAGGTGCCGGGCGGGCGAACCACGGAAGCCCTGGTCCGGGCGGCGAAGAAGAACGGGATCCACATCGTCGGAGGACTTGCCGAGAGAAGCGGGGACAAGATCTACAACTCGGCCGTCCTGGTCTCGCCCGACGGCTTCGTCGCCGTGTACCGGAAGATCCACCTCTTCTTCGAGGAAAAACTCTGGTTCTCTCCGGGGGACCGGAAGCCGGCCGTGTACGACATCGGAGCCTGCCGGGTGGGCGTGATGATATGCTTCGACTGGTTTTTCCCCGAGATGACGAGAATCCTGGCCCTGCAGGGGGCCGATGTCATCTGCCACAGCGCCAACCTCGTGCTTCCTTACTGTCAGGACGTAATGATCACCCGCTGCCTCGAAAACCGCGTTTTCGCAGTGACCTGCAATCGTACGGGGTCGGAGCAGCGCGGGGGAAAGACGCTCGCCTACACCGGGCGAAGCCAGATCGTTGACCCCCGGGGAAATGTGCTCTTCAGGGCCGGCCGTGAAACCGAGGAGATCCGTGTGGCGGACGTGGACGTGAAGGCCGCGAGAGACAAGCAGCTCAACGAACACAACAACCTCTTTGCTGACCGGAGGCCCCGTTTCTACGGCGCCCTTGTTGGGGAACCTGAAGGGGGGTAGCGGAGTTTTTCACGTGGAGGGCCTGGCGGGTTTGGAAGATCCGGCGATCTTCGGTTCTTTTCCGAGGACGATGACCTGGAAGGCATGGGCGATGGGCGACAGGGGGTTCGATTCGGCCGGGTGATCGGGGAGGGAAAACTTCTGGACCATTCGGACCCCGAGGCAGGGGTGGCACCCGGAGATGAAATCGGTCGCCATTTCCGGCCGTCCTGTTTTTCGTAAAGGACGATGGGGATTTTCTCCGTTTCGGGAAGCAAGGCATCCGGTCTCACCCGGTTCTGATCGACGGCGTTCAAGCCCAACCGACTTGCCGGGGCCTCGCCGATGATCGCCCGTAAGAAGCCCCTGACCGCTGGCTTCTCCGGTTCGGGGCTCAAATGCAGCACGTGAATGCGGGGATATAGACCTTGGCCGGTTTCATCCGCAGCCGCATCACCGAGTCGGGGAATCCCCGGACCTCAGACCCCTTGGCCTTGCCCGGTTGTGAGGCGAGATTTGCGCGGCCGTGAGACGGCTGAGGGCGTCCCGGCGAAACTCGAGCTTCTCGATATCTTCCCGGCGCGCGTCTTCATTGTCGGAGGCGGCCATGACTTCAGGAGAGAAGTCGAGGTTCATCTTGCCGGGAGCCTGAGCCTCCATGCCTTTCAGCAGTTCCGGGTCTTTCCGGACGTCGACATTAAGTTCACCGGGTTTTTAGAAAGTGCGAGTTGCCATGGAGGTCGAATCGCGGCACCGGTAAACATCCTCTTCCTTTGCTTTGTCTCACCCATCCACAAAGGTAGAGGTACCTGCCGCCGGGCAGTCAGATCCTCAAGATCCATGAACAGACGGGGGACATACCGCCCACAGGGGTTTATTGAGGAAGCATAAATCATCGAATATAAAGGCGATTCCTGAACAGCCGGACGGAGACGGGGCAGAATTTTTCTTGACAGGGTGAGGGACGAACCTCTATCTACTCCTGTGGTGTCGATCCCGTGAACAAGACCGTGCACTGCGGGTCGTCATCCATGCGGGACCGGCTTGCGGATCGGTGTTCCGCCGGAAGCCTTCCCCGTCGAGGTTTCATGATGCAGAAGAGAAAAATCGCCAGAACATCGAAGATGGTCGGCCTGCCCCCCGGGACGCTGGTCCACATCGGGGAGCGGATGGTGGAAAAGCCGAAAATCCGGATCCTCGACTACGACGAGAGCCATGTGGAGGAAAAAGAGGTGTCGTCCGTGGAAGAGGCCTTCCCGTACAAGGGTAAACCGACCGTCACGTGGATCAGCATCGACGGCATCCACGACAAGGAAACCGTCGAAAAGATCGGAAGCCACTTCAATGTCCACCCCCTTCTGCTCGAAGACATCATGAACACGGGCCAGCACCCGAAGCTCGAAGATTTCGGTGACTACCTCTTCGTCGTGCTGAAGACCCTGGTCCGGGAGGAGAAGGACGACCAGATCCGTGCTGAGCAGGTGAGCCTGATTGTCCATCAGGATGTGGTCCTGTCCTTCCAGGAGAAGGGGAGCCCCCTATTCGATGCCGTACGCGGAAGGATCCGGTCGGGAAAGGGGCGCCTCCGCAGGAGTGCCACGGACTATCTGGCCTACTCCCTCATCGACGCCGTCGTTGATTACTATTTCGTCGTCATGGAACAGCTCGGGGAGGACATCGAGACGGTTGAAGACAAACTGGTGAGCGATCCGCGGCCCCAGACGCTGAAACGGATTCAGGCCCTTCGAAAGGAGATGCTCCTGGTCCGTAAGTCCGTCTGGCCCCTGAGGGAAGTCATTCTGCACCTCGAGCGGTCGGAGTCGCCCCTCATACACAAGACGACGGAGATCTTTTTCCGCGATGTCTATGAACACACCATCCAGGTGATGGATACGATCGAAACCCAACGGGACATGCTCTCGGGTATGCTCGACATCTACCTCTCGAGCGTGAGCAACCGGCTCAACGAAGTGATGAAGGTCCTCACGATCATCGCCACGATCTTCATGCCGCTCACCTTCATCGCCGGTATTTACGGGATGAACTTCGAGTTCTTGCCGGAGATCAAGTGGCGTTACGGTTATGCCTTTGCGTGGGGTGTCATGATCCTCGTGGCCGCGATCATGCTCTATTTCTTCAGGAAGAAAAAATGGATCTGATCGGAAGCCCTCGGCCCGGCGTCTCCGATCGGGATCGCAAATCACATGCAAGGAGGCTCCTGTTCATGTCAGAGGATCTTCGCTGGTTCAGGACGCACTGCGCCAGGATGGATCACGGCGGCTGTTCCCTCCTGGTGGGCGTGAGCGAAAACAGAATCGTCAAAATCAAGGGTGACCCCGAAGGGTTTTTGAACAGGGGCTACACCTGCATCAAGGGGCTCGCCTCGGCCGAAAAGCTCGACCACCCCGATCGGCTCCGGCACCCCCTGAAGCGGGCGGGGAAACGGGGTGCGGGAAAGTGGCGGCGGATTTCCTGGGAGGAGGCACTTGGGGAGATTGCGGCAAACCTCATCGGGATCAAGGAAAAACACGGTGCCCGGGGGGTCGCCTTTGTCGTGGGAATGCCGAAGGGTCTCGATCATCTCGTTTTGATCCGTCTGGCGAACCTCTTCGGGTCGCCGAATGTGGTGGGGATTCAGGACCTCTGTCATGCCCCGCGTGAGGTCACGGGTTATCACACCTGCGGGTTTTATCCCGTGGTGGATTTCCATCATGACAGCAAGTTCGTGATCCTCTGGGGGAGCAACCTCACCTCCACCAACGAGGAAGGTGAAATCTGCAGCCTCTTCCTCCATCAGGTCAAAAAGGGGCTCGATTATGCTGTTGTCGACCCCAGAAAGACCGATCTGACGAAGAAGTCGAAACTCTGGCTTCAGATCCGACCGGGTACCGATGCCGCCCTTGCCCTGGGCATGCTGAACGTCATCATCGAGGAAGGTCTCTATGACAGGGACTTCGTGGAGAAGTGGACCCACGGTTTCGAGGAACTGGCGGCTCATGTCAAAAAGTATGCACCCGAGAAGGTCGCCGAAATCACCTGGGTGCCGGCCGGTCAGATACGCGAGACGGCGAGACTTTACGCGACCTCGAAACCGGCCGCCATTCAATGGGGGAATCCCATCGAACACAATGTGAACAACTTTGACACGATTCGCGCCCTCATCGGCCTCATGGCGATCACGGGGAATCTCGACGTCGCCGGGGGGAATGTCGACGCCCGCGACCCGAGGATCATGGGGCTCGCCCCGTTCGTCCGGGCGGATCTCATTCCCAACAAGCGCAAGGAGATGGTCAGCGCCCACCACAGGGTCATCCCGCGTTTCATGACCATTCCGCCGGCCTTTTTCCGCAAGGCGATCCTGGAGGACGTTCCCTACCCGATCCGGGGCGCCTACATGATGTGCTGCAACCCCATGCTTTCCTACGCCGACAGCCGCCTGACTTACGAGGCCCTGATGAAGCTCGACTTCATCGCCGTCTCGGAGATCTTCATGACGCCGACAGCCGCCCTGGCGGACATCGTTCTGCCCGCTGCGACGCAGTTCGAGTTCGATGATATCGGCCACTACGGCCTCGGCCACGGGTATATTCTGGCGAGACCCAAGGTCGTGGACCCGCCGGAGGAGTGCTGGCCCGACCTGAAAATTCTGAACGATCTCGGCAAGCGGATCTCGCCGCCGGAGCACTGGCACGAGGACTACAACCGGTTCGTGGAAGACCTCGTGAAGCCGAGCGGGCTCACCTACGCCGAGTTCTGCGAGAAGGGCTACCTGAAAGGACCGGAAAGGTTCAGGAAATACGAAGAAAAGGGTTTCGCGACACCGACCAAAAAAGTGGAACTGCTGCTGAGCACCGCCGAACAATTCATGCTAAGGCCGTTGCCCGAGTTCCGGGGACTTCCGGAAGAGGAGGACCCGCACTATCCGCTCGTCTTGACGAGTGCCAAGAGCCGGTATTACCTCCATTCGTCCTACCGATGGCTCGGTCGGCTGCGGAGGATGAACCCCGAGCCGAGACTCGAAATCCACCCCGACACGGCATCGAAGCTCGGTATCGCCGAGGGGGACGAGGTCCTCATCGAGACGGCGTACGGCAAGGCCACCCAGTTTGCCCATCTCACGGACAGCGTTGATCCCCGGGTCGTCTGCGGTGCCCACGGGTGGTGGTTCCCGGAGGGAAACCCGGAGAGGCAGTACGATTGGGATCAATCCAACTTCAACATGCTCACCTCGGTGAAAAAGCTGGGAAGGGAATACGGCACACCGAATGTCAAAGGCCTCGCCTGCAGAGTCCGCCGCGCCGGCTAGGGAAAGCGCTGTTGTTTGAAACAGGAAGGGGTGACGGAATCCGTCACCCCTTTTTTATCGACGGTGATGGAACGGAATCAGAAGGAATTGGCCATGGTGATCCGGACCGTTCCCCCCCGGCCGAGAATGTCGTGGAGGTGCACGTAGCCTTGGATCACGCACTCACCATCCACCACAAGGAGTGCCGTGATTTCATCTTTCTGCATACGCTCGACGGTCCTGGCGAGGGATTCGTTTTCATCCACTGTTTTCGGCGTGCGGGTCATGAGGTCGTCGACTTTCTTGTCTTCAAACCGTATCTGCCGTTTTACCGATCGGCGGATGTCGCCGTCCGTCAGGATCCCCAGAAGGCGATCCCGGCGGTCTGTGACGACGACGAAGCCCACATTTTTCCGGTCCATCTCTTCGATGGCTGCAAGAACCGATGTGCCTTCGGGAACCTTCGGTATTCCGTCTCCGGAGATCATGGCATCTCTCACGCGGGCCTGCAGTCTCTGGCCGAGTGTTCCCCCGGGGTGGAAGCGATAGAAGTCCTTTTCCTGAAAGTTGCGCTTGCCGATCAGAGTGATGGCCAGGGCGTCTCCCATGGCCAGCGCGGCCGTTGTGCTGGAGGTCGGGGCGAGGTTGAAGGGGCAGGCTTCTTTCTCGACCCCCACATTGATCACGACGTCGCCGCAGCCGGCGAGGGTAGACCGGCTGTTTCCCGTGAAGACGATGAGCGGTGCGCCGATTTCTTTCGTCCGTCCGACCAGGGAATTGATCTCACCGGTTTCACCGCTGTTGGAGATGGCGAGGATTACATCGTCCTTGGTGACGATGCCGAGATCTCCGTGAAGACCTTCCACGGGGTGGAGGAAGATGGCCGGGGTGCCGGTGCTGGTAAGGGTCGCCACGATCTTCTTGCCGATCAATCCCGACTTACCGATTCCCGTGACGATCACGCGCCCTTTGACACCGTAGATCAGGTCCACGGCGCGTACGAAGTCGTCGCTGACGCCGGGGATAAGACGGAGGATGCTCTCCGCCTCGATCCGGAGAACTTCCTTCGCCTGTTCCAGCAATTCTTTCTTTTTCATAGGCACTGGCCTGAAGGGCAGGCTGTTTTTCGACTATCAAATATTCCGGCGAAAGACAAGTCCAACTTGCGCCTTTCAAGTCGCTTCGGTTAATATGTCTCATCATCCCGTTGGGAGGAGGGAAGGACGACCTCATGGAATATCATCACGCTCGCCTCACGTTTTCAACGACTGCCCGAACGGACGTCATCGACATCACGGGAGCGGTGTCGGAGAAAGTCCGGGAGGCCGGTGTTTCGGACGGACAGGTTCTCGTCTTTGTCCCGGGGTCCACGGCGGCCCTGACGACGATTGAGTTCGAGGGGGGTGTGATCGAAGACCTGAAAGAAGCCGTCAGCCGCCTGGCGCCGGAGGGGATCTTCTACCGTCACGATGCCCGGTGGGGGGATGGGAACGGTTACGCCCACGTGCGGGCGGCCCTTCTGGGCCCGTCGGTCACGGTCCCCGTCGTCGACGGCGTCATGGTCCTCGGCACCTGGCAGCAGATCATTCTCCTCGACTTCGACAACCGCCCGAGAAAACGGCACGTCCTGGTGCAGGTGTCCGGCGTCAGGTGAAGGTGATCCGGATTCACTGATCGGGATGTGTACCCGGTGTCCTCGCCGATCGTCCGGCGGACCGCAGAGGGATCTTATGTTCGAGCCAGGTACTTCGAATCTTCCTTCCCCTGCCTCTCATCGACGAAATAAAGGAGGATCCCCCCGATCAGGAAGAGGACGGCGATGGACAGGATGCTCATCCGGGATACCGGTATGCCTGCATAGCCCAGGGACTTAAGCAGGTAGATGGTTGCCGCGATCAGAAGGGGCCCCTTGATGGTGGCGAACCGGCTCATCATGTTATAGAAGCCGAAATACTCGGCCGACTTCCCGGCGGGGATGATCCGGGCGTACAGGGCGCGGCTCAGGGCCTGGACACCGCCCTGCACCAGGCCGATGATGCAGGCCATGACAAAAAATTCATTCCGGCTGTCGATCGAGACCCCGTAGGCCGTGATGAAAAGGTAAACGGTGATGCCGATCAGAATGGCCGTCTTCGACCCGATCCTCTCCCCGATCTTTCCAAAAGCGATGGCCGAGGGAAAACCGACGAACTGGACCACGAGCAGGGCGATGATCAGATCGTCCGATCGAAGCCCTATGGCCAGCCCGTAATCGAGGGCCATGACGATGACGGTGTTCACCCCGTCGATGTAGAACCAGTAGGCGGCGAGAAAGAGGAAGATCACTTTCAGGTGACGGATCTCCCGGAACGTCCCCCGGAGCTGTCGCAGGCCCTCACGGATGACCAGCGGCAATGTTCTCTCCCGGGGCCGGGGGGGCTCCCGGACCAGGAAGAAAAGCGGCAGGGAAAAGAAAGCCCACCATAGGCCCACGGTCAGAAACGACAGCCGCACCGCCTCGCCGGCACCGGTCAGTCCGAAGTCGCCGGGTTTCAGCGTCATCCAGACGTTCAGCGCAAAGAGGATTCCGCCGCCCAGGTATCCGAGGGCAAAACCCAGCGAGGAAACGCGATCGGTTTCTTTCTCCGATGCCACGGTGGTGAGCAGGGCGTCATAGAAGATGAAACTCCCCGAGTATCCGACCATGGCGAGGACGTAAAGGGCCGCGGCGGTCTGCCATTCCCCCCTCGGGATGAAATAAAAGAGGCAGGTCATGAGGATGCCGATGCCGGTGAAGAAGAAAAGGAACGTTTTCTTGGAATGACCCCGGTCGGCGATGGCGCCCAGCACCGGCGCCGCGATGGCGATGAAGGCGCTCGCCGCGGAGTTGGCGAGCCCCAGGTTCGCCGTGCTCACCGTGGGGTCCGTGCCGGCACTCCAGTACTGCTTGAAGAAAATCGGGAAGAAAGCGGCCATGACGGTCGTGGCAAACGCGGAATTCGCCCAGTCGTACATGGCCCAGCCGAAAACGGCTTTCTTGTCCTGATCGGTCATGTCCCGGCGGCAGGTCCTTTCCCCTCGGGGTCGGCGGATTCGGAGCGGCGGTCCTTTCGGGCACGCCCGTTGCGCAGGGTAGTGAAACGTCTCCGAATTGTCAACCCGCATATCCGGGGCGGACAGGGCGGTGGGTGAAAAGGAGACCGGGGTGACGCCGGGCTAATACTTTTTTCGTAGACCCTTGCCCGACGGCCCTCATCGCGCCTTCCGGTTCCGAGAAGGGCTCCGGATCAGGATCTTCGCGCACACAGGATGGGCTGGATCGAAAGGGATGAATGTGATATAAAATCATACTTTATTCTTAGGGTGGATAATATAAAAATACGAATAAAATTAATACTTTCACCGTATTGCAATTGTTGCAGAAATTGTTAAATAAAATTCACGTGAAGATGTAGAGATACAAGAAGTGTGTCTGGTGATCCTCGGAGGAAACCGGTGAAGCTTGCCGGTTGCGTTTAGATGGATCGGCCCATAAAGGGCTCGCGCCGCATCATCCGGGAGGTCCAGGGCAGTCCTATGAAAAGATCAAAGTTCAAAGTCAGCCTCTATGTCCTCATTCCGCTCATTTTCACCGGGATCTCGCTCATTGCGGTGATCATGACCTATCAGATCTTCCAGCTCCTCACGAATCCCGATGAATACGTGCGGGTGTGGGGGGTCGCCATTGCCTTATTCGCCTGCGTCATCGCTCTCATCATCACCTGGCTCGTGATGCGGCCGATCCGGGCTTTTATCAACAAGGTCATCGAACTGCCCGTTTTCATGAAGACGCCGGCCCGCAACACCCTGGCTCCCCAGGGGGACGATATCAAGGAATACAATGTCGTCTTCGACAAGGTCACCGACCTCCTGAGCAAGGTGGAGCCGAGGGAGATCTACCCGGATGTCATCGGCCAGAGCAAGGCCGTCCGGGGGATCTGCGACCAGCTTGCAAAGATCAGGACCGCCGACGCGGCGATCCTGATCCAGGGGGAAGAGGGGACGGGCAAAGAACTCGTGGCCCGCGTGATCCACAAGACCACGGCGGGAAACCGGCCTTTCATCTCGATCAGCTGCGCCTCCCAGCCGGAACTGTCTCTCGAGCTGGATCTCTTCGGTTACGAGAAGGGGACCTTCACCGGCGCCAAGAGCCGGAAGTACGGACAGTTCGAGGCCGCCGGTGACGGGACGATCTTCATCGACGAAATCAGCGAGATATCCCTGAACATGCAGGCCAGGCTTCTGAGGGTGCTGCAGGAAAGGGAATTCGAGAGAATCGGGGGCCGGGAGCGGATCCGGCTGAGGGCACGGATCATCGCCGCGTCGAACAAGAACCTCTCCGACCTTGTCCGGGAGGGGAAATTCCGTGACGATCTTTATTATCTGTTGAACGTGGTGATGATCAACATCCCGCCGCTTCGGGAAAGAAGGGAAGACATCCCGCTCCTGGTGGATTACCTGCTCAAAAAGATCGCCCACGACCTTCAAAAGGACGTCTTGGTCGTGTCCACGGATGTCATGGACGCGTTTTTGAAATACGCCTGGCCCGGAAATGTCATGGAGATGGAAAACCTTCTCTCGAGGGCCGCTGCCGTCGCGAAAAAAGAAACACTGCAGATGGAGGACTTCCCGGACTTCATGGCGGCCGCCGGGAAGCCGGAGATCCTTGTGAGACCCCCGGACGCGGCCGGACAGGTTCCCGACGCGGAAATGGACCTCGGTCGCCTCCTGGTCGGCACCAACCTCCTCACGGAAGATCAACTGCGTGAAGCTCTGGCGGAGCGGGTGAAAACCGATCAGAAAGTCAAAGACCTTCTGATCCGGAAAGGGTGGATTTCCGAGGATCGCATGGTCGATCTCTTCAGCCTGAAATTCAAGCTGGACAAGTACAGCCCTGACCGTCATCCCCTCGATATCAGCTTTGCCCACCTCATCCCCATGAAGTTGGCCCGGAAGTACAGGGTGGCGCCCCTGCGGATGGAGGACAAAGTCCTGAAGGTCGCCGTCACGGACCCCATGGATGCCTCTGCCCTGGAGATCCTGAGACTGACGATCGAGGGGGAGATGGATCGGGTCGTATGCACGGAAAAGGAGATGGACCAGCTGCTCGCCGGTCTCTACAGTCCCCCCGTTCTGTCCCCGGAGGCCCGGCAGGCCGTGGCGTCTGTGAAAGTCCCGGAAGGGGCCGCGGAGAAGGAAATCACCGTTTCGGAGAGGGAGGACCGGAGACTGGCCGCCCGTCAGGGCTGGGCGGAAGACAAGATGGTGGTCCGCCTCGTCAGCTCGATCATCGCCCGGGCGATACAGGAAGGGGCCAGCGAGGTTCTTTTCAATCCCCAGGTCAACAACCTCCAGGTGCGCCTCCGTATCGGCGGTAAACTGAGCGAGATCACCGATCTCCCCAAGTCGACTTTTTTGCCCATTGTTTCCCGGCTCCGGAAGCTGGCCGAGATGGACATGACGGCGGCGAGCGTGCCGGAGGAAGGTCGCTTCACCGTCAAGATGGAGGAAAAGGAGTACCACATCCGGGTTTCATCCATTCCCGCTGTCCACGGGGAGAACATCATCCTGAATCTCCAGGACGTCAACGATGATATTTACGACCTCGCCCGCCTGGGGATGTCACGGCCGGACCGGGAAAAACTCGATTCGGTTCTTCACAGGCCGAACGGATTGATTCTCTGCTGCGGTCCCGCCGTGAGCGGCAAGACCACGACCCTGTACGCCCTGCTCAAAGAGATTCGGAGACCCGAGGCCCATATCATGACCGTCGAAGACCCCGTAGAGTATTACTTCGAAGGCATATCCCAGATCCAGCTCAACCGGCGGACGGGAATGACCTTCTCCGACGGAATGCGGTCCATCATGAGGCACGCTCCTGATGTGATCATGATCGGCGAGTTGCGGGAGGCCGAGACAACGGGCATGGCGATGCAGGCGGCCCTCCATTGCAGAGTTTTCAGTGCCCTCCAGGATCACAATGCCGCGGGGGCGGTCGCGCGGCTACTGGATCTCGGGGTCGAACGGTTTTTGATCAGCTCCGTCCTTTTGGCGTCCATATCCCAGCGGCTGGTGAGGGTGATCTGTCACCAGTGCCGTGAATCCTACCGGCCGGCCGCCCAGGTTCTGGAACTCTGGGGTCTCACGGGAACGGAAGACCTGACCTTCTCCTACGGGAAGGGATGCGATGCCTGCAACCACACGGGGTACAAGGGAAGGATCGGTATCTTCGAGGTCCTGGTCGTCGACGAGATGATCCGTGAGATGATCATCAAGGGTTCACGGGCGGAGGAAATTCAACAGGCCGCCGTCCGGGCGGGGAAACTCAAGACCCTTCGGGAAGACGCCATCCAGAAGGTTCAGATGGGGGTGACCACACTGGAAGAGGTTACATCGGCCATCATGATCTGACGGAGCCGGGGGCCTTTCCGGCCGGCGGGTTCTGCAGGGGGCATGGATGAGATGGGAAAAGCGGGGCCGTCGCGACGGCCCCGCTTTTCTATGTTCCCGGCATCAGCGGGCCCTAACGGATCACGACTTCATCGACCACCGATTCAAGCTCCTTCCTGGATTCTTCCAGTTCGCTGTCGGGGTAAGTGGAGGCATTCTGGAAATCCTCGGAGAGATTTTTCGAGGCGACGAATTTCTGGAGCACGAACCGCCGGGCCCCTCGAATGAGATCGCCGATCTTTCGGATATCCTCCCGGTCGACGAGCGGTGCGACGATCGTTGTTCGGAATTCGGAGGGAATGCCCGATGTCATAACGAGGTCGATGCTTTTCCGGATTCGTTCGGTGTCGACCTCCGTCCGGGTCACCCGTGTATACTTTTCAAGGGGGGCCTTGACGTCCATGGCGATGTAATCCGCGATCCTGTGGGCGATGAGGTTCTCCAGAACCTCCGGCAGGGCCCCGTTGGTGTCGATCTTGACGAGATAACCCATCTCCTTCACGCGCCGCAGAAAGGGGATCAGGTTGGGCTGAAGCGTGGGTTCCCCTCCCGTGACGACGACTGCGTCGAGCTTTCGGCGGCGACGATCGAGAAAGCCGATGATCTCCTCGTGCGGTATCGGGGGTTCGAAGAGTTTCGGGTCCACGAGCTCCGGGTTGTGGCAGTAAGGGCAACGGAAATTGCACCCCTGTGTGAAGATAATCGTGCTGATCTTTCCGGGGTAATCGATGAGGGAGACTTTGTGCAGACCGCCTATTTTCATTGAGGATGATGTGAAAGTGGAACTCGGCAGGAACTGCCGGCAGGGACAGTATAGGAAACAGGGTTGTCCCTGTCAATCGGAAAGGGCGCGCCCTACGGGCCGGAGAAGGCCGGATGCGTTGATGGATGATCCACCCTCTGCGTGCCCCGGATATCCCGTTGACAAATATCTTCAACGACTGATAGAAGAAAGAAAAGGTGTGGGAACTTGAAAAAGCGATCCGTGCTCGGAGAGGGGCGAACGAGAGATTCCATTTTCACTTTCAGCACCGTTGTGATCTTGACGGCATTCGTCATCGCTCTGTCTTCCGGTCCAGCGGTCTCACAGCAGGGTGTCGGTCCCCCGGATGCTGCGGCAAAGGAAGCGTTCAAGTCCATCCTGTCCTCTGCCGACGCCGACAAAGACGGTAAGCTCAGCATCCGGGAGTGCTTCGCTATCCGGAAGGACAGGAAGACGGCCGAAAAAAATTGCAGATCTTGGAATGCCGACGACGATGGGAGGATGACCCAGGATGGGTACGTCAGGCAGTCCTAAAAACTGATGAGGTGATCCCCGCCGGCGGGGGGGGTTCGACCCGGTTGCAGGATAAATCTCGCGGCAGGGAAAACAGAAATCACGGTGATGAGAGGTACAGAGGAGGAGGTGTCATGTCTGCGGAGAAAAGAACCGTTGTGAGCACGACCGGTGCCCCGAAGGCCATCGGTCCTTACGCACAGGCCGTCAAATTCGGTGATCTGCTTTTCGTGTCGGGGATGCTCCCCATCGACCCGAAAACGAACGAGATGTCCCGGGGAAGCTTCGAGGAGCAGGTCACTCTCGTTCTCGAAAATATCAAGGCCGTGGTCGGGGCGGGCGGCATGACCCTGAGAAACGTCCTCAAAGTCTCGGTGTTCCTGAACGACATGAATAACTTCGGCAGGTTCAACGAGATCTACAACGGCTATTTTGCGGACATCCTTCCCGCACGCGAAACCATACAGGTGGCCAGACTCCCGAGGGATGCCTCGATCGAAATCTCCATGATTTGCGGGAAGTGACGGAAGGAACGGTATCCGAAAAAAAGGACAGGCCCCCGAAAGGCCTGTCCTTTTTCACCGCTTCAAAACGGGCCGTTCTTCTATTTTCGGCCGAAACCCAGTTTTTCCTCTATCTTCTGCCCGTTGAATCCCACGATCGGTTCCCCGTCGATCACGATCACGGGGACGGCGTCCCTGCCGGTGAGCGCCACCATCTCGTCCCTGGCTGCGGGGTCCGCAGACACATCCTTCTCCGCGTAAAAGACGCCTTTTTGCGAAAGAAACTCTTTCGCCTGCCTGCAGTACGGACATGTGGGTGTAACATAGACGACGACCTCGTGACGGGCGGACTTCGCCTCCTTGGCTTCCTCGACCGGGGCCGGTTCGGACTCATCCGACTCTGATTTTTCGATGGTATATTTTTCGGCGGTTGCCGGGTCGGGGGGCGTGTCGGACATGTGGAAGACACCCTTGTCGTCCACCCACTTGTAAAGGGCCGCCCCGGCGGTGATCGGGGATATCAGGAAGGCGAAGACAAGGACATACAGGTACAGCCGGTGTCTCCGACCGTGATGATTCATTCAACGATCTCCTTTCGAAAAGGCTTGATCCGCGCTCCTCGAAGGAAACGCGTACCCACAGACATTGTATCGGCCGGCAGACCCGAAACTGAAGATGTTTCGAAAATCCCCCTTCCCCCTCTGTGTTTATAACATCCCGGATTCAGGAACACCTTTCTCGATCCTTTCAGATCGCCCGACCCGTCAGGAACCCCTCCTCTATCGCTTCTTTGATCATGCGCGGTTTAACGCAGTCGCCGACAGTGTAGGCCTCCTGTGCCTTGCCCGCGAAAGTCTCCAGGAGCTTCTCGTCCACCTTGAGACCTGCGGCCAGAACGACGACGTCTCCCGCAATAAAACCGGAGGTTCCGTTCTGATTCACCTTCACCCCCTTGCCGGTTATTTCCTCCACGATGGTGCGGGTCTTCATCTCGATTCCCTTTTTTTTGAGTCTTGCCAGGAAGAAGGGGCGGGTCGTGGGCGATAAGGTTTCCGCCATTCGCTCCAGCATTTCAACGACGGTAACCCGGGTGATGCCCCGGCCCTTTTCGATCAGAAATTCCGCTGTTTCGCATCCCACCAGGCCGCCTCCGATGACGATGACGGAACCGCTCACGGTCTTCCGGCCCGTCAGGATATCTTCCGCCATGACGACGTGGTCGCCCCCGATACCCGGGATCTTCGGGATCAGGGGTTTGGCCCCCAGGGCCAGAATCAGAACATCGGGCTTTTCCTCCTCTACGGTCTTCGCTGTGGCCTCCTGGTTGAGCCGGATCTGAACACCGGCTTTCCTGGCCCTGGCCGCGAGGTTTTTAGACAAGGTCCCCAGCTCTTCCTTGTGCGGCGGGAGGCAGCCGATTCGCAGCCAGCCGCCCGTCTCCCCGCCCTTTTCAAAGAGGGTAACGCGGTGCCCTCTCATCGCGGCGGTCATGGCAGCCTCCATTCCCGCGGGCCCACCGCCGACGACGAGGACCTTCTTTGGTTTTTGCGCGGGAATAAGCCTGTACTCGGATTCTTTCCCCGCCAGCGGGTTGACGGTGCAGAAGGTCGTTGAGGGCTGACCCCACTTCCGGTAGGTGCTGATGATCTCGCTTAAACAGTTGGAACAGGCAATGCAGGGGACGATTTCTTCGACCCTGCCTTCCATGGCCTTGTTGGGAAGTTCCGGATCGGCGAGGAGGGCCCTCCCCATGCCGACGAAGTCTGCCTGGCCGTCGGCAAGGATCTTCTCGGCCACGAAGGGATCATTGATGCGGTTGGCGGCGACGACGGGGATCCGCACCCAGCCCTTGGCCTTGGCGGCCAGGTGGGCGAAGGCCCCCTTGGGAAGGAAGGCCTGGACCGTCGGGACGGGGGACTCGTGCCAGCCCGTGTAGGCGTTGATGAGCTGAATGCCGGCCTTCTCGAGGATTTCCACGACCTCCTTCGAGTCCTCGATGGTGTGGCCTCCCTCCATCTGCTCTTCGAGATTGATCCGGATGCTGATCGGAAAATCCGCTCCGGCATTTTTTCTTATATTTTCAATGACTTCAAGCGTGAACCTCATCCGTTTCAACAGACTTCCGCCGTAGGCGTCGGTCCTCTTGTTGGTGATCGGGGACAGGAACCGGTTCAGGAGATACCCGCCTCCCACGAGGACTTCCACGAGATCGAAACCGGCCTCGCGGATCCGCCGGGCGGCTCGGCCGTACTCTTCCGCAATAAAACGGATTTCATCGGCGGTGAGTTCCCTGGGGATGGACCGCATCATCTGGTTCATCACCGGAGACGGACCGACGACCTCGGGGGCGCCTTTTCCGAACGCGACATGGTAAGAGGTGATGAGCTGTGCGCCTGTCTTCGCACCGCCGTCGTGGATCCGTTCGGCGAGTTTTCGCGCGGGTGAGATGAACCGGTCATCGTGCATCCCCGGCTCCACGGGCGAACCCGCTTGGACCGGGGAAAAGGGGATGATGATCAGTGCCGCGCCGCCCCTGGCTCTCGCCTCGAAGAAGTCGATGAGCCGGCTCCCGACGGTCTCGTCCGACTCGGCATAGCCCGTCGTCAAGGGAAGCATCACGATCCGGTTCTTGAGTTCCATACGGCCGATCCCGGCCGGCGTGAAAAGATGTTTGAACGGTTTCATTCTTCATTCTCCTTGATGATCTTGAAATTCATTTTTCAGGCGACAGCAGGAACGAAGAGGTTTTTGTTCCGGGATAAAATCGCCCGAAAGCACAGGAGGCCGATGGAGCCCCGCGAATGCGGCCCGGCATCCCGGCGTATATTCCGTGCCGCGTCAGGTTTCATCTATCTCATGTTCTTCAGCACCGTTGAGATGACGTCGTACAACTCACCGGCTTTACGATCGAAGTTTTCGTAGGCCGCCGCATAGGTCCTGCCGGGGCTCTTTTCGGAGGTGATCGTTTTCGCCAGATGGGCCTTCAATTCCGATTGTTTCTTTTTGAGCGCTTTGACGTGACGTTCGATCTTCCCGGCGAGGACCTTTATTTTTTTCTGATCGGCCCGATCCCGCCGGAGCTCCAGGGAAGTTTCCCTCATCGTGTTGTCGAGGCCGTTCAGCTCCTTTTCGTAGTTTGAGGCCAGCCTCTGTGTCTTCGCGTCGAAGACTCCATCGCCCGTGGCGGGTCTCGGGACGAGGGACCGGACCTCCTGGGCTTTCGCCGGGTAGTCCGTCGAGGCGATTCTGGACGCCTTCAGCTGCCCGATGGGAATCACCTTCGCCGGCGCCCCGGCCTGCGCAAAGACGCTCCCGGAAACCGCCGTCATGACGAAACAGAGAAGAACGGCAACGCAGCGTTTCATGAAGTGTATTCCTCCTTCACCCGGCTGAACCGGCGGGACGAAAAATCCATCCGATTGAGGGGTTACTCCGTTCAGGCTGGATTGAAATTTGCACGGAATTCACGACTGGCTTACCAGAGAATACCCGGGGAAGCAAAACATTATTTGTTCTGAACGAGGGAAAGGGGCGATGGAAAAATTCACGAACTCCTGGCGGCTCATGAAGGCATCCTGGGAGATTCTGAAAGCGGACAGGGAAATCCTCCTCTTCCCGGTCATTTCCGGGGTGGCTCTGATCATTGTAACCGTGTCTTTCGTCACACCGCTCTTTGCGCTGGGTCTCGTGAAACGAGACGTGCCTCCCGAAGGGTGGAGTGCGTTCGGCCTGATGGTCGGATTTCTCTTCTATTTCATCAGCTACTTCGTCATCACCTTTTTCAATTGCGCGATCATTGCCTGTGCCACCATTCGCATGAACGGCGGGGATCCGACCGTGTCGGACGGCCTGCGTGCGGCCTGTTCATTCGTTCCGGAAATTGTCGGATGGGCGCTGGTTTCGGCGACCGTCGGCCTGATCCTGAGGTCCATCGCGGAGCGCTCGAAGCTTCTGGGAAGGATCATCGCGGGGCTTTTGGGGATGGCCTGGAGCGTCACGAGCTTCCTCGTCGTCCCCGTGCTGGTCAATGAAGGGAAGGGGCCCGTCGAAGCTTACCGGCAGTCGGTCCATCTGCTGAAAAAGACCTGGGGGGAGGAGTTGATCGGCACGTTCAGCTTCGGCCTCGTCTTTTTCGTCCTGGGCCTGCCCGGCTTTCTCCTGGCCCTTCCGGCCGCCCTGTCGGGCAAAGAGGCGCTGGTGCTCGGCTTCCTTGTCCTTGCGGGCCTTTATCTGATCGTCCTCTCCGTGATCCAGTCGGCCCTTCAGGGCATCTTCCAGGCGGCGCTCTACCGGTATGCCCGCTACGGGAAGATCCCGGCGGGTTTCGATCAGGAAACACTTAGGAACGCGATCCAGCCGACGTATTTCGGATAGAAGGGTCCCCCGGAAAGACGAACGCTGCGGCACTCCGGATCCCGCGCCGCAGCGTCCCTGAAGGGGTTAATGAGTCGTTAACCTGGAAACGCTTTCACCATCTGCCGCGTGCGCCCTCAGAGTTTGAAGGCTTTTCTCATCTTGAACTCTTCCTGCTTTCCCTTGTTCCACTGCTTCGTCGGACGCAGGTACCCGACGATCCGGGAGTAGATCTCACATTCGTCGCCGCACTCCGGACAGGTGCCGATTTCGCCCTTCAGGTAACCGTGGTTTGGACAGACGCTGAAGGTGGGCGTGAAGGTGAAGTAGGGCAGGTGGTAGTTATCGCAGATCTTTTTCACCAAAACCTTGGCGGCCTGGGCTTCGTGGATCCGCTCGCCGATGAAGGTGTGGAAGACGGTGCCCCCGGTGTAGCGCCTCTGGATGTCGTCCTGCAGGTCCAGGGCCTCGAAGATGTCGTCGGTGTAGTTCACGGGAAGCTGTGTGGAGTTGGTATAAAACGCGGCATTCCCGTTCACGCGCCCGGTGGCCGTGTAGATGTCGGGGTATTTCTTCACATCGATCTGGGCGAGCCGGAAAGATGTGCCTTCCGCGGGCGTCGCTTCGAGATTGTAGTTGTGCCCCGTCTCCTGCTGGAACTCGTTGAGTTTCGCCCTCATGAAATCGAGGATGCGTTTCGTGAATTCCTGGGCTTCCTTCGACCCGATGTTCTTCCCCATGAAATTCACACAAGCCTCGTTCATGCCCACAAGACCGATCGTCGAAAAGTGGTTCTTCCAGTAGGCACCGAGTCTGGCCTTGATGTTGCGCAGGTAGTATTTCGTGTACGGGTAGAGATTGCCGTCGGTGAATTTCTCCAGGACCTTGCGTTTCGTCTCCAGGCTCTCCTTGGCCATGACCATGAGACGTTCGAGACGTTTCTTGAAGTCTTCCTCGGTCTTGCTCAAGTAGCCGATCCTCGGCATGTTGATGGTGACCACCCCGATGGAGCCCGTGAGAGGATTGGACCCGAAGAGACCGCCGCCTCTCATTTCCAGTTCCCGGTTGTCGATCCGCAGCCGGCAGCACATGCTCCGGGCGTCTTCGGGATTCATGTCGGAGTTGACGAAGTTCGAGAAGTAGGGCACGCCGTATTTCGCGCTCATGTCCCACAGCCCTTTGAGAACGGGATTGTCCCAGTCGAAGTTCTTCGTGATGTTGTAGGTGGGGATGGGGAAAGTGAAGACTCTCCCCTTCGCATCCCCTTCCGCCATCACCTCTAAGAACGCCTTGTTGAACAGGTTCATCTCTTCCTGGAATTCACCGTACTTCTCACTCTGCGCTTCGCCGCCGATGATGACGTTCATGTCCCGGTAGAAACTCGGCACCACGACGTCCAGGGTCACGTTCGTGAAGGGTGTCTGGAAACCGACCCTCGTGGGGACGTTGATGTTGAAGATGAATTCCTGCAGGGCCTGCTTGATTTCCCGGTACTGCAGACCGTCATAGCGGATAAAGGGGGCCATAAGGGTGTCGAAGTTGGAGAAAGCCTGGGCACCGGCGGCCTCGCCCTGGAGGGTGTAAAAGAAATTGATCACCTGCCCGAGGGCGCTTCGCAGGTGTTTGGCGGGGCGGCTTTCCACCTTCCCCGAAACTCCCCGGAAGCCCTCGTTGAGAAGGTCGTAGAGATCCCACCCCACACAGTATACGGAAAGGAGGCTCAGGTCGTGGATGTGGAAATCGCCATCCGTGTGAGCGCTGCGGATCTCGGGGGAGTAGATTTCGTTGAGCCAGTAGACCTTGCTCACCTCCGAGGAGATGTAGTTGTTGAGCCCCTGGAGGGAGTAGTCCATATTGCTGTTCTCGTTGATTTTCCAGTCCGACTTCTTCAGATATTGATCCACCAGGTCCACTTCCATCTTGTTGGCGATGTCACGAAGCCTGGCATGTTGTTCACGATATATGATATAGGCCTTGGCTGTCCTGCGATAGGGCGAGGACAGAAGGACCTCTTCCACGATGTCCTGGATTTCTTCAACGCTCGGGATCTCGGTGTCGAAAAGCCTGTCGGCGCAGGTCAGAACCTTGATGGTGAGTTTTCTCGCGGTTTCGTCATCGAATTCAGCGGTCGCAGAGCCGGCTTTGGCGATCGCATTCGTGATTTTCTGAGCGTCGAATTTAACTAAACGCCCGTCACGCTTGCGTATTTCGGTGCGCATTCCTCCTCCTTTTTTTGATTTTTAGAAATATGAGCAACTGACCCCAACATCTTGTGGTCGAATTCTAACCTTAATACAATATATAGGCAAGAAAAATTTTCAATTTTTGTAAAAATTTTTTATTTTTTCCCGTTTTCCGGCCCTGCGGCTGTATAGCACGGGGAGGGAAACCGGGCAAGACGAAGGCGCTTTTCTTTTGTATGTATTTGTTATTCATCGGTTTTTTCAAAGGCCGGAGGAGATCGTCCGGTGAAAGAGGCATTCGAGGACGCAAATAACCGGATCGCAGGTGGGATGTTCGACAGGCTTGCGCCGTCCTATGATCTGTTGAATCACCTGCTGTCCCTGGGGATTGATTTCCGATGGCGGAAAAAGGCCGTGAAGGCGCTCGGCATCAGGCCTGGAGACCTCATCCTGGATATCGCAACAGGCACGGGGGATCTGGCTTTTGCGGCCCTGGGCGAAAGCCGGTGCACCGTCGTAGGTATCGATCTGTCGCCGGCTATGCTCTCCCTTGCGTCGCGGAAAAAAGAAAGAAAAAATCAACGCGGCTGTTACATCCTCGTCCGGGCGGACGCCCGCGATGTGCCCTTCCGGGATCATTCGTTTCATCACGCCATGATCTCCTACGGGGTGCGGAACATACCGGACTGGGATCGGCTCTTCGGCGAGATCGGCCGGGTCCTCAAAAAAGGAGGAAAGGTCGCGATACTCGAATTCTCCGTTCCCGAATCGGCCCCTTTCCGCATCCCCTACCTTTTTTATCTCGAACGGTTCCTTCCCCTCATCGGGGAGGCGGTTTCGGGGCACCGGCAACCCTATGCCTACCTGCGTGACACCGTGAAGGCCTTTCCGCCGCCGAAGGAGGTGATCCGGCGCATGGAGGATCAGGGTTTCACCGTCTTCGATGCACGGCCGCTCACCTTCGGGATCTGTCATCTCTATGTCGCAGGCATCAAGGGGTCCCGCCTGAGCCGGAGAAGAGAAAAGGGGTGATGAAAGGCGAAAGAGCCTTTCGAGCTTGAAACGAATGGCCCCCGTGTGTTAATTTGAAACGACGTTTCCTCTTCCCGTTCATCCATCTGCGAATCTCCCGGACCTGTTCCCCTGATGTTCTGTATCTCTTCGACCTTGTCCGACAGACGTCAGAAACGCGACAGGAATACCCGCTCGAAACCTTTCGAACCCGTGTGGTCGCCGGCCCGCCGTGAAGCGCCTTATTGACTTTGCACTGCCGGGGTCCGGCCACGCTCCGGGCGTCGCGCGGCCGGTGGCTTGTTCAATTGGAAGGGGGAGCGGCATGCTGCAGGCGAAAATACAAGGCGGGAAGTTCAGCGCGGATCCGGCACGGCCGGTGCTGCTGCACGGTTGAGCAAGCTCGAGGCGGCATAAGAAAGGAAACCGGGGATTCCCCGAACCGGACTTTCTGACCCGACGGCCCGTTCGAGTTGCGAACCCCTTCCCGTCTATCCCGCAGCCTCTCTTCCCGGAGGGGTTTTTCATCACCGACTGCGCGAGGAGATATCCCGGCATTCACAACCAGTCAAGAACCTGAAGCGAAAGGAGCGGCCGATGAAAGCGCTTGGCATCTGCGTCGGGGCGTCCACGATTTCCCTTGTGGGACTCTGGAGAGATGCGGGGAGTCCTGCGCGCAAAGAAAGGGTCATCACGGAACCTCATAACGGGAACCCGCGGCGTATGCTCCTCGATCTGCTGGAGCGAATCGACCTGCAGGGTTATTCACGAATCGCCGTCACCGGAAGACAGTTCCGTCAGGGGATCAACCTTTCATCCCTGTCGGAACCGGAAGCCGTGGAAAAGGCTCTTTTTCACGTAAACGGCAAGGGGGAGCATTATAATGCCGTGGTGAGCGCAGGGGGCGAAACCTTCATGGTGTATGTCCTCGGCAGGGATGGGCGGATCTCGACGGTCCACACGGGGAACAAGTGCGCCTCGGGAACAGGGGAATTCTTTCTCCAGCAGATTACCCGCCTGGGGCTCGGGCTCGAAGAGGCGACCCGTCTTGCCCGCAGCGAGAAGCCTTACCGCGTTTCAGGACGCTGCAGTGTATTCTGCAAGAGTGACTGCACCCATGCCACCAACAAGGGTGTCCCGAAAGGGCGCGTGGTAGCCGGATTGTGCCGGATGATCTCGGGAAAGATCCTGGAGATCATGAAGCAGGTCCCCCGCGACCGGGTGATGGTTATTGGCGGCACATCGCAAAACGAGGTGGTCATGGAACATCTCCGGCAGGAGATACCGGACCTCTTCGTGCCGGAGGAGGCACCTTACTTCGAAGCCCTGGGGGCAGCCCTCTGGGCCCTCGAACATGAGACGAAGCCCTGTCCGGGACACCGACAGCTTTTCCGCGAAGGGGAGAGTTCTTTCACCCGCCACAGGCCCATCAAAGATTTCAGCCGCCTGGTCGATTTCCGTGAATCTCTCTCCGGCGATCCACGACCGGGCGATCGCTGTGTCCTGGGGCTCGACGTGGGCTCCACGACGACGAAGGCCGTTGTTCTGCGGCTCGGAGATCAACAGGTTCTCGCTTCGGCTTACCTGCGGACCGACGGGGACCCCGTCGGGGCTTCACGGCGGTGTTACGCCGTTCTTCTCGAAAGCCTGGGGGACCTTGCCGACCGGATCGAGATCGTGGGACTGGGAGTCACCGGCTCGGGGCGGCAGGTTGCGGGTCTTCATGCCCTGACGGAAGGTATCGTCAACGAAATCGCCGCTCACGCGGCGGCAGCACTCTTCTTCGATCCGGATGTGGACACGATCTTCGAAATCGGTGGGCAGGATGCAAAGTATACCTGCATCACAAATGGTGTCCCCTCCGATTACGCCATGAACGAGGCCTGCAGTGCCGGCACGGGTTCCTTCCTCGAGGAGGCCGCCAGAGAATCACTGGGCGTGGACATGGAGGCGATCGCCGACATCGCCCTGCGGGGGGAAACGCCTCCGAACTTCAACGACCAGTGCGCCGCCTTCATCTCGAGCGACATCAAGCGGGCGGCTCACGAGGGCCTGTCGCGGGAAGACATCGTGGCGGGGCTCGTTTATTCCATCTGCATGAACTACCACAAACGGGTCAAGGGAAGCCGGCCCGTAGGCAGCCGGGTCTTCATGCAGGGCGGTGTGTGCTACAACCGCGCCGTCCCCATGGCGATGGCGGCCCTCGTCGGGAAAAAAATCATCGTACCTCCGGATCCCGGTCTCATGGGGGCCTTCGGCGTGGCCCTCGAAATCAAAAAGAGACTGAACCTCGGTATCATGACGGAAAAGCGGTACCGGCTCCAGGAATTGATGGAACGGCGCCTCGAGTACGGGGAACCCTTTGTCTGCCGGGGGAGCCGGGAAAAGTGCGACCGCCGGTGCGAGATCGCCAGGATCAAAATCGGGGGTGAAATTTATCCCTTCGGCGGCGCCTGCAACCGCTGGTACAATCTGAGGTTCAAAAAGGACTTCGACGGGGAGAATCTGGACTGGGTCGCCTACTATGAGAAAAAGATATTCGAACACGCGCCGGCCCGTTCCGGTGACACGGAGGGGGGAGGTGTCCGCACGGTGGGCATCAATCGGTCCTTTTTCACCGGGACGTACTTTCCGCTGTACCGACGGTTCTTCGGGGAACTCGGTTTCAGGGTCGTCCTGCCTGCTTCGATCGAGCAAAAGGGTGTCGACCGCAGAGGGGCGGCCTTCTGCTACCCGGCGGAAATCGCCCACGGCTGTCTTGAAGCCCTGCTCGGGGAGGAGCCGGATTTTCTCTTCCTGCCGCACTTCCTGGGCAACCCCTCTTCGACCGGTGCCGTCGGGGGCGTTAACTGTCCCATCTCCCAGGCGGAACCCTACTACCTGGCGAGCGCCTTCAAAGATCACCCGGTCTACCGGAGATTGAAAGACAAAGGCTGTGTCCTGAGCCCCGTGGTCAGCTTCACCGACGGATTCGAGACGGCGGAGAAAGATTTTGCGCTGCTCGCCGAGCGAATGGGTGCCACGAGGAGTCAGGGTCTCCGGTCGTATCGGGAAGCCCTGCAGACACAGAGGGAGGTGCAGAAGGAGTTGAAGGAGGCGGGATCGGAAGCGCTCAGGAAACTCGAATCCAGGCCCGGTGACTTCGGCATCGTGATCTTCGGGCGGGCGTACAACGCCTTCGTCTCCGATGCCCACATGGGGATCCCGAAAAAATTTTCCTCGCGCGGCATCGCGGTCATCCCCGTGGATCTCCTGCCGCTCGAGGAGGAGCCCCCGGAGGGCGGCATGTACTGGGCCGCCGGTCAGACGATCCTGAGGGGAGCCCGATTCGTGAAGAGACACCCGCAGCTCTTCGGCTGCTACGTGACGAACTTCTCCTGCGGCCCCGATTCCTTCCTGATCGGGTTCTTCAGAGACATCATGGGGGAGAAACCCTCGCTGACCCTGGAACTCGACAGCCATGTCGCCGATGCAGGTCTCGAGACGAGGGTCGAGGCCTTCATAGACATCGTGCGGGCTTTCCGGGTTCCGGAGAAGAAAAAAAAGGTCTTCCAGGCGCCGCTTCCCCCCGGCCGGCCGGTCTGCCCTTTCGATCCCGCCGTAGAGGCTTTTGTCGATGAGCGGGGGAAACGGTATTCCCTGCATCATCCGGAGGTGCATCTGGTTCTGCCCTCGATGGGGCGATACTCCGCCGAGCTCGTCGCCGCGGCCTACCGGAGCCTCGGCGTCAGGGTCACGGCGCTGCCTCCTCCCGGTCCGGAAGAGCTGGAGCTCGGGAAGGGCCACTCGCTCTGCAAGGAATGCCTGCCCCTGCAGCTCACCGTCGGGAGCCTGATCAAATATCTCAAGACGCGAGGCGATGAAGACGAGTTCCTTGTTTATTTCATGCCCACGGCGTCGGGGCCCTGCCGTTTCGGCCAGTATTCGAGGTTTATAGAAAATGTGCTCGCTAAACTGGGTGTGCCCCGTGCGACCGTCTTTTCGCTTTCCGCCGAGCACGGCTATGGTGAAGTCAACGGTGAATCGCCGGTGGCCAGGGTGTGGTCATGCGTGGTCGTCTCCGATATCATGGAGGAGGTTTATTCCGCCCTGCGCACCTGTGCCGCTCGGCCTGTTCATGCCGGCGAAGTCTTCCGGGCGGAGTGGGAGAGGATCCGGAGGGCCGTGGAGGCCGGTGCCGATTTCAGGGCCTTGGCCCGATGTTGCGAAACAGTGGCCGATCGCCTCGGCAGGATTCCTCTCGCAATGGATCCCGCTGTGACACCGGTCATTCTGCTCAGCGGTGAGATCTACGTCCGGCATGATGACCTTTCAAGGCAGTTCCTCATCGAACAGCTGGCAGAGAGGGGCTTCAGGGTCCGCGTATCGAGCAACATCGAGTGGCTCTATTATTCCGACTGGTGCTTCCGCAAGGGGCTCACCGCCTCCCCGATCGGCCCCTCGGAACGGCTCTCCATCATGGTCCGAACCGCCTTCATGCGGCGGCAGGAAAGGAGACTGAAGAGGATCATGGCCCGGTCGGGCCTCATCGAGGATCGGCTGGAGGATCTGAGCCGGACGATCGCCTTCGGACGGGCCTTTGTACATCCGAAACTCACCGGCGAGACCATTCTCACCGTGGGGGCCGCTCTGTCGGAGGTTCTCGACCACTGCTGCGGCGTCATTGCCCTGGGGCCCTTCGGGTGCATGCCCAATCGCATCGCCGAAGCCATCCTCTCGAATGAGATGAGAAGCGAGGTCAAAAAACGTCTCGCGGGGAGCCCGCGGCGGACGAAGACGTTCCCGGAGAGCATCGAAGCCCTGCCGTTTCTGGCCATCGAAAGCGACGGGAACCCTTTCCCGCAGATCATCGTGGCGAAACTTGAGACCTTCCTCCTCCAGGCCGCCAGGGTTCACGGGGAGGTCATGACCCTCCGCCGGTCCGGGGGTCAGCCCCGGTCGCCATGGACGCCCGATGAGACAATGAGGTTGATAAATGACAGGCCTTCGATTATAGTCTCCGCCTCTTTCTGATCTTTCCATCGAGGAGGTAACAGGATGAAAAGAAGAGGTTCGCACACCTTCGCGTCCGCAGCTCTGATCTCGGTCTTCGCGATCACGCTCATGGCAACACCGGCGGGTCTTGCGGCAAAGAATGCATCGGGTGAGAGCGTCGGGGCGAATCCGGGTTTTGTGGATCTCGTGGATCGCGTGAAACCCGCCGTGGTAAACATCAGCACGTCCAGGACGGTCAAGACGCCCGGCAACCCCTTTCAGCATTTCTTCGGTCCTTTCCGTGGATCCCCCTTCGGTGACATACCCGACCGGGAGAGAAAGAAACGGAGTCTCGGTTCCGGTTTCGTCGTCGATGCGGAAGGGCATATCATCACGAACAACCATGTCGTCGCCGGTGCCGAGGAGATCCGTGTGAAACTCGCCGACGGCCGCGAACTGCCCGTCAAGGTTGTGGGCCGGGATCCGAAAACGGACATCGCGCTTCTGAAACTCCTGGCCCCCGTGAAGGATCTCCAGACGATCTCGCTGGGCGATTCGGACCGGGTGAAGGTGGGCGAGTGGGTCATCGCGATCGGAAACCCCTTCGGTCTGGCCCTGACGGTCACCCAGGGGATCGTGAGTGCCACCGGTCGTGTCATCGGTGCCGGGCCCTACGACGATTTCATCCAGACCGACGCGGCCATCAATCCGGGAAACAGCGGAGGGCCTCTCATCAACCTTCGAGGTGAGGTGATCGGGATCAACACGGCGATCGTTGCCGCCGGTCAGGGCATCGGTTTTGCCGTGCCGAGCAATATCGCCTGGGCCGTCGTTGCCCAGCTCAAGAACAAGGGCAGGGTCGTGCGGGGATGGATCGGTGTGTCGACGCAGACCGTCACATCCGACCTGGCATCGGCCCTGGGGTTGAAAGAGCCGAAGGGCGCCCTCGTCAGTGACGTCACGACGGGCGGTCCCGCCGCGGCCGCCGGCATGAAGAGAGGCGACGTCATCCTGGCCTTCAACGGGAAGGAGATAAAAACGGTCTTCGATCTCCCAAGGTGGGTTGCCGATGCGCCCATCGGGAAGGCCGCACCCGTGAGGATTGTGCGCGACAAGAAGGAGATCACTCTCCGCGTGACGGTTGCGGAGCTGAAGGAGGAACCGGGGCAGCAACCGTCGCGCAGACGTCCCCGGTTGTAAGGCCCCCGGCACATTCAAATTACGGGAGGGTTCCGTCGAGAACGGCGGAACCCTCCTTTCATTCAACCGGGAAGCATCGCGCTTCCGGACCGAAGCCGGTTAAAAGACCGGTATCTGCCTGAAAGGGCGAGAAAAATCTGTTGACTCCGGCATTCCCATGTATTAGGTTTTCAACAGGGAATTATTCATATTTTTTGGATGTTTTGATACTTTGAGCGCCAAGAAAATTTATGTTCACACCTTCGGCTGCCAGATGAACGTCCATGACTCCGAGCAGATGATCGAGCTGCTCCGGGGCCACGGATACGAGGCGACGATGGAGCCGAAGCAAGCGGATCTCATCATCGTCAATACCTGCAGCATCCGGGAGAAAGCGGACCAGAAGGCCTACAGTCAGCTGGGCCGGTACCAGGCGTTGAAAGGGAAAAAACCCGGGCTGGTCCTGGGTGTGAGCGGCTGCCTGGCCCAGCAGCTGGGCGGAGAGTTCTTTAAAAAGTTCGCCCGTCTGGATTTTGTCCTGGGGACCCACAACATCCACAGGCTCCCCGCTGTGCTTGCGGACATCGGGACCACGGGGTCGCCCCGCGTGGAGACGGCTTTTCACGAAACGGTTCCCTCTACCGGCATTGTCGCGATTCCCGGGAAGGGGACCGTCACGGCCTTCGTGACCATCATGCAGGGGTGCGACAACTTCTGTGCCTTCTGCGTGGTGCCCTATCTGAGGGGCAGGGAGGAGAGCCGGGAATTCGGGGACATCCTGGCGGAAATCCGGATGCTGGCCGCTTCCGGCGTCAAAGAGGTGACGCTCCTCGGTCAGAACGTGAATTCCTATGGAAAGACCCTGAGGGACGGTTACAGCTTCGCGGAGCTTTTGAGGGCCATCGGTCGGGTGGAGGGCATCGAGAGGATCCGGTTCACCACGTCCCACCCCAGGGACCTCTCCGGGGATATCATCCGATGCTTCGCGGAGGTCGATGCGCTCTGCGAGCACATCCATCTGCCGGTCCAGTCCGGGTCGGACCGAATTTTGAACCGGATGAACCGTTCCTACACGAGGGATGATTATCTCACGAAGGTGGAGATGCTCCGGGAGACCCGTCCGGGCATCAGCATCACCTCCGACATGATCGTCGGCTTCCCCGGCGAGACGGAAGACGATTTCCTCGCGACCCTGGACCTGATGGAGAGGGTCCGGTTTGACGGTCTTTTTTCCTTCAAATACTCGGACCGGCCGGGGACAGCGGCGTCGGGTTTCGACGGGAAGGTCCCCGAGGAGGAAAAAGGCCGTCGGCTGAGGGAACTTCAGGCCCTCCAGGACCGGCATACGCTGCAGAAAAACCTGGCCTGTGTCGGGCGGAAGGAGGAAGTTCTCGTCGAAGGTACCAGCAAGCAGAACCGGCAGGAGCTCACCGGACGGACCCGAAGCAACCGGATCGTGAACTTCGAATCACGGGAGAACGGCACGGGCAGGACCGTCACGGTTCTTATTTCAGCGGCTTACCAGCATTCGCTTCGCGGCGAGTTGACGGAGTCCTTTCAATCGATTCCAGAGGAGGTTACGGATGTTTGTTGAAATGAAGGTTTCGGGTCTGACGATCGACCCCCTGACGAACACGCCCATCGTCATCCTGAAGGACCTGGAGGGCAAACGCGCCGTTCCCATCTGGATCGGGCTCTTCGAGGCCAGTGCGATTGCGACGGAACTTGAAAAGATCAGTTTCTCCCGTCCGATGACCCATGATCTTCTGAAAGAAATGGTCAAGATTCTTGAGGGAAAGGTAACCAAGATCGAAATCATCGATCTGAAAAACAACACGTTCTTCGCGTTGATCCATCTCATGAAGGACGGGAATGTCGTCACCGTGGATTCCCGCCCGAGCGACGCGATCGCGCTGGCCCTCCGGGTCAACGCCCCGATTTACATTGCGGAAAAGGTCATCGAGAAGTCGAGAAGCGTCGATTTCGCCAAAAAGGGGGAAGAACTGGACAAGCTCAAGAAGGAAGAGCTGAAGGATTTTCTGGAAAATCTTTCCGACGAGGATTTCGGAAAGTACAAGATGTAGCTGATCGGGATCCCTGTCCGGCGAAGCAAAGTTTTTTCTCTCAGTGTGTCCGTCATGGAAGAGATTCGTAAAATTTATCTGAAGATGGGAGACAAGGTGGTTCATCTGCGTTTCCCCCAGTGGGGTATGGGGGTCGTCATCGAAGAGTGCAACTCGGTGGTCCTCGGCGGGATCTCTTACGTGAAAATTTCCTTTCGTGACGGGCGGACCCGGGTGTTTGACAACAATTTTTCAAATGCCTGCTGCTGTTACTACGCCGGGATCAGGCGGTGCTCGTGAAATAGACACCTGCCACAAGAACACACGGAAAACGACCGGTCCTGAATCCGATGTGATGGCTTTCTTTGTGTGTTTTCGTGGCACTTCTTTTTGTGACATGACCCCAAAAGAGACACAACTGCAGAAGGTCATCGGGGAGTTCGGCACCCATCTGGAAAACGAGCGGAACCTGAGCCGCCATACCATACGAAATTACCTGGCGGACCTGAACCAGTTCAGGGCCTTTGTCGAGGGGCAGGACGTCCCGTCGGGGGGAAGGCTCGACCGGATCGACCCCCTGGTGATCCGGTCCTTTTTGAGTTCCCTCTATCACCGCAAGACGAAGCGGACGACCGTATCCCGGAAGGTGGCGGCCCTGCGGACATTTTTCAATTATCTCGTGCGGTGCGGCAGAATCCGGCAGAGCCCCGCCGAAATGGTGCAGTCGCCCAGGGCCGACAAATACCTGCCCGTCAGCCTCTCGGTGGACGAAGTGTTCTCGCTGCTGAGGGTGACCTTCGAGGACGACACGGCGGGATGCCGGAACCGGGCCGTCCTGGAGCTTATCTACTCTTCGGGTGTCCGGGTCGGGGAGCTGACAGGTCTCAATCTCGGGGATGTCGATCCGGACCGGGGCCTCGTCAAGGTCAGGGGGAAGGGGAAAAAAGAGCGGATCGTCCCCGTGGGGAAACCGGCCTTGTCGGCCCTTTCGGCCTACCTGGCGAGGCGCGGGGAGTGGGTCAGGGCCGGGAGGGAAAATTATCTCGAGGCCCCGATGTTCGTGAACCGGCGGGGCACGCGGTTGACGGAACGGAGCGTCGCGAGGATCGTCGAAAAATACATCCGGATGAGCGGTGTGAACAAGCAGGTCGGGCCCCACACGCTGCGCCATTCCTTCGCCACGCACCTTCTCGACGCCGGTGCGGACCTCCGGGTCATTCAGGAACTGCTGGGCCACGAGAGCCTGTCGACAACACAGAAGTACACGGCCGTGAGCGTCCACCGCCTGATGGAGGTGTATGACAAGTCACATCCCAGGGCGAAGTGAGCCCTTCAAGAGCAGTTGCCAGTGCATAGTGATGAGTCGCGGCATATAAGGATAGCGGCGGAAGAGACCAGAGAGACCAGAAGGACCTAGACAGACTTAGATGGACTTAGAGAGACCCTTATGAAGATGAAAGGGACGACGATTATTGCGGTGCGACACAGGGGAAAGGTCACCGTCGCCGGGGACGGACAGGTGACCCTGGATAACACCGTCCTCAAACACAGCGCCCGGAAGGTCCGCAGGCTTTATCACAACCAGGTGATCGTCGGGTTCGCCGGCGCGACGGCGGACGCCTTCACCCTTTTCGACCGCTTCGACCAGAAACTCGACCAGTACAACGGCAACCTTCTCCGGGCCGCCGTGGAACTGACCAAGGACTGGAGGACGGACCGGGTGTTGAGGCATCTGGAAGCCCTGATGGTGGCCGTCAGCAGGGATCATTTTCTCATCATCTCGGGCAACGGCGACGTCATCGAGTCCGACGACAACGTGGCCGCCATCGGATCCGGCGGCCCCTATGCCCTGGCGGCGGCGCGGGCGCTCATCAAGCATTCGGACCTCGATGCGACGGGCATCGCAAAAGAAGCCATGCGCATCGCATCGGACCTCTGCATCTTCACCAACGACCGCGTCACCCTCGAGGAGCTGGACACGACGGAGCCGCCGGAACCGGTCGAGAGGAAGACGAAAAAGAAATCTTAAGCCCCCTGTCGATCGCCCTGTCTCGAGAAGCACCGCTGCCGCCGGTTGCGGAGCCGATCGGATCGGGCAAGACACGGGCGGACGGGAGACCATGTCAACGGAAGAACTGACACCGAAAAAGATCGTCGAGGAGCTCGACAAATATATTGTCGGCCAGAATAACGCGAAGCGGGCCGTGGCCATCGCGATGCGGAACCGCTGGAGGCGTCAGAATGTCTCCGAGGAACTCCGGGACGAGATCGCGCCGAAGAACATCATCATGATCGGCCCCACCGGCGTGGGAAAAACGGAGATCGCCCGCCGGCTGGCAAAGCTCGACAACGCGCCCTTTCTCAAAATCGAGGCGTCCAAGTTCACCGAGGTGGGGTACGTCGGGCGCGACGTGGACTCCATGATCCGGGATCTCGTCGAGATCGCCGTCAACATGGTGAAGTCCGACGAGATGGAAAGAGTCCGGTTCAAAGCCGAAGAGGTGGCCGAGGAGAGGATCCTGGACATCCTGTTCCCGTCCCGCAAGGTGGAGAGAAAGAAGGCGGGTCTTCTCGAGGGCGAACAGGAGCCCGGCGAACCCGAAGGGGCCGTGACGGGGCAGGACACGCGCGAGAAATTGAGGCAGCTTCTCCGCCGGGGGGAGCTGGACAACCGCCTCGTCGATCTGGACGTGGCCGACACCCGGGTGGGACCCTTTATCGAGGTCTTTTCCTCCTCCGGCGTCGAGGATCTGGGCCTGAACATCAAGGAGATGTTCGGCAACATGTTCCCGAAAAAGATGAAACGCCGGAGGGTCAGGGTCCCGGAAGCCCTGGAGATCCTCACCGAAGAGGAGATCCAGAGGCTCGTCGACATGGACAAGGTGATCCGGGCGTCTCTCAACCGGGTCGAGCAGTCGGGGATCATCTTCCTCGACGAGATCGACAAGATCGTCGGAAGCAACACCAGCCACGGGCCCGATGTGTCCCGCGAGGGCGTCCAGAGGGACCTGCTGCCCATCGTCGAGGGGTCCACGGTCAACACGAAATACGGCATGGTGAAGACGGACCACATCCTCTTCATCGCGGCCGGGGCCTTCAGTTCCTCCAAGCCCTCCGATCTCATCCCGGAGCTGCAGGGGCGTTTTCCCATCCGGGTGGAGCTGGATTCGCTCACAAAGGAGGACTTCGTCCGGATCCTGACGGAACCCTCGAACGCGCTGGTGAAGCAGTACATCGAGATGCTCGCGACGGAGGGCATCCGGATCGTCTTTACCGACGATGCCGTCGCCCAGGTCGCGGAGGTGGCCAGCCTGGTCAACGAGCGGACGGAGAATATCGGCGCCCGCAGGCTCTACACGGTCATGGAGGCCCTCCTGGACGAGATCTCCTTCGACGCCCCGGAGATGAAAAAGAAAGAAGTAATGATCAACGCACAGTACGTCAGGGAGAAACTGGAGGACATCATCGAGGACGAGGACCTGAGCCGGTACATCCTTTAATCAACAATTTTGAGTTTGGAGTGTTCAGTGATGAATGGAAGGTCGTTTATTCATTCGAAACTCATAACTCAAAATTCATCATGGAACGGAGTTCGAGATGAATAATGTCCAGAAATCGGTGGAGCGGGCGGACATTCTTCTGGAGGCCCTGCCGTACATCCGGCGGTTCTACAACAAGACCGTCGTGATCAAGTACGGCGGCCATGCCATGGTGGACGAGGAGCTGAAGAAAATGTTTGCCATGGACGTGGTCATGATGAAATACATCGGCATCAATCCCGTCGTCGTCCACGGCGGCGGTCCGCAGATCGGGACCATCCTGAAAAAGTTCGGCAAGGAGTCGCGGTTCGTCCAGGGGATGCGCGTCACCGACGAGGAAACCATGAGCATTGTGGAAATGGTGCTCGTCGGGCAGGTGAACAAGGAGATCGTCGGGCTCATCAATCACCACGGGGGGAAGGCCGTGGGGCTTTCCGGCAAGGACGGGAACCTCATCCTGGCGGAGAAGTATTATCTGAGCGAGGAGAAGGCGAAGGACACACCGCCGGAGATCATCGATATCGGTCTCGTGGGAAAGGTCCGGGAAATCAACGCCGGACTGGTCTCTTCCCTGACCTCCGATGGCTTCATCCCCGTCATTGCGCCGACGGGTGCCGGCGAGAAGGGGGAGACCTACAACATCAACGCCGACATCGTCGCGGGCGAGGTCGCCGCGGCCCTGCGGGCGGAGAAGATGGTGCTCCTCACCGACGTGCCGGGCGTGCTGGACAGGGAGGGGTCCCTGATCAACACCATGACCGACCGGGATGCCCTGGCCTTCATCGGCGACGGGACGATCTCGGGCGGCATGTACCCCAAGGTGAAGTGCTGCCTGAAAGCGCTCAAGGGCGGCGTCCAGAAGACCCACATCGTCGACGGCCGGCTCAAGCACGCCATCCTTCTCGAGATGTTCACGGACCGGGGGATCGGCACGGAGATCGTGGTTTAGGAAACGCGGGGGGACGGAAAGACGTGAAAACAGAAGAACTCATCGCCCAATCGGACAGGAACATCATCGGCACCTACCGGCGGCAGCCCGTTGTGCTGGTGAAGGGCGCCGGCGCCCGGGTCTGGGACAGCGACGGCAGGGAGTATCTGGACTTCGTGGCCGGCATCGCCGTCTGCAGCCTGGGGCATTCGTACCCGAAGGTCGTCGAGGCCCTGCGGCACCAGGCGGGCGTGCTCACGCACGTCTCGAACCTCTACTACACGGAGCCTCAGATCCGGCTGGCCGGGATGCTCGTGGCGAACTCCTTCGCCGACAAGGTCTTCTTCTGCAACAGCGGCACCGAGGCCAACGAGGCGGCCATCAAGCTCGCGCGGAAGTACGCCCACGACAACCTCAAGGGGGACCGGTACGAGATTCTCACGATGCAGGGTTCCTTCCACGGCCGGACACTGGCCGCCGTCACGGCGACGGCCCAGGAAAAATTCCACGCGGGCTTCGCTCCCCTGCCGGAGGGCTTCCGGTATGTCCCCTTCAACGACGTCCGGGCCTTGGAAAAGGCGGTCCGGAAGAGGACCTGCGCGGTCATGGTGGAACCCATTCAGGGGGAAAGCGGTGTCCGGATGCCGTCGCCCGACTACCTCGGGGGGGTGAGGCAGGTCTGCGACGACCGGGGGCTTCTTCTCATTCTCGACGAGGTCCAGACGGGGATGGGGAGGACCGGGAAACTCTTCGCCCACGAGCATTTCGGGATCAAGCCCGACATCATGACCCTGGCCAAGGCCCTGGGCAACGGTTACCCCCTCGGGGCGCTCCTGACCACCGACCGGGTGGCTTCGGCCTTTGAGCCGGGTACACACGCCTCGACCTTCGGCGGGAACCCCCTGGGCATGGCTGCCGGCATCGCCGTTCTGCGGGCGCTCCTGGAAGACGGAATCATGGACAACTGCCGGGAGGTGGGCGCCTATCTGCGGGAGAGGCTCGGAGAGCTCAAGGAGAAACATTACATGATCCAGGAGATCCGGGGCATGGGTCTCATGGTGGGAATGAATCTGACGGTTGACGGCGCTGCAGTCGTCCGGCGGTGCCTGGAGAAGGGGCTTTTGATCAACTGTGCCGGCGAGCACATCCTGCGGTTCGTTCCACCCCTGACAATCACCCGGGAGGATGTGGACCGGGCCGTGGAAATTCTGGACGAGGCTCTGGAGGGCTGATGAAGAAGGATCTTTTGAGCCTGTACGATCTCGAACCCCGGGATTTTCAGGCGATCTTCGAAAAGGCGGCGAAGCTCAAGAAGATGCTCAGGGAGGGCGTTCCCCATGCGCCCCTGGCAGGCAAGACCCTCGGGATGATCTTCGACAAATCGTCGACCCGCACGAGGCTTTCCTTCGAGGTCGGGATCTACCAGCTCGGCGGCATCGCGGTGTATCTGAACAGCCGGGACATCCAGCTGGCGCGGGGGGAGTCCGTCGAGGACACGGCCCGGGTGGTCTCCAGATACCTCGACGGTCTCATGATCCGGACGTTCTCCCAGTCCGTCGTCGAGTCCTTTGCCCGGTTTGCCGAGATCCCCGTCATCAACGGTCTGACGGACCTCCTGCATCCCTGCCAGATCCTGGGCGATCTCTTCACGGTGTCCGAGAAGAGGGGACGCCACGAGGGGCTGCGGGTCGCTTACGTGGGCGACGGCAACAATATCGCCAACACCTGGGTGGAGGCGGCGGCGAGGCTTCCGATCACGCTTGCCCTGGCCTGTCCGTCCGGGTATGATCCCGACGCGGGGATTCTGGAGCGGGCCCAGAAGGATGCCCCGGGGAGGATCCATCTCTTTCGGGAACCGCGGGAGGCGGTGAGCGGGGCCGACGTGGTCTACACCGACGTCTGGGCGAGCATGGGCCAGGAGGCGCAGAGGGAAGACCGGGCGAAGGTCTTTAAAAACTACCAGGTCAACAGCGCCCTCATGGTCCGGGCGAAGACCGATGCCATCGTCATGCACTGCCTGCCGGCGCACCGGGGCGAGGAAATCACAGCCGATGTCATGGACGGCCCGCAATCGGTCATCGTGGACCAGGCGGAGAACCGCCTCCATGTCCAGAAGGCGATCATGGAAATGCTCATGGGAGGAGGTAAACGAGGTTGAAACGTGACGTGAAAAAAGTGGTGGTCGCCTACTCGGGCGGGCTGGACACTTCGGTGATCATCCGGTGGCTCATCGAATCTTACGGATGCAAGGTCATCGCCTACTGTGCCGATCTCGGGCAGAGGGAAGAACTCGAAGGGCTCAAGGAGAAGGCGAAGAGGACGGGCGCGAGCAAGGTCTACATCGAGGATCTGAGGGAGGAGTTCGCCCGGGATTTCGTGTTCGCTGCGCTCCGGGCCAATGCCGTCTACGAGGGGACCTATCTGATGGGGACCTCCATGGCGCGGCCCATCATCGCCAAGAAACAGATCGAGATCGCGGAGAAGGAAAAGGCCGATGCCGTCTGCCACGGCGCCACGGGGAAGGGGAACGACCAGGTGCGGTTCGAACTCACCTACATGGCTCTGAAACCGGACATCCGGATCATCGCGGCCTGGCGGGACGGCAAGTGGCCCTTCCAGTCGCGGGCGCAGATGATCGACTACGCGGCCAAACACGGAATCCCGCTTCCCGTATCGAAGGAGAAGCCTTACAGCAGCGACCGCAACCTTCTCCATATCTCCCACGAGGGGGGAGTCCTGGAAGACCCCTGGTCGGAACCGCCGGAAGACATGTTCGTCCTGACCGTATCGCCGGAGAAGGCGCCCGACAGGCCGACCTACGTCGAGATCGACTTCCAGAGAGGAAACCCCACGGCCGTGGACGGCAGGAAGATGAGCCCGGCGAAGCTGGTGGAGCATTTGAACAAAGTCGCCGGGGCGAACGGCATCGGACGCGTGGACATGGTGGAGAACCGCTTTGTGGGGATGAAGTCGCGGGGCGTCTACGAGACCCCCGGGGGGACCGTCCTGTGGGCGGCTCACCGTGCCGTGGAATCCATCACCATGGACCGGGAGGTGATGCTCCTGAGGGATTCGCTGACTCCGAAGTTCGCGCAGCTCATCTACTACGGTTTCTGGTACTCCCCCGAGATGGAGGCCCTGCGGGCGATGATCGACAAGACACAGGAGAATGTCACGGGCACCGCGCGGCTCAAGCTCTACAAGGGAAACGTCACCGTCGTCGGAAGGAAGTCCCCCCTGTCCCTCTACCGGGAGGATTTTGCCACCTTCGAAAAGAGCGACGTGTACGACCAGATGGACGCCACGGGCTTTATCCGGCTGAACGCCCTGCGGCTGCGGATCCGGGCCATGCTCAAGAGCAGGTCCTGACGGGTTGACTGCGGCTCCTTTCAGGACGGTGCGAAAGGGGGGGAGACGGTAAGAAAGAGATGAAGAAATTGTGGGGTGGAAGATTCGGGAAGAAAACGGACAGAAGGGTGGAGGACTTCACGGCATCGCTTCCCTTTGACCGGCGGCTCTACCGGTACGACATCGAGGGGAGCATGGCCCACTGTCGGATGCTCCGAAAGCAGGGGTTCCTGACGGCCCGGGAGGAGAAGAAGATCCTCTCGGCTCTCGGGAGCATCCGGAGAAGGATCGAGTCGGGAAAGTTTGTTTTTGACCCGTCCGATGAGGATATCCACCTGGCCGTGGAGAGGGCCCTGATCCGTCGGGCCGGCGCGGCCGGTGAAAAGATTCACACGGGAAGAAGCCGAAACGACCAGGTGGCCCTCGACATCCGGCTTTTTTTGAGGGATGAAGTGGAGGAAATCCTCCGGCTCATCGGCGGGCTCCAGTCGGCGCTTCTCCGGAAGGCGAAGGCGGAGATCGACACCGTCATGCCGGGCTACACGCACCTTCAGAAAGCCCAGCCGGTGCTCCTCTCCCATTATTTTCTGGCCTACCGGGAGATGTTCGACCGGGACGAGGCGAGGCTCAGGTCGTGCCTGGGGAGGATCAACGTCATGCCTCTGGGCTCGGCGGCCCTGGCGGGGGCCGGTCTCCCTCTGGACCGGAAGTACGTCGCGAAGCTCCTCGGGTTCCCGGAGATTTCGCAAAACAGCATGGACGCCGTCTCGGACCGGGATTTTGTCGCCGAGTTCATTTTCGACGGGGGTCTTCTCATGACGCACATGAGCCGTCTCTGCGAAGACCTGATCCTCTGGACGAGCGACGAGTTCGGGTTCGTGGACCTGACGGATGCTTTCACGACGGGAAGCAGCATCATGCCTCAGAAAAAAAACCCCGACGTGGCGGAACTCATCCGGGGAAAGACCGGTAGAGTATACGGGAACCTCGTGACGATCCTGACGGTGCTCAAGGGGCTCCCCATGACCTACAACCGGGACCTGCAGGAAGACAAGGAGCCCCTGTTCGACACCGTCGACACCGTCAAGAGTTCCCTGGCGGTTCTGACGGCCATGATCGGGCATCTGACCTTCAGGCGACAGAAAATGAGAGAAGCCGCCGCCGGCGGATTCTCGACGGCCACGGATGTCGCCGATTACCTGGTCCGGAAGGGGGTTCCCTTCCGGCGGGCCCACGCCGTGACGGGAAGGATCGTCGGGGAGTGTCTGAAAAAAGGCCGGGGCTTCTCGGACATGAGTCTTGCCGGGTTCAAAAAGTTCCACCCGGCCTTCGACAGAGACATCTTCCGGGCGATCACCGTCGAGAGATCCGTCCGTGCCCGGCGGGTCCCCGGCGGAACGGCGAAGCAGCAGGTGCTGAAAAGGATCAGGGAAATTGAGTCCCAGGCGAAAAAGTAGGAAGAACTCTTTTTTGTGGTTTGCGGCCCTCTGCGCCTGTGTCCTGCTCTTCGGGGGCTGCGGCAAGAAAGGGGATCCCATTCCCCCGGAGAAACCGAAATCGCAGGGCGTCGTGGTGTTTCGGGTTTCCGTCCCCTTCTGACGGGGCGGAAGGAGACCGTTCACCCATCCAGGGATCCCGAGAATAGAGCATGCATTATTTCCATTATCAGGGACAGGAACTCTGGTGTGAAGGCGTGCCGGTCGCGGCGATCGCTTCGCAGGTCGGCACACCCTTTTATCTCTACAGCCACAGAACCCTGGTTCAGCACTTCAGGGTCTTTGACCTCGCCTTCGGCAAGGTGCCCCACATCATCTGCTTTTCCGTAAAGGCCAATTCCAATCTGTCCATCCTCCGGATCTTCGCCGGAGAGGGAGGCGGGGTGGACATCGTGTCGGGCGGGGAACTCTACCGCGCCCTCCAGGTCGGCGTGGACCCGATGAAGATCGTCTATTCCGGCGTGGGCAAGACGCTCGACGAGATTGATTACGCCCTCAGGACCGGGATCCTGATGTTCAACGTCGAGTCCTCGGAAGAACTCGGCGTCATCGACGAGCGAGCCGGCGCGATGGGGACGAGGGCGAGGATCGCCCTGCGGGTCAACCCCGACGTCGACCCCAGGACGCACCCGCACATCTCGACGGGGCTGAAGTCGAACAAGTTCGGGATCGACATCGAGAAATCCCGGGAGGAGTACCGGCGGGCCAAGGGTCTTTCGAATATCGATGTGGTCGGCGTGGACTGCCACATCGGGTCCCAGGTCACGCAGATTGCCCCCTTTGTGGACGCCCTCGACCGTCTGAAGAACCTCATCGTCCTTCTTCGGATAGACGGCATCGAGGTTCAGTATCTCGATCTCGGCGGGGGTCTCGGGATCACCTATAACGATGAACTGCCGCCCCACCCGGAGGAATACGCGAAAGCCATCCTGGAAGCCTCGGGGGATCTCCAGTGCACCTTCATTCTGGAGCCGGGCAGGGTCATTGTCGGCAACGCGGGCATCCTGGTGACGCGGGTTCTCTACAACAAGAGCACCGATGAGAAGAACTTCGTCATCGTCGATGCGGGTATGAACGATCTCATCCGGCCGAGCCTCTACAGCTCCTATCACCTGATTCAGCCCGTCGTGACGAAAGGGGAGGAGACCATCGTGGCCGACGTGGTGGGCCCCATCTGCGAATCCGGCGATTTTCTGGCCAGGGGAAGGGCGATCCCGCGGGTGGAGCGCGGGGAGCTCCTGGCCGTGATGAGCGCCGGCGCCTATGGTTTCACCATGTCGTCCAACTACAACTCGAGGCCCAGGATCGCGGAAGTCCTTGTCCGGGACGATCAGTACTTCGTGGTCCGGGAGAGGGAGAGTTACCAGGACCTGATCCGGGGCGAAGAAGTTCCGGGCTTTCTCAAATAGGCATCAGGCACTGGGCATCAGGCAGCAATCCACAAACGAAAACCCGTCGCCTGAAGCTTGATACACGAGGTCGAGAGGTATGTCATGATTGAGTTTTTCAAGATGAGCGGCAGCGGAAATGATTTTATCCTGATCGACAACCGGGACGGGAAACTCGCAGTCGGCAGGCTGGAGGACTTCGTGCGGAAGGTCTGCCAGAGGCGCATCTCCGTCGGGGCGGACGGCCTCATTGTCATCCAGAAGTCGGACCGGGCCGATTTCAGCTGGCGTTTCTTCAACGCCGACGGCAGCGAAGTCGACATGTGCGGAAACGGCGGGCGCTGCGCCGCCCGCTTCGCCTACATCAAGGGCGTCGCCGGGGAGAAGATGTCCTTCGTCACGGGCGCGGGCGTCATCGACGCGGAGGTGAAGGGAGACCAGGTCAAGCTGCGCCTGACGGACCCGAAAGATCTGAGGGTGGGTTACACGATTCCCCTGGACGGGAGAACGTTCCCCGTCAACAGCGTCAACACCGGCGTCCCCCATGTGGTGTCCTACATCCGCGATCTCGAAAACCACGATGTCTTCTCCGACGGCAGGGCGATCCGGTATCACGAAGCCTACAGGCCGACCGGGACCAACGCGAACTTCGTTCGGGTCCACAGTCGCCAGCGGATCAGCGTCCGGACCTACGAGAGGGGGGTGGAGGACGAGACGCTGGCCTGCGGTACGGGTGCCGTGGCTTCAGCCCTTGTTTCCGCCTGGAAAGGTCTGGTTGACGAACCCGTTGATGTTCTGGTAAAAAGCGGCGAGACGCTGAGAGTTTATTTCAGAAAGACGGACAGAGGCTTTGAACATGTTTACCTGGAGGGAGGCGCCCGGGTGATCTACGAGGGGCACCTCTGGGACGAAGGGCATAATTATTAGAAAATACAATCGGTTCAGCCAAGAGTGAAAAGGGAGGATTTTATGTTCAAGGGAGCCATCGTAGCGATTGTGACACCTTTCAAAAAAGGAAAGGTGGACGAAGAGGCACTGAGGGAGTTGATCGAATTCCAGATTGCCAACGGGACCGATGGCATTGTTCCCTGCGGCACGACCGGCGAGTCGCCCGTCCTGTCTCACGAAGAGCACGACCGGGTGATTGAGATCACCGTAGAGGCCGTGAAAAAAAGGGTTCCTGTCATCGCGGGTACCGGCTCCAACAGCACGGAAGAGGCGCTGCGCCTGACGAAGCATGCCCATGAATGCGGCGCCGACGGCGCCCTCATGGTCGCCCCCTACTACAACCGGCCGACCCAGGAAGGCCTCTACCAGCACTACAAGTACATTGCGGAATCCGTCCCTATTCCCATCATTGTCTACAACATCCCGGGCAGGACGGGCGTCAACATCACACCGGAGACCATGGCGAGGCTCTCCAGGGTCAAGAACATCGTCGGGACCAAAGAGGCGGCGGGCTCGCTCCGCCAGATGCAGGACGTCATCACCCTGTGCGGCCCCGATTTTGTCGTTCTCTCCGGAGACGACTGGTTCACCTATCCTCTCATGCAACTCGGCGGTCACGGGATCATCTCCGTCATCTCCAATATCGCACCGGCGGACATGGCCGCACTGGTCGACGCCTTCTTCGCGGGTGACCTGAAAAAGGCGAAAGAGCTTCACTACAAGATGACGCCGATGATCGACGCCCTTTTCATTGAGACCAACCCGGCGCCGGTGAAGGCCGCTCTCCATCTGATGGGCAAGATCCAGTACGAAGTCCGGCAGCCCCTGTGGAAGCTGTCCGATGCGAACTTCGAACGGCTCAAAAAGACCATGCAGAACTATGGACTGATCAAATAACGGGCCGGATTTATCCGGAGGCGATCAGCAGCTTGAGTGAAAGGAGAAGTCCTATGGTCAAGGCAGTTGTGGCGGGCGCCGGCGGGAAAATGGGTGGCAGGATCATCAGCCTCATCCCCGCAAGCGATGGGATTCAGGTCTCGGGCGCCTTTGAAAAAGAGGGCCATCCCCTGATCGGCCGGGACGTCGGGGAAACGCTCGGGCTCGGGAGGTCCGGTGTCAGCATCCGGGGGAGTCTCGAGGAATGCATTCAGGAGGGCGATGTCGTCATCGATTTCACCCATCACGAATCTTCCCTGAAGCATCTCGAAATCGCCGTCAAGCACAAGGCGCCCATCGTGATCGGGACCACGGGCTTTACCGCCGACGAGGTGAAAAAGATCCGGGAACTGGCCCCCAAAACCCGTTGCGTGCTGGCCCCCAACATGAGCGTGGGCGTCAATGTCATGTTCAAGGTCCTGGACTACGTGTCGGGGATCCTGAAGGACGACTTCGATGTGGAAATCGTGGAGGCCCATCACAACCTCAAGAAGGACGCTCCCAGCGGGACCGCCATGAGGATGGCCCAGATCATCGCGGGAGCCCTGGGGCGGAACCTCGACAAGACGGCCGTCTACGAACGCAAGGGGATGGTCGGGGCGAGGACGAAAGAAGAAATCGGCATCCAGACCATTCGAGCCGGCGACATCACCGGCGAGCACTGGGTGATCTTCGGGGGCATCGGGGAGCGTCTGGAGTTCATCCACCGGGCGCATAACCGGGACAACTTCGCCAAGGGCGCCATCCGGGCCGCAAAATGGATCGTCAACCAGAAACCGGGTTTTTATGACATGCAGGACGTCCTGGGCCTTCGCGATAAATAACGTGGGGGTAGGGGACCTATTCAAAGTCGAAAAGGGACCGCGGCGTTCACGGGAGAGGACGCCGCGTTTGTTGTTGAAAAGTTTCCAGAATCCCGGGCGGGGTTCGAGGACATAGGGATAGGAGGACAAGGGCCTTGCAGATCGCGGACAGACTATCGAAAATTCCCCCCTACCTGTTCATGGAGCTGAGGAAGAAAATCGCGCAGGCCAGGGCCGACGGCATCGACGTGATCAGTCTTGCCATCGGCGACCCCGTAGAGCCCACGCCCAGAGGGATCGTCCGGGAACTGGGCCTCCGGGCCCGGGACCCCGAAAACCACCGCTACCCCACGGACGAGGAAAAGGGGATGCTCCTCTTCCGGCAGGAGGTCGCCCGCTGGTACAAGGAGCGTTACGGGGTTGAACTCAATCCCGCCGACGAGATCCTCGGCCTGATCGGATCGAAGGAAGGCGTCCACCACTTCGTGCTGGCGACGATCAACCCCGGCGACACGGTCCTGATGACGGATCCCGGGTACCCCGCATACCGGGCGAGCATCCTGATGGCCGGCGGGGAACCCTATGCCGTTCCGATCCTGGCCGGGAACAACTATCTTCCGAGATTCGAGGATATCCCCTCCGATGTGGCCGGACGCGCGAAAGGGATGTTTCTCAACTACCCGAACAACCCGACGGGTGCCTGCGCGACCCGCAAATTTTTCGATGAACTCGTGGCCTTTGCGCGGCAATATGACATTGCCGTCTGTTATGACAACCCCTACAGCGAGATCGTCTTCGACGATCAGGAGCGGTTGAGTTTCCTCTCCGCGCCGGGGGCGAAGGACGTGGGGGTTGAACTCAACTCCCTTTCCAAGCCCTATAACATGACGGGCTGGAGAATCGGGATGGCTCTCGGCAACCGGGACATCGTCGCGGCCATCAGCAAGGTCAAGGAGAACACCGACTCGGGGGTGTTCAACGCCATCCAGTACGCGGCGATCCATGCTCTGAAGGACGAGAATGCCAATATCGAACGGATGATCCGGGTATACAGGAGGCGGCGGCGACTGGTGATCGGCACCCTTCGCAGGATCGGCATTCGGTTCAGGCCGCCGAAGGGCACCTTCTACCTCTGGGTTCCGGCGCCGAAGGGGATGAGCTCGCTCGAATTCACCAACCGGCTGTTTGAAAAGACACACGTGGTGGTGGCGGCGGGAACGGCCTATGGAAAATACGGGGAGGGATACATACGGATATCCCTCACGGTGCCGGACGACAGACTGAAAGAGGCCATGGACCGAATTGAACGAGAGTTCGCGTAACGTCATCGGTTACATCGGTGTCGGCTCCAACAGCGGTGATCCGGTCCGGAACTGCCTGGAAGCCCTGAACCGGCTGGGCGCCTGCGATGCGATCGAGGTCTTGAGAAGATCTTCTCTGTACCGGACGGAGCCCGTCGGCCTCAAGGACCAGCCATGGTTCATCAACGCCGCGGCGGAGATCCGGACGGCCCTCGGTGCCCGAGACCTTCTGAGCGTTCTTCAGGCCATCGAAGAGCGGATGGGGCGCATCCGCTCCGTCAAAGGGGGCCCCCGGACGATCGACCTGGATCTTCTTCTCTACGGGGGGCAGGTCATCGAGGAGGACGCGCTTTGCGTGCCCCACCCGCAGATGCACAAGAGGCGTTTCGTGCTCGTCCCGCTCTGCGAGGTCGCCTCCTTTGTCATCCATCCCGTTTACGGGATTTCGATCCGGGGGCTTCTGGAAAGACTCGCCGATAAAAGCGCCGTGATCCCGCTCGATGCAGGCGCAGCGACCCGGTGAAAAACACCGTCGGCATCGCGGCAGGGCGGGACCCCGTGGCACGACACCGGGAGACGTCATGATTATCCGCATTCTTCTTCTGACCGTTCTTCTGTACCTGGTCTTTCTTCTGGTGAGGAGCTTCGCGGCCTCCATCGCCCGCAGGAAGCAGGTCATGACCCGGAGGCCCGCCTCGGTTCAGAGCGAAGATCTGGTCCAGGATCCGGTCTGCCGCCGTTACGTCCCGGAGAGCGAAGCGATCAAGGCCTCCATCAACGGCAGGACCCTTCACTTCTGCAGCCGGGAGTGTCTCGAGAAGTTCAGGGCGGGCGGTTCGCCGGGGTCGGCGGAAGGAGCGAAACGCCGCAAAGAAAATGCCGGTCGTGGATAGGCCGGCGGAGGGAACATGAAATTTTTTATCGACACAGCCAACATTGAGGAAATCAGGGAAGGCATCAGCCTGGGGATGGTGGACGGTGTGACCACCAACCCCAGTCTGATCGCGAGGGAGAAGCGGAAATTCGAGGAGGTCGTGGGAGACATCCTCGAAATCGTCAAGGGCCCCGTGAGCCTCGAGGTGGTGAGCCTCGATGCGGCCGGCATGGTCGGCGAGGGGAAGAAACTCGCCCGGCTGGGTGACCAGGTCGTGATCAAGGTTCCCATGACGACGGAAGGCCTGAAAGCCACCCGGATGTTTTCGGAAATGGGGATCCGGGTGAACCAGACCCTCGTTTTTTCACCGGTCCAGGCCCTCTTGGCGGCCAAGGCCGGTGCGGCGTACGTGAGCCCCTTCGTGGGGAGGCTTGACGACGTGGCGCACGACGGGATGGGGCTCGTCGAGGAGATCCTGACGATCTACGAAAATTACGACTTCGAGACGGAGGTCATCGTGGCCAGCATCCGCCACCCCCGTCACGTTGTGGAGGCCGCCCTGATGGGCGCCCACATCGCCACCATCCCCTTCGGGGTGATCGCTCAACTCGCCAAGCATCCTCTCACCGATGCGGGGGTGGAGAAATTCCTGGCCGACTGGAAGAAGATACCGAGGAAATGACGCTGACGCGTCATCAATTATGAGTGTTGAGTTATGAATTTTGAGTTGGTCGAAATTGATTTTTGAATTTCAAAACTCGAAACTCAAAATTCAAAACTGAAGCTTCGAAGAAGCGACGGGCATGTTCGACATCCTGAAGAGATTTTTCGACGGGCTTCCCCTCGAAACGGAGCACCGGAAGGTCGTGAACCTCCCGAACGCGATCACCATGCTCCGGGTCACGGTGATCCCCGCGCTCTTCCTTCTTCTGCTTCCGCCGGACGAGACCCTCAGTCTTTTCATCGCCACCCTCTTTATCCTGGCGGCCCTGACGGATCTTCTGGACGGTTACGTGGCACGGCGCTACGGCATCACCACCAAGATCGGGAAACTTCTCGACCCCATGGCGGACAAGATCATCGTCAGCACAGCCATGGTCCTACTCATCCCCATCGGGAGGATCCCGGCATGGATCGTGGCGGTCATGGTCATCCGGGATCTGATCGTTGACGGCATCCGCTCCATCGCGTCCATCAGCGGCCGGGTCATCGGGGCGAGTCCCCTCGGGAAGAAGAAAACCCTCTGCCAGATCGTGGCTGTCTCGGCCCTGATCATCCACTACCCGTTTTTCGGCATCGACGCCCACAGGGTGGGTATCGTCATTCTCTACCTTGCCCTGGCGCTGAGCATCCTCTCCGCCGGCGAGTACATCCAGAAATTCTACCGGGACACCTTTCTCTAGACTGCCGCAGACGTTGGAGCCCCTTTTTGAATTGTGAGTTTCGAGTTGTGGATTGGAAATGAGCTTTCGGTGAGTCGGACTCTTGGCCGCACAGCTTGTGAAACACACGGGGGAAACCCGGGGTAGGGCCTTCCTCGAACCTCGTTCGTTGGATTAAACACCCCTCGTTTTATTTTGCTTCCAATAGGAGTCCGCCTCCTCGTACCCCCGGATCATCTTCTCTTCGATATGCAGCCGGATTTTCTCGAACTCTGCATCGCTCAGGGTTTCCTGCGGGACGTGCTCGGGGGGGCCGAAGCGCACGAGGATCCTGCTGAAGGGCTTGGCGACCATGAATCGATCCCAGCTTTGGAAGACATAAGGGTTTTCGTAGGAGATGTAGCCGGGATAAATGGCGGCGCCGGTCTGTCGGGCCAGGGTGATCAGGCCCGCCTTGATGACCCGGGGCGGACCCTGGGGGCCGTCGACGATGTGGGCTCCGACGCGATATCGTTTCACTCCTTCGATCATCTCCTTCAGGGCTTCCTTCCCGCGTCGGGAACTTGACCCGCGGACGGGAACCCAGCCCATTCGGTCCGCGACGGCCGAAACAAAATCCCCGTCGCGACTCGCGCTGATCATGATGCAGATGGGCATCCCCAGGATCGAGGGAACGGAGCAGCCGCCGTAGAACCGCTGGTGCCAGCCGGCGAGGATCACCCGACCGCCCTTTTCGATGTGGTCACGGATGGCCTCTTCACCTTCGATGATCGTGCGGGTGGTTTTGACGTGAAGGTTGTAGATGTGGTAGGAAAGAGAAGTCAAGAAATTGTTGAGGAGGTAATATTTGATTTCCTTCCGGAGATTCATAAGGACCTCATGGCTTCCCGTTCCTTATATCCTGACGGGTAAAAATGCAAGGAGCCGGTCCCGATGACCGGCCCCCTCGACATTTCATGGTAGGCGGTACTGGATTTGAACCAGTGACTTCTACCGTGTGAAGGTAGCACTCTCCCGCTGAGTTAACCGCCCGAATGAAAGCATTCTATAACCAAAAGACCTGTCTTTTTCAAGAAGAAAAAGAGATCATGGGGCCTGTGACGCGTCGGGTCTGCGTCCTGCGGTTACACGTCAAACCGTGCGCGGGCGTCACGGCGTTTGACGAATTTTTTATTGACAAGATTGGCCGATTTGCTATTAATAATCCCCTCCGTACAGAAGCGGGCGTAACTCAGCGGTAGAGTGCTACCTTGCCAAGGTAGACGTCGACGGT
>DAOTMG010000015.1:0-49374 GCA_035450185.1 Syntrophales bacterium | reverse complement strand
GTCGGGCCGGCGGAGTTGAAGAGCCGCTCGATCTCGAGGGCATGGAACACGCCGGGGTATTTGCCGTAGCCGTACTGCACAAGCGGCTTCGTGTCCATGAGATCGTAGCCCGTGGCCACGATGATGGCCCCGACCTTGATCTCTTCGAATTTGTCCTCCTGCTCGAAATCAATGGCTCCCTGTTCGCAGACCTTCTCGCAAATCCGGCACTTGCCGTTCTTGAAAAATATGCAGCCCGCGCGGTCGATGACCGGTTTTTGAGGAACGGCCTGGGGGAAGGGGATGTATACGGCTTTTCTCCTCACGAGGCCCTCGTCAAACTCCGACATCCCCTTGCCGGGACACTTCTCCGTGCAGGCGAGGCAGCCGTTGCACTTCTCGTGATCGATATACCGGGCCTTCTGCTTCACGGTGACGGTGAAATTGCCGACAAAGCCCTTCACCTCCGTCACTTCGCAGTACGTCATGAGGTCGATGTTGGGATGCTGATTGACGGCGTCCATCTTGGGGGTCAGGATGCAGGCGGAGCAATCCAGCGTCGGGAAGGTCTTGTCGAACTGGATCATGTGACCGCCCACCGAGGGGGTCCGCTCCACGAGGTAGACTTTCTTGCCCGCGTCCGCCACCTCCAGGGCCGCCTGGATGCCGGCGATCCCGCCGCCGATGACCAGGACATTGGGGTTGACATCGATAAATCGCGACGTGAGCGGGTTGAGGAGCCTCGCGCGGTACACCGCCCCGTTGATGAGGGCCTTGGCCTTGCGGGTCCCGACTTCCTCGTCTTCCGTGACCCAGGAGACGTGCTCGCGGATGTTGACGATGGTCAGGAGGTACTGGTTCAGCCCCGCGTTCTCAACGACTTTGCGGAAAGTCTTCTCGTGCATGAGGGGCGAGCAGGCCGCCACGATCACCCGGTCCAGCCGGTGATTCTTGATCTCGTTCTGGATGAGCTCCTGGCCCGGCGTCGAGCACATGAATTTATATTCCTGCGCCACCACCACGTCGGGCAGGGTCTTCGCAAACTCCACGACTTCATCCACCCGGACGGTCTTGGCGATATTCAAACCGCAGTGGCAAACAAATACGCCGATTCTGCTCATAGGGACTCCTTATCCTTCAAGGCTTTCAAAGAAAAGTTCCGTCACGTCCTTCAGCTTGATCCTGTCTTCCACGTTCATGGTCCGGATGCTGTCATCGAGCATGGAGATGCAGTAAGGGCAGGACGTGGCGATGACATTTGCACCCGTTGAGAGGGCCTCCTCGATCCGAAGATCGCTCAGCCGCTCGCCCTTGGCCCGCTCAATCCACAGCCCGCCGCCGCCGCCGCCGCAGCAGAAGCTCTGTTCGCGGATCCGCTCCATCTCCACGAACTTCACACCCGGAAGGGCCTTCAGCACTTCGCGGGGCGCGTCGTAGATGCCGTTGTGCCTCCCCAGGTAGCAGGGGTCGTGGTACGTGACCTTGATGCCGCCGAAATCCTTTTTGGGGAGAAGCTTTCCGGACTTCACGAGGCCGGCGATCAGCTCGGTGAAATGGACGATGTCATAATCTTCACCGTATTCCTTCTTGAAGGTCTGGTAGCAGTGCGGGGAGATGGTGATCATCTTCTTTATGCCCTTGGCGCTGAAGATCCCCCGGTTTTTCTCCTTCAGCTTTTCGAAAAGCTCCTCGTCCCCGACCTTCCGGAGGCTCTCGCCGCAGCAGTTGACATCGGTACCCGGAAGCCCCCAGCTGAGACCGGCCTTGTTCAGGATCTCCGCCGTGGCCCTGGCCACCAAAACGTTTCTCGGGTCGTAGCAGACGGTGCAGCAGGTGAAGTAGAGGTATTCCATGCCTTCCGCGTAGAGCGGATACTTCCCCTGGGTCCAGTCGTTTCTCTTCTCCGCATCACCGGACCAGGGGTTGCCGCGTGCCTGGAGGCTCCCCGCAAAAACCCGAAGGCTCTGGGGAAGCATGCCCCCGCTGGCATAGACGTTCCGGACGGCCCGCACGAGGTCGATGATCTCGACCCCCCGGGGACAGCGGTCAACACAGAATTTACAGGTGGAACACCCCCACATGTGCGCTTCGATCCCTTCGAGTCCGAGCTGGCTCAATCTCAGGAGCTTCCGGATGTTGAACTCGATGACGGGCGTCCAGGGACAGGTCCCGCTGCAGGTCGCACACTGGTAGCACTTCTTCAGGGACTCTCCCCCGGCCTCCATGATGACCTGCGACATCTCGAGGTAGGGGGTGACGGCATGAGACATTTTTCATCTCCTCGCATTTGACGCTCTGGAACCCTCAGATCCTGGTATTCAGGCAAGCAATTTTCGGCATGCCGCGAAAAGTCGCGGCATATTGGATGGGCGTTTTACGTAAATGAACCGGATGAGAATCCGGCTTGAAATTGGATAAAATTTGTCTTTCGAAATTGCCATCCCGAATCTAAATCCGCGTGACCCCTATCAAAACTTCCCCGTTCTGTCAAGAGTTATATTGACAGTACATTTTAATGTTAATTTAGAGACTTGCATGCCTTTTGTCAACGCCGGGAGGCGCCCTTTCCGGCAGGTCCCGGCAGGCGGGACCGGTTTGCAAAAAACCGATCCGAAAAGAGGGGATCCCGCGGCTCAGGACCGCCCCCCTTCGCGGCCTGACGCCCTGAGGATCTCCTTCCAGAGCGGGTCCCTCCCCTCGCCCGTTTTGGCTGAAAAAAGGATGAGGTTTTCTTCCCCGGCCAGGCCCAGGCCGGCGCGGACGGACTGCCGCCTCTTGCGCCTTTCGTTTCCCGAGAGCTTGTCGGCCTTCGTCAGCACAAACAGGCGGGGGATGCGGTGGTGTGACAGCCAATCGGCAAGGGCCGCGTCGTCCCCCGAGGGATCCCTCCGAATGTCCAGGATCACCACGACGAGTACCAGGTTCGGGCGGCCTTTCAGGTAACCCTCGACCATCGGCCGCCAACTCTTCCGCATTTCGGCGGAGACCTTCGCGTACCCGTAACCGGGCAGATCGACGAAGCCGAAACGATGATTGATGTCGTAGAAGTGGATCAGGCGGGTCTTCCCGGGCGTGGCGCTGGTCTGGGCGAGTTTCTTCCGCCGGACCAGATTGTTGATCAGGGAGGACTTCCCCACGTTGGACCGACCGGCGAAAGCGATCTCGGGAAGGGTGGAGACCGGATACTGATCGGGTTTCACGGCCGCCTTGATGTATTCTGCCGAGGTGATTTTCATGAATAGGCATTAGGCATCAGGCGTCAGGTTTAAAAGCTGCAAGAAGCACCCTGACACTTTCCTCATGCCCGGTGCCCGGTGCCTGATGCCTGTTTCATTCAAACGCGATCCGGTACTTCTCGAGCTTTCTCTCCAGCGTGGGGCGGGAGATCCCGAGGGTCTCGCAGATCTCCCCCTTGTTCTTCCCGATGATGGCGATCACTTTCCGGATGTGCCGTTCCTCCACCTCGTCAAGGGTCAGGATTTTACCGTCTTCCCGCGTCCGGATCACGTCTCTTTCCCCGAATGCGTCTCCCATCTGCGCCTGTGCGTAGCCGCCGAGGAGGTCCGGAAAGTCGGACACGCCGAGGATCTGCCCCTTCGCCACCACAACGGCCCTCACGAGGAGGTTCTCCAGTTCCCTGACGTTGCCCGGCCAGGGGTACTTCAGGAAGATTTCCATCATCTCTTTCGATACGCCCACGACATTCTTATGCAGGTCCCGGTTGATCTTTTTGAGCAGGTAGTCGATGAGCAGGGGAATGTCCTCCCGACGCTCCCGAAGCGGCGGGATGTGGATGGTCACGATGTTCAGGCGATAGTAGAGATCATCCCTGAACTTGCCCTCCTTGACCAGGGTCTTGAGATCCTTGTTCGTGGCCGCGATGATCCTTGCCCGGACCTTCACGCGGTCCTTCCCGCCCACGCGCTCGAACTCAAGCTCCTGGAGGACGCGAAGGAGCTTGGCCTGCAGGTTCACGGACATTTCACTGATTTCATCGAGGAAGACCGTGCCGCTCCCCGCCAGCTCGAATTTCCCGAGTTTCCGGCTGATGGCACCGGTAAAGGATCCCTTTTCGTGGCCGAAGAGCTCCGACTCGAGAAGGGTCTCGACGATGGCGGAGCAGTTCACGGCGATGTAGGGTTCGTTTTTGGCCGTGTTGTTGTGAATGACCTTGGCAATAAGTTCCTTCCCTGTCCCGCTTTCCCCCTCGATGAGGACGGTCGCCTTGCTCTGGGACACCACGCCGATGATCTTGAATATCTCCCCCATGGCCTTGCCCGTGCCGATGATATCCCCCACCTTGAAATCCCTCGAGGGCTCCGTGAGCAGACCGTCGATCTTTTTTTCCGTCGCGATGGTCTTCAGGGCCTTCTGCAGGGATATCTCGAGTTCGTCGATATTGATGGGTTTGTGGATGTAATCAAAGGCCCCTTCCTTCATGGCCCGGATGGTCGTGTCCATGTCATGGTGGGCCGTGATCATGATCACCTTGACGTCCTCGTCATCCTCTTTGAGATCCTCGAGGACCGTGAAGCCGTCGATATCGGGCAGCCGGATATCCAGGATGATCAGGTCCGGGGAGACCTGGACGGCCTTGTTCAGGCCTTCCGTCCCCGTCGAGGCCGTGTGGACCTCGTAGCCTTCCTCGGACAGGTAGAGCTGCAGGGTCTCACAGATGGACTGGTCGTCGTCAATGACGAGAATTTTGGCTTTGGCCATGGAGCCCCCCCTGAGTAGAATTTCTTTCAAGCCGGCTCGGTTCAGGCCCGCTTCAGCGGTAACCGGACGATCACCTTCGTCCCCGACCCCTTCTTGCTCGCGATCTCGATGGTGCCGCCGTGGAGATCAACGATCTTCTTCACCTGGGAGAGCCCCAGCCCCGTCCCGTAGTTCTTTGTCGTGAAAAAAGGGTTGAAGATATGGGGCAGGACCTCATCCTCGATGCCGGCGCCGCTGTCGGCGATTTCGATGGACACGGATTTCCTTTCGCCGTCGACGAGCCGGGATGCGAGAGACAGCACGCCGCCCGTTTCCATGGCGTCGATGGCATTCAAATAGAGGTTCAGAAAGGCCTGCTTGAGCATCGCCGCATCAAAGGGCAGAAGGGGTATCTTGTCGTCGAACCGGTTTTCGACCCGGATTTTTTTCTCGGCGATTTCCTTTTCCGCCAGGTTCAGCGAATACTTCAGAAACTGGTTGATGTCCCCCGGGGTCATCTCCGGCTCCGTGGGCCGCGCGAAGATCAGGATGTCGTTGACGAGCTTTTCCAGGTGTTCGACCTCCCTCTGGGCGATGCGGAACCGCTTCAGGTCGTTGCCCTCGGGGTTCATCCGTTTTTCCAGGATCTGAAGGGACATCTTGATCGACGAGAGCGGGTTTCTCACCTCGTGGGCGATGCCCGCCGAGAGCTGACCCACGGCGGCCAGCTTCTGGCTTTCGTAGAACTTCTCCTCAAGATTCTTGAAGTCCGTGATGTCCCGCTGCACCAGGATGAACCGGTCGGTCCCCTTGATGATCCTCGCCGTGATCAGCAGATCCCGCTTCGATCCGTCCTTGGCCGTCACCTGAATCTCGAAGGGCTTGTAGACTCCCTGCTTGATCTCCTCCCAGCGTTCCATGAGATAAGCCCGGTGCTCCGGGTTCATCAGCTCCGAAAAATGCCGTCCCTTCATTTTTTCGGTATCGAAATCGCGGCTCACGTAACGGATGACGCCGTCGCTTCCCAGATCGAAAATCCGGTCCGGGGAGCTCTCCAGGATGGACTGGAGGTAATTGTAGATGTTTTCGATGTCTTTCCGCAGGGTGATATTCTCGTCGAGTTCGTCCCGGAGGGTTTCGGCGTACTCCTTGAGGGACAGTTCCATCTCCCGCTCCCGGGTGACATCCTGAAGCGTTTCGACGGCGGCGATGATCTCCCCCTTCTCATCATAAATCGGCGCCGCCAGAAAATACAGATGACGCCGCTTCCCCCCGAGGTTCTCATAAAAATCCCCCGCCTCGTAGGCCCCCTCGACGATCGATGACTTCTGCACCTGCTTCTTGCCGTAAAACTTCTCCAGGCCCGCCACGTCGTCGTCCACGATGAGGTCGGCGATCACGGGGCGCTTCTCCTTGTAAAACGGCAGGTACTGCCGGTCCGTCCCGATCATCTCCCCCGCCTTGAAACCCGTCAGCTCCTCGCAGGCCCGGTTCCACAGGATGATCCGGTGATCCCGGTCGATGACGAACATCGGGATCGGAGACGCCTCCAGAATGCTCTCAACGATCACCATCATATCCTTGAGGGCCTTTTTCTTTGAACCCCCGGATCTTTTTTTGTTCATGTGTCGTCTTCCTTTTCGCCCTTCTTTTTCCGGATCCTTCGCTCCTCGACGGCGCAGATCACGTAGACCGCCACGGCAGACCCGAGAGAAATGATCAGCTTGTAGAGACCGCTCTGAATCCCAAGTACCTTGTCACAGATCAGCCACATGACGATGTAGGTCACTGCAGTCAAGAGCTCCTGCATGCACGGACTCCTTGGATAGGAAGAATAAATCCGTCCCCCCCGGGGGACCATCATGGATTTTTAAAAATCTATAGCTTTCTCACACAGATATTTCAATGAAAAACAATTGTTGCAATGCTCTATCCTGCACCGGGGGCAAATGCAATCCCTCCCCGGGAAATCTCATATCATAAACGTCACTAAAAAGCATAATATTTTTGAAATGATGCGAATTTTTATCCCCTGAACCGGCAATCCTTGAAGCTGATTTTCAGAGAAAAATCATCATCTAAATCGTTCAACGAATCGTTAAATCAAAAGTACAAATTGAAAGAAACGTTAAATATAATCGGGCCTCCGTGACAGCGGCATGAAAAGGACAAAACTTCTATAAGCTATATTTATCGGATGCTTATCTCTATCATTGGACGCCAAAAAACTGTGGCATACCGATTGCACCTGCCGGAGGGGTTTTGCAAATATTTCCCCTTTTCTTTGGTCGGCATTTGTGCTACCAAGGAGGGCACAATTTTAATCATGATTGAAAGGAGAAGGAAAATGTTAAAGAAATTAGTGACTAAGCTTTTAACCGTACTCACAACAATGTCCGTGGCAGTGCTCACATCCCCTGTGGTTTACGCGGCTGAGACCCTCCCCACGGGTGAGTCCTACACGAAGGTGATTTTTGCCGTGGGCGGGATGATCGCCGCAGGGCTGAGCGTTGGCCTCGGTGCATTCGGTGCGGGTCTCGGAATCGGAACAGCCGCAAACGGTGCCTGTGTGGCCGTCGGCAGAAACCCCGGCGTGCAGGGCAAGATCATGACCACGATGCTCGTCGGCATGGCAATGGCGGAGTCCTGCGTTATCTACGCCCTCGTTATCTCCCTTGTTATTCTTTATGCGAACCCCTTCACCGCGCTGATCATGGGTTAACACATCGCAAAAAAATAACACAATGAGGGGGAAAAAATGACCGAGACGAAACAAGATAAGCAGTTCTTCTCTGTAGGAAGGGTATTCTTCCTGCTTATCGTCATTCCCCTGTCGTTAGTGGCTTTTCTCATCGCCAATGGCATCTTCAAAGTGGGGGATACAGCGAGAGAACGTGCTGTCACCGTTCTGGACCAAAAATCCCAGGAAGAAATCAAGATCCGTGCGATCAATACGGCGGATGAGGTGGCGAGTTTCCTGAAAGAGAGGGAAAACGACATCCTCGTCGCGACCATCCTGCCGGCAACGGAATCTGCGTATAAAACCTTTGCAAACCAGAAAACAAAAGGGATCTGGGTCAAGCGGGACAACAAGATCCTGCAGGTCGAAGTGCCGCTCTATGTCGAGCTGGCGCTGGTGGACAAATCGGGCAACGAGTCGATCAAGATCCGAAACGGCGAGGTCGTGCCGAAGTCCAAGCTCGCGAACGTGAGCAACCCCGCAAACACCCTCTATAAATCGGAAGATTACTTCGCCAGGACCATCGCCCTGAACAGAGGTGAAGTCTACGTCTCCCGCGTCGAGGGATGGTACGTCAGCAAGCCCGAGTTTGAAAAAGGAAAGCGGTTCAGCGGCATCGTCCGTTTTGCGACACCGGTTTTCGACAAGAGCGGTATGTCGGGCATCGTGGTCATGGCCCTGGACGCCCGGCACCTGTCCGCTTTCACGGACCACATCATCCCGACGCAATCCGAGCGGGTCTTTGAGGCCGACGCGGCCACGGGCAACTACGCGTACATGGTCGACAGCGAGGGATTCATCATTTCCCACCCCAATGACTACCACATCCGGGGTCTCTTCCCCGGCGGCAGACTCGTACCGCCCCTGACGAAAGAGACAGCGGACGGACTGATCAAAAGGGGTGAAGAGGTCCTCAATCTCAATCTGCTGGCCTTCATGGATCCGAAGCTCCCCGAGATCGCGAAGGACGCCGCGGAGGGGAAATCGGGCATCAAGTCTTACACCTTCGCGGGCCACACGAAATTCGTGGCCTACGCCCCCATCAAATACTTCTCCAAGAATTATCCCAAACCTGCCGGATTCGGCTGGATTGGAATGGGCGTGGATGTTGAAAAGTTCAACGAGATGGCCGCGGCCACCTCCAAGAAGATCGAGAAGGAAGTCAAGTCCTGGACAACGGCGATTGTCGTCATCATCATCGCCTCCATGATCCTGCTGTTCGGTATTGCGGCTCTTCTGGCCCGGGGGATCTCCAGGTCCATTTCTGCGGAGGTGCCCGAGGGGGCTGCCGGAGAGATACAGTATGACGAGGACGAAGACGAGGAGGACAGGTAAAGAACGCCTGAATTTTGCATGTCAGAAGGGCCGCCGCCGGACGCAGCGGCCCTTTTCTTACCCCCCCTTCCACGGGACTCCGGCGCTGCCCGGGACCCCGCAGAAAAGTTCAAAGTTTTCATTGACAAAATGCTTTTTACTTGTATCCTTACAGACTTTGACATTGCCCGTTGAAGACTTATATTAATCCCGGATTTGAGGGATGAGCTGCGGGCACGGATCAAAAACCCCTTTCATTTCAATCGAATGGATGGTGCCATGACCCTGAAGAAAAAAATAGACGCGGAAATGGTCGCAGCGGCGAAGGCGAAGGATTCGATCAAACTGGGAGCGATCCGCATGATCAAGACGGCGTTGCACAACAAGGAAATCGACGCCAAGAGAGAGCTCAATGATACTGAAATCCTTCAGGTTCTTTCCACGATCGTGAAACAGCGTAAAGACTCCATCGATCAGTTCAAGGCCGGCAACCGTCAGGACCTGGTCGAAAAGGAAGAGGCGGAACTCAGAACGGTTCAGGCCTTCATGCCTCAGCAGATGTCCGCCGGAGAGGTCGAGACGGAGATTGCCAAGGCGATCGCTGAAGCAGGCGCCACCAGCGTGAAAGACATGGGAAAGGTCATGAAGGTCCTGATGCCGCGCATCACGGGAAAGGCCGACGGCAAGATGGTCAGCGATCTGGTCAAGGCCAAACTGTCTTCCTGAGCCCTTTCACGCGATGAGACCCCGGCGAGAGACGATCTCCGCCTTCAGGATCCGGTGTCTTCATGCACGTCGTCACCTTCTTCTACCCTCCGGGGTTCCCGGGCCTGCAGGCTGATTCCCGAGCGATGAGGGTTTATCCCCGACCCTCAAAGGAAAAGATCTTGAAGGGCTCCATCCCTGAAAGCAAGATTGAAGAAATCAGGCAAAGATCGGATATCGTCGGACTGATATCGGAATATGTGGTCCTGAAGAAGGCGGGAAGGAATCACGTCGGCTCCTGCCCTTTTCACAAGGAAAAGACCCCTTCCTTCACGGTCAATTCCGAAAAACAGATCTTTTACTGTTTCGGATGCGGCCAGGGAGGCAACGTCTTCTCCTTCCTGATGAAGATCAACAACATGACTTTCCCCGAGGCCGTGAGACACCTGGCGGCCAAGCTGGGGATCCCCGTCCCCAGGGCATTTTCCGACGAAGCGGAAGGGCGGCGGGCGGGTCTCAGGGAGGAGCTCTACCGGATCAACACCCTGGCAAGGGATTACTTTTCACGACAGCTTGCCTCCGACGGGGGGAAGAGCGGCCGGGAATACCTCCTGAAGAGAGGGATCCGGCAGGAGGTCGTGCGGGAGTTCAGACTCGGTTATGCGCCGCTCGCCTGGCGGCACCTTCGGGATTTTTTCCAGAGGCAGGGGGTTTCCCTTCCGCTGGTGGAGCAGGCGGGCCTCATCGTTCCGAAAGACCGGGGAGACTATTACGACCGGTTCAGGGGACGGCTCATCTTTCCCATCGAGGACATCCAGGGCAGAGTGATCGGCTTCGGCGGCCGGGTCATCGGGGAAGGTGAACCCAAGTACCTCAACTCGCCGGAATCCCCCGTCTACGTCAAGGGGAACAACCTGTACGGCCTGAATCGAAGCCGCGATGAAATCCGCAAGGCCGACGGCGTCATCGTCGTGGAAGGGTATTTTGATTTTCTCTCCCTCTGGAACGCGGGGATCCGAAACGTCGTTGCGACGCTGGGAACGGCCCTGACCGCCCATCACGCCGACCTGATCAAGCGTTACACGAAAAACGTGTTCGCGCTGTTCGACCCGGATCCGGGGGGCAAAGGGGCCCTGGAGAGAAGCATCAGCCTTTTCCTGAGCAGAAACATTCACGCCCGCGTCGTCGTTCTACCGGAGGGCCGGGATCCCGACTCCTTCATCCGGTCCTCGGGCCCGAAGGCCCTGGAGGGGGTGTTATCAGCCGCCCGGTCCGCCGTCGACTATTACATCGATGAAATGATCGGCATCAAGAAAACCCTGGAGGAGAACCTCGCATCCCTGCGTGAGGCGATCCCCTTCATGGCGCAGATCGGTGACCCCGTTGTGAGAAACCTCTTCATCAAGCGGGTGTCCGAGAGGCTCCAGATCGACCAGATCCTTCTGAAAAAGGAAGTCGGGAAGGCCTTGAAGGTCGGCGAAGAGCCGGCCGTGAGCGTTCACCCCCGCCGGGAAGAGCCGGTGTCCGTCGACCCCGTCGAACTCAGCCTCATCTGCATGATGGCGGAAAAACCGGCCAGGATCGACGTGGCCCGGGAGCAGGGACTTCTGGATTTTTTCTCCAGCGGGGTTCTGAGAGCGCTCGGCCGGTCTCTGGAGGCGTCGAGACGGTCGGGGAAAGAGGTCCTTGTAGCCGACTTCTTTGAAGGCCTTGACAACGGGACCTTGAAGAGAAAGCTTCTGGAGTGCGCCCTGGCGGACAAGCCCGCCGATGAAAAAATTTCAGAGCGGGTTTTTCTGGACGCCGTCAAGAAGGTGAAGACCCGCTGGTACAGGGAAAAACACAAGGAATTGAAAACAAAACTTATCCGGGCTCAGGAACGGGGTGACGCGGAATTGTGCAGTCAGCTCCTGAAGGAGAAAGAGAGGCTTCTGAATGAGCAAAAGGCGATATAAGGAAGGAATGCAGCACGGCGAGGAGAAAGTGTCCAAGGATATTCAGTCCGACGAGGTGAAGAAACTCATTACTCTCGGTCAGGAGAAGGGTTTCCTGACCTATGACGACGTAAACGAGATGCTCCCCTCCGAGATCGTCTCCTCGGACCAGATCGAAGAGATCTTCACGCTCTTCGGCGAGAAGAACATCGACATCATCGACACGGACAAGGGCGACAAGATCGTCCTCAAGAAGGCCGTGGACGAGATTGCGGAAGCGAAGGAGGAAGAAGAGGAGGAACTGCTTGCGCTGCTGCCGATCGTCAGCAAGACCGGCGATCCGGTGAAGATGTACCTGCGGGAGATGGGGCTGGTCTCTCTCCTGAACCGGGAAGAGGAAGTGGAAATCGCCAAGAAGATCGAGGAGGGAGAAAAGGAAATACAGGATGCCGTCTTCAGCATTCAGTGCACGACGAAGGACATCATCCGGATGGGTCAGGAACTCAAGAGCGGGGACCTGCGGATCAAGACCGTCGTGGACAGCCTGGAAGACGAGGACGGTTTCGTGGAGGAAGACATCCACAGCGAACGGGTGTCGAAGATCATCGACAGGATCACGCAGCTCGAACGGCAAAACGAACGGGCCCGCAACACCCTGAAGGACAAGAAACTGAGCGAAAAGCGCAAGCGGGAGATCGCGGTCAAGATGACCAGGAACACCGAAACGGTCATCGGGCTCTGCAAGGAGATCAAGTTCAGCAAGAAGCGCTCCAACCGCATGGTCCAGAAGCTCAAGGACCTCCTGACGGAGGCCGGGAAGGCCGAGAGTTCGATCAACATGGTCAGGAAGCGCACCGGCGGTATACCGATCAAGGATCTGGAGAAATATTTCGCTCAGGCGAGGAGGAGCAAGGCCGATGAAAGGGCCGTCGTCCGTAAAACGGGCATCTCTGTGAACCGGCTCAGGAATTACGAAGAACGCCTGAAAGAGGCGCGAAAGGTCTGCCGGCGGGTGCAGGACGAAACGGGGTTACCCGTTCAGAACCTCCGGAAAGCCGTCAACATCATCGAGGAGGGTGAGCGGAAGGCCAATCAGGCCAAGCGGAAGCTGGTGGAGGCCAATCTTCGCCTCGTGGTGAGCATCGCCAAGAAGTACACCAACCGGGGTCTCCAGTTCCTGGACCTGATCCAGGAGGGGAACATCGGCCTCATGAAGGCGGTTGACAAGTTCGAGTACCAGCGGGGCTATAAATTCTCCACCTACGCCACCTGGTGGATCCGACAGGCCATCACCCGGGCGATCGCCGATCAGGCCAGGACGATCCGGATCCCGGTTCACATGATCGAAACCATCAACAAGCTGATCCGGACCTCGCGCTACCTGGTGCAGGAACTCGGCCGGGAACCCACGCCGGAGGAAATTGCGGCAAAGATGGAGTTCCCGCTGGAGAAAGTTCGAAAGGTACTCAAGATCGCCAAGGAGCCCATCTCGCTGGAAACACCCATCGGCGAGGAAGAAGACAGCCACCTCGGGGATTTTATCGAGGACAAAAAGATCATCTCCCCTTCGGAGGCGGCCATCAGCATGGACCTGGCGGAACAGACGAGAAAGATCCTCTCCACGCTGACGCCGAGAGAAGAAAAGGTGCTTCGCATGCGCTTCGGGATCGGCGAGCGCGTGGATTTCCTCGCCGAGGAATCGCTGCTGGAGTTCGACGGCACCGTGGAACGGGCCCGACAGATCGAGGAAAACGTCCTGAAGAAACTCCGGAGCCCTACACGGCGGCGGGAACTCAAGAGCGTGGCCAAATAAAAAACTTGACAAAGGAAATCAATGCATATAAATGTTACAGCTTAAAGCATTGATTTCTAAAGACTTTGAGCTTTTAAAACAGGGCCCATAGCTCAATTGGCAGAGCCACCGGCTCATAACCGGTAGGTCCCTGGTTCGAACCCAGGTGGGCCCACCAATTTTTAGGGGCCGGTCCGTCATCATGAGTCTCAAAACATCAACGGAAACATCGGGATACTCGAGGGACAAGTCTCTCTCTTAAAAAAAATGCACCAATCGGTGCATTTTTTTTATTCTCTAAACGTTCATGGAGGGTTGCTTTGAAAAGACAAATTTCATTGCTTGTGGAACTCCAGAGGCTCGACTCTGAAATTCGCAGGCTGGGTGTCAGGAAAAAAGGACTACCCGATGAACTTTCGGGTCAAGAGGAGGCCTTCCAGGCGGTCCATCGGCGCGTCGAAGAGGCCAAACAGGCCTATGAGGCCTCCGTTAAAACCCACCGGGACAAGGAAAACGAGTACCGGGAGGGTGTCGATCGGCTCCGGAAGACAAAGGACCGGCTCCTGGACGTCAAGACCAACAAAGAATACCAGGCCATGCTCAAGGAGATTGAGACGATCGAACAGAGGAACAGCGAAATCGAGGACGAGATCCTCTCACTTCTCGAAAAAATGGATGCCTTCAGGAGAGAGCTCCAGCAACAGGAAAAGACGCTGCAGGGAGCGCGCTTGAAATACGAAGAAGCAAAAAAGAAAACGGAAGAAGAACTCCATTCCCTTGACGAGGAGATCTTCGCATGCCAGAAAAACCTCCAGGGTCTGAGCGGCGACATCGAGCGCGATCTCATGAAGAAATACGAAATCATCAAAAAGAGGAAAAACGGGCTGGCCGTGGTGGCCGTCCTCAAAGGGGTGTGCAGCGGCTGTCATCTGAACATCCCGCCCCAGATGTACAATGAACTGTTGAAATCGGACCACATCCTTTCCTGCCCCAACTGTAACCGGATCATCTACTGGGACGAGAAGAATGCCAATGGAACATAGGTCCCTCCTGCTCTACACCGACGGCGCCTGCCGCGGCAACCCCGGTGTGGGGGGTGCCGGAGCCGTCCTCATCGACCCGAAGGGCCGCGTCATCTGCTCTCTGAAGAAGTTTCTCGGCCTCTGCACGAACAACATCGCCGAATACAAGGCACTCATCCTGGGTCTCGAAGCGGCCGCTGCGAGAAAACCGAAGAGGCTGCACATCTTTCTCGACTCGGAGCTCCTGGTCAGGCAGATCGAGGGACACTACCGGGTGAAGCACGACAATCTCAAACCCCTCATGGGAAAGGTCCGGGACTTGCTTTCCTCCCTGGAGTCCTATACAATCCGGCATATAGACCGGTCCGAAAACAAAAAGGCCGACGCGCTCGCCAACGAGGCGATCGACGAAGCCCTTTGAATCCGCGAGGCCGCGGGCCCCGGGGTCTTTGACATTTTGCCAGGCTTTGACAAGTGCCGGAGTTGATCAGGTGATCGCCGGCCCCAACGCGAAAGGGCGCCGGAGGAAAGTCCGAGCTCCACAGGGCAGGATGGTCGCTAACGGCGACTGGGGGTGACCCCAAGGAAAGTGCCACAGAAAACATACCGCCCCTCGCCCGTCGAGGGGTAAGGGTGAAAAGGCGAGGTAAGAGCTCACCGCTCTCCGGGTGACCGGGGAGGCACGGCAAACCCCATCCGGAGCAAGACCAAATAGGAGAACGCGAAGAGTGGCCCGCTCGAGGTTCTCGGGTAAGGTCGCTTGAGGCAACAGGCAACTGTTGTCCCAGATTCATGATCACCGTCTTCCGACGGGCGACCGGCGGGAGAAACAGGACTCGGCTTACGATCTACTCCGACACTTTCAAAATCCACCGGCCTCATGAGGGGGCGTGACGTTCACGCCCTTGTTTTGTTTCGAGCCCCGGGACAGGGGCAACGACCATCCCGATGAAAGAACGACACCTCAATACGCTTTTCGTTCTCCCCCTGATCGCCTGTCTGTTTCTGGCGCACGGTCTTTCGTGGGTCGCCCCGGCGGGGTTTGCCTACGACGGTGATCGGACGCTTTCCGATGCCGAACATTACTTCAAACGAGGCCTCTACCTGGAAGCCGTCGGCGCTTACCGGGAGGTGGCTTTTCACGCATCATCGCGGGACCTCCAGGCAACAGCGCTGGTCCGGATGGGGGAAATCTACGGACTGTATCTGAACGATGCCGAGTCGGCGGTCCGGATGTTGAACCTGGTCAAGGAGAAATACGCCTCAAGCCCCGCTTTGCAGGATGCTTACTTCTACTCGGGAATGCTTTACTACGAAAGGGATCGGCACCGGGAAGCGCAAGGGGAGTTTACGGCCTATCTCGAAAAATTCCCGCACGGCGAGAAACGTGAATTGGCCCAGTTCATGGCCGATGCCTGCGAACACCCCCCGCACCGGAAGGACTCTCCGGCCGTCAAGGCTCCCGCCGTCAAACCGGCAGACGCGGAGATCCGCGTTCTCCTCGCGGAAAACCGCTCTGAGCTGAACTTGAGGGCTGCTTCCGGTTTTGTGGTCACAACAGCCGCGGGGCGAACCCTCTTCAGGGTACCGTCGGGTCACCCTGCCGCCATCCGGGTCGCCGATCAGCGGCTGACTTTCAACGGGACACCCCTCACGGCCGATGAACTGATCATTGTCCCCGGGAAAAAAGGCACGTTCAAGCTCGACAACCGGAACTACCGGGGCCGGCTTCATATCAAGAAAAACGTCAACGGGAAGCTTCACGCCATCAACACCCTCGATCTGGAGTCCTATCTCTGCGGTGTCGTGCCGCGGGAAATGCCCCCGGGCTGGCCCCCGGAGGCCCTGAAGGCCCAGGCCGTCGTGTCGAGAACCTACGCGATCTACCAGATGGAAAGAAACCGCATGAAGGATTATGACACCTGCAATACCACCTCATCCCAGGTCTACGGCGGAAGCGACGACGAACGGCCGGCCTCCAACCGGGCCGTCGCCGAGACCCGGGGGCGGATCCTGATGCACGAAGGCCGGGTCGCCCTTCCCTACTTCCACTCCAACAGCGGCGGCGTCACGGAAGACGCGAAGAATGTGTGGCTCGTCGATATCCCTTATCTGAAAACCGTTCAGGATCCCTTCAGCCTCCAGGCCCCGAACACTTACTGGTCCTCCTACTTCAGCCTCGAAGATCTCCAGGGGGCTCTCGGCCGCAACGGCGTGACAGTGGGGATGCTCTCGGGCGTGGAGCCTCTCGACACCAGCTCGTCCGGGAGGGTCAAAAGGGTGAGAATCGCCGGGAGCGCGGGGGAAAAGGTGTTGAATGCCAACCTCTTCAGGATTCACACGGACCCTCAGCGTCTCAAGAGCACCTTCTTCACCGCACGGCGCGACGGCAAGGGTGTCCGCTTCGAAGGAAAGGGCTCCGGCCACGGCGTCGGCATGAGCCAGTGGGGAGCCCAAGTCATGTCGAGATCCGGATATTCCTACAGGGACATCCTCAAATATTATTACCGGGGGCTGGAAATCCGTTGAGACGTCCGGTCACTTCTTTTTCGCCGGCTTCCGGGAGGCTTTGCGGGCGGTTTTCTTTGCCGCCTTCCCTTTGGCCGACTTGGCCGCTTTTTTCCCGGCTTTCTTCTGAAGCTTCTTTGCCGCTTTCCCGATCCGGACCTTTTTGGCGACCTCCTTTTTCACGGTCTTTTTCGCCGAGACCTTTGACGGTTTGAGAAGGCTCCTCTCCGTTTTCAGGATGTCGAGAGTCGTCTTGATCACCGTGTCGGAATTCAGGGACATGCTGTTGATGCCCGTGGCGACGAGAAAGCGCGCGAACTCGGGGTAGTCACTCGGCGCCTGACCGCAGATCCCGATCTTCTTCTTCATCTTCCTCGCCTTGGTGATAGCGTCCCGCACGAGAGACATGACCGCATGATCCCTCTCGTCGAAGATATGGGCCACCTGGGCGGAGTCGCGATCGAGGCCGAGGGTGAGCTGTGTGAGGTCATTGGACCCGATGGAGAAACCGTCGAAGACCTTCCCGAACTCCTCGATCATTACGACATTGCTCGGGATCTCGACCATCATGTAGATCTCCAGCCCGTTTTCTCCCTGGACGAGTTTGTTTTTCTTCATGACCGCGACCACCCGTCTTCCCTCCTCCACGGTACGGCAGAAAGGAATCATGAGTTTCACGTTGGTGAGACCCATCTCGTTGCGGACCTTTCGCATGGCCTGGCACTCCAGGGCGAAACCGTCCCGGTAGCGGTCATCGTAATAACGGGAGGCCCCCCGGAAACCGATCATGGGGTTTTCCTCCATCGGTTCGAAGTAGGAGCCGCCGATCAGGTTCGCATACTCATTGCTCTTGAAGTCGCTCATACGGACGATGACGTCGTTGGGGTAGAAAGCCGCGGCGATCTTGGCTACCCCCTGGGCGAGCCGGTCCACGAAAAAGTCGGCCTTGTTCACGTAACCTCTCGTCAGGGTTTCGATCTCCGCCCGGACCTTCAGGTCCGTCACACGGTCAAACTGGATCAGCGCCATGGGGTGTATGCGGATGTAGTTGTTGATGATGAACTCGAGCCTCGCGAGCCCCACCCCGTCGTTGGGAATGGCCGCCAGGTCAAAGGCGATCTCGGGGTTGCCCACATTCATCATGATCTGGGTCTTCGGCCGTGCCATGTTCTTGAGGCTCACCCTCTGGACGTCATACTTCAGGATGCCCTCGTAGACATTTCCCACCTCGCCTTCGGCGCAGGAGACGGTGGCCTCCTGGACGTGTGCAAGGGCTTCCGTTCCCCTTTCGGTGCCGACGATGCAGGGCACGCCGAGCTCGCGGCTGACGATGGCCGCGTGACAGGTGCGCCCCCCCTTGTTCGTCACGATGGCCGCGGCCATCTTCATAATCGGCTCCCAGTCCGGGTCCGTCATGTCCGTCACAAGGACCTCCCCGCGTTTGAAGGTCTTGATCTGATCCACGCTCCCGATAACCTTCACGGGGCCGACACCGATCTTGGCGCCGACGCTGGTTCCCGAAACGAGAGGCTTCTTTTTCTCGAGAAGCACGTAGTTTTCCAGAACGGTCATGTCCTTCTGGGACTGGACCGTCTCGGGTCTCGCCTGGAGGATGAAGAGCTGACCCGTCTGCCCGTCCTTCCCCCACTCGATGTCCATGGGCTTGAAAAACCCGGCCTCTTTCGAATAGTGATCCTCGATGACCATGGCCCAGCGCGCCAGGGTCAGGATTTCGTCATCGGTGAGACAGAAGAGGTTCCTGTCCTCCTCCGCCACGGGCACCAGTTTTGTCGCCTCGTGACCGTCACCGACGCCGTAGATCATTTTCACCTCCTTGGTACCCAGTTTTTTCTGGATGATCGGCCGGTATTTCTTTTGCAGGGTGGGTTTGAAAACGTAGAACTCGTCGGGGTTCACGGTCCCCTGGACAACGGTCTCACCGAGGCCGTAGGAACCCGTGATCAGGACGGCATTCTTGAAACCCGTTTCGGTATCGATGGAGAAGATCACGCCGGAACAGGCCAGGTCGGACCGGACCATCTTCTGGACGCCGATGGACAGGAAGACCGATTCATGGTCAAAACCCTTGTCCACGCGGTAGGAGATGGCCCGATCGGTGAAGAGGGAGGCAAAACATCGCTTGCAGGCGTCGATAAGCGCCTCCTCCCCCCGCACGTTCAAAAACGTTTCCTGCTGACCGGCGAAACTCGCGTCCGGTAGATCCTCGGCCGTCGCGGAGCTTCGGACGGCCACGTCGGTATTCGGCCCGTATTCGTCGCAGAGTTTCCCGTAGGCCTCCACGATGGCCTGCCGGAGATCTTCGGGCAGCCTCGCGTTGTAGATGAGCGAGCGGATCTTAGCCCCCCGCTCTTTCAGGTTTTCGATGTCGTGGGTGTCCAGATCGGAAAGGGTCTTTTTCATCTCGTTCTGAATACCCGCCGATTCCAGGAGATAACGATAGGCGTTGGCCGTCACGGCGTACCCGTCGGGGATGTCCACCCCCCTGGAGATCAGATTCCTTCTCATTTCCCCCAGAGAGGCGTTCTTGCCGCCCACCTCCAGAATGTCCGTCAGTTTGATGTCGTCAAACCAGATCACCAGTCTATCCTGCTTCTTCATTGCCGCCTCCTGAAGCGTGTTATGGAATGGATATCGGTGCATGACCCTGCGTTTCACGCCGACCCGTTCAAGGCGGGGTCCGGCGGGAACGCATCGGTGGATCAGCCCATGGCGTCGGTGAGTTTCCTCCCACCGAAGACGTGCATGTGAAGATGAAAAATGAGCTGTCCGCCGTCGGGATTCACATTGACGGTGACCCGGAACCCCTTCTCGGCGATGCCCTTCTCCCGGGCGATTCTTTGCGCGGCCCGGTGCATCTCCACGAGGATGTCCATCTTGTCCTCCGGAAGATCCATGAACGTCGGGATGTGTTCCTTCGGAACGATCAGGGCATGGACAGGCGCCACCGGATGGATGTCGTTGAACGCCAGGATCCTTTCCGTTTCGAGGACTTTGCTGCAGGGGATTTCCCCCCGGACGATCTTGCAGAAGATGCAGTCCTTCATCTCCACCCTCCTTGTCACCGTTGACCGTTACGCCGCACGGGAGGACCGGGCTGTGCCGATGGCCTCTTCGAGGGACAGCGCCCCCGTATAGAGGGCCTTCCCGATAATCACTCCGATGATCCCGTCTTTCTCCGCGGCGAGGAGTTTCTTGACATCGGCGATGCCGGCGACGCCTCCCGAGGCGATCACCGGGATGCGGACCGAACGGGCAAGAGCGGCCGTCGCTTCCACGTTGACACCCGTTTCCATCCCGTCTCTCCGAATGTCCGTGTAAACGATCGCGTCGGCTCCCGCGCCCTCATAACTTCTCGCGATGTCCAGAACCGACGATTCCGTGTCCTCCGTCCACCCCTGGACGGCGGCTTTCCCGTCCCGGGCATCGAGCCCGAGAATGATCCTGCCGGGGAATGTCCGGCAGGCCGCTTCGACAAAGGTTCGATCGCGAAGCGCCGCCGTCCCGAGGATCACCCGGGACACCCCCAGTTTCAGATACGCCTCGACGGTCTTCATGTCCCGGATCCCGCCGCCCACCTGGACCGGAACGCGCACGGCTCCGGCAAGGGCCTCAATGACCGGGCTGTTCACGGGACTACCCGACCGCGATCCGTCCAGATCCACGATGTGGATTCGTTCGGCACCCTTTTCCTGCCACCGCAGGGCCGTCTCCACGGGGGAGGCCGAATACACGGTGACCCTTTCGAAGTCCCCCTGGAGGAGACGGACGCATTTCCCTTCCTTGATGTCCACTGCCGGTATGATGATCAAATGATGGGTTCCCCGAGAAGGTCCGGAACGATGAACCGTCGCGCCGACTCAGTCCCTCCGGTACCGCGACATCCTCAGCGTGAGCCGGGAAAGGAGGCGAGGAGTTCATCGACCCCGTCTTCTGACAGTTCTCTTGCTGTGAGCCACTTGGGTCTCTTGAAAAAGGTCGCCTGAAAAAGATTTTCCGTCAGTGACTGCTGGGTCCTGTCGAATATCCTTCCCCAGACCAGGGAACCGTCGCTCACCCGGACCAGGTAGAGACCGAACGTGACCGAGGCGGGTCGTTCCGCCGAAAAGGCGTAACCTCTCCGCTCCCGGAAACAGGACACATACCCGATCACCACCCCGTCGGCTTCCAGTTCCTTCCCGACCTTTTGCAGTTCTTCCGCCGCTGTATCCTTCAGGTCCTGGGCCGAAACCCGGGCATAGACCGCCGCTGTTCGATCGGCAGGGATGAGCGTCCACTGTTTGCGGGCACTGAATTTCTCCAGGAAGACGTCCTGGACGATCATCTCGGCATTCACCGGAAGTTCACAGGACGGGTACATGGTACCGCAGAGGGGGCAGCGAACCGCCCGGCCGCCCGAGTCGTCCGGCAGCAGTCGCTGGAAAGGGACAACGGCGATCCTCTTGAAACCCGTCTGCCCCGCGTCGGCGGACGACCGCACCCGTTCCTGATCCGCTGCGCACCCCGTCAGGGCAAACAGCAGACACAGGAAGAGGCCGAAATGAACAATCCTATTGCCCGGAATGATGGACCACCTCCCCGGCGAGATCCACACCGCCGCGATCCGTCGAGAAAGGAGAAACCCCGTCCGCATCGAAGGGCAGAAGGGGTCCTCTCTCCTCTAATCGTCCGGCCGACGATCAACGGCCGGGCGTTCATGATCGAGATCTTGAACGTCCGTTCAGAGGCTCCCCTTGGTCGAGAGCACCCCCGTCACCCTCGGGTTGAGGGCCACAGCCTCGCTCAACGCACGAGCAAAGGCCTTGAAAACGGACTCCGCAATATGGTGGTTATCTCTACCATACATGACCTGTACGTGCAAGGTCATTCCGCTGTGGTCTGTCAGTGATTTGAAGAAATCCTTCAAAAGGGCCGGGTCGAAATCCCTGATTTTCTTCACGCCGAAATTGACCTTGAAGACGAGGTAAGGTCTCCCGGAGATGTCGAGGCTCACGGCGCAGAGGCTTTCGTCCATGGGGACCGTCGCGGAGCCGTAGCGGTTGATCTTCTCCTTCCGGCCGAGAGCCTCCCGGATCGCCGACCCCAGGCAGATTCCGATATCCTCCACCAGGTGATGATAATCGACCTCCGTGTCCCCCCGGCTTCTGACCTTCAGGTCAAAAAAACCGTGACGGGACAGGAGGTTCAGCATGTGATCCAGAAAGGGAATGGTCGTTGAGACTTCTCCCTTCCCCGTGCCGTCCAGATTCATCTCGATGGTCACATCGGTTTCCGCAGTCTTCCTGACGATCTTTGCCTTCCGCCTGGCCATTTCCTTATCCCTTTCAGATGACCTTGTTCAGCGAGTACTCGATGATGCCCTCGGCACCGGCCTCCTGAAGGAGAGGGATGAGATCCCGGACGATGCCGCTGTCGACGACCGTCTCGATGGCATACCACTCTTCGTTGAAGAGACCCGATATCGTGGGCGCTTTCAGGGAGGGCAGAAGCAGGATGACCCTGCCCAGGTTGTCCTTGGAGACGTTCATCTTGAGCACAACCTTCCCCATCGCCTGGAGGGAACCGACGAGCAGGGTCCGGATCTGCTCGATCTTTCGTTTTTTCCAGGGGTCGGCCCAGGCTTCCCTGCCGGCGATGAGCTGGGTGTTCGTCTTCATGAGCTCCTGCACGATCCGGAGCTTGTTCGCCCGTATGGTGCTCCCCGTTTCCGTCACCTCCACGATGGCGTCCACGAGGCCCTCGACGACCTTGGCCTCCGTCGCCCCCCAGGAAAACTCGACGTGGACGTCGATCTTCCGCTCGCGGAAATATTGCTTCGTGAAATTCACGAGCTCCGTGGAGATTTTTTTCCCCTGGAGATCCCCGATTGCGCGAATGGGGGAATCCTCGCGCACGACGAGAACCCAGCGGGCCTGTTTCGCCAGGACCTTGGAATAGACCAGATCCTGCACCACTACGATGTCGGAGCCGTTTTCCAGGATCCAGTCCCGACCCGTAAGCCCCAGGTCCAGTGTCCCCGACTCCACGTAACGGGACATTTCCTGAGCCCTCACGAGGGTGCAGGAGAGTTCATCGTCGTCGACATCGGGGAAATAACTTCGATGATCATAGGTGATCCGCCACCCGGCTTTCTTGAACAGGTCCACCGTATAGGCTTCGAGGCTCCCCTTCGGTATGCCCAACCTCAGCTGTTTCATTTGTAGATGTCCTCCGGATTTTTCACTGGCTTCCCGATGATCTCCACCCCGTCGTCCGTTATCTTTCGAAAGAAACAGCTCCGGTAGCCCCTGTGACAGGCGACATCGCCCAACTGTTCCACCATGAAGAGCACCGTGTCGTCATCGCAGTCCACACGGATTTCCCGGATGATCTGGAAATGACCGGATGTCTCCCCCTTCACCCACAGGGTGTTTCTGGAACGGCTCCAGTAGGTGGCCTTTCCCGTATCGAGTGTCCTTTTCCAGGCTTCGATGTTGATGTAGGCGAGCATCAGCACATCCCTTGTCTTGTAATCCTGGACGATGACAGGGACAAGGCCCCCGCCTTTCTTGAAATCAGGCTCTACCATGGCACGATTTACACACCTCCTGTGGATGAGAATCCTTTCAGGTTCACGGGATGCGATCCCGTCGACGGCTTCGACCACCGGACACCACACCGTCTACTCGCAGTAACTGCGCATATTATTTCAAGAATTTTCATTTATCAAGGATTATTTTCCTCGATTTTCATCTTGCCACCCTCGACTTTTTGTGTTAGGTACGTGGCGAATTATCCCCTCAACCGATGAACGCTCTCAAAGAAGGAGGTGCGATTTATGTCCGTTTTGATCGGCGGTGGTGTGGCGGTTCTCTTCGGACTGATCGGTCTGATCATCTGGTGGCGCGACTTTTTCGTCCTGCTCAAGGGCGGAATCCCTATTCTCCTCCTTCTGGGCGGGGCGCTCGCCGTCTACGTCGGTATCGATGAAATGAGGGAAAAGATCCGCGAAAGTCAGGAAAGGGAAAAAGAGGAGCTGGACAAGACCCGGACCGAGCTCGAAAAGGCGAAGGCCGAGGCGGAGCGGTACCGCGAAGAGCTTGAAAAGATGAAGGGTCCCCCGGAATAGAGGACCTGTCGCCGCGCATCGGAGAATCCATTCGGCACGGCAAAATCAGCTTGACAGGCCGGAGTAAATAAAATAATCAACATCCCTGTTGATCCCAAACGCATGAGAGCGAGTCAAGGCCATGCATGAGAAGGATTTCCTGATTTCGGACCTTCGAACCACCCTGAAGACCTACATGTATTGATGCCTGCTGTCCATCCCCAGGGTGGGCAAGCAGGCTTCCCCGCAAATCCGCATCGTTTCCGTCTCTCTTTTCACCACAAAAAAAGATTGATCGTGACCTGAGTTCGATGAATGTGTTTACCATGATGAAGAAGACAGAGCCCATTCAGAAAAAAGGAGGACATATGAAAAGCGCAAGATTTATAACGATCACGGCGGTCCTCACCGCGGCGATTTTTCTTTTCATCGGCATCGGCCCCGCCGCGAGTGAAACAAAGTTGACCTACAGCATCTTCTTCCCCCCCACACACGTTCAGGCCAAGGCGGCAGAATCCTGGGCCAAGGAAATCGAAAAACGGACAAACGGTCAGGTTAAAATCACCCTGTTCCCGGGCGGGACGCTCACGCCCGCGGATCAGTGCTATGACGGTGTCCTGAAGGGAATTTCCGACATCGGCATGTCCGCCTTTGCCTACACCCGGGGCCGTTTTCCCGTCATGGAAGCCCTGGATCTCCCCCTGGGATACCCCAGTGGCACTGCGGCCACCCGGGTGGCGAATGACTTCCTGACAGCCATGAAACCGAAGGCCCTATCCGAAGTGAAGGTCCTCTACCTCCACGCCCACGGCCCGGGGCTGCTCCACACCAAGAAACCCGTACGAACCATGGAGGATATCAAGGGCATGAAGATCCGTTCGACGGGTTTCAGTAACAAGGTCGTGGAGGGCCTTGGCGGCGTCCCGGTCGCCATGCCCCAGGGGAGCACCTACGAGTCCCTGCAGAAAGGGGTGGTCGAGGGTACCATCGGTCCCATCGAGGTCTTGAAAGGATGGAAACAGGCCGAGGTCATCAAATACACCACGGATTGCAAGAACATCGGCTACACGACCGCCTTCTTCGTGGTCATGAACCTGAAGAAGTGGAACGCGCTCTCGAAGGACACACAGAAAATCTTTGAAGACGTGAGCAAGGAATGGATCGATGTCCACGGAAAAGCCTGGGACACCTCTGACGCCGAGGGCCGGGCCTTTACGCTGAGCCTGGGGAACCAGATCATCGAGCTCCCCTCGCAGGAAGCCGCCCGCTGGAAGAAGGCCGTTCGACCGGCGATCGACGAATATATCAAGGATACGGAAGCCAAAAACCTCCCGGCGAAAAAAGCCGTGAAAACCGCCGAGGCTCTCATCGCCAAGCAAAGCAAGAAAAAGAAATAGCCCGGGTGCCCGGCGCGGTCCCGGTCATAGGGCCGCGCCGAACAGCTCGACAGGGCGGGGAGAGAAAGGATGCGTCGTCTGGGGGGATGGATGGATACGGCCGCCGCCCGGCTCAACTGGGCGGCGGCCGCGGCGATTGTGGCCATGATGCTTCTCACCGTGGCGGATGTGGTGCTTCGTCTTTTCCGGATGCCCATCCCCGGCACGTACGAAATGGTCGGCTTCCTCGGTGCCGCGATCATTGCCTTCTCGCTTGCCTACACGGCATCCGAGAAGGGTCACATCACCGTTGATGTCCTGATACTGCTTTTACCGAAACGGGTACAGGCTTTTTTCGACGCGATCAACGAACTCGTGGGAGCCGCTTTCTTCGCTGTCATCGCCTTCGGGGGGATGAACGCCGCCTCGGAGATCAGGAACTCGGGAGAGGTTTCCCTGACACTCGAGCTTCCGATCCACCCGATTCTCTACGGCATCGCCGCCGGCTGCGCCCTTCTTTGCCTGATCCTCCTGAGAGATTTCCTTGTGTCGCTGAAACGGGTGGTCAAATGAGCCCGACGACGGCCGGCTTTCTCGGGATCTGCATACTGATCGGGCTCATGTTTCTCCGGATGCCCGTGGGCTTCACGATGGCCATCGTGGGCTTCGCCGGGTTTGCGTACCTCGTCAGCTTCGACGCGTCAACCGGCATGGCCGTGAACGACATCTTTTCGTCCTTCGGCTCCTACAACCTCACCGTCATCCCCCTCTTTGTCTTCATGGGACAACTGGCCTTTCACGCGGGGATCAGCGGGCGCCTCTTCCACGCCGCCTACAGAATCATGGGGCACTGGCGGGGCGGGCTGGCCATGGCGACCATCGGGGCCTGCGCGGGCTTCGCCGCCATCTGCGGCTCCACCAACGCCACGGCGGCGACGATGGCATCGGTGGCCCTTCCCGAGATGAAGAAATACAACTACAGGCCCGAACTCGCCACGGGCGTCATCGCCGCCGGGGGAAGCCTGGGGATTCTCATCCCGCCGAGCGTCATTTTCATCGTGTACGGCATCCTGACGGAGCAGTCCATCGGCAAACTCTTCATCTCCGGGATCATCCCCGGGATTTTGCTGTCCTTCCTGTTCTGCGTCACCATATGGATCTGGACCTACCTCAAACCCGATCTCGGGCCGAGGGGACCGAAAACAACACTCCGAGAAAAATTTCTCGCCCTGATCGGGGTTGTCGAAACGCTGATCATTTTCTTTGCGGTCATCGGCGGGATGTTCGTGGGGTTCTTCACACCCACCGAGGCGGCGGCGGTGGGCGCCTTTGCCACACTCGTCCTCGCCCTCGCGGGTCGTAACCTCTCCTGGCAGGGTTTCGTCCAGTCCCTGATGGAGACAACCCGCATTTCCTGCATGATTCTCGTCATCGTCGCCGGGGCCACCATCTTCGGACACTTCCTCGCCATCACACGGATCCCTTTCGACATCGCGGCATGGATCGCCGATCTCCACTGGCCGTCCCACGCCGTCATGATTGTGATCATCCTCATCTATCTCATCGGCGGATGCTTTCTCGATGCGCTGGCCCTCATCATGCTCACGGTGCCCATTTTCTACCCGGTGGTCCTCCAGATGGGTTACGACCCCATCTGGTTCGGCGTCATCATCGTCCTCGTCACCCAGATGGGTGTGCTCACCCCCCCTGTGGGCGTGAACGTCTACGTGGTGAGCGGTGTGGCCCGGGACGTACCCCTCCATGTCATCTTCAGGGGGGTCATTCCGCTTTTGCTCGCCATCATCTTCCTCGCTCTGATTCTGATCCCCTTCCCGGAAATCGCCCTCTTCCTGCCCCGGCTCATGGGCTGAAACGGAAAAGGGGACACCGCCGGCGGGTTGATTCCTTGTTCAGGCGATCGACGGCCTCGTCCATCAGAACCACCCGATCCCCCGGAATGGGCCGAAGGCCCGCTTCCGGACCGCGGCAACCCCGACCGGCCGGATTCATGCGTCAGCCCGGAGCCGTTCCAACCGAGAAAGGAGAAGCCTTTGCGGGAAATCCCGCGGCGCGATTGAAATCGTCCTCTTCTTTTTTTTCATTGCACATAATGCCGGGAATTCGCATAATGGCTTAGAATTCCACAATGGGAAAATTCTTAAGGGTAGACTTGAACATCGCCGGATGACAGACATAACCATAACCCCAATCGAACTCTCGCTCCTGGCGGCGGCGGTTCTTCTCCTCGCGAGCATCCTGGCCAGCAAAATATCGGACCGCTTCGGAATCCCCTCGCTTCTCATTTTTCTCGCTGTCGGCATGTTTGCGGGCTCTGAAGGCGCACTGGGCATCCAGTTCGATGATGCTTTTGCGGCACAGACTCTAGGTATCATTGCGCTGTCCTATATCCTTTACGCCGGCGGACTTTCCACAAACTGGCTGAGTGTCCGACCGGTGCTGCGACAGAGCGGCGCTCTTGCCACGTTCGGTGTCTTCATCACTGCTTCACTGGTGGGCCTGTTTGCGGTGACGTGCGGGGGCTTCACCTTACTCGAGGGCTTCCTGTTGGGATCGATCATATCCTCGACGGACGCGGCGGCCGTTTTTTCCGTCCTGAGGTCGAAGAATGTCAGCCTGAAAGGGAATCTCAGGCCTCTGCTGGAGCTCGAGTCGGGAAGCAACGATCCCATGGCGGTTCTCATGACCGTGGCCTGCATCAGCCTGCTTCAGCATCCCGGTGAGACCGCGCTCGATCTCGTCCCCATGATCGTGATTCAACTCGGCCTCGGAGCCCTTCTCGGTTATTTGCTGGGACGCGGGATGACCACCCTGATCAACCGCATCCGCCTGGAGTACGAAGGGCTCTACCCTGTCCTGAGTCTCGCGCTGGTTCTGTTCACTTACGGGGTCGTCTCGGTCCTCCAGGGGAATGGTTTCCTTGCCGTCTATGTCGCCGGCATCGTCATGGGAAACCACAGTTTTATCCACAAGAAGAGCCTCACCCGCTTCCATGACGGCCTGGCCTGGCTCATGCAGATCTCCATGTTCCTTGTTCTGGGTCTTCTGGTCTACCCCTCGAGGCTTATGCCTGTCGCCGGGATGGGAATCCTTTTCACGGTGTTTCTGATGGTCGCAGCCCGCCCCGTGTCCGTTTTCCTCTGCCTCATCGGATCCGGCATGTCGTTCCGCGAACAGGTGATGATCGCCTGGGTGGGACTTCGCGGCGCCGTGCCTATTATTCTTGCGACTTTCCCCCTGCTGGCCGGGATCCCACAGGCCGATATGTTCTTCAATATCGTCTTTTTTGTCGTATTCGCCTCGGCCCTCTTGCAGGGCACCTCCATTCCGCTCGTGGCGAGATGGCTCGGCGTCGACGCACCTATACGCCGCGTGCCTGCCTACCCGATCGAATGCGAGCCTACCGGACTGGCACCCTGCGACCTCGTCGAGGTGGAGGTCACCGGAGACTCGGCGGCTGCAGGCAGACAACTCGTCGAGCTCGGCCTGCCCGAGGGGGCCCTCGTGGTTCTCATCAACCGGAAAGATGAATTCATCATTCCGACGGGCAGCATTATTCTGCAACCGGGGGACCATCTTCTCTTCCTTGCGGGCACAGACAAACGCGACAAGGCTCGCGCTATCATAGAGACACCCAAGAAACGGCAGGGCCTCGAATAGTTCCAGGGACGCCGACGCCGTCTGAAGCCCCGAGATCGGAGCGTTCATCTTGCTCCGGTCGGTCGCGCAATCCCCTGAAATAGAGAAAACGGTTGTCTCCCGGTGCCAAGGCAGTTTATATTTCCGGCGGAGCCGGGGATGAACCCCCTTCCGGAAGTTTGCAGGATGGCCGGGCCGCGATCGGTCATCGCGACGTCGGCGGCTGTTCTTTGTTCCAATAAGGTGCGATTGAAGGGTGCACATGTTTTTCCTGGACGACATCGTGATCATCATCGGGCTTTCGGCCCTCGTGCTCTATCTGTGTCACCGGCTGGACCTGCCCGCCATCGTGGGTTACCTCCTGACAGGCCTCCTGACGGGTCCCTACGGGTTCAAGCTGGTCGGCAATCTGGAGGCTGTGCAGAAGCTCGCCGAGATCGGCGTCGTTGCCCTTCTTTTCACGATCGGCCTCGAGTTCTCATTCCGCAACCTGGTGCAGCTTCGGCGCACCGCCCTCCTGGGCGGCACCCTGCAGGTCCTGCTGACCCTGGTGGTTGCCGCCGCGATTTCCAACGGCCTGGGACAGCCCCCGGAACAGGCGATTTTTATCGGTTTCCTGACGGCACTGAGCAGCACCGCCATTGTCATGAAGCTCCTCCAGGACCGCGCGGAGGTGGAAACCCCGCATGGAGGCGGCGCCCTCGGGATCCTCATCTACCAGGATCTCATCGTCGTCCCGATGATGCTGCTGCTTCCCTTTCTCGGAGGAACCGCCCAGGGATCTTCGGATGATCTGCTCATTGTGCTTGCGAAAGAGACCGGGCTCATCCTGATGCTGGTTGTCGCGGCGAAATGGGTCGTCCCCTGGACTCTTTTCAAGGCGACCCAGACTCAAAGCAGGGAGATCTTTCTTCTCACGATCGTGCTGATCGGCCTGGCCGTGGCCTGGCTGACCCACGCGGCGGGGCTGTCGCTGGCCGTCGGAGCTTTCATTGCCGGGTTGGTCATTTCCGAGTCCGAATACAGCCACCAGGCCATGGGCAATGTGGTGCCCTTCCGTGACATTTTTGCGAGCTTTTTCTTTGTCTCCATCGGGATGCTCCTTGATCTGCGCTTCCTCGCAGAGCACCTGGTCTACGTCTTCTTCCTGGCCGGCGGGATCATCCTCGTCAAGAGCCTCGTCGCGACGACTGCATTCCTCTTTGTGGGGCTCCCGATGCGCGTCGCCGCCCTGGCAGGTTTGATCCTCGGTCAGATCGGAGAGTTTTCCTTCATCCTGGCCGAGGTGGGGAGAAAATACGGCCTCCTCGCGGCAGACATCAACCAGGAGTTCCTGGCCTATTCGGTCCTTACCATGATGGCAACTCCTCTTTTGTTTCGCATTTCTCACCCCGTCGCGGAGCGCATCGCTCGACTTCCGCTGCCGAGACGGTTTAAACGGGGCGCTCTTCCCACCGTCGGCACGAGGCGATTTCACGAGAAGGACCACCTGGTCATCGTCGGGTTCGGCGTCTACGGGCAGAACATTGCCAGGGCGGCCCGGGAGGCGAAAATCCCCTATGCCGTCCTCGACATGAACGCCGACCTGGTCCGAAAGCAGAGGCAGAAGGGCGAACCGATCTATTACGGCGACGCGACGCACGAGACGGTCCTCCAGCACGTCAACATCCGGCAGGCCCGGATCCTCGTGGTCGTCATCAGCGATGTTGCGGCAGCCCGTCGAATCACCGATCTCGGCCGACGTCTCAACCACAGGCTCCACATCATCGTGCGGACGAGGTTCATCCAGGAGATCGGACCGCTTCTCGACACAGGGGCCAACGAGGTCATCCCCGAGGAATTCGAAACCTCGGTGGAGATCTTCAGCCGGATCCTCTCCCGGTACCTTCTTCCGGAGAACGAGATCCAGCGCTTCGTCGATGACATTCGCTCGGACAGTTACTCCATGTTCCGGAACCTTTCGAAGCACGCCACATCATGCCCGAATATCGGTGCCTGCATGCCCGACATGGACCTGCGGTCGCTCCGCGTTCATGAGACCTCCTCCCTGGCCGGACAGACGATCGCCGAGGCAAATCTGGGGAGTCGATATGGGATTACGGTACTTGCCGTGAGGCGCGATACCGAGATCATCTCCATCCCGCCGGCCGATTTTGACCTCAAGCCGGAGGACATCCTCTTCCTCGCCGGTCCACCCGAAAAGATCATGAACCTCGAGAAAATCCTGCGGGGAGAAGGGACATAACGGAAAACGTCTCTTGGAAAGACTTTTTTCATACTTTCGTTGTATCCGAATCATACCTTCTTCGTATTCACCTCCGTCCCCCATTTTCCGATAGAAAAGATAGTTCGGTGCAGGATCACGGGGAGTGGCCGATGGATGATCGGATCAAAGTGAGGTATCGCAACAACCGGGAAGGGTTCGTCGACGATGTGACGCTCAACGAACTCATCATTTCAAAGAAAATCAAACAGTTCTACCGTCCATCGGAAAAACGATGGGTGAACATCGAGACAGACCCCGTCCGCAGGGAGAAACGTTTTTTCAACGGCTCGGAGAGGCGGCGGAAAGGCGTCCTCGGCGGGGCCTGCCGGGAGATGATGTCGCGGTATTTCGGGAGGCGGTCTCCGGACCGACGGACCGCTCAGGAGTGGTTCGAAAAAGGTTTTGACCTGCTTTTTACCTGCGGGCAGTACGAAGCGGCAACCCGGGCCTTCGCCCAGGCCATTCGAATGGATCCCTGCAATGCGAGGGCTTTCCTGGACCGGGGAATGGCTTATGAAAAAATGGGCAACGTCGAGCAGGCTCTCGCAGATTACGACCAGGCGATCAGGCTTTCGCCGGAAGATGCAAAAGCCTATTACATTCGCGGTCTCACCCATCAGAGACTGGGCAAATATGAGGAAGCGGCACAGGATCTGGCTCTCGCCGCGGACCTCGGCTACCGGCAGGCCCATGACACCCTGAAATCGAGGGCCTCCTCCCGCCCACCCCGTCCGAAAGACTGAATAAAACCGCGAGGGCGGCACTCAGCCGTCCTTCCCCCTCCTTTTCCAGATCAGGGTTACAAGCAGCAGAACAGCTCCCGTCGAGATGGCGGAATCGGCCACGTTGTAGGCGGGCCAGTGGTGGGGGCCGACGTAGAAGTCGAGAAAGTCGATGACCTCGCCGAACCGGATGCGGTCGATGAGGTTTCCGATCGCGCCGCCAAAGATCAGGGACAGGGCGAGGTTCATCAGGGTATCCCTTTCCCGGTTCATCCGGACATAATAGAGGATCAGAATCAACGCCGCTGTCGTCACGGTGATGAGGAATACCGTCCGGAAAATTTCCGGTGATCGTGAAAAGATCCCGAAAGCGGCTCCGGGGTTGCGGACATGGGCAATGTTGAAGAATCCCGGGATAACAGGGGAGGAATCCCCGACGGACATGTACGAGTTGATGTAGTATTTCGTGATCTGGTCCAGCAGGATGATCGCAAAGGCGGTGATGAGAAATATCACGTCATTTTTTTTCATGGTCGTGCACTCGAAGAAGAACCCCCACAGTCATCCCCTTGGAAGAGGAGAACCGGGGGGCTGCCTTTTGCTTTTGCTTTTGCTTTTGCCTTTTGCCCTTTGCCTTTTGCCTTCAGCCCAGGTTGTCAAAACATCGGTCACAGATCGTGGGATGATCTTTCTTGCTGCCCACCGTGTCGCTGGTCACCCAGCACCTTTCGCACTTTTTGCCGCCCGCTTTTGACACGGAAACCCGGAGCCCCTTGAACTCTTCACTGTCGTAGCCCTCTCGGATCGCGCCCTCGGGGACGGCGGAAAACCCGGAGACGATGAGCAGGACCCGCATGTCTTCCCCGTACTTGTCGAGAAGCCTGCGGATTTTCTCCGGCGCCGAGACAGAAACGGCGGCATCGAGAGAATGTCCGATGATCTTTTTCTTTCTCGCCATCTCGAGAGCCTTTGCGATCTCACCCCGGATGCCGATCAGCGTCCCCCAGGTCTCCCCCAGGGCATCGTTCCTGTAGGTGCTGCTCACCTCGGGGAACTGCGTGAGGTGAACGCTTTCGACTTTCCCCTCGTAATCGGGCAGGCTTTTCCACACCTCCTCGGCCGTGAAGGTCAGGATGGGTGCGAGCAGTCTCGTCATGGCGTCGAGGACGAGATACATGGCGCTCTGGGCGGAACGCCGCTTCACCGAGGAGGGCTTCTCTGTGTAGAGCCGGTCCTTGGAGACATCGAGATAGAGAGAGCTCAGATCGACGGTGCAGAAATTGTACAGCGCGTAATAGACGACATGGAACTGATAATTTTCATACGCCTTGCGGGTGCGCTCGATCAGGCCCTGAAGCCTGTGCAGAATCCACCGGTCGAGTTCCTCCATGTCGTCGTACTTCGTCATGTCCCTCTTGACGTCGAAATCGTAGAGGTTCCCGAGGATGTACCGGCTCGTGTTGCGAATCCGGCGGTAGGCTTCGACGAGACGCTGAAGGATTTCGTCGGAGATGCGGATGTCCACCGTGTAATCCTCGGCGGCGACCCAGAGCCGCAGAATCTCCGCCCCGTACCGATCGATGATTTCCTGGGGGTCCACAACATTGCCGACGGACTTGGACATCTTCTTCCCCTCGCCGTCCACGACGAACCCGTGGGTGAGGACCTCCTTATAGGGTGCCCTGTCGCGGGTCCCCACGCACTCGAGGAGCGACGAATGGAACCACCCACGGTGCTGGTCGCTGCCCTCGAGATACATGTCGCAGGGCGACCGCAGATAATCCCTGGTCTCCAGCACGGCTGCGTGGCTGACACCGGAATCGAACCACACATCGAGGATGTTCGTCTCCTTCCTGAACACTTTCCCCTTGCAGACCGCGCAGGTGAATTCACCGGGGAGAAGATCTTTCGGTTCACGGTCGAACCAGACATCGGCGCCGTATTCCCGGACCAGTTGAACGACGTGATCGAGGATTTCCTTCGTCACCAGAACCTCGTTGCAGTCCTTGCAGTAGAAGACGGTGATCGGTACCCCCCAGAGGCGCTGCCGGGAGATGCACCAGTCGGGCCGGTTCTGGATCATGCCGTAGATCCGGTCGCGGCCCCAGGCGGGAATCCACCGGACCTGGTCGATGGCGCGAAGAGAGCGCTCCCTCAGTTTGTTCTTTTCCATCGAGATGAACCACTGTTCCGTCGAGCGGAAGATGATCGGTTCCTTGCAGCGCCAGCAGTGCGGGTAGGAGTGATCCACGTCCCCGACCTGCAGGAGAGCCCCCACCTCCTTGAGCTTCTCATTCACGGCGTCGTTGGCGTCGAAAACGAACCGACCCGCGAAGAACTCCACGTCCTTTGTGAACTTTCCGTCCTCGTCCACGGGCGCGTAGTTGTCGAGGCCGTATTCCATGCCGATTTCGTAGTCTTCCTGCCCGTGACCGGGCGCGATGTGGACAAGCCCCGTCCCGGCGTCGAGGGTCACAAAGGGCGCAAGGATGAGGACGCTCTCCCGGTCGATGAAGGGGTGTTTTGTCTTGAGCCCCTCAACGACGGCGCCGGGGAACTCGTCGATGATCCGGTAGTCCTTGAAGCCGAAAGTTCCCATGCAGTAGTCCACGAGGTCCTTCGCGAGGATCAACACCTCGTCGCCGACCTTGACGGCGGCATAGATGAATTCCTTGTGAAAGGCGATCGCCAGATTGGCCGGGATGGTCCAGGGCGTCGTAGTCCAGATGACCACTTTCACCTTCTCTCCCTTGAGCTTGGGCCGAACCGCCGAAATGTCGGAGACCATCGGGAATTTGACGTAGATGGCCGGGGTGGTGTGGTCCCCGTACTCGACCTCGGCCTCGGCCAGGGCGGTCTTGCAGGTGGCGCACCAGTAGACCGGTTTTTTCCCCTTGTAGACGTCCCCCCCGAGCATGAGCTTTGCGAATTCGGCGACCGTCAGGGCCTCGTACTCGTAGTTCATCGTGAGGTAGGGGTTGTTCCACTCGCCGAAGACCCCGAGCCGTTTGAACTCCTCGCGCTGGATGCCCACGTACTTCTCGGCGTACTTCCGGCAGTAGCGACGCTTATCCGCGGGTGAGAGCGTGCCCTTCTTGTCCCCCAGTTCCTTGTCGACCTGGTGCTCGATCGGCAGCCCGTGGCAGTCCCAGCCGGGGACGAAGATGCTGTCGAAACCGCCCATGTTCTTCGACTTGATGACGAGGTCCTTGATGATTTTGTTGAGGGCCGTTCCGAGATGGATGTTCCCGTTGGCGTAAGGAGGGCCGTCGTGAAGGATGTAAGTGGGCCGGCCCTTGGAGATGTCCCGGATCATCCGATAGATGTCGATGGAATCCCAGTGCCGGAGCAGTTCGGGCTCCTTCTTGGACAGGTTGGCCTTCATGGGAAAATCGGTCTTTGGCAGGTTGAGGGTATCCTTGTAATTCATACGACCTCCAGGGCTTATGGCAAAGGGCAAAAGGCTAAGGGATCATAATGCCAGCGTGAAACGCTTGAATTCTGTTGCAATTATCACAATAAAGGACCTCTTTCAAGCGTGTTTAGATCGGTCGAAGAAATAAAAAAGCCCCCGGTTCAGCGGGGGGCTTTCTCGTTTGTGTCTTGAATGAAAGACGCGTTTTTCTTTTTGATTCTTTTTTGCCTTACGCCTTGTGCCTTTTGCCTTATGCCGACGTTTGGCGCCCGATTATGATACATTCAGCACATGGTCCAACGAGATCCGACAATGGATAAAAATAAGGAAGGCCTCCCTTTGGGGGAGACCTTCCTGTAGAAAAGGCTGTGACGTCAAACGTCTATATTTACATATCCATTCCGCCGTAACCGCCCGGGGGCATGGCGGGCATGGCCGGACTTTCCTTCTTCGGTTTCTCCGCCACCATGCACTGGGTGGTCAGCATGAGCGAGGCCACGCTGGCCGCGTTCTGGAGAGCGAACCTCGTCACCTTCGTGGGGTCAATGACACCCGACTTGACGAGATCTTCGTACTCCTCGGACGCCGCATTGAACCCGAAGGCACCCTTCTTCTCCTTGACCTTCTCGACGACGATGGAGCCTTCCTGGCCGGCGTTCTGGGCGATCATCTTGAGCGGTTCTTCGAGAGCCTTCTTCAGGATGGCCACACCGACCTGCTGGTCGCCCTCGAGCTGAAGCTTGTCGAGTACCGGAAGGGTTCGGATGTAAGCCACGCCGCCACCGGGGACGATCCCTTCTTCCACGGCCGCTCGCGTGGCGTTCAGGGCGTCTTCCACCCTCGCCTTTTTCTCCTTCATCTCCGTTTCCGTCGCCGCGCCGACCCTGATCAGGGCGACACCGCCGACGAGCTTGGCCAGTCGTTCCTGAAGCTTTTCCCGGTCATAATCGGAGGTGGTCTCCTCGATCTGAGCGCGGATCTGTCTCACGCGGCCTTCGAGGTCCTCCCGGGCACCGGCGCCGTCGATGATGGTGGTGTTGTCCTTGTCGATCGTGACCTTCTTCGCACGGCCGAGGTCTTCGATCCTCGTGTTCTCGAGCTTGGCACCCATCTCTTCCGCGATGAGTTTCCCGCCGGTGAGAATCGCGATGTCCTCCAGCATGGCCTTGCGCCGGTCGCCGAAGCCGGGGGCCTTCACGGCCACCACCTGGAGCGTACCCCGGATTTTGTTCACCACGAGCGTTGCCAGGGCTTCACCTTCGACTTCCTCGGCGATGATGACGAGGGGCTTGCCCATCTTGGCGATCTGCTCGAGGATCGGAAGGAGGTCCTTCATACCGCTGATCTTCTTGTCATGGATCAGAAAGAAGGGGTCTTCGTAATTGGTCTCCATCTTCTCAGGGTTGGTAACGAAATAAGGGGAGATGTATCCACGGTCGAACTGCATGCCTTCCACGATCTCGAGTTCCGTCTCCAGTCCTTTCGCCTCTTCGACGGTGATGACGCCTTCCTTGCCGACCTTGCCCATGGCCTCGGCAATGATGTTTCCGATGGAATCGTCGTTGTTGGCGGAGATCGTACCGACCTGGGCGATCTCTTTCTGGTCTTTCGTGGGCTTGGAGAGCTTTTTGAGCTCCTCGACCACCACTTCAACGGCCTTGTCGATGCCCCGCTTGAGGTCCATGGGGTTCATACCGGCCGCCACGTTCTTGGCGCCTTCACGGTAGAGAGCCTGAGCCAGTATGGTCGCCGTTGTGGTCCCGTCGCCGGCCACGTCGCTGGTGCGGCTGGCCACTTCGCGGACCATCTGAGCACCCATATTCTCGAACTTGTCCTCCAGTTCGATCTCCTTCGCCACGGTGACGCCGTCCTTCGTCACGGTGGGTGCACCGAAGGTCTTATCCAAAATGACATTGCGGCCCCTGGGGCCAAGCGTGACCTTGACGGCATCCGCAAGCGTGTTGACGCCCTTCAGGATCGACGCCCTTGCCTGCTCGTCATACTGTAATACTTTTGCAGCCATTATCTTTCCTCCTTCCGTCTATCGGTATGGGTTATTTCTTCTCAATGATGCCCAGGATGTCTTCTTCTCTCATGATCAGATGCTCGACACCGTCGATCTTGATCTCCGTGCCGGCATACTTGCTGAACAGGACCCTGTCACCGGCCTTCACATCGAGAGCGATGACCTTGCCGTCTTCAGTTATCCGGCCCTTCCCCACGGAAACGACGAGACCCTCCATGGGTTTTTCCTTGGCCGTGTCGGGAATGATGATGCCCCCCTTCGTCTTCTCCTCTTCCGCGACACGCTTCACCAGAATCTTGTCATGCAATGGCCTGATCTTCATCCTCAAACCTCTCCTTTCTTATATGATTTGAATGTAGTTTTTTGAATGCACCTGTAACGGCTGAAATCGACCATAAAATAAACATCGATTCCGATCTGTCAAGAAACCCCCCCCAAAATTTTTCGGGAAATTTAAAAAAACCCCCTATCGGGGGAATAGGCGGTAAGACTAAACCAGAAATAAATAAATATCAATCATTTATTTCCGTCCCGTCCGCCGGTCTCAGGATGTGCCGACGGGGATGATCTCCACGGGTATCTTAGCGAGTTTCTTGAACTTTTCGGCATCATCAAGCGATCCCACGATATCCCCGTAGTGGATGGGGATAGCCATTTTGGGTTTCAAGGCGTTGACGGCATCGGCGGCCTCACGGGCGTCCATGGTATAGGTGCCCCCCACGGGGAGAATCATAATGTCGGCTTGGATGTCTCTCATCTCAGGGATGAAGTCCGTGTCCCCCGGATAATAAATACGGGTCCCCTCGACGGTGACGACGTAACCGACCCAGTCGTTGCTCTTCGGGTGAAAGGCCTTTTTGAGATTATAGGAGGGAACGACCTCCACATTGATCCCGAAAAGGGACAGCCGGTCCCCGGGCTTCACGGCCCTCACATCCCCCGAAAGCTGCGGCAGGCAGTCCGCCGTGGCCAGGACGACCGTCTCTTTTTTCTGGAGCTTCTTCACGTCCGCGGGGGAGAGGTGGTCGTAGTGACTGTGGGTGATGAGAATGAGGTCGGCCTTTTCACCGACCCTGATCTTCCAGGGATCGATGTAAATGGTCTTCTCCGATTTGATCCTGACCGAGGCATGCCCGAACCATGTGATCTTCTCCAGCATATTGAACTCCTCCTGCGACGAATGCTCAAGAATCAGGGCCCGTGATCAAACAAGCGACAGGACGAAACAGACGGCCGCCGAGATCAGCGCCGACGCGGGTATAGTCAGCACCCAGGCCCAGAGAATGGTCCCCGCCACACCCCAGCGCACAGCCGAAAGCCGTCTTGTCGACCCCACACCCATGATGGCGCCGGCAATCGTGTGGGTCGTGCTGACGGGGATCCCGAACAGTGAGGCCCCGATGAGCGACGAGGCGGCCGCCGTCTCGGCGCAGAACCCGCCCATGGGCTGCAATTTCGTGATCTTCGTCCCCATGGTCTTCACGATCCGCCAGCCTCCCGCGAGGGTTCCCATAGCGATGGTGACGTAGCAGGCGAAGACGATCCACGTCGGAATGGTGAAAACGGGACCCAGAAGCCCGGCGCTGAAGAGGGTGATGGCAATAATGCCCATGGTCTTCTGGGCGTCGTTCATCCCGTGTCCCATGCTGTGAATGGCCGATGAGACGAGCTGGAGCCTTCTGAAAATATGATCGGCTCTCCTCACAGAGACGCTCCGGGTCGCATGGAGAACGGCGACCATGCAGAAAAACCCGAGCGTGAAACCGATGGCCGGCGACAGTACGATGAAACTGGCCGTCTTGATGACCCCACCCCAGACGAGGACCTTCAGACCTCCCTTGACAAGACCGGCACCGATCATCCCGCCGATCAGTGCGTGCGAGGAACTGCTGGGCAGTCCCAGCCACCAGGTGATGAGATTCCAGACGATAGCCCCGGCAAGCGCGGAGAGAATCAGGACATTCCCCACGATACCGGGATCAATGATTCCGGTGCCGATCGTATGAGCCACCGGCGTGCCGACGATGAAAACCGCCAGGAAGTTGAAGGCGGCCGCCCAGTAGACGGCATACTTCGGGGGCAGGGCCCTTGTGGAGACGATGCAGGAGATGGAATTGGCCGCGTCATGAAAACCGTTGATGAAATCGAAGACGAGCGCGACGATGACGATGAAGATGACAAGGGCCAGCGCCGGGCTATCCATGTTTCAGGACGATGCCTTCAATGATGTTTGAAACATCCTCGCAAACATCGATGGATTCCTCGATCCGCTCGAAGATCTCCTTCCACTTGATCAACTCAAAAGGGTCCTTTTCCCGCTCGAAGAGCCTTGCCATCGTCATTCTGAGGACGATGTCGCCCTCGTTTTCGAGCGTGTTGATCTCAACGCAGTCCTCCAGAATTTCCTTGAATTTTTTCTTGTCTCTCAGGGCATGGACGATCTTCTTGACCTTGCCGATGGCCTCGTTCAGGATTCTGGCCTGCTCTTTGATCTCCTCGGCGGGCTTCTTGATTTTGTAGAGCTGCATCCGCACGGCGGCAGCCTCGATCATGTCCAGGACGCTGTCCATTTTGTTGACGAGATTGTAGATATCTTCCCGGTCCAGGGGCGTCAGGAAAGTCCGGTGCATCTTCTCGTAGGTCCGGTGGGTGATGATGTCCGCCTCGTGCTCGATTTCTTTCAGCTTTGCGATCTTCGCCTCGGACTGCTCGTAATTGTTGAGAATGTCCATGAACATCTTTCCGCCCTCTTCGATCTTATTGGCCAGTTCCTCGAAGAGGTCGTAGAACTTTTCATCCCTCGGAATAATCCCCATGATGTGAACACCCCGGGTCAAATGTCGTGCTCGCTATAGCACACTTTCCCCTCATCTTCAATGACAGACGCCTGACGCGGAGGGAAAAAGATATCCTTTTGAAATTGTGCGTGTATTAACGATTTTCTTTTGCAGATAAAATTTTGGTGAAGTGATTCGGCTGCGATGTCGAAAGGGTCCGGGTATCCGTTTGCCCCATCAATCGGAAAGGCCGCCATTTTCTCCGAATGTTTCCGAGGATTCGGGCTGTCCTTTAGAAGAGGTTTTCGACGAGTTCACGGATATTCCGGATCTTGACGAGCCGGATCTTCCCGGACTTCCCGGTTTCCCGCGGCTGAGTTTTCGGGTGAATGCAGCGGCTGAACCCCATCCGCTCGGCCTCCCGGATCCGGAGCTCCATCTGATGGATGCCCCGCACCTCGCCCGTGAGGCCCACCTCGCCGAACACGACCGTCCCGGGATGGATGACGCGGTCGAGAAAGCTCGAAGCCATGGCGGAGACGATGCCGAGATCCACGGCCGGTTCCGTGACGCGCACCCCTCCCGCCACGTTGAGGAAGACGTCATGGCTCCCCAGGCGCAGGCCGCAGACCTTCTCGAGCACCGCGACGAGGAGGGATACCCGGTTCGCGTCGACACCGATGGCCGTCCTCCTCGGCATGCCGAAGTTTGTCGGGGAAACGAGCGACTGAATCTCCACGAGAATGGGCCGAGTCCCCTCCATGCTCGGGACAACGACGGAACCCGAAGAGCCCTCGGGGCGCTCCGCCAGGAAGTACTCCGAGGGGTTCATGACCTCGACGAGGCCGCGGTCCCTCATCTCGAAGACGCCCACTTCGTTCGTGGGCCCGAAGCGGTTCTTCATTCCGCGGATCATCCGGTAGGAATGACCGGAATCCCCCTCGAAGTAGAGCACCGTGTCCACCATGTGCTCGAGCACCTTGGGTCCCGCGATGGAGCCGTCTTTAGTCACGTGACCGATGAGAAAGACAGGGATGCCCGATTTCTTGGCGAAAAGAATGAGCCTCTCCGAGGCCTCCCTCACCTGCCCCACGCTTCCCGGTGCAGAGGACAGAAGCGAGCTGTAGACCGTCTGGACGGAGTCCACGACGACGGCGGCCGGTTTCGTCTCGCGGATGTACTTGATGATGTTTTCCAGGTCCACCTCGACGAGGATGAGAATGTTGCCCGAAGTGGCGCCGATCCGCTCGCCGCGCATCTTGATCTGCCGCGCCGATTCCTCTCCGGAGACATAAAGGACCTTGAGGCCCCTCGCGGCCAGGTGCTGCATGACCTGGAGAAGGAGTGTTGATTTTCCGATCCCGGGATCCCCCCCCACGAGGACGGCCGATCCGCGGACAATCCCCCCGCCGAGCACGCGGTCGACCTCATCGATGCCGCTCTTCACTCGCTCCCGCTCGTCCGACGCGATCGTGTCGATGGGAAGCGGCTTTTCATTGAAGGACAGTTCCGTCCTCGAGCCGGGGCCGGTTTCCCGGATTTCCTCCTCGACGAAGGTGTTCCACTGTCCGCAGGAGGGGCACTTGCCCGCCCACTTCAGGGATTGATGGCCGCAGTTCTGGCAGAAAAATGAGGTTTTTACTTTTTTCATGGAATGTGCTTATCTTGAACGATCAAGACGGTTTAAGGGTCCATCCCTGCGAGAAAACTTCAGCCCAAGAGGTATATTGTTTTCATCTTCCCGTCAACACCCAAAAGCGGGTGAAAACCGGACCGAAATATCTTGAGATATCAACTCGATTCTGATAAATTCCTGCGGCTTTTAGAAAAAGGAGTTTCCCATGCATAACCCGAATTTCAGCTCCGGCCCCTGCAGCAAGAGACCGGGGTGGTCCTTCGATGCGCTGAAGGAAGCGGCCCTCGGCCGGTCGCATCGCTCCGCCTTGGGCCGCAAGAAGCTCAAGGACGCCATCGAGGGGAGCAAAAAAATCCTTGGCGTACCTGCGGATTACCTGCTCGGCATCATGGCGGGTTCCGACACCGGCGCCTTCGAAGCGGCCCTGTGGACCCTCCTCGGACCAAGGCCCGTAACGGTCCTCGTGTGGGAGGCCTTCAGCCGTGACTGGGCCACCGACATCGAAAAGCAACTCAAGGTCAGGGCGACGGTCCTGCAGGCCGATTACGGAAAACTCCCCGACCTCGGCAGGGTCGACTGGAAAAACGATGTCGTCTTCGTCGCCAACGGCACGACGAGCGGTGTCAGAATCCCGGACTGGAACTGGATCCCATCGAACCGCGAGGGCCTCGCCCTGTGCGACGCCACGAGCGCCGTCTTCGCCATGGAGGTGGACTGGGCGAAAGTAGACGTCCTCACCTATTCCTGGCAGAAGTGCCTGGGCGGAGAGGCGGCGCACGGCGTGCTCGTTCTCAGCCCCAGGGCCGTGGAGCGCCTCGAGACATACGACCCCCCCTGGCCTCTGCCCAAGATCTTCCGGATGAAGAAGGGGGGGAAGCTGAACCGCGCCATCTTCGACGGCGACACGATCAACACGCCTTCCATGCTCTGCGTGGAGGACTATCTCGACGCGCTCACCTGGGCCGAAGGCATCGGACTTCCGGGTCTCATCCGGAGAAGCCGGGACAACCTCCGGATCGTCGAGGACTGGGTTGCCGGGCGGGACTGGGTCGAATTCCTCGCGGCCTCGCCGGAGATCCGGTCGAACACGTCGGTCTGCCTGGCCCTGACGAGTGAAAAATTCAGGGCCCTCCCGGTGGACAAAAAAGACGAGTTCATCCGGCGCATCGCGGGGGAACTGAGCAAGGCGGGAGTCGCCCACGATATCGCCGCCTACCGGGACGCGCCGCCGGGCTTCCGCTTCTGGTGCGGGCCCACGGTGGAGCCGTCCGATATCGGGACGGCCCTCCAGGCCCTGGAGGACGCCTACAGGCGGCACAGTGCGTCGCTCGGCTGAGTGTTGCGGCATACATTTTTTCGGAGGGACCCGTTTCATGAAGAAAGTGCTCGTGAGTGACACCATCGCCCCGGAGGGGATCGCAATCTTCAAGGAAGCCCCGGGGATCGAAGTCGACGTGATGACCAACCTGACGCCCGACGAGCTGCGGGGCGTCATCGGCGAATACGACGGCCTCGCCATCCGCAGTGCCACGAAAGTGACGAAGGAGATCGTCGAGGCGGCGAAAAACCTGAAGGTGATCGGCCGGGCCGGCATCGGTATCGACAACGTCGACGTCCCCTCGGCCAGCAAGCGCGGCATCGTCGTGATGAACACCCCCGGCGGCAACACGATCACGACGGCGGAACATACCATCGCCATGATGTTCGCCCTGGCGAGACGGATCCCCCAGGCCACCTCGTCCATGAAGGGGGGCAAGTGGGAAAAAAACAAGTTCATGGGGTCCGAAGTCTACAACAAGACCCTGGGCATCATCGGCCTCGGACGGGTGGGCTCCGTTGTGGCCGAGAGAGCCAAGGGGCTCATGATGAATGTCATCGTCCATGATCCGTTCATCGCGCCGGAGGCGGCAGAGAAGATGGGCATCACGCTGGTGTCGATGGATGACATCCTCAAGAAGTCCCACTTCATCACGGTGCATACGCCGCTGACGAAGGACACGAAGGGCCTTCTGAACGCCAGGACCTTCGCCCGGATGAGAGACGGCGTCTTCATCATCAACTGCGCCCGGGGGGGCATCGTGAACGAGAAGGATCTGGCCGCCGCCATCCGATCGGGCAAAGTGGCGGGGGCCGCCCTCGACGTGTTCGAGGAGGAGCCGACGAAGAACACGGAACTGCTGGCGCTCCCCAACGTGATCAGCACCCCCCACCTGGGCGCGTCCACGGACGAGGCCCAGCGCAACGTGGCCATCGCCATCGCCGAGCAGATCGTCGATTTCCTGACCAAGGGCGAGATCCGAAACGCCGTGAACTTCCCCTCCGTGAGCGCCGAGGTGCTCATGAGCATCCAGCCCTACCTGATGCTCGCCGAGAAGCTCGGTAAGTTCGAGGCTCAGATCGTCAAAGGCGGCATCGAGGAGATCGACGTGGAGTTCAGCGGCGAGATTCTGAACTACAACGTGGCGCCCATCACGATCGCTTTTCTGAAGGGGCTCCTGACGCCGATCCTGAACGCGAACATCAACTTCATCAACGCGCCCGTCATCGCCAAGGAGCGAAAAATCAAGGTCGTCGAGTCGAAGAGCAGCGAGATGAAGGACTACACCAGCATGATCTCCGTGACGATCAAGACGACGGAGGAAAAGCGCTTTGCCGCCGGCGCGATTTTCGGGCGGCAGGACCTGAGGATCGTCCGGATCGACAAGTTCGCCATGGAGGCAATCCCGGAAGGCCACATGATCGTTCTCTACAATTATGACAAGCCGGGCGTCATCGGCAACATCGGGACCACTCTCGGCAACAACAGCATCAACATCGCGCGCCTCCACCTCAGCCGCGAGCAGGTTGACGGGCAGGCCGTCGTGGTGCTGAGCACCGACAGCATCGTGCCGGAAGAGGTTCTCGACAAGCTGCGGGGACTGCCCAACGTGATCTCGGTGACGCAGATAGAAATATAAAAGACCGTTTTGAATAGAGTGCGTTTCTCGAGTAAAACCGTTTCAACGGAGATGCGTCATGGCAAATGTCATCGTGGTCGGAACCCAGTGGGGCGATGAGGGCAAGGGGAAGATCGTCGACCTCTACGCCGAAGACGCCGACGCGGTTGTCCGCTTCCAGGGGGGCAATAACGCCGGGCACACCCTTGTCGTCAAGGGGGAGCAGACCATCCTGCACCTGATCCCGTCGGGCATCCTCCACGACCGCAAGACCTGCATCGTCGGAAACGGCGTCGTCGTCGACCCGAAGGTCATCCTCGCGGAAATCGACGAGCTGAAGCGCAGGAACCTCTTCCCGCGCAACACCCGGCTCTGGATCAGCGAAAACGCCCACGTGATCATGCCCTACCACCGCAGGCTCGACAGCGCCCGGGAATCCGCCAAGGGCGACCAGAAAATCGGCACGACAGGAAGAGGGATCGGCCCCTGCTACGAGGACAAGGTCGCCCGCACGGGGATCCGCTTCTGCGACCTCCTCGATGACGAGACCTTCCGGGCGAAGCTGAAGCGAAACGTCGAGGAGAAAAACTTCTACCTGACGAAACTCTTCAACGAAGAACCCGTCGACGAGAAGTCCGTCTACGAGGAATACCGGGGTTACGCGGAGCGCCTGAGACCCTTCGTCACGAACGCCTCGGTGATCCTGGAGGAAGAGATCCGGCGGAAGAAGAACGTCCTCTTCGAAGGGGCACAGGGTACGCACCTCGACATCGACCACGGGACCTACCCCTACGTGACCTCTTCCAACACGGTGGCGGGAAACGCCTGCGGGGGGGCCGGAGTCGGACCGACGAAGATCGACGTCGTCGTCGGGATCGTGAAGGCCTACACGACGAGGGTGGGCGGCGGGCCCTTTGTGACGGAGCTCACCGACGAAATCGGCGAGCACATCCAGAACGCGGGCAAGGAGTTCGGCGCCACGACGGGCCGGAGACGCCGCTGCGGCTGGCTCGACATGGTCCTGATCCGTCACGCTGTAAGGCTCTCGGGGATCAACGGTCTTGCCATCACCAAGCTCGATGTCCTGACGGGGATTGACCCGCTCAAGATCTGCAGGGCCTACCGGGTGAACGGGAAGGAGATCACCGACGCCGTCCCGTCCAACCTCCGGGACCTCGCGAAATGCGAGCCCGTCTACGAGGAATTGAAGGGGTGGAAGGAGCCGATCGGTCGCGCAAAGACCGTCCGGGAACTGCCCATCCAGGCAAGGAGGTACGTCCAGAGAATCGAGAAGCTCTCCGGTGTCAGGCTCTTCCTCGTCTCCGTGGGCGCCGACCGGGATGAAACGATCGTCCTGAAGAATCCCTTTAAGAAATAAGCCGGGGCTTATCTCTGTTTTGATTTTTGAGGTGAACTGCAATTAACCTCGTCCATACCGGGAAGCCACTACAGTTGCTTCCATTTTGAGTTTTGAATGAAAGAAATTTTTCGAACCCAAAACTCAACATTCATCATTGCTGGTCTTCCAGACCAGCGGGCCGTTAGCTCAGTACGGTAGAGCAGCGGACTTTTAATCCGTTGGTCACCGGTTCAAATCCGGTACGGCCCACCAAGAAAAAAAGGGGGTTGCATATGTCACTCATGTGCGACCCCTTATTTAGACTGAAGGCAGGGTCAGAAATGAGAAAATTTTATACCGGAATTGTCTGTATGGCGGCGATCGCGGCTACATCTCTTATTCTGTTGCCGGTGACTGCTGTAATGGTAGCAGTACGATTATCGAAGCCGCGAAATCACGCAAGAAAGGCCAGCCCTGGCTCTCATAAAGCTGACCTGACCTCGGAAAACGGGTCATGCGCATTCGTTGATTGTATGTCAAAAGGCGGAGCCGGTTTGAGATAGCGAAATTTACAGAACACTGCCAATCAAGTTGTCGGCTCCTGAGAGGAGTCTCCTTCTGGATAAAGCGATACGGAACCGGTAAAAGGGCGGCACCACCGGTAGCGAGCAAGATGCTCCCCGGATTACACCCTGTTACCGTCCCCAGCCCGAGGAAGGATCCGATCTATCCCCCGCGAAAGCCCCCGCTATCCCTATCAAGATGGTAATGATAACCCCCCCGGGGTCTTTTCCCGGTGTTATGGATTTTGCGGGCAAACCGACGATGAACCCCATGACGAGCCAGGACAGAATTCCCACAACCAACCCCCTTGAAGGATTCGATGTTCAATGCTTCACCATTTTTTTGAGACAGCAGGATGATTTGGAACGATAGACCTGGCCCGTCAAAATTGTTTTTGCGTTCGCCGCTTTTAATCTGAACCTGAATTCACCCGAGTTGTCCTTGCAGACCTCCAAGCTGCCTTTTATCTTATCTCCTCCTTCTCTATCCGAATCTGTCAAGCAACGGATCTACCTTTTAAACGCCGGGCTTTGCTGCCCGATCCGCCGTTCTGCGATCATCGTATGTTAGAATAATAATGACCTTGTTTTCCTTCCCTCTCAGCGCCTTGTCCTCCCAGAGATGAACATCCAGCATGTCGTCGCTTGCGGTCAGGGCGATGAGACTCCCGCTCCGCAACACCTCCCGGATGACCGGGCTGCTTGCCCGGTACCAGCCCTTGGCCAGGCGTGTCTGTTCATAATCATCGAGAACTTCTTTCAAGTTCATCTTTCCCAGCTTGGTCAGGGGGGCACCGGTTGTCCGTACTTCAGCATCGTCATCGTAAAGAATGTAACCATAGATCTGCTCCGGCTGCGGCCCGAACGTCTCGAATCTGGCGACATTGAGCCTCTTTTCGGCGATGCTGCCGGCGACAATCCTTGTCGGGTCTACCACATTGCTTTGCAGATAGACCTGGTTTTCGCAGCCCAAGAGGCCGAGAATGACCCCGATCGCCACGACGGCGATAAGCATGTTCCCCTGAGACACACTGAGTACGTAAGCCATCGATTCCCTCCATATTGCATTCCCTGAAGTCGGTTATGGCCATAACCTGCGTTTTGCCTAAAGTGAGAATCCTGTACGGATCATTATAGCCTTTTTTATTGAAAACGAAATACTTTGCGGGTAATAAATCAATACAAAAATACCCTTGCCAACAGACAGGCAAAAACCGTCCTTTTTATAGCGAAGTGAATGTGAACCACGGGGTGACAACAAGGGGTGACACCGGCCGAGATGTTACCCCTTTGAAGTGATGTTTCCCCAACAGGAACAACTATCGGCTCATTTACGGGAAGGAGAGACATGATGAATGACGTCTTTGTCGTCAGTGCGGTCCGGACGCCGGTCGGCAGGCAGAACGGGTACCTTCGCAACTGGACGGCTCCGGAACTTCTGGGGACCGTGCTGAACGAAGCCGTCCGAAGAATCAACCTCGACCCTGCCCTCGTGGACGACGTGATCAACGGGACGGTCTATCAGGTCGGCGAGCAGGGTTTCACCCTGGCCCGGATGGGCATTCTGGCATCGTCCATCCCCGCTTCGGTCCCGGGGGTTTCGGTGAACCGCCAGTGCGGGAGCAGTCTCACCGCCATTCAGCTCGGCTCTGCCCTGATCGCGTCGGGAACGATGGAGGTGGTGATTGCGAGCGGCTGCGAGTTCATGTCCAGGTATACCATGTTCACGGATCTCAACGGCACGCTCTACACGGGAAAGCCGATGGGGAACCCCTTCGGGAAATTCTACACGGACAAATTCGGCCCGCCCGACCAGATCGCTGCCGCCCAGATGATCGCGGATCGGTGGGGCATCACGCGTGAGGAGTGCCATGACTTCGCCGTCGCGAGCCACCGCAAGGCCCAGGAGGCGACGGTGAAGGGCTACTTCAAGAAGGAAATCCTGCCCATGAAAGGCGTGGACAAGGACGGGAACGCGGTCCTGCGGGACACCGATGAAACCATCCGGCCGGAAACGAGTCACGAGACGCTGGCCGTGCTCAAGGTTCTGCCGAACACAAAGTGGATCACCGTCGGCATCTCGAGCACGATCACCGACGGGGCTTCAGCCGTCGTGCTCATGAGCGGGGCAAAGATGAAAGAATTGAAACTGGAGCCCCTCGCCCGCGTGGCGGCCAACGCCGTCGTGGGATCGGACCCTCAGCTCATGCTCACGGGGCCGATCTACGTCACCCCGAAGGTCCTGAAAAGGGCCGGTCTTCAGATGAAGGATATCGACATCTTTGAGATCAACGAGGCCTTCGCACCCATCCCGCTTGCCTGGGCCAAGGATCTCCAGGCGGACATGGACAGGCTGAACGTGAACGGGGGAGCCCTTGCCCTCGGACACCCCGTGGGCAACTCCGGCTGCCGCCTGGCCGTGACGGCGATCCACGAGATGAGACGCCGTGAGGCGAGATACGCCCTCGTCTCGCTCTGCACGGGCGGTGGAATGGCGCCCGCGACGATTTTCGAACGGGCTTAGAATAACGGGAGAAGTGCTGTCCGTCGTTCAGATGCGACATGGCGAATCTTTTAAAATCAATGGATTAAAGGAGTTGCCTTACCCTCTTTCCATGGACTTCAGCGACATCAAGAAAGCCCCTTCTCGTTCTCCCGGCAACGGTCCGCCTGACGGCTTTCACTTAATATTCCTTACAGTCGAAAACAGACTGTGATATGAAACGGCATCATTCCGTCTTTCCAGCGGAGCGAGTCCCGTGAAGCGGTTCATTCGACGAGAAGAGAGATTTTACGATCTCTTTGAGGTGCTGGCCGACCGGATCGTGGAGGGCGGCAGGCTCTTCGAGGAGATCGTCAACAAC
>DAOTMG010000014.1:0-49472 GCA_035450185.1 Syntrophales bacterium | reverse complement strand
TCGCGCACCCCATGCCCTCTACGACTGAAAAATGACTTTGGGCAACAGCCCGTTTGTTCTTGACATAGTAGAGGAACCGGGCGTGGTCCCTGAAAGAGAGGCTCTACCGATAGGGAGGGATTAAGAAGCCGGAAGGGGGAAAAAAGGGACAGGCTACTTTTTTCATTCATCAAGAATATCGTGCTACATATAAAAATGCCAAGCACTATAATGCCGATGTTTGATAGTTCATCCTGACCCCGTTGATTGGGTCGTGACGCAGAACCAAGAAGATAGAGAAAAATGATCCAGACAGGCGCGAGTAGTGTACTCACGGCATATGAAATATGGAGCTCACGTGAGAAAGAGGGGCATGGCTGGGGCTTGGCATGGTATCTGGCAAACGAGATCTGTCAGCGCTTCTACAGTTCACACGGCATAGTTCCCCACGTCATAGAACACGAAGGACTCGGTTATTATGGGATCCAACTCGATCTCGTTTCGTGCCAAATAAACGGCAAGAATAACCCGACGATTGGTAGGCTGACCGCAGCTGGCGACGTTGAAAACTGGATAACCGGGGGGCCTGGTGACCACGGTCTCGAGCTGGTTGAGAGAGCAAAGAGAGGCGAGCCAGTGGCGCCCATGGTTGAAGAGGCGATTCAACACCTGAGATTAGCCGCTTACCCATTGAAATCCCATTTGAGTTGTCGCCACAAGAGGTGGGGCGCATCATATACTCTTATCTTTCACATCGCTTCCCTTCTCGCTTTGCGTAACGACGAGTTCATTGAAATCTGGAATCACCCGTACCATACGGATCGCGTAGCAAAGGAATTAGACACCAAAAGTGGCCAAAAAGAACATATGGGATATTTTATTTTTTTGCATAATAAGACCGACCGGCAAGTGATCCTGGCTGGAGATGGGCGGCTTCTGATGCCTCAACAGGGGGATTCCTACTGGGAGCGGTATATGAGGGGTGAATCCGTCATACATCTAACCAAATCAATTGAAGGATTGTTGGGTTTACCATAGAGTGAATGGACTGCACCCCCTGAGTTGGGGAAGGGAAAAGGGGACAGTCCCCTTTTCCTCCACGGCGTATCTGCGGGCCCACCAGAAAAAACTGCTTGACGAACCCGCTTTGAAATGTACACTGTACATATGAGTGGGATCCTCTTCGAGTGGGACGAGTCCAAAAATCGCGACAACAAGCGCAAGCACGGCGTGTCATTCGAAGAGGCGCAAACCGTCTTCCTGGACGAGAATGCCATCCGGTTCTTCGACCCGGACCATTCGACCGACGAGGATCGATTCCTGATGCTTGGGATCAGCATCAGATTGCGGGTGCTGGTCGTATGCCACTGCTTTCGGGTCGATGACTCCGTCATCCGGATCATCTCGGCACGCAAGGCAAACAGGAAGGAAGCCGCAACCTACCGGGACTACTGGGGATAAACGATGAGAAAGCACTACGATTTCGACAAGATGAAGGGCGAGAAGAACCCGTACGTCAAGCAGCTGAAGCAGCCGATCACGATACGCTTGGACACGTCGACCGTGGCTTATTTCAAGAATCTTTCCGAGGAGTTGGGAATGCCTTACCAGAACCTCATCAATCTGTACCTCAGGGACTGCGCGCTGAACCAGCGGAAACTCAAGCTGAAATGGGCCACATGATCGGACGCGAAGGGAAAAGGGGCCTGTCCCCTTTTCCTCCACGGAACCTAAAAGTGTACCAGTTATGTCAAAGTAAAAGTGTACCACCCCCTCCTTCGCGGTAGAGTTCTTTAGGGTGGTGTGGTAGAGACGGCATCACCTCCTTGTCTGGGGTAGAGCGGTTTGCTGAACGTATGCTCTTTGAGACGATAGCTGTGGCCTCTGATGTTGATGACCCGGCAGTGATGCAGGAGCCGGTCGAGGATGGCCGAGGCGATGACGGCATCGCCGAAGAGTTCCTGCCAGTCGCCGAAGCTTTTGTTCGAGGTGATGATCGTCGAGCTCTTCTCGTAGCGGTACGAGATGAACTGGAAGAACAGATAGGCTTCGCGGCTGTCGACGGGCAGGTAGCCGGCCTCATCGACGATGACCAGGCTGGCGCTCAGGTAGGCCTTGCCCTTGCTCTGGCTCTCCTTGAGCTTGCCGATGAGGCTGTGCATCGTGGTGAAGCAGACCCTGAAGCCGTGGCTGCAGGCCTTGATCGCCAGCGCGATGGCCAGATGGGTCTTTCCGACCCCGGGCGGGCCCAGGAAGATGACGTTTTCGCGCCTGGCCAGGAAGGTCAGGTCGAAGAGCTCCATGACGGCCTTCTTGTCCAGGTGGGGGTGGAAGGCGAAGTCGTACTCCTCGATGGTCTTGGCGAAGGGCAGCCCGGCGATCTTGAGGGCCGTCTGGATGCGCCGCTTCTCCTTGGCGGCCACCTCTTCCTCCAGCAGCCGGTCCAGGAAGCCCAGATAGGAGCTTTTGCCTTCCTCGGCGTGAGTGACGACCGTATCAAGCACCTCGGCGGCCCGGATGAGCTTGAGGCGCTTGAGATTGTCCTGGAGGCGTTCACAGGTCAGCTGTTCCATGCGACACCTCCCTGGGCGTATTTTTCATATTCGGCCAGCGGGCGGTGACGGACGTCGAGCCAGAGGCTGCCGATGGTGAGCCCGCGGGTGGCTTTCCCTTTGGATCTTCCGTACTTGCGGCGCAGCTGTTCTTTGTCGGCCCGTACGATTGAGGGTCAGGTCTTGCCTTTTGCCTTACAACCCTTTTTCAAGCTGCCGTACGCAACCAAATACGCTTGATATCACCCTTCCTCGATGAGTCGAAGGGCCATGGGATCATCGGCGAGAGGGGATTCGTGGATGCCGTCAGAGATAGATACCTGTCTCCTTCGGGAACCGGCCGGGAGCTGCCGGCGGCTCAGAAGCTAAGCAGGTTAGTTGAGCCGGGACGGATTATTGAGGTCGTCTGTGCGGAACTCAAAGTCAGGCGAGGCGGACTATTGAGAAAGAGGTACCGAGGTGCCGGGCGTGGTCTCCTGATGGAGATGCTCTACCGATACGGGAGACTGAAGCAGCCGCAGATCGGGGCCATGCCGGGAATCGATTACAGCATCGTGAGTATTGGTCGGAGACGGTTTTTTGCGATGAAGGAGGCCGATCCCGAACTCAAGGCTCTGTTTACGGAGGTGCAGGACCGATAAATTCAAGGATAAAGATTTGAGCCTACGACCTTTCGCTTCCTGCTGAAGCGCCCTGATATCATCCGTGGATTTTTCCATACTCCGTCCACTCTATACGCTTCATAGCGTCCGTTCTATTAGGGACTGGCTAGTAATTGACGTGACCACCTGGTGGTGAAAGGCAAGAGGCGCAAAGAGTTCAGACAAGAAGACCGCAAGGCCGTTAAAAGGCGGGATCGAAACGGATCCTGCTTTTTTTGAGATCATCATGAGGGGAGGAAAAAGGAAAGAAAATCCGGTAAGGCCCGGGAGCACAGACCCTAAGGTTTTTAGAGGGATAAAATACGCCTGCTCCGGATGGATAATTCCAGGTGGAATTGTAGGATAAAAAGCAAGACCTATCCGTATCACCTCATCTGCGTTTCCCCTCCTTGTCGTGGATGAGGTGATATCTTTACAAGCCTGTTTCTATCCTTTCGGAGGTTCAGAGCTGTGGCAAAGGGTACGGTGAGGTGGTTCAATCGGACGATCGGGGCCGGGTTTATCCGGACCGACGACGGGGAGAACGTGCTGTTTCTCAAAAATGTCATCAGGGAATCGGACCCGAATCTGATTCGAGCCGGGGCAAGGGTGTGCGTAGAAGCCCTGGCGGGTCGGGACGGGCTTACGGCAACCAACGTGTGCGCCATCGAACATGACAGGACGGAGTGAAGGGCCGGTTGATGCAGCGAAAACAGTCCCCGAAACTGATTGCGTTCTACAATGATCTGCTCGCGGCGGAAAGGGCCGGAGTGCAGGTTCTGAGCGGACTGATCCCCGGTATCGAGGACGGAAACCTGAAGGTCCTTCTGGAAAAATTTCTGAGGGACGAAGGGATGAACTGCCAGATATTTTCCACGCTCATCAGGAATTCAGGTGAGGAACCGGGGAGAAGAACGGGGGACTTCGTTCAGAAAGTGAAGGCACTGGAAAAACTGGAAGACAAGCTTCGTCTCCTTGTCAAGGGCCAGGAATGGGTTGCCAGGCAGATCCGGAAAAATCGTGCTTTGCTGGACTACGGTTCCGACCCGGTGTTCATGGAAGCCATGAAAATTCAGCACGAGGAAAACGTGGACGACTTAAAGCGCATCCTCGATTTACCTGACGGCATTGGCCCTGTCCGTTGAGGGGGAATTCGCCATCAAACATCTGTAACGGCTCGGCGTGGAATGGCATGAATCAGTCCCCCCCGTCCGGTGAAGACGACGGGGTGACTGTCGAAGAAGGCAGAGTCAGAGGAACTCTGCCTTCATATGGATTTCAATCACCTCACCGAGTGCAGCCCGACCATGTTGCCTTCCGTGTCCCGGAAGAGGGCGAAGTACCCGTAATCGTCGGTGATCTTCGTCTTGGACACCGTCACCTGCCCGCCGGCGGGCTCCACGCGGTGAAGGACCTCGTTTAAATCCTCTCCCGCGTTTAAATAAACGACCGTCCCCCGGTCACAGGGTTCATAACCCTCGCCCTGAATCAGCGTGCCGCTGTTGGCATGGCCCGCCATGGGGAAGAAGGCCATGGCGAATTCGCCCACCTTCTGGACGGGCAGGTCGTAGCCGAGAACATTGCCGTAGAAATTTCTTGCCCGCTCCATGTCCTTCACCGGTATCTCGAACCAGACAGCCATATTCCTCATGATCATACCCCAAAATATTTATTTTACTTATTCGTCGGATTTTATATCATGGGCCGCCCCGCGACAACGTCTATTCAGCCCGGGGTTGAGATGATCGATCCGGAAGAACTTCACTCGAGCAGGAGGAGAGCGATGAAAACGCTTTATTTCGATGACTTCAAGGTGGGCGACCGTTTCGAGTCCCCCGGTATCACCGTGACGGACGGGCAGATTATCGACTTCGCCATGCAATTCGATCCGCAGGTCTTTCACCTCGACGTGGAGGCCGCGAAAAAGACCATTTACGGCGGTCTCATCGCAAGCGGCATTCACACCATCGCGCTCACCTTCCGACTCTTCCTGATGACAGGAGCGATTCACCCCGGCAACAGCCTCGGTTCCCCCGGCTTCGATGAACTTCGCTGGCACCTCCCCGTTAGGCCCGGAGACACGCTTCGGGCTGTCGGCGAAGTTCTGGAGCTCCGGCCCTCCCGGTCGCAGTCCGACCGGGGAATCGTCCGTCTCCGCTATTCCGCCTTCAACCAGAAAAACGATCTGGTTTTCAGCGTTATCGGGAACCAGATCGTCCGGCGCCGTTCCTGATCCCCTATTCGTAACCGAGTTCGATCAGTTTTTCCTCGTCGATCCCGAGGAAGTGCGCCACCTCATGCACGACGGTGATCTCGATCTGTTCCTCGAGTTCCTCGAGGGTGTCGCACATCTCTTCGAGGGGTTCCTGGAAGATGAAGATGGTGTCGGGGTAAAGGGGAGGGTTGACGGTGGACCGGTCGAGCAGGGAAGCTCCCTGGTACACGCCAAGAAGGGGCTCATCGGGCGGGAGACCCATGGCCTCGAGAAGGTCCGGCGGGGGGTTCTGCTGGACGGAGATGAGGATGTTGTCGAGGTGCCGGCGGATTTCGCGCGGGATGCGCCCGATGGCCCTCTGAACCGCCCTGTCGAAGTCTTTCCCGTTGAGTTTCATCCTGATCCGCCCTCCTCGCGTGTTTTGGAAGAATGAAAAGTCCGCTGTATCACCTGCCCGGGCAATGCGCCGATCTCTACTCCCCCGGTTGGATGGGTCCGGAGAGATCATGATTCGGGCCGGTCGGTTTTCTTGACCGCCGTTACGTCCGGAAAGGCCTTCAGGATCTCCCGAACGGCGGTGACGGAGAGGCTGTTGCCCGCAAGCTGCCACTTCTTCCTGAGAGACACGCCACCGGGGAAACGATATCCTTCCGGGAAACCAAGAAGCCTGAGAATCTCCTCCGGCGAAAAACGCCTGACACCCCCTTTCACATGGAGGTAGGAGCCCGAGTGCATGATCGAGCGTCCGTAGCCCGAGGTGAAGCAGGTCGTATAGGCCGAAGGGTCCGAAGCATCCAGTATGCGAAGGCCGGGGCCGAACTTCTCGAGCACCTCGCTGGAAACCGTGAGGTCTTCCGGTGTTTTCTCCTGATACGCAGTGTCGAGGTAACGGGAAAGCGGCCGCATTTCCCCGGTGATGGAATGGCGGTAAGGTGCGAGACGCCTGCGCGAGGCCGCGAGGTAGTAACGAGGACGGCGCATGGGGACGCCGAGATCCATCGGGCAGAGAAAGGTTTCCTGAAAGCCGTATCCCCTGCCGTCGAGTATTTCAACGAGCCGCCGGCGCGCCTCCGATTCCCCGAAGCCCGCCACGTTTTCCAGGGCCAGGTGGGAGGGGAGGGCCCCCTCCGGCATTGCCTCGACGATTCCCATGAGGCGGATGAAACTGATCGCCCTCGCATCGTTCAGGTCCCTCCGGACGCCGCGGACGGTGTAGGGCTGGCAGGGCGGGGACATCCACCAGAAAGCCGCTCCGAAGGGCTCGAGCTCGCGAGAGGTGACAGTCTCGAGATTGACCTGTCGCACGGCCTCTCCCGGGAAGTTGTTCCGGTAGGCGGAAAGTGCCGAGGGGCTCTGGTCGAGGGCTCCCGTCACCCGGAGGTTCGTCCCCGCAGCGGCGGCCGTGAAACCGCCGATACCGCAATAGAGCTCCAGTGCCCTGATGGTCATGTTCTCTTTCCGGTCGAAGAATTCACCGCGTCACCTGCACGGCCGGAGCGCGTAACAGCCGTCTGCCTGAAATAGACGCCCCGCTCAGAGAAGCGGCGTCCTCTGGGTGTCGATCCGGGTGAGCCCCGCCTCGCGGGCCCACCGAAGCGCCTCCTCGTATTCCACCCGCGTGATCCCGCGGGAGATCTCCTCGTATTCGAATGCTTTGTAGGTCGGAGTGTACTGGGACATGATGTTGACGTAGGTGTCCTTCGGGAGGTTTGCGGCGATCCACCCGATGACGTCCTTCGTTCCGCCCACACGGTTCGGCATGACGAGATGCCGGATGATCAGACCCCGGTACAGGAGACCGTCGGCCGCGGGGCGAGCCACGCCGACCTGCCGATGCATTTCCAGGATGGCCGCCTTCACGCCTTCAGGATAGGCCGCGGCGCCCGAGGAGTATTTGGAGGCCATGGAGCCGTCCGAATATTTGAAATCAGGCATGAAGATGTCGACAACGCCGTCCAGTGCCCGCAGGACGTCCATCCGCTCCCAGCCGCAGGTATTGTAGACGAGGGGCAGGCGGAGCCCCATGGCTGCGGCCCGGTCAAGACCGAGAAGGATGTGGGGCGAATAATGGGTGGGTGTGACGATGTTGATGTTGTGACAGCCGCGCTCCTGGAGGGCGATCATCATCCGGGCAAAGGCGTCGAGGCCCGTTGCACGGCCCCGACCGCCCTGGCTCACCTCCCAGTTGATGCAGAAGACACATCGCAGGGAGCAGTTCGTGAAGAAGATCGTCCCCGAGCCGCCCGACCCCACGAGGCAATTCTCCTCGCCGTAGTGGGGGTGATGGGAAGACACTTCGAGTTCGGAGGTCGACTGGCAGAACCCCTTCTGCCCCTCGATGCGGTTTGCGCCGCACTCCCTCGGGCACAGGTTGCACCGTTTCATGCGCGCCCAGAGTTCCTCGCCGCGCTTCCTGAGTTCCCCTGTCCTCCGGAGTTTCAGATAGGCCGGCTCGAAGTCGGCACGGACGGCTGCCCTGACGGACCCCGGGGCGGCTTTCGGTTTTTCTTCCCTGCACCCTGCGCACAGGCCCATGAAAGATGGCCCGCACCCCGCCGCGGCCAGGTAGAGGAAGGTTTTCAGAAAATGTCTTCTCGATTTTTCTCCGGTCAGCATAATTCACTCTGGATGAATCCGGGGTTGTAAGTCAAGAGCAGAATTTCCTGTTTTCTTCATTCCGCCCGTGCCGGATTTCGTCTCCCGACCTGGAGGGATACAACGGCGGCGATGACGATCAACGCGCCGCTGATCTGGAGGAGCTCCAGGGACTCGCCCAGGAAGCAATAGGAAATCAGCCCGGCCGTAATCGGCTCCAGAGTCGCAGTGATGCTGGCCCGGGTGGGCCCGATGAAGCTGATGCCCGTGGTGTAGAACCAGAAGGCGAAGACCGTCCCGAAGATGCTGATGAAAATCACCCACCACCACTCCCAGGCACTGCCGGGCTGTGAGAATGCCTCGAGGGGCGGGTGGAATACGTTCCAGATGAAGGCGGCGCCGAGGAAGGAAAAGAACACGACCGCCCACGGGGTGTACCTGCGCAGGGCGTAACTGCTGCTCACGGAGTACCAGGCGAAGCACAGGGCCGATGCAAGGCCGCCCGCGATGCCTTCCCGGTTCATATGAAGGAGATCCAGCTTATAGGCGCCGACAAGGAGATAACAGCCGATCAGGGCTCCCGACAGGGCTAACGCAATCACGACCGTCAGGCGCTCCCGGGTGAAGATCAGCGCGAAGAGGGCGACGAACACGGGCGCCTGGTACTGAAGCAGAATCGCCGCGGCGACCTGGATTTTGCTGATGGCAAAGTAATAGGTGAATTGCGTCGCGGCAATGGAGACACCGAGGAGCGCGATCTTCCAGATGTCTCCCGTTGCGACCCGGAGCGCTGCGGGTTGCCGGCTTCCGAGCCACAGGGCGAGAACGAAGCTGCCGATGGTGGTCCTCAGCTGGACCAGCTGTGCCGGGGACATGCCGTTCAGGAAAAGAAACTTCGCCGCCGATCCGGCGGAGGCCCAGAGCACTGCCGCCAGGACGACGCAGATGAAACCCCGATGGACATTGCCTGCCCCTGATGATTTCATGGATGGCTGAAGCTGTTCCTGTGGCAGTGATCAGTAGAAGACGGTCCGGGTCCTGTGGCGCGGGGCGATGTTTTTGAAATAGGGGTCCTGTCCGCGGTTCCACAGCAGATAATCCAGGAACATCGCCGTCGCGTTCTCCCCTTTGTCTCTGAGGGCCTGGACCATGCGCTCCACGGCATGGACGGCACAGGCCCTGATTTCGATTTCCTCCGGCGAATGGGCGGGGATCAACTCCTCACGGTCGATCCTCGAGGCGAGCTCGGGGTCGTAGGCAAGGATCCCGTCGATCCGCAGCACGTGAGGCACGAGATTGTCGGCGAACATGGTGAGCCGGTCCAGGTCACCGAAACGGCCCCAGCCGTCACCGCCGAAGGCGAGAGAGAGGTCGGCCGCCGTGATCTGCGCCCGTTTGAAGAAGGGGACCCGGAGGGGTCCGTAATGACCGACGTCGTTGAAAAAAGGCATTTCACTCAGGATGCCGACGAGCCGTTCGGCCGAGTCGCCGGCGGCCTCGATCAGGTCGACGAACCGGCCGTCGAAGTCCCTGAGGACGAAGGCGCCCAGGTCATTGAGTGCCCTTGCGAAAAGGGACATGAGCTCTCCGGCAGGTCCCCGTGACGCCTCCTGACCGAAGATCGACGCGCAGTCTTCGGGGCGGAGCCTCGTCAACGCCTCCGCCGCGAGGGGGCCGTGCTCCCGGTAATGATCGTTCAGTGAAGAGGCTACGGTGAAGTAACCGGACATGCCGGGACGCTTCCGGAGGTGAGGGAAATAGCCGGAGCCGAAATTGACGGCGTTGAGGGTGAGGAGATATGAAACCGTGTCCTCGCCGCGGCCCAGATAGTGACAGGCGGGGTCAAGGGCTGGAGGAGCGCCGTGTGCCTTCTTCAGCGAGTCGGCGTAGGATGCAATGCGCTCTTCATGGATCCTCACGAAGGTCGCGCTCCTCGCAACGGCCTTGCAGGCGATCCGGATCTCGTCGAGTGAAGGGGGGTTCATCTGGCGCCTCCTGTCATGACAAGGGAATACCGCAGATAGGCCGATCATTCAAGGGCCAATCGGGCGGAAAGAGCCGGGATGGACGTGCGCGACGATGCCGGAAGTGTTCATCCTGTGTAACCTTCCCCTTTCGTCATATGGAGCGGCCAGAGCTGCGAAACACCGCCTCCGGGGGAACCATTTCCCGCCACAGAGTATCTATGACGGCAGAGAGATACAAAACGGCCCTGTACGACGAGGATCATGACATTGTTCTTTCCTGCCGGAAAAGGGATGACGAGGCCTGCGAAATCGCCCAGGAGGCCTTTCTCGCGGTCTTCCCGGTCATCGGTAAATTCAGGGGGGACGCGAAATTCTCCACCTGGCTCTACGGGATCGCGGTGAACGTATCGAGGACGACATTGAAGCAGAAGGCGCAGCACCGGCAGAGAACGGTTTCGATCGATAATCCCGCCGACGGTCCGGCTGGACCTCGCGGAACAGTCGGGCGGCAATTGGGACTACATCCTCCGGTACCGGCTGGGCGGCGACAGGGTCCAGCCGGGGCTCCTGCTCTTCGAGAGCGACGAGGAAAAGTTCTTCCACCCCATGATGGAGCCTCGAAACGAGTGAAGGCGGAGAACATCCCCGACCGCGAATATATCTTCGTCGTGGACGTTTCGGGCTCGACGCGGGGCTTCCCGCTTGAAATCTCGAATAAATTCCTGCAAGACCTCGTCCGCAACAACCTGCCGAACGCAACATGTTCACCTTCGGGATCGGCTCCTCCGTCAACCGCCACATCATCGAGGGGATGGCCCCTGTCGGCATGGGCGAGTCCTTTGTCATCACGAAGCCCGACGAAGCCTCGCGCAGGCGAGGCGATTCCGGAAGATGATCCGGTCGCCGAGGTTCACCCGGATCCCGATTGACTTCGACGGATTCAAGGTCTGCGACGTTGAGCCGCTGAGTATCCCCGACGTGCAGGCCGCACGGCCCGTGATCGTCTTCCGGAAGTGGTGGAGTGACGCCCGGAGCAGGATGATCCTGAGCGGAGTCTCGGGCAACGGCAGCCAGAAAGTCATCGAGGTGAACGCGGTGAAACCGTCGAAGGAAAACGCCCCCTCGGGTATCTCTGGGCGCGCCACCGCATCGCAATCCTCCCGGACTGCATCAGGCTCCGCCCCGATGACAGACGTGTCGGGGAACTGACGGACCCGGGCCTTCCGTACAGCCTCCTTACGGTCTACACCTCCTTTGTGGCCGTCGACAGGGAAGCGCGGAATACCGGCGAAAGGCCGATGACGATCAGGCAGCCCCTTCCTCCGCCCCAGGGGGTTTCGGATTGCGCCGTGGGCGGCGCTATGGTCTGCAAGATGTCCCCACCTCTCCGTGTCGGTTGCCGGGGATCAGGCCGACGGGGATGCCTCCGGATTAAAGGAGAGCAAAAAGACTGTCCGGAGCATCCAAGAGTTGAACGCCGCCGGCGGTCTCATGAAGGAAGCCGCTCCAAAGGTGATCGAGAAGCAACGGATGTGGATCGAGGAGTGTTACTCCGGCAGGGGCGTAAAAGCCGTGAAAAACACTCTCCAGGACAAAAAAGCCCTCTTCTGCATCACAGGCAAAATGAAGAAGTGGCTTTTCCCGGCCCCCTTCAACGAAAAAGAAGCCGGTGTAACCATGACCATCTTCTTCAGGACATAGAAAGTTTGAAAAGAAATAATGGAGGCCGGTTTTTGTTCCGGAACGGGCCTCCCGTTTCTTGGCAGGCGGTTTGCTCCACCCGCTGTGACCGCGATCTCGGACGTCTTCATTTAACTATTTGGATTTATTCATGATATACTTCTTAAGAATTCTGGGTCTCCTGCCGAAATAAAGATAGGAAGAATGACCTTGCCCAGGATGGGGTGATATGTTTTCGATAGGCCCGGCGGCATCGGCGGAGGCCCTCTTTGCCGCCACCATACCCAGCACGGATTCTCTGCAGGCGTTCTCGGACAGCGCCCTCTCCAGAGGTGCCACGCTGTACCGGAGCGGAAAGTACGCCGCGGCCGCCAGGGAATTCAGGATCTCCATCTCTCTCACCCCCAATTCCTCAAACGCCCCCGATGCCGTGAAGTACCTGGCAAGCTCCTATGTCAAGCTCGGAAATGTGGAGCAGGCCGTAGACGAGTACAGAGCCTATCTGAAGTTGAACCCCTCATCGAGTGCGACCCTCGTCAACCTCGGCAATCTCCTTTACGCCGAGGATCGCTACGACGAAGCCGTCGTCGAGTATGAAAAAGCGGTCAAGCTCGACCCCGGCGTGAGCAACCGTTTCTCCCTGGGGCAGGCCTATCTCCAGGCGGGGGAGTACGAGAAGGCGAGAAGGTTATTTCTGAAAATGCAGACCGATCATCCACAGGAGGCGGCGGGTTACCTCGGCCTGGGGCAGGCCTACGGCAAAATGGGGCGCTACGAGAAGGCCGTCGAGCAGTTTGAAAGGGCCATCCGTCTGAAGCCCCGGTCCTACGACGCCTATGCCGAGCTGGGTTATGTCTACGCGGACATGGGGAAAATAGACAAGGCGATGGATCTCGTGGGAATCCTGGATGAGAAGGCGCCCGCCCTCGGTGAGGTCCTGAGCCGGTACGTCTACAAGGTTGATCCCCCGAAGATCGAGTTTGTCTATTCCGGAAAGATGTTCCCGTTTTACCTGTCGATGAACACGCCTGTGTCCTTTCTGGACACCTCTCTTACGAGCGCCGGCGCCTACAAGATCTTCAGCATGAAATTCCAGTTCGACAAGGCCCTGGACAGGCAGTCCGCGGAGAACCCCGCCAACTGGGAGATCTCGAGGGCTCACGGCGTCGCACCCGCTCTCTACAATTTCGGTCTGGGAATTCCCTCGACGGAAACCCAGATCCCCTTCATCCCCGACTACGTCGTCTACGACGCGAAGAACCTGACGGCGACGATTTTTTTCAGGGTCTACCAGAACGAAACGGCGAACGCGACCATTGATCCCTCCCATATCGAGTTCCGTTACAAGGGCAAGGACAGTTACGGTCTTTCCATGGACCCCGCCAGGGACCAGTTCACAGGCTTCTCCGGCGTCTTCTGATCTCCGCCATCACGCCATTCCGCCGCCGGCAGCGAATGACTCTTCGGGTCATTCTCACTTTTTTTCTACTTGAAGTGTTTCGAGAGTGGTATAAGCGATTTATTCACCTGTTTTTCAGGGAGGTTTTTTCGTGAATCCCGATGACCGGTCCAAAGTCCTGGCGACGGCGCAGGGCAGAGGAGGGGAACTCATTCTCCTCGAAAGGCACACATCCGCCGGGGTGCACCGCGAGATCCGGATCGACGGCCGCTTCGCCATGTCCACCTCCGATGAATACACGTCACGGCTCCTCGCCAGGGCGTCGCTGGGGCGGCTGGAGCGGGGAAAGGGCATCCGGGTACTGGTGGGGGGGCTGGGGTTAGGGCTGACACTGAGGGAGGTGCTCGAGGACCGCCGGGTGGAGACGGTGACCGTTGCTGAAATCGAAGAGGCGATCATCCGCTGGAACAGGACCGTGCTTCGCGAATGCAGCAGAGGGGCCCTCTTCGACCCCCGGGTCCGTGTCTTTCACGGTGATGTCCGTCGTCTCTTCGGGGGGGCGGAGGACGTTTTCGATGCGATCCTGATGGACGTCGACAACGGCCCGTCGTTCCTGCTTCACGAAGCCAATGTGTCGCTCTATTCGGACGAGGGGATCTGTGCCATGCGGGAGTGCCTCTCCCCGGGAGGGATCCTCGCCGTCTGGGCCGGGCAACCCGAACCGGACCTGGAGCGGACGCTCGGAAGATACTTCGGCGATATCCGGACAGAGTTTGTCGACGACAGAGGCGCGGCGGATCACATACCGCCCACGGTTATTTACACGGCAAGGATGAGGAAATAACCTTCTTTCCCGCCGTCCCGTACGGCATTGCTCGTTTCGTTGCCGGCCCGGTATGCCCCGGGCCCGCCTCGGGGTCTCTGATCATCGCTCGTCATCGATTCTGCCCTTGAGTGCCCGTGAGGATGGTGTTGCGGGAAGAGGCGCCGGCACCGTCAGGCCGGTCGTATCGGATGAGGGGCTCACGCCACAATAATCCGCCTTGCTGTAATAGGGGTAATCGGCGCTGCAGGGGTCGTAGGATGCGCGTGCCCACTGCTCCCCCTGGTAGACCTCGTTGAAAAAGAATGTCTTTGCGGGGTACATGTCCGGGACGTGTCCGTAATAGGGATGGAGCTGGCGGGAAGCTTCCGACTTCGACATGTTCAGATGGTCGAAGACAAAGATGGCGGCAGCCTCCCCCGTCCGGTCGGCGCCGGCCCTGCAATGGATCAGGATGGGTTTCGGCAGGTCCCTGTAGGCGTCGAGGAGCTTCACCAGATCGTCCCTGTGGGGCAGGCTTCCCGCCGACATCGAGATGTCAGCGCGTTTGAGACCGTACTGTTCCGATACGATGAGCTCATTGTCGTACCAGTTCTGGCCCGATCCGGCGCCGCGCAGGTTGATGACGCTCTTGATGCCGTATTTTTTGACGATCATCTCCAGATCGCCGCCCGTCGGCTGGGCCGACCGGTACAGCACGTCTTTCTCCACAGTGTGCAAATTGAGAGGGTCGTGAGTGTACAGGATCTGCTTGATGGTCTGGCATCCGCTGAGAAGAGCCGATAGTCCGACCAGCACCAGTATTCTCATTTTGAAGTATCCTGCAATCCCTCTGTAACGGGGATCGTTGTTCATGGTCCGTCCTCCCTAATGGAAGCATTCACGGCGCGCTGAAGACACCGGCCATGTATGTCGAGCGCGAATCAACGAGCGGGCAGAGATGACAAGTAAAAGGTCTTTTCGACAGCGACCTTTAAAAAACGTCTCTTTCTTTATGACGATCTGTAGATCTTTTCCCCGATCGCCTCGGAGGTGCTCATCACCCTGGCGTAGACCATTCCGAGGGCGGCGAGAAACGCCCCGTGCACGTGATTAGCGGGGATGGTGCTATCTTTGAATTTGAGCGGCATCGTTGCACAGGCGTCATGGAGGACCACGCAGGGGAACCCGTAATCGAAGGCCGCCCGCACGGTCGCGTCGACGCACATGCTCGTCATCATGCCGCAGATGATGAGCCTGCCGATCTGTTCCTTCTCCAGGTGATCGAGAAGCCCTGTCTCCCGGAAGCTGTTGGGGTAATGTTTCCGGATGACGGTTTCCCCGGGCAGCGGCTTGACATTTTCATGGATGAGGACGCCCTCCGTGTCCGGCAAAAAGAAAGCGGCTCCCTTCCGGACGGAGACATGCTGGATGAAAACCACGGGCAGCGTCTCGGCCCGGAAGAGGCGGAGGATCTCTTTCGCCCTCAGGCTCGCTTCCAGGCTTCCCTCGAGCTCCATTTTCCCCCCGGGGAAGTAATCGTTCTGAATGTCGACGATCAGGAGGGCTGTCTTCATGAAATGATCCCTCCCCGGCTCCCCATCGTTTTCCGTGATGATGTCACGGGTTTCTCACCTGAAAGGTGTTGCACTGCGCGAAATCACCCGTTTCGAGTCCCCGCCTGAACCATCGAACCCGCTGCTCGGAGCTGCCGTGGGTGAAGGAATCGGGGACAACATAACCCCGGGTCTGCTTCTGGATGCGGTCGTCACCGATGCTGCTGGCGGCGTTCAGGGCCTCTTCGATATCCCCTTCCTCGAGGATATGCCGGCTCTTGTCTGCGTGATGGGCCCAGAGGCCGGCAAAGCAGTCCGCCTGGAGTTCCGTCCTGACGGAAAGATCGTTGGACCGCACTTCGTCGACACGGCTCCGCATCTCCTGGACTTTCTGCATGATGCCGAGCTGGTTCTGCACGTGGTGCCCGACCTCGTGGGCGATGACGTAGGCCTGGGCAAAGTCTCCCGGCGCCCTGAACCGTTCCTTGAGATCACGGTAAAAGATCAGATCGATATAAACGGTTTCATCCAGCGGGCAGTAAAAAGGGCCCATCGCCGCCTGGGCGAACCCGCAGGCGGACTGGACGGCGCCCGTAAAGAGAACCAGCTTGGGCTCCCGGTAGGTTTGCCCTCCCTGCCGGAAGATCTCGCGCCAGGTGTCCTCGGTATCCGCGAGGACGACGGAAACAAACTGAGCCTGCTCATCCTGTGCCGCAGGCTTACCTGCGGACTGTTCCATCGCAGGCGGGCTACCCGTTGTCGGCATCTGATTCAGGAGGATGCTCGGGTCCACCCCGAAATAGAGAGCGACCAGCACGAGGAGGATGGTCCCGATCCCCCCGCCGACGAAACCCCGCGAAACCGTCATGCCCCGGCGGTCTTCAACATTGTCGCTTCTTCTTCCATCTCTCCATCTCATGACAGCCCTCCTTGGCGAATGGTCCGGCGATGAAACTCAGCCGGCGCTGTCAGGATCAATGCCTCCCCGGCAGGAACGCCGGGACACACTGTTTCTCGGGGTACTTCCCCTTCACCGTCGCGTAGAAGGCGCGGATGAATTCCATATCTGCCTCGATGTCGCCGGTCGGTTTGAACACGGGGCCTATCCCCCCCGCCTTGCGAAGGTAGTCCAAAAAAGCGAGCACGATCGGGACATCGGCGCCCCGGGCGATATGGTAGAACCCGCTCTTCCAGTGCGAGACCCTCTTGCGGGTCCCCTCGGGAGCCAGGACCATCGTCAGCTTTGCCCTTTCCCTGAAGATCTGGACCATCTGCGCGACGACGTCGCTGGATTTGGATCGATCGATGGGGATACCCCCGAGCCACCGGAAGAATCCGCGGAAAGGCCACCGGAAAAGACTGTCCTTTCCGAGCCAGTACCCTCTCAGTTTGAGCACAAAAGCGAAAGCCAGCCCGATGGGAAAATCCCAGTTGGAGGTGTGAGGCGCCACGACGATGACATACCGGGGAATGTCGGGAAGGTTCCCCTCCCGGTGCCACCCGATCATCTTCAGATAAAGGATCGACAGCCCGCGCAACAGACTCCTTAAGACGGGGACGTCGAAAATCGTGTATCTCATTGGGCCTTGGCCCTGCTCGACAGTTCCGTCCGGGCTCATGGTCATCACTATTCATAAAATGTTATTTGATGTCAATCAAGAACTGGAAACCGTCCCGCGGGGTCGACGGGCTGGACGTCGCACCGCCGCCTGTGCTATTCATGGGATGACCGGGGGCCACCCCGATGAACCTTTCCGGGAGGCTGGGACATGAGAAAGATCTGTGCCCTGTGGGTGATGTGGGTCGTGGCGGTTTGCACCGGCTGTACCGTTTTTCAGGGCGGCACCGGGGGGTCTCCGGTGTCCCTCGAGAACAGGGATTGGACGCTTGTCGAACTGGGAGGGAAAGAGGTTCTCGCACCGCCGGGCGGGAAGGCCCCCTATTTCCGTCTGATGTACGCCGACGGCCGGGTCGTCGGTCACGGGGGTTGCAACCGGTTTTTCGGCGGTTACAAACTGGATGGTGACGGTCTTCGCTTTTCCGCCCTGGGATCTACGAAGATGGCCTGCCCGGGGGACATCGATCGCCTGGAGAGCGACTTCTTCAGCGCTCTGGGATCGGCAAGGCACTTCAAAATCTCCGGCGACATGCTTGAACTCTCCGGTGAGACCGGGCCCCTCGCGCGTTTCAGGGCCACCGACAGGCCGTAGGGGCCCGGCAACCCTTCAACGGCGTTGACGCGCGAAGCACCCCGCCTTCCCTGTCCACGGGACGTTACTCGTATTCTCTGGGAACGGCGCAGATCATGACCATGGGATGCTGCGATGACGTGTTTTTGTAGCAGTGTTTCTCGTTCGGCAGCACCAGAGCGAAGTCACCCTTTTTCACGGGATGCTCGTTCCCTTTTTCGTCCACGAGGGCTCCCTCCCCCTCAATGATGTAGTTGACGTGTTCGGAGGTATGCCTGTGATAGGGCGTGTGGCCCCCGGCCATGATCGTGAACACCCGGAAAGAAAAGGTCGGCGCGCCATCCGCCTTGGAAATGGGAACCTGTTTCCAGGTGTCCTTCGCGCCCTCCATGGTCATCTTGGTTTTTTCCGCCTGAGCCAGATTCGTGATTTTCATATGTCCCTCCAAAGTATGTTTGTGACTGTCCGTCTCAGATAGAGCCTGCTTTTCTCCGATTCATGCATGAGTCAGGTGATCCAGAGCCGAACGCACTTCCGTTCGGACGATGCCGTCTTCCTTGGAAAGGTGCATCTCCAACGCCTTTCGCGCGGCGACACCCCCGATACGGCCCAGTGCCCACGCCGCCATGGCCCGCACCCGCTCGTCCCCATTGTCTCTCAGGGCGGAGGCCAGCTCCGGTACGTAGCGGTCATTGAAGCTGTTTCCCATGGCCCGGGCGACGTTCATGTGCCAACGCCAGAGATCTTTGTCGGACATGTAAAACATGTGGGGCCAGACCCGCTCGAGGAAGAAATCCCGGTTCATCTTGAGAAGGCGGGATAGATCGAAGGCATCGGACTTGGCGGCGACCCTCTCGTTCACCGGCCGTTCCATTGTCATCCAGGGTGTGTTCCTGGGGCAGACATTCTGGCAGCGGTCACACCCGTAAACCCACAGGCCCATCGGTTCCCGGAGTTCCGTCGGCGTGAGACCCCGGCCGAAATAGGTCAGGAAGGCAATGCAGCGCCGGGGTTCGAGCCTGTTCGGCCCTCGAATGGCCTGAGTGGGGCAGGACGCGATGCAGGCATTGCGGCACCATTCCGGGCACCCGACGGCTACCGTCGGCGGGTCCGGCGGGAATTCCCTGTCGACGATGACCGGCAGCGGTACGACCCAGGAACTCCGTCCTGCGACCCGGTGTGCGAAGAGGAAATTGTTCTTGCCGAAATCGCCCAGACCGGCCCTGGCGGCGGCGAGACGCTGAGGTGCATTGAAGGGGGCCGCGGAGGCAACGCCCTTCTGTCGGAGGAACTCCCGGAACAGCCTCAGTCTCCGGGTCATGCCGTCTTTGGTGACGCGGTCGTCGTCGAGATAACACCGGCCGAAGTGGCCTTCCAACTCGGCAGGGAAGGCCTTTTCGAGGTAACTCTCCAGGAGGACGATGATGGATTTTGCTCCGGGCAGGGCTTTCCCGGGGTCCGTGCCGTCTGCGAGTTTCAGGCCCCCGGCCAGGGTCCAGGCGTAGGATTCTTTTCGCTCTTCGAGGATCTCCGCCTGGGAGGTGAACGGTTCCGCCGTCGTGAAACCGATGTCCGCGAACCCCAGCTCGAGCGCCTTCTCCGTGATCTCCCGCCTCGTCGGCATCCTCATGCCTCCGCAGTTTATTCAAGAAAACATGTATCAGATTTCGATTTTTATTTCATCCGGCATGCATTGGGCCGGGCGATTCTTGACTTCCCGGTGCGGGTGTGGAGTGTATTCCTTCGGGATCAAGGGCGCGCCCGCCGATCGGCTTTTGCCTCCCTTCGTTTCAGGACGGGTGGGTGAATCACTCGCGTCTTGTCTTCCAGCCAGTAGCCTTTTTTCTGGTCGTAAGTTTTGATGACGACTTTGTCCGGATAGAGAAACAGCGAATTGGTCCAGATGTTGTTGTGTGTCCCGTATCCCAGTCCCGCGTGGGAGACGAAGCTCCTGCCGTCCATGTCGGCGTTGTGGACGTTCAGAACCCGTCCTCCGTAGAGATTGACGTTGTGGATGTAATTGATATTCTCCGGTGCCGTGTGGGTGTGGCCCGATACCCAGAGAAAGACCTGGGGATTTTTGTTCAGAATCGTCTTGATGGCATCGGCCGGCTGGGCGGCGAAGAAACGGTTGAAAAGCCCCACGATGTTGCTGCCTGTCAGGGTTCCTTTCAGCGGCGCATGAAAGAAAACGATCGTCGGCACCGTCTTGTTCCGGTCCAGCTCGACCGCGAACCACTCGAGCTGCTTCTGCGAGATTTCCGCGTGATGGTTTGAATAGAGGCTGTCGACAGAAAGAAAAACGAGAAGGTGATGCGGCAGTCTTCTGCTGTAATAGAGTTCCTTCAGGCCGAACGCTTCTTTGAACCGCGTGAGTTTCGCCGCCCGCTCTTCGGGGAAGCCTTTTCTGTTTCCCTGCAGACAGGAGTCCTGCTCGTAAAGATAATCATGATTCCCCGTGATGGGATAATAAGGCTTCCGGAGGCGGGAGAGAAACTGCTTGGCGAAAGCGTATTCCTCCTCGGTCCCTCTCCGGTCGCAGATATCCCCCAGGAGAACGACGGAATGGACATCGGACCACGAATTGACGTGATCGACGGCTCTTTCTTTCGCTTCCAGGTTTCTGCCGGGGAGGTGGAGGTCGGATAAAACGACAATGTGATGGTATGGGCCGGCGGCCGCCGCGGCGCCATGGAGGAAACCGCCGGGAGCGGCGAGGAAAACCAGGGGAAGAAGAATCGACAGGACTTTTTGCAGCCTGCTCCCCCCCGGAAGGCGGGGGGTCCCCCGGTCTTCGTTCCTGTGATTTATGGAGGCCTGCCGCCTTGTACCGGCAGGACGTAAACGAACCCTCATGTCGTCTATCATGGATCGTCACACAGTGACGCACCGTCTACCACAAACCGGGATGTCGGGCAAGATGAAATAGTTACGGTTTCTTTCCCGGTTCGGAAACACCACCAGCTTCTTTGCCCCTCCTGTCCGGTGACCGTGAAACAATCTGTATTTAGCCGGTTTATTTCTTTTCAGTTCCCGCATCCTGCGGGGTCATCCCCAGAACGTACTGGATTTCGGGCAGCATTCGCCTCACGCACTCCCGTCCTTCCCGGATGGCTTCTTTTCCCCGGTACGCTTCCAGGAGACCGATGTGCGACAGTTTCGGTGCAAGGTGGATGTCCGGAGGATCGCCGGCCATGCGGCTGCGCGTGACCCGGTCCTGCATGATGTTCAGCGAAAGCGCGATGGCGTCGATCAGGGCGGGCGGGTTGCGCTCCGGCTTCGTGCCGGGGAACAGAGTCGTGGAGTAGCTCCTGAAAGTCTTTGCGAACCGCTCCACGATGCTTTCGCTCTCCGCGGGTTCGTCCTTCTGTTTCGGGAGCTTGCTCACGATGTCGCCGTTGAGGTTCACGGCGATGACGATGTCCGCACCGAGAGAGCGGCAAAGTGAAACGGGGACGGGGTTGACGAGTCCGCCGTCCACGAGCCACTTCCCCCCGTGGAAGAGCGGCGGGAAAAGACCGGGGATCGATATGGAGGCACGGACCGCTTCCATCACGGGGCCCTGCGTGAACCAGATTTCCCTGCCCGTTTCCAGCTCTGTCGATACAGCGGCGTAGGTCTTCGCCAGGGTTTCGATCCGGTCCTCTTCATCGCAGACGTACCCTGCGAGAAAAGCGTGGAGTCGCTCGGTGTCGATGAAACCCGTCAGGGAAAGGTTGATCTCGAAGAATCGGGCAAATTCCAGCTTCGTGAGGGAGATCACCCACTGCTCGAGTCGATCGAGCATCCCTGTTGAGTAGGACGCCCCTACAAGCGCGCCGACAGAACAGCCGCAGACGATGTCGGGCTCGATCCCGACCTCCGACAGTGCCCGGATTACGCCGATATGGGCCCAGCCGCGGGACGATCCGCTGCCCAGGGCCAGACCGATTCGATGGGTTGCCTCCCTCCCGTTGCCCATGATTCACCTCTTCGTTATAACCCGCTCATGGCTGTTCATTTCCGGGCTGGAAGCTCTTTGATGTTCACTTTCATCCCTTTTATTCTTCTCCGCGAGCCGGATGGCGATGCAGGGAAGCGGAAAGAGGAATATCAGAAGGATTCTGGCAAAGGCCATGCCGGCATAGTGAATCGCATCGAAAACCGGCTTTGGGTTCGGAAACCGCCTCGAAGGGAGACAGTCGATGCAGTCGGCCCCTTAGAAGAAGCAGAAGAACTACAGGCACAGCGGCAGGAACCCCGCCAGGAAACACCGGATCGGGATGCCTGCGGTGACATCGAGCCGCTCCGCTGTGCCGGGTCGCATCGGTTTCATGACCCCGTCGCCTCCCATTGCCCCCCGCCGCTCTCAGCGGATATGCTTCTCCCAGAGGGCCCTCGAGTCCACGGCCTGCATCTGCTCGTTGTACTTGGGGTTTTTCCCCTGGTAGTGGTAGTAGTCGTAGGCTTTTCCCTCCCAGTACTCGCCCGTCGTCGTGTTCTTCGTCCCCCAGTTGTCTGTCCGGTAAACGGTGCCCCCCTCCATGCTGGAAATCCAGTCCTGCTGGCCCCGGATGTAATTCGTCCGCTGGTAGTCGATGTAGTCCATGCTCTTCTGCCGCTCGTCGTAGGCGGCCTGCATCGTCTGGCGGATCTCCTGGGCGTTTCGGGCCACCATGGCCGAGGTCTGCCTCTGCATCTCTCGAAGCCGTTGCTGGCCCTGGGCGACATAGGCCTGCGCCCACCGTTCGTTGATCCTGTAAGACCCCATCATGGTGCCCAGGGTCCCGGCCCAGGCATTGAACTGGTTTGTCGGGGCCGTCACGGTCAGGTGGCGGAAGTTCCAGTTCAACCCTGCGCGAGAACCGATGGACATGCCGAAGGTGAAGCCCTTGCAGGCCCGCCCCTCCCTGTTCGTGAAAGTGTAAAGGTATTCTTCGATGCTGGCGGGTATCCCTGCCTGGACGGCCTGGTTCATCAAATCCTTCCTCGGGTAGACTTTCTCGAAACGCATGTTCGATGCGAGCCCGTAGCGGGCTGTGATGAACTGCCAGGCCTGGTGGGAGTTGAGGAACGGCGACACGAGGACACCGGGAGCGTTGACCCCCAGATGCGGGCTGAGGAGTTCGACCTGTCCCGAAATGAAGGAATAGCCGGCGGGGTCTCCCGCGGCAAAGATACCCTTTCCGTGGTCCTGGCACTTCCAGCCCTGAGGGATCAGGAAGGAGGCCGAGCCGTCCCGCTGGCGGTAGGTGACAAGCTGGACCTTTGGGGCCGCCGCCGCTCCCTGGGCGGTAAAGGATCCCCTGGTGACCCGGATGTTGGAGAGCACGGTCAGGAGAAGGGGTTTCATCGCCTCGAACTGCCCCGCCGGCGCCTCGATCCGGGAGAGAGTGAAGTCGCTTCCCTTCCGGGAAACCCAGGTTCGGAACTCCGTTTTGCCCCGTTTCGGTGGGGAATAGGTCCCGTCGTAGACGAGCGACGACCCGTCGCGGGATGAGAAGGCATTTCGAATCTCGAGGTCTTTGGCCTGCCGGCCGAGATTGGCGTTGGCGCGCTTCGCCAGGGCTGTCGGGTTATCACCCTGCGAGACGGTCCCCGTGGAGAAGAAAACAAGGGATTTCCCCGTCGGGTCTGTCGCCGTGACGTATCGGGCAGCCCCATCGATTCCCTCGCCGGCCTTCCACCCCCTGGGGACGTAGAGGACAAAAGTCGCCTGTTTCGTGACGACCTTTTCCATCCCCTTCGTTCCCGCGGTCGATGGTGCACTCTTGCTTTTCGGCGCGGCCTGACCGGTGGCGACGATGTGCGTCAGGAAGAGAAGAAGTGAGGTCAGAATGACGCAAATATGGAAACAAATCGTTTTTGTGCGAATGCTCATACCCCCCTCCTTAATCGGATCGTTATGATACCATTCCCGGCCCAATGATCACCGGTCGTCTCTGACAGTTAATCACCGGGCGCCGGGGCCGCTCGATTCGTCAGAACTTCACCCGGCACGCCTTCACGCCCTTGTCGAGTTGAACATATTGCGGGAACTCCGCGCCGAAGCCGCAGTATTCGAAGGACATTTCCAGGAACAGGATCTTGAACCCTTTCTTCGATTTGCTGATCTCGAAGGCCGATTTTCTTACGCCTTTCAGTTCGACGACCGTCCGGTTCCCCTTTCGGGTCCAGGTCGAATGGCCGTCGGAGGCCGATGCGTCGAAAGCGCAGATGTACCCCCCGCCCTCCTTCCCCGAGGCGACGGCGTTGTGATAGGAAATCCCCGTGACCTCCCGGCCCTCGACGGTGAGCTTCAGTCCCACGCTTCGCGATCCCCCGTCTTCAAACTTTTCCTTGAAATCGCACACGAACGTGTCGGCGCCGGCGGCCGCCGCGACCGGCAAGGCCAGGAGAACGGCAATGCAAAGAAAAAATATTTTCATCCCTCACCTTCTCCGTCCCGGATCCCCGCCATGACGCGGGCATCCTTTTTGAACTGTTCCAGCGCCCTCATCAGGTACTGCTGGATGACGATCCGCTGGGCCTGCGGAGAGCCGGCGCCGTGGGTCGACTCGGCCGGGATCACGGAACTCTGCCCCGTCAGGTACTCGACGAGCCTCATGATCCGTACGCGGTTTTCGGCCGGGACGTCGGTCTTCCCGCGGAGGTACTTGTCCAGCAGCTTCCCGATTTTCTCGTTTCTGAAATCCCCGGCCGTCGGGGGCGTGCAGACAAGCCCTCCGGCGATGTCGGACGTGACGTAGTTGCCGTTCCAGATGGCATGAACCCCCTGGAGTTTCGCGATGTTGATGTAGAGCGGATCCGGCAGAAAGACCCCCGAGGGGCTCTTCCGGGCCTGGTAGATGGATGCGAGCGCGCAGCCCGTCGCCATCTCGCTCTGAAAGTAGAAGTCCGTCAGTTTCTCCCGGATGTGCCTCGCCTGGGCCACCCCGTTGTATTCGGCGGCAACGGCCGCCGCCCCCAAGAGCAGGTCCCGGTGGCCGATCTTGCAGGCCGTGCTGAAGAGCCTCTGGAGCACGGCGAAACAATTGACGAGAACACCGGCAAAAGCACTCTCCCCGCACAGGAACACCCGGTCCCGGGGGACGAAGACGTTCTCGAAAATCAGGTGAGTGGACCCGTGGGCGCCGTAGCGGGCGTTTCCGTAGTCCATCTCGTCCCCGACGAAGCGCCTGGCGTTTGCTCCCGGAGCTTCCGCGACATGAATGAGTCCGGGAGTGTCGCTCGGGATGGCAAAGCAGACGGCATAATCCTTTTCCTCCGGCTTGAGAGCGGTGCACGGCAGGACGACGATCTCATTGGCGATGACGGCGCCGGAGATGCTTGCCTTGGCGCCCCTGACCACGATGCCGTCGGGGCGCTGTTCCACGACCCGGAGGTAAGAGTCGGGATCCTTCTGGGCGCCGGGGCTCTGGCTTCGATCGCCCTTTACATCCATCATGGCCCCGGCAACGGCCAGGTCGTTTTCCTGGACGTACTTCAGGTAGGAGAGGAAACGCTCGTGGTAATTCGTCCCCCTTTGGCGGTCGAGGTCGAAGGTGGCCGCATAGGTCGAGTTGAGCGCGCCGGTGCTCACGCAGCGGGCCCCGATACAGGCACCGTGCTTGTGACAGAGAAACCGGCCGATCCTGAACCGTCTGGCCAAATCTTCCCGGTCCTGGAGGATGTGGACGAAGCGGCTGACCTTGCCGCCCGTGAAGGGGGAAGCAGCCGTGAATGCGTCGACATGCTGCTTCATGGAACCCATGTCGTAAACCAGACCGATCGCCTCCAGGGGAGGCTGCAGAAAAGGGTGTGCCGAGAGGTCATCGACCCTTTCGCCCATGGCGTACAGCTCCGTTTTGAGTTTCCTGATGCTGTCGAAATATTCCTGTTTTGACCTGAGGGCCATCCTCACGTACCTCCGTTAAAAAAGATTTTTCCCTGTTGACTGCTGTGCCCTCGTGCCTGCAATGCCCGTTCAGACAATCTTGCGGTCCGGGCTACCTCAAGCCCCGCGCTTGTTTCTGCAGGTCGATGTCCACAGGGTCCGTCGCCTCGATGACAATGCCGTGGGGAACCCCCCGGGCGTTTTTGTCCACGTGGATGAAGGTGATGAAACCTTCGACGAACAGATCCTCGGTGTTGTTGTCCACGACTCTCACATGGGAGATCAGGCGGGTCCTCCCCGCGAGGACGACTTTGCTTTCAAATCGGATCACCGCGCCGTTCTGGACCGGTCTCAAGAACAACATCCCGTGCACGTTGAGGCAGACGATGTTTTCCGGTTTCGTGAGACTCGCCGCGGCGATGAAGCCTGATTCAACGAACCACATGGCCGCCTTCCCCGCGAAGAGGGTCCCGTGGTGATTCAGGTCTTCCCCCTTCACGAGGCGGTTGATGATATGGGTGCGCAGTTTCACTCTGTGGTGCTCCCGGATCGCCGGTCTGCCGTGAATGGCTGTGCCGGCCGGGAAGAGGGGATGAAGGGCAAATCATTCCCCCCGCTTCACCGGCCTGTTTCCCTACACCCTGCCGTACTGTTCCCGGGCGAGGGCGAGGAGGCCCGCGCTTCTGAGGTTCCCCACGGGTGCCAGGATGGACACCCGGACGACACCCGGGAGACGGCCGATTTCAATGGCCCCCGTGATCGTGGCTCGGTTCCGGACCTCCGACACGCTCATCCCGAGTAGTTTTGCGGCACGCTGCAGACCGCAATCGGTTGCCTTGTTCAGGTCGGCGCCCGTTCCCACGACGGAGATCGGCAGCGTCTCCTCCAGCCGGCGAATGCCCCATTTCTTCGCCAGGCTCTTCGCCCTGTTCTTTTCCGCGGCCCGGAGGGGGCGTGCCAGATAGGGGAGGTCTTCGGCCACGGGGAAGAGCACCGGACCGTCGAGAGCGCGCTCCTTGATGACGTTGACCTGGAGGGTGATGATGCCGGCGACATCGATTGTGTGGCCGGCGATCTCCCCGTTGCCCTGGAGGGCATGCATGTCTCCCATGTAAATGCCGGCACCGGGTACTTTCACCGGTGCCACGACAATCGCGCCCTTCCGGACGGTGTTGATGTCCATGTGGCCGTCGGTTCGGTGTTCGAGCTGTTCGGCCGTGAGGGCGTACTCATGGGGAGCCCCGACGAGGAAGACGCCGAAGTCACCGGCGTTGTGTGAATCGGGCATCGGGATGGCCGGGGTCGTGCCGAGCTGGCCCATGAAGGGCCTCATGCGGGAGATCACCCCCGGCATATCGTGGGGCGCGAAAAGAAGGATCGGGTGCTGCCTGCAGTTCTCCGAGAGTTTCGCGTAATGCCTCGCGTCCTTTGCGATGCGTTCCGCCGCCTTCCTGTCGACGGTCATGCTGATCTTCCCGGCAGGATCGAAAACCGCGGTATAGCCGTGATCGAACTGGAAAGGTTTGAGCGTCGTTCCGCAGTTCGCGCACCGCACCGCCTCCTGCCCGATTCCTTCCACCTTTGTTTCGGGACGCATGGCGCCGCAATGGGGGCACTTCTTCGCCACGAAGGGGTCCCCGTTGAAATAGTCGTCTATCGTGCGGTCCACGCCGGAGGCGGCGGCAATCGATGTGACCTTGATGTCGCGGATCCGCATGACGACGGCATCCCCCGGCTCGGCGCCCTCGACGGCGACGGGCTGGGTGACCTCGTGCCCTCCCCGCAGTTCCGGGGTGATCATCGGACCCCAGCAGCCGGGCATGGTGTTCGCTTCTATGAAACCTCCGCTCCTGACCGGCCCGAGCATGGGCCCGCCGGGGTCCAGAATCCCATCGGTGTACGTTGAAACGATGATTTTCTTCGCTGCCATGGTTTTCACCTCCTGTGGTTAATGAAGAAGGTCCCTTGTCTCAAAATGATTGCGTCACCATCTCGAAGACTAATCGGACAGCCTCACGATGGTCCTGCCCCTGTGTTTTTTCCCCAACATCAGGTCCATTCTTGCACCGAGACCCTCGAGCGTCGTCTCCGTGATGATCCGCTCCAGGTGGTCCAGCTTCCATTCCCCGGCGAGCCTGTCCCACGTTCTCTGCCGCAGGGGCATGGGGCAGTTCTGAGAGTCGATGCCGATCAGGGTCACCCCCCGTATGATGAAGGGGTAGACGTTCAGCGGCAGGTCGTGGGATCCCACGTTCCCGCAGCATGTCGCAGCACCCCCCTGCTGCAGGGACCTCAGAGTGGTCGAAAGCATGATGCCTCCGACCGTGTCCACCGCCCCGGCCCATCGTGCTTTCAGAAGGGTCCGGTCGCTTGTGTCGGTCGCCTCCTCTATGCTGATGACCTCTCCGGCGCCCAGGGAGAGGAGGTACGGCCTTTCATCCACGACGCCGTTGACGGCGGTGATCCGGTAGCCTGCCTTGGCGAGAATGGAGACGGCGATGCTGCCGACGCCGCCGGTGGCCCCCGAAACCAGCACAATCCCCTGGTCGGGTTTGATCCCGTATTCCACCAGACGGAGAACCGACAGGGCGGCCGTGAAACCCGCTGTTCCGTAAATCATGCTTTCGCGGAGCGTGAGATTTGCGGGGAGCCTTACGACCCAGCCGGCGGGGACTCGGATGTACTGGCCGTATCCCCCGGGGGTGTTCATGCCCAGATCGTAGCTTGTGACGATCACGGGGTCGCCCGGCCTGAACCCGGGATCGCTGCTTTCCTCGACAACGCCCGCCGCGTCGATCCCCGGCGTGTGGGGGTAGCTCTTCGTCACGCCGCGGTTTCCGGTGGCGGAGAGAGCATCCTTGTAGTTGAGGGAGGAGTAATGGACCCTCACCAGGACGTCGCCCGGCGGGAGGCTGCTGACGAGCCTCTCCTCGATTTTCCTGCTGAAGCGGCTGTCCGCTTCTTCTCTCACCACCATTGCCCTGAATGTCTTTTCAGCCATGATTGCATATCCTTTCGAAGCAGGCAGATCTTCTCAAGCCGGTGATTCCCGTTTCTGCTACGGCTCCCCAGATCCCGATTTGAATCGAAAGATATAATAGGGTGCCTGCGAGCGCATGTGGCTTTTCGACTGCAGGATCAAATGGGGAAGCGCACTGTCGGCGAGGTAGATATACCCGTCGGGCCCCATGCTCAGGCTGTCGGCCCAGCGGATCCGGCTGGAGCGGATGACGGTCTGAAGTTTTTTGTCGGTGCCGAGCCGCATGACGGAGCCGTGCTCGACGTCGGTGATGTAAATGCTCCCATCCTTGCCTGCGAGGATTCCGTCGTTCAGGGGCTTTCTGCCGAAAGGCTCGACCCGGCTGGAAAGTTCCTGTGTCGTCCATTGCGGGTTCCTGAGGTCGGCCGTTCTCACCCTGAAGAGGCTGTCGTGGGTGACGGGGGCGTAGTACAGCCACTCGTCATTTTGATCCAGCGCGATGCCGTCTACCCCCGGCTTGAGCGTGATGAGACCCCCGAGAAAGACCATCTCCCTGATCGGGTTGCGTATCACCCAGTCCTGCGGGAAAACCGACGGGTCCGACTCCAGGACGCGCCGGGCGGTTTTCTTCTTGACATCGTAAACGATGATGGCCGGGTTCCTGCGGAAGATGCTGGCGTCGGCAATGTAAACCGTCTCTCCGCTGGAATCCACCTGGAGGTCCTGCAGAAAGGAGCCGGGCCCGGCAATCCGGTCCGGGAAGATGAAGTCATGGACGAGTTTGCTCGAGTCGAGATCGAACGCCGACAGCCGTGCTTTCTGCAGGCCGTGGAAACCGTGGTCGATCGTCCAGAGCCGGTTCTTCTGGTCGATAACGATGCCCAGCGGGGTCTGGAAGTGGGTCTTCTGCGAGGGTTCGTCCGGGTAGGGGATGGCCGCGTTGTTCCGCCATTCGACAAGCCTGTGGTGGTCCGGTCGGGATTCGGGGTGTATGGTGAAAAAAATTCTTCCGTCCCGGCTTACGGCGACGTTTCCGACAGGTTCGGCGGACCGGACGGCGACTTCGAGTCTGTCCTCGCCCAGCAGGGGGGGTGTCGTCAGGTCGGGGTAGTTGTTTCCGCCGCCGTACAGGACTCGCAGGACGACGGTGACCGCAATCAGAAGAAAGGCCAGAACAAAAATGATGCCTCTGAACAGGACCGCCATTGTCACCTCCCGGTGTCTTCAATCAAAGGGGGCAGGGGGAGTTCCCTTTTCAGCCGTTCATTGAATGGCTGCCGCCGGTTTATGACCCGCGTTTATTGCCTTCCTCACGGCAGCTGCCGGTGAATCCTGTTTTTGCCGTCATCGCAGACGTGCCTTTCCGGCACGGCGGCTGCCGGCAATCCTGATGATCCTCTTTCCCCTGCCCGGCTTCAGGTCACTTCTTTTCGGGCACGCGGTAGACGCCGTCTTCGAGAACCATCTGCTCGAAGTAGACCTTTGTCTTGCAAAGCGGGCAGAGGGCGCTTTTGCAAAGATCCAGAAATTCCTCGTCAAAACCTTCCGGGTTGATGGAGAGCTGACACCAGTCCATGTAGGTGTTTCCACAGTTCGGGCACAAAACAACGGCTTTTTCGATGGAACCCGCCATGAGAGGTGTCCCCTGTAGACCGGCCGAAAAAGAAGCCTGTTCCTTTTATTTCAGATACTTCTCCAGATACTCCTTCACCATGCGATTCGCGTCCGCCGCCGCTTCCGCGTTGTAGGCCACGCGATGTACATCGGTTACGCCTCTGACATAGGTGTCGGCGCCTTCGGCATCGAAACCGTGATATGCCCCGGGATAGACCTTGATGACCACTTCCGACGTTCGCTTATCCTCGGGCGGCAGATTTTCCGTGCATCTTGCTGCCGGGGTCCAGCTGTCTGAACCCCCGATGAGTATAAGAAGGGGCGCATTGAAATCATTTAAAGTCAGGTCGCAGAGGGGGTAAAAGGCAATGGCGGCCTTGAAGGGGCTGACATTCCTTTCCTTGACGGTCTGCAGTACAATATGACCCCCATGGGACCACCCCATGACGCCAATCCTGCCGGGATCGACGAAAGGGAGGCCCGCGAGGTAGGCTTTTGCGTCGTAGGCATCCCGGACACGCCGGGGGACCAGGTACCGGCTGAGGTCACGATTGTCGCATACACGCGAATAACCGCGGGGGCCGAAGCTGTCCACGGCCAGGGCGAAGATTCCCCAGCCGGCGAGTTTTTCCGCCCAGGTGCGGTCCCTCTTCGTCATCCCGCCGCAGCCGTGGAGAAGGACCGCGGCAGGGAAGGGCCCCTTGCCCGCGGGTCGGTATAGCTTCCCGGTCAGAACCGGTTCGCGAACACCGAATCCCGTGTCGGTGCTCTTGAACTTTACGTTCTCAAAGGCGCCGGCCGACGATGCGACGACTGCAACCAGGAGAGCCGCCAGTATTGGCACAATGATCCTGCGCATGATGCGATTTCTTCAAATCCGCTTTGCGGACCGTCCCTCCGCTGCCGGATTCCCGGCTGTCGACAATGCCGCCGTCGGGAGACATGGCAAGGATCTCATATCCTGCGGAACCCCGCGAATCCTACCTGCCCCCGGACCGGTCAGTGTTCCCTCTTCCTCGTGGCGATGGTACCTCCTCGGAACGACAAATAGAGCTACTTGCGGAAGTACTCGAACGACGCATGGGGCCTTCCCACGAAGCAGTGGCGGTTGAAACCGTATTGCTTGAGGATTGAGAGTGCTGTGCGTGCCTCGTTTTCCCGTTCTCCGAAATCGAGAAGATAATGGGTCCCCTCGACGACCTTCCAGCTTTCTCCGACCTTTTTCACCTCGAGACGATCCGGACCGTGCGGCACACAGTCTTCTTGCGCATAGGGCCCCGCGGGGGGCTCCCCGCTGACCAGCCCGTACTGCATGGAAGGCGAAGGCGTTCCCACGTCGCATAGGCTGTTGATCTTGTAGAATTTCAGGATGTTGTACGTGGCAAGAGCTTCGCTCTCCTTGCTGAATTTCAGGAGTTTCCGTCCGGTTTCATCGACAATATAGAATTTCCGGAACCAGAAACCTTCGGTCTTCAGTCTCAACTTGGCCGGGTCGAAACTCCGGCAGGTGAGGGCCGAAGAGCGGGCCGTGAAGTTGAAATCAAGTTCGTAATCGGAATCGGCGCCTGTGAACATTTCCCTCAAAACGATCGGCTGTGATCCCGCCTGGAGAGGCAACAGATTCGTGAAATCCTCGGGGTCACCTCCCGCTTTGTACCCGAAGGAGGAAAAGACCATCTCACCGTGGCCGATGAGCTCGGGCTGCACGGCGTATCCGATGACCGCCCCGATGCCAAGCCCGACAATGCCGAAGACGGGCCCCCCGATCTGGCCGATCAGGTAGCCGATGCTGGCCCCGGCCGCCACATCGATGACGGCATCCTTGATCAGTTCATCCGAAACCGCTTCCAGGCTGTCCACGTGGCTGCGGACGGCGTCCATGACCCTGTCGACTCCGTTGTCCAGTTCGACGAGAAGCGACACGACGACCGTCACGGGCAAGGTCAGGTTGATGATGCCGCCTTCCGTCGACAAGGCAAAGGGTCTCAAGGGCTGCCAGCCCTGGGCCTCTTTTTCGGGAACAATGAGGAGGCTGCCCGTTTTCACGGTCCCGTCATTCATGCTGTAGACGTCGGTTCGCTTGGCCCACCCGCGGTTGATCTTGACCTCCGGTTTGGCTTCCTTCAGGCACTCCGCCTGGATGAGGGAGAGGTCTCCGGCCAGGGCGGCGCCGAGGACCTGCAGCTTGCAGTTCTCGGACAGTTGATTGATGTCGACCTTTGCCGACACGCTGGCGTCAAGGCCGATGAAGATGGCCACCGTTTCATCGTCACCCGCTTCCGTGCAGAAAATGAAGCAGGCGTCTGTCTCGTCGTGGGCGATCACTCTCGACCACTGGAGCCGCATCGACCACTGGGGGGCTGTGGTCTCGCCCGGACTCGGGGGAGGAGGCGGGACGCCGGCCCGTGTTGCGCGCCTGACGGCGGGAACGAAAATATTGCCGTTGATCTCCCGAAGTTCGCCTGCCGAGAGAGCCCGGGTCGGGTCCTGCAGTTTTCGCAGGACCTGCGGGTCATACCCCATGGCGACCTTGGTTTCGAAGGGGATGGCGTTGTATCGTTTCAACCCCATCCGGTAGGAGTCTTTTACCTGAGGGCTTGCGGCTTGAAGAATGCTGGCCAGCCTGCGGTCGATGGCTGTCGTTTGCAGCCCCCGGAGCGCCCGGTCCACGTGATAGAAATACAGTGAAACAAAGCGGGCGACCTCGGGCTTGAGCGACGGCATCGGAACCACCTTCTTCTGAAGTTGGCTGAGGCGAACCGTACCCGGTTTGACGGTCAGGGAGCCTTTCGCGGTGCCCGACGAGATGCGGACACCCACGCCCCAGTTGCCCAGTTCAGTGCTCTGGATGGGTACCTGGCCCCGGAGGGGCGAAGGACCCATCAGGCTGAGGGCAGGCCGTCCGGTTCTCTGCCCGATCGCCACGTTGGCCATCTCGAGTTGGACGGCCGGCGCGGTTCCCTGCCAGCGGACCTCGACTTCCACTGCGCCGGTCGTGCCGACGGAGAAAAAATAAACCTCCGAGTCCATGCCCGGTCCTAAATGGAAGGGGATTGTCTGGTTCTGGGCCCGTGCCGGAGCACTCACCATCAGCAGAATCAGCACACCGAACAGGCACACCGACGTTATGGACCGCTTCATGGCATACCTCCTTTCGTGACTGTGCGGGATCAGTTGCGAAACAGAAACAGAACACGACTCCGTAAGATCCTACGAGACACAGCAACTCCGGAACAGGTCGGGGGCCGGAGTCGGGTTTTTCTCTTGAGACCAGTCGTTGTGTTGATTGCTTGCCGGCCCCCGCTTCGGTCAGCCGACGATCTGCATATGAGGGCGACTCGGGGATCAGGTCTTGCCGTGATACCGGGTTCTTCCGTCGGGGGAAAAGGGGCATCACGATCAGGAGCTGATCCCCTCGGTCCACCGGTTTTGGCTAGCCCTTCGTCGCGGCCTCGGGGACCTGCATGCCGAGGGTCTTCATCACTTCAACAGTCTTTTCCTTCACCGTCGCGGCTTTCGCCATAGCGTCGGTAAGGTTCCCTCCGGAGAAATGGGTCTTGGCGTCGTCCCACATCTTGACGGCCGCCTCATAGCCGGACTTCGCGCCCTCGAGCTTCGCCTTGTCCAGGTTCGCGGGCAGTTTCTTGCTCTTCGAGAGGATGTCCAGCCGGCTCTTGACGGCATCAAGCATCTTGGGCAGCCCTGCGCTCAGTTCCTCCCAGCCCTTGGTCAGTTCCGCCTTCTTGGTTGCGGCCGCCGTTGCCAGCTCTTTCACCTTGTCCGGGATGGCCTTTGCCGTGTTGAGAGCCGTATCGTAGTCTTTCTTGTCAAAGGATCCTTTCGCAGCCGTGATCGCGTCCTCCACGGCCTTCACCTTGTCGGGAACATACTTCATGGCTTCGCCCTTGACGGCGTTCAGGGCATCCTCAGCGGTCTTGATGGCTGCGGCTGCAGGTTCCTTGTTGCTCGCACAGGACATAAGAGCAATACCGAGGGCCACACATAAAACAGCTACGAGAATTCTTTTCGACTTCATTATGACGTCCTCCTTTCAGTTAGGGAATTCGCAGTTTCTGTCCGACCTTGATCAAATCGGGGTTCTTGAGAATGTCCTTATTTGCTTCGAAGATCTTCATGTACAGATTGGGGTCGCCATAGTACTTCTTGGAAATCTTTGACAGGGTTTCCCCCTTCTGGACCACGTGCCATTGCGTGGCATCCCACGCATCGGCGCCGCCGCCCTTCGGTTTTTCTTCACCAGCCATACGCTATTCCTCCTTTTCGCTGTCCCGATGTTTTTTCGTCGCTGATACTCCTGACGCGATATCACGTTCCGGGAACGGCCCCCGGTTTATGCTTTTGATCCCTGAAAAAAACACCCAGACGTGTGCCCGCGAAAGAGGCAACCATCCAGATCATAGCACTCAGAAGGAAAAAGAATAAGAAAAATCGATTGAGTGTCCGCGCCTGCAGTAACGTGGGGACCAGGAAGACAAGCGCCGCGTAGAAGCCCGGGCTGACCCATAGAAAATCCATTGCCGACCTTTTCTCCAGAAGGGGCTGGACCAGATAGCCCGACACAAAACTGCCGATGAGGAAGCAAACCGGGAAAATCACCATGAAAGCGATGCCCATGTAGGATTCAGGTGCCTCCCCGCTTGATTGAATCCTCGGGTTGATGGCGAGGAATAGAATGATCGAGTAGAAAAGCAGGGTGACGCCGGCACCCGTGATGACATACAGGAACTTCTGTTTCATTCTCTGTTCTCTCGAGGTTCATGAACAGCGGGGAGAAACAGCATTTCCGAATCCTCGCCCGCGGATTCCAGCAGGTATCCGAATGCGCGCTTATTTCTTGCGTCCGTAATAGCCGGTGATCGAGGCCTTCCCGATGGCATTCTGGTTGATGAAAAACCCGGTCATGGCCGCCGTTGCGTTCGGCGGCAGATCGATTTTCTCGACCTTCAATGCGTGAATGGTGAAGATGTAACGGTGCGGCTTGTGGCCGACCGGGGGGCAGGGGCCGCCGTATCCCGGGCCCCCGAAATCCGTATTGGTCTGGAGGCTGCCCGCTGGAAGAAGTTTCCCGTCCGGTGTGCCCGCGCCTTTGGGCAGCGACGTCACGGTGGCGGGGATGTTGTAGACCACCCAGTGCCACCAGCCGCTTCCCGTCGGTGCGTCGGGGTCGTAAACGGTCAGGGCAAAGCTCTTCGTGCCTGCCGGTGCGTTTTTCCAGGCGAGGGCAGGGGAGAGGTTCTTCCCTGAGCACCCGAACGAGTTGTAGACCTGATCGTTCTGAAGGGTTGCCCTGTGTTTGAAGTCGGGGCTGGTCAACGTGAACGTTTCAGCCCCCAGGGCCGGTGAGACGATGCAGAGAATAAAAATAAAGCATAGAAAATATCGCATGGGACATACCTCCTTTGTCTGACAGAATCTTTTCAATGCGTCTGGGGCCGCGTTTTCAAGAGAGCCCCTCGATCCGTCATGGCTGGTAAGGTTTTTTCCCCTTTCCCGGCATCATGCCGCCGGGGTACGCCGGCACGGTCATCGTCGTATAGCCTTTGGGAATTTCGAAGAGACTCTCCGGTTGTGTCCCCATGCGGATGTTCCGATACTCCATGCTCCAGCTCCCGTCTGTGGCCGCGGTCTTGACGGGGAAGTTGATGTCTGTTGCCACCCACTGATAGGACTTCATCACCTTGCCGCCATCCCTGTATGTGACTTCGTATTTTTGCGCGGGATGGCCGTCGATGGTTTCGGACCCTACCAGTTTTCTGGACATCTCTCCCCGCACCCTCTTCTGGACGGGAACCTGTGAGGGGTCGTACTTGGATTCCATGTACATCTTCTGGTCCGGCATAACAACCCAGGTCTTGTTGAGATCGCTGCGGACGATGCTGTATTGGCTCTGCCCCTTCGGTTCCAGACGTATCTTATTCCCCTGCACGTAAACCTTCGACTGCCCCGTGTATCCCTTGCCCCTGTGGATGACGTCCGCCGAGAAATTCTCCGCGGCTGAAACAGAGGCTATTGCGAGACTCAGTAAAAACATCATCCCCAGCACGACTGTCCTTTTCATTGGCCATCTCCGTTTCATGTTTTTTGAATCTGTTCTGTGAATCATGTTTCGCCCCGATGCCCCTTGAGTTGAGCCGCAGATGTCGATAGACTCATGGAGGGGGGAAATCGGCTATTATAATGACATTTTGATATGGTGATTGGCAACTATTTTAATCGGAGTTCCGGGCATCCGGCAATACCCGCGGGTACCCCTGATTTTTCTATTAAAAAAAGTGGCCCGTCACTTTTTTCTCTTGAGCCCGGAAATGCCTCTGATTTGTCTTTCGAAAGGCCTTTGCCGTCTTTTTTTGTCAAAATGTCAAGATATCAAGCCTGACCCCTTTTTTTTAAATTAAGACGGTAGGTTATCATACTTGAGCGAGGGGGGTGAGTCGTGGTTGACGGGGAGGATTAGAGCCGTCTAATACTTTTTTATTACCTCAAAATGGTACTTTGTACTGCTTGACTTTTGTCTTTTTTTAGGGCATCAAAGGATACAGAGTATCGGACTTGTGATAATCAAGGGAATGCTGTTTCTTGTTGCGAATTGCCGTTCAGGATTGACTGGCAACAGCGGAGTTTAAAGGGGGGCTGAATGATGAAAAAGTTGATTATAATAGGTATCCTCACGGTCCTGCTGATCCCGGGTTCAGTTCTTGCGCTGACTTACGATTTTAATGGGATAAGGGAAGGTAGATATGATCAAGGGACCTTTAATTCGCTACTTGGGCCGGATCACTATGTAGAATTCTCGGGAGGTACATTTGTTGCGGACTTCTATGCTACAGAAGAAAGCTTAAGGCTTCCCCGTTCCATGGTAATACGAACTTATTATACGGGAACGGAGGATTTCGGTGCGACAAGGGCCGCATTTGCCAATCCGACCGACTTTGTCAGTGTCGATATGGGCGATTTTGGTGGAGATGAGGATCGGCTTTTCCTGAATGCATATGATGCTCGGGGCAACTTGCTTGACAGTGCCAATTCAGTCCTTGGGGCAGGTGTAGCTGGAAGTCTAACCCTGAGCGTTTCGGCTGCGAACATCGCATATGTGCTTTTCGGTAGCACAACAACCGGGGACTATCCTAACAGCATCTACTGGGACAATTTCACTTTCAACGAACGCCCTGGTAACGGCGGCGGCAATGGTACTGCGGTGCCCGAACCCGCCACAATGCTTCTTCTCGGCGCCGGTCTTTTAGGCCTGGCCGGGTTCAGCCGGCGTAAACATCGCTCTTAACTTCAGATGTCTGAGCAGCATCTGAAACCTCAAAGAAAGGGCTGATCTTTTCGGAGATCAGCCCTTCCGTTTCGTAAGACTGTCTTCTAATCATCCTCCAGATGATTATTTGCCCGGGAACAGTCAGGTGTTCACCCCCTGGGCGACAAGCTTCCCTTCCTGGTTGTTGATGGTCCATTTGTAGGTAACGAACCCGCCTCGCTTTCCTTCCTTCTTGCTTATGACCTCGACCTCGGCGGAGAGGCGGTCGCCGGGGAACGCGGGCGTCCTGAAGGAAATGTCCGTCGCCCCGGTCCAGATGGCGTCCGCCAAAAAGCCCTGTTTGGCCATGAGACCCATCATGCTCGCGATGACGTAGATGCCGGGGGTGACCCTGTCCTTGAAACCCTTGCTCTTCGCGAATTCGGCACTGAGGAAGCCGGGCAGGTCCATGCCGGACATCTGCGCCACAAGGTCGATTTCCGTTCCCGTGATGGGCTTTGTTACTGTTGATTTGTAGACTTTGCCGATTTCAATTTCTTCAAAATACATGTTTTGACCTCCTTTCGTTGTGAAGCCTGTTTGCGCTGCTTTCCCCTTCGGCATTTACTGATAAAATATCGTATAGCCGAAGTCAAGAAATACCCATCTGTCGGACCTGCCGACTCACTTCACGAAACAGGTGAAATAAAGGGGACAGTCCCCTTTTCCGGCCCAGGTTGTTGATATGGTAAATCCGGCTGCTGCCTGTTTCAAAACAGCCTGGGCTTTTGATCCCCCGATCCATCTTAAATCCGCATTTCGTCAGGCACAGCGCGGTTTTCGATGTTTATTCTTTATTATTTTCAGGTATTTGTGTATAAGAAAACGGACATGCTTCAAATGTCATTTTTCATGTTAGATTTAAAATGTCTCTTCGGGGATACATGCAGAGATCCTGTCGGGCACAGATAAAAACCTGCTTCATTCTTTGAAATGGAGCCGATGGAATCTCTTCGGGGTGTGGCATCTTTATTCCGACACAGTGCCCCTCTTTTCAAAGAAAAGGACTCCTTGCCATGGACATGACTGCGTGGATCATCGTGATTTCCTTCGCTGGTCCGATTATAGGTTCGGCAATCGGTGTTTCCAGACGACCATCCTTTCCATACATATGCAACATGCTCTGTTTTGCAGCCGGGGTCATGCTTGCCATTTCGTTTCTCCAACTCATCCCCGAGGGCATAAACCTGTCCTCATCCTGGGTCTGTGTGCTCGGTCTCATCACCGGGGCGCTTCTCATGTTCGGCCTGGATCGGCTGATCCCGCACATCCATCCCCGTCTGTGCAGTCAGGAGCAGGGATGCAACCTGGAACGGACCTCCGTGTATTTGATTATCGGGATGTTTTTTCACAACTTTCCTGAGGGGATGGCCATTGCCGCGGGCGGGATTGTTGACGCGGAGGTTTCCCTGGTGATCGCGCTGGCCATCGCTATCCACGGAATCCCCGAGGGCGTCTGCACATCCGCTCCTTTTTTTCACGTCACCGGCGAGCGCTTGAAGGCTTTTCTTGTCTCCTCGTCGACCGCGATACCCATCGTGGCGGGCTATTTTGTCGCCCGATACGTTTTCAAAACCATCTCACCGTCATGGATCGGGTTCACCATCGGGGCCACGGCCGGTCTGATGATCTATATCACCGTAGATGAGCTGATTCCGAACGCGTGCGTGGGGCAAAATCACCTGACCATCTTCTCGCTTCTGACGGGGATCGTGCTGGTCCTATTGCTGGGTTCCCTGTAAAAAAACGAACTCCCTGTGCGGGTTTTGGGATCAGATCCTGCTATTTGCCGTTTCCACGGGGGAGAAAACAAAACGTGCGTATTCATAATGAGGTGATGGTTTGATGTGATTGATGACAAGTTTCGAGTTCTTCAGCGTCGTTCAGATACCGGGTGCTGAATTATCGACGGTACGCGCATGGGTAATATGAAAAATCTTGTCTAAATGCTCCGCCTCGTAAAAAGGCTCTTTTCCTTTAAAAGGGTTTAACCCACAGCCGCCACGAAAGGAGAAAGCAACTCGTGAAACTGGAGATTACCGTGGTGGAAGTCGCCGAGATTATAAAGTCTCTTCCGAATGTCAACCCTGAACCCGGCTGTTTTATCGGCCCATCCGCCGTTCATAGGCGCGGTAGATTTGATCGGCCAGTCCCTCATCCCCCCTGGCACTGAACCCCACCCGGACCCGGCCGTCGGCCTGTGTTCTCACCGTGACGGTGGCATCTGCGGAACCCCTGACTCCTCTGATAATTCCGCTTTCTCTGTCGGCCGACACAATGCTCACATCCGAGTCTTCCATCGCATCCAGCGCGGCGTTCCAGGAACGCTCCAAAGTGGCCGGCCTGTGGGAGTAAACCGGTTCAGGCGGGGGCGGCGGAGGAGACACAGGGCCGTATACGACGCAACCGACCATAATGATCATGGTCGGCAACGCGGTGATTTTCAGTATCCGTTTCCTCATGTCTATCTCCCGATCAGTCATTCCATGTGTGATCTGGCTGTCCGGATGGCGAGATCCTTGTCCTTTGTGATAAATCTCCACTCCATGCCCGTCGTGTGAATGCCGGCTTTCTTGTCCTGGCCCCTGCAGCAGTACCAGTGCTTGAAGCGCTCGACCGTGGCGAAAGGGTGGTTCTTGGCGCAGAGTATGCTGCAGGGCCTGTACACTTCAAAGAACACAACCTCATTGGGTTCGGCGTCGTAAAGCAGATCGTCGGGTAACTCGATCTGCGATACGTCAATGCCATCGGCCTCTTTTTCATCCAGCCAGTCTGAGATTTTCATGGGATGTCTTTACTTGGCCTTGAAGAGAACGAAAGTACCTTTGCAACTCTTCCTGCAGAAGTCGATGCGCTGCCCGTCGGGCAGACCCGTCATCCGGTAGCAGAGGGCCGGCTGCTCGATGCCGTCGCTCCGTGTCACCCGGCAGGCACCCGGTGCGTTTTTCCTGGGGCAGGGGGCTTTCACCCACTTCGAGTTCGGCCCGACGATGCCGCAGACCTTTGCGAGACCGGGTTTCAGCGTCTCTGCGAATTCCATGCAATTGAGCTTGCCGCCGGAAACCGTCCGGCAGGATGACGTCTCGGCGTGAAGCGGCGGTGCCGCGAGCATCACCAGGATCAGGGCGGACAGCACAAGTTTCAGCCTGCTCAAAAAACACCTTCTCGTAAGTGGCAAGATCGTTACGTGATGGGTTAACCAGACTGAATGGAAAATAGCCGATTCACAATCTTGAAATGCAGGACTCCCCCCACGAATCCGGACTACTTGACCCGAATCGACTCGATGATCACAGCCTCGCGAGGGCAGTCCGAGGGGAACGGTCCTTTCGGCCCGGTTGGCACGCTGGAGATGGCATCAACCACGTCCATGCCCTTGGTGACCTTGCCGAAGACGGCGTAGCCGAAATCGCGGACGCCGTGGTCAAGGAAGACATTGTCCTTGAGGTTGATAAAAAACTGCGCGGTGGCCGAATCCACCGCCGAGGTGCGGGCCATGGCCAGCGTGCCCCGCTCGTTCTTCAGGCCGTTTGTAGCCTCGTTCTTGATGGGCGCGCGGGTAAGCTTCTCGGAGAATTTCTGGTCGAAACCACCGCCCTGGATCATGAAGTTCCTGATCACCCGGTGGAAGACCGTCCCGTCGTAGTGTTTGGCCTCGGCGTACCTGATGAAGTTCTCGACCGTGATGGGTGCCCTGTCCCTGAAGAGAACAGCATCGATCACGCCCTTGTTGGTCTTGATTACGATGGTCGGGTTGCCCTTGCCCTGGTCTCCGGCAATCGCCAGGCTCGTGATCAGAAACATCGTCAATAAGATCAGAAACAATTTTTTCATGCATTCACTCCTTTTAGCGAGTAATGATCATGCACTACTTTTATATTGTACGGCGTATATTCCCTGAGTTTTATACGTAAACCGGTATTTTTTATTTCTTGATTTTATCATTCCGGTGTTGCTTGTCATGACATACTGAACAAAGTGTTTTCAAATTAGCTTCTATGTTTTCGCCGCCATGGACGTGGTGTTTTATGTGATGCAACTCTAAGTGTCGAGGATCTGATGGATTCCATTCATCGTGCGACCAACCACAACGTTTGCATTTATATCCGTCTCTCCTGAGTACTTCACGCCGCACATCGTCTGGGATGCTCCGATCATGTTCGGGACTTTGCCGATCTGCCTGCAGGAGATATACACCCACAGCCAGGTCTGGACGGCCGGTCGTTTTCGACGCAATAGGCCAGCCGTATTCTGTTCGAAGCTCTCGTACACGCCGAGCCCATTCTGTCTTATTGCCTGCAACGTACCTCAATTCTTCGCCCGTAATATTTCGACCGACATTCATTCGAAAATACTCTAAAATCTTGTCTCTTACGGCGGCTCGCTTTTTACGTATCGTATTTGCCAAATTCCAACGATGCGCTGCGTCACGATCCTCCTCATCGTGAAGAAGCACATATTCGTTCGGCTTGATATCCGTCAATCCCTCACCATGGTCGTCGGCTTCATCTGCCAGCATCTCTTTGATTGTCATGCCGCTGGCAATAGCCCAACCAAATTGGACACGAAGCTCCCTGACTCGCCTAGCATATTCTTGTATACCGGACACGACAAGAAGCTCGTCGCCATGGATAGTAAGACGCGGATATCTCCTGAAATAGTAAAGAATTCGATCTCGGGCAGCTGATGCATACTCTACGGGAATCAAGGATTTGCCTAGAGTCCGAAGAGTTCGAAAGATTGGAATTATAGCTAACACTTTTTGACGTAGCTCACCATCCCGCAGCTCTTTTTCAAAATTCCTGATTAAAATTTCAACTTTCCGTCTGATGCCTTCGGGGTCGGCGTGTGTTCCACCTGTTGCGTTACTAACCATTTAGAAACCTTTCCAATCTTTTCAGCAATTTTTGAGGCTTCTGTGTCTCGCACTGCCAGACGACCAGAACTTTCCACCCCATATTCTGCAACTTGCCTTTAAACGATTTGTCTCGTTTTATGTTTTGATCAAGCTTCCTATTCCAGAAAGCTTTGTTTGTTGAGGGGCGCTTCGAACGCGAGCAATTAATATGACTATGCCAAAAACATCCATGAACGAAGATCACCTTTCGATGACGTGGAAGAACAATGTCGGGGTTCCCTGGAAGGTCACGACGATGCAATCGGAACCGATAGCCAAGGCGATGTACAAATGACCGGACTACAAATTCCGGCTTTGTGTTTCTGTTCTTGACTCGGCTCATTATCCAACTTCTCTTTGCGGGAGAGAAGACATCCGTCATATCAACTTTCACCGATCCTTAGGAGCATATAGACGACATCTGCCACCCGTGCTGCTAAAAGTGGCGGAACAGCGTTGCCGATTTGTCGGGCGATTTCTATTTTAGATCCCTTAAATATAAAATCGTCGGGAAAAGATTGAAGTCTGGCAGCTTCACGATGTGTGATCGGTCGATGTTGCTCAGGATGCAAGTATCGGCCTTTTTCCGGTTTAAAAAACTCCGTCCGTATGGTGAATGCCGGTCTATCCCACCAGAGTCTTCCAAAAAGATCTGTTCCGCCGCTCTTCTTGCGAATCCAGCAATCAGGGGTCAAATCAAGAGCACGCTTCTGCAGATCGAAGCGGTTCATACCTTCTTTAGGAATGGCTCTGTATCTTGCTAGACTCTTAGGTGTAGGCGTTCGTCCAAAATGCAGATCTAAGGGTGGTGGGACGTCTCTGATACCCGTGCCGGTTGGTGGCGGCAAGTCTGCAATTACGTCTCGGACCGTACGCCACCTTTTAGCGTTAGGGAGATATCCGGCATTGCTCTGGAAAAAGTCCATTTGTAACGTCGTCGTTGTAGGATTGAAGTGAGAACGACGTGGAGGGAAAACCAACTTTGGATCAAGGAATTTACAACCTATGATGAATGCACGTTTTCTTGTTTGAGGTACACCATAGTCTGCTGCGCAGAGCAGATCACCCCAAACCTTGAAGCCCATTTTTTCCGCCATACCCATGATTTCACCGTGCTCGAACGAACCCAAAAGCTGCGGCACGTTTTCCATGACGAAAATTTTGGCACGAGAACGCTCTATAACCTCCAAGTAAGGTCGCCACAATTGCTTGCGTGGATCTCCTTCTCTCTGTTTGTTTAAAAGACTGAAACCCTGACAGGGAGGACCGCCGATTACAACTTCAGCACGTGGAATCTTGGTTTTGGGATCATTTAATATGTCTACAATATCACCCGGAACGCAATGATGACCGAAGTTTGCATTGTAGGTTTCTACGCAGGCATTGTCGAAATCATTACCCCATACCGGATCAAACGTGTGTCCGAATCGGCTCGTAAATCCAAGAGTCATCCCACCGGCTCCCGCAAAGACATCAATAAGGCGAAAGCGCTCTCTTTTCTTTGTGATTTTATCGCTCATGCGAGCATCGTAGGTGCGCTGCTCTTCCCGTAGGAGCCATGGTTGATTAAGTTCTTTCTTCATTGAAAATGCTTTTTTTTAGAAAAAGAGGTCAGGCTTGACATCTTGACATTTCCTTGCTGACTTCTCATAAACAAAACCCCAGTCCTCTTTGCGAGATACGGGGTTTTGTTGCCATCACTCCATGTTCCCATCCTGTGCCGTGAAGTGGCAGGTCACAGAAGACAGCGGACAATGTTCGTCTCTCTGGTCTTGTATGTTTACTTCAGTCTTTCAAAATCCGTTTCAGTTCGGTAAAGGGTCTTTCATGGTTTGAGTCCGGCGCGGCAGACCGTTTTGGTCTGGGGCACCAGGCCCGACAAATAGCATGGGTCGCCACGCCGCGTCTCTTTGGTCACTCTCGTCGTTTCGTTCCTTGTATCTTTTCTGATCTTCTGAACTTCTTATCTTCTTTTTTTCTTGGCCTTTGCCTTCGGTTTTGCTTTTGCCTTAGTCTTGGGTTTGGCTGATTTAGCCTTCGCAGCCTTCGGCTTCGCTTTTGGCCTGGCGGCTTTGGCCTTTACTGGTTTGGCCGTCGGTTTTTTCGCGACAGTTTTGACAACCGGAGCGGGCTTCTCTGCCGGTTTCGCCTCGACCTTGAACATGGCGTCGAGCTTGGCGATAGCCTTGTCAAGATATTCGGGCTTGGTTCCGCCGGCCTGGGCCATGTCGGGCCTGCCGCCGCCGCTTCCGCCCACGATGGGGGCGATCTGCTTGACGATCCTGCCGGCGTCGTACTTCGCGGTGAGATCCTTCGTGACCATGCAGAGAAGCATCGCCTTGTCGCCCACCTTACTTCCGATCAGGATGACGCCCGACTTGATCTTGTCGCGGATCTTGTCACCGAAATCGCGCAGGCTCTTGACGTCCGAGGCCTCCACGGTGGTGGCGAGAACCTGGATGCCGTCTACGCTCCGGGCCTTCTTGATGATGTCGGCCGATTCCCTTGCCGCCAGCTTCCCTTTGAGGGCCTCGATCTCGCGCTCGAGATCTTTCTGGTGCTTGAGCACCTTGTCGACACGGTCCGCCACTTCCATGGGGCCGGTCTTGAAAATGTTGGCCACTTTCTTCAGTTCGTGATCGACCTTCTTGATATACTTGACGGCCTCGCGGCCCGTCACGGCCTCGATCCTGCGCACACCCGCCGCCACGGCCGACTCGGAGAGAATTTTCAGTAGACCGATGTTCCCCGTGCGGGTGACGTGAGTGCCGCCGCAGAGCTCGGCGCTCACCTTGCCCATCTGCACGACGCGGACCTTGTCGGAGTATTTCTCATCGAATACCGCGTGGGCGCCCGTTTTCATCGCCGCTTCCTTGTCGAGGATGCTCGTTTTGACCGGGAGGTTCGCCTGGATGTACTCGTTGGCGAGTGTCTCAATCCGGTCAAGTTCGTGCTCGTCGATGCGCGAGAAGTGTGTGAAGTCGAAGCGCAGGCGCTCGGGGTTGACGAGCGAGCCCGCCTGTTTCACGTGATCGCCCAGGACGCTGTGAAGGGCGGCGTTCAGCAGGTGAGTCGCCGAGTGGTTGGCCTCGGTGGCTCTACGGGTCTGCGTCTCCACCTTCAGGTGGACCGAGTCGCCGACCCGGAGGGTCCCCTTCTTGAGCTTGCCGATGTGGGTGATGAGATTCTCGTCGGGGCGCTGTGTGTCCCAGACCTCGAAGACGAATCCTTCGCCTTCGATGACGCCCGTGTCGCCCACCTGGCCGCCCGTCTCTCCGTAGAAGGGCGTCTGGTCGGTGAAGATCTCGGCGTTCATGCCCTCGGTGATGACCTCGACGTCCTCATCCTTCTTCAGGATGGCCGTCACGAAGGAATTGGCCTCGGTGATCTCCTCGTAGCCCACGAGTTCGCTCTTGATGCCCCTGAGAGAAAGCTTCTTGTAGCTGTCGGCGACGGCCGCATCGCCGCTTCCCTTCCAGCTCTCACGGGCCTTCTCGCGCTGTTCCTCCATGAGCTTCTCGAATCCCTTCATGTCGAGATCGAGCTTGTCCTTCTTGACGATGTCCGCCGTGAGATCCACGGGGAAGCCGTAAGTGTCGTAGAGCCTGAAGACCACATCACCGGGGATGACGGTCTTCTTCGATTTCTTGAGTACGGACACCTCATCGGTCAGGATGCGAAGGCCTGTGTCGAGGGTCTCGAGGAAGCGCTGCTCCTCGTTGAAGATCACCTTCTGGACGAAGGAGAGCCGGTCGACGCTCTCGGGGTAGGCATCCTTCATGACATCTACCACGGAGGTCACGACTTCGTTCAGGAAGGGCCTGTCAAAGCCCAGAAGCTTGCCGTGTCTGCAGGCGCGCCGCAGGATCCTGCGAAGGACGTAGCCGCGGCCCTCGTTGGAGGGGAGGATGCCATCGGCTATGAGGAAAAAGACGGCCCGGGCATGATCGGCGATGACCCGCATGGAGGTGTCGTTATCGGCGTTTTTCCGGTACTTTTTGCCGGAGAGCCTCGCGATGTGGTCGATGATCGGGGTGAAAAGATCCGTGTCGTAGTTGCTCCGGTGCCCCTGGACGACAGCCGCCAACCGCTCGAGGCCCATGCCCGTATCGATGTTGGGTTTGGGAAGGGGGGTGAAGCTCCCGTCGAGGTTGCGGTCGAACTGCGTGAAGACGTGGTTCCACAGCTCCAGGTGTCGGTCGCAGGAGCACTCGACGTTGCAATCGGGCTTTCCGCATCCCACCTCGGGACCCTGGTCGTAGAGGATCTCGGAGCAGGGGCCGCAGGGGCCCGTCTCGCCCACCATCCAGAAGTTGGTGTCCATGCCCATGCGGAAGATCCGCTCGGCGGGGATGCCCATCTCCTTGTTCCAGATGTCGAAGGCTTCGTCGTCCTTTTCGTAGATGGTGATGTACATCTTCGATTTGTCGAGGCCCATGACGTTCGCCAGGAAATCCCAGCCCCAGGCGATCGATTCCCGCTTGAAGTAGTCGCCGAAGGAGAAGTTGCCCAGCATCTCGAAAAAAGTGTGGTGGCGCGCCGTGTAGCCCACGTTCTCCAGGTCGTTGTGCTTGCCCCCCGCCCGGACGCAGCGCTGGGAGCTTGCCGCCCGGTAATAACCCCGGTCCTCCAGCCCCAGGAAGCAGTTTTTGAACTGGACCATCCCCGAGTTGGTAAAAAGGAGCGTGGGGTCGTCCTTCGGAATGAGCGACGAGCTCGGGATAATGGCGTGTCCCCGCTCTTCGAAGTATTTCAAAAATTTTGCCCTGATCTCACTCGATGTCATCGAACAAACCCTCCTGTTTTTTTCCAAGCGCCTCTGCGATAAGCGACCACGAATAACCCCGCAGGGCGAGGCTCTGGGCGAGCCTTCGTTTCTCTGCGCGGTCAAGGCCGCCGGGCTTTCTGCCTTTCAGTTTTTTCTGAAGGACCTTGCGGATTCCCTCCCGTTCTTCAATTTCCCCCCGAACGTCCGCGATGGCCCTTGCGATGAGTTCCTTCGCGATCCCTTTGTCGGCGAGGCTCGTCTCGATCCTGCGGTTGCCATAGTGCCTGTTCCGCGCGAGATGCCGGGCCCAGTCCCGGGCGAAAGTCTCGTCGTTGAGATAGCCGTTCTCCGCGAACATCTTCACGACCCGGTCCACGACGACCCTTTCGAAGCCCCTGTCAACGAGTTTGTCTTTCAGCTCCTTCTTGCTCTGCGCCCGGCGGGCGAGGAGTCGGAATGCCCTCTGTCTGGCCTTTTCGAAGGGAGGGTCTTCCCTCATTTCTTCTTTTCTTTTTCTTTCGGTTTCTCCGCGGCTGCGGCCGGCACGGGCTCTTTGATCTTGATCCCGTGTTTCTCACGGATCTCCGCCTCGATCTTATTCATGAGGTCCGGGTTTTCCTTCAGAGAGATTTTCGCATTCTCCCTCCCCTGGCCGAGGCGGTCGCCCTTGTAGGAGTACCAGGTGCCCGTCCTTTCGACGATGCCGTCGTTCACGCCGAGGTCGAGGACGTCGCCCTCCCGCGAAATCCCCTCACCGAAGATGATGTCGAATTCCGTTTCTTTGAACGGCGGGGCCACCTTGTTTTTGACGATTTTCACGCGCACGTGGTTCCCCACGACCTGGTCGCCCTGCTTGATGGGGGAGATCCTGCGGATGTCGATTCGCATGGAGGAGTAGAACTTCAGGGCGTTGCCGCCTGTGGTTGTCTCGGGGTTTCCCATGAAGATGCCGATCTTCATTCGCAACTGGTTGATGAAGATGACGGAGGTCTTGGACTTGCTGATGGCGCCGGTCAGCTTCCGCAGGGCTTGCGACATGAGTCGTGCCTGGAGGCCCATCTGGGCGTCGCCCATGTCGCCTTCCAGCTCCGCCCGCGGCACCAGGGCCGCCACCGAGTCGATGACCAGCACGTCGAGGGCACCGCTTCTCACGAGCGTCTCGGCGATCTCGAGGGCCTGCTCGCCCGTGTCGGGCTGAGCGATGAGGAGGTCGTCGGTGTTGACGCCGATCCTTCTCGCGTAGGCGACATCGAGGGCGTGCTCGGCATCCACGTAAGCTGCAAGTCCGTTTTTCTTCTGCGCCTCGGCCACGATGTGAAGGGCGAGGGTCGTCTTCCCGCCGGCCTCGGGCCCGTAAATCTCGATCACCCTCCCGCGCGGAATGCCGCCGACGCCGAGAGCCATGTCGAGGCTCAACGACCCCGTCGAAATGACGGGGACATCGATCACCTCGTCGCTCCCCAGGCGCATGATCGAGCCCTTGCCGAACTGACGTTCAATCTGGCTGATGGCCAGATCCACTGCCTTGTCCCTGTCGATGTCTGCCATGAATGCCTCCGTGCTCAAATGGTCCTGAAAGAGAATGTGTAATTTAAATGATTTTTTCGGTTTTATAAAGCAAAAATCCGTTTGTTTTCAGCCTTCGAGGGAGAAGTAGCCGAGCTTCGTGTAAAGGGGCCCCCCGGGACGCAGGTCGCTCCGGTAAAGGGTGATCCCCTGGGCCTGGAAGCCACCCGCGTTGAAGTCCTTGAACTCGTCGAGCACGGCCGAAAGCCCCTCGATCCCCCGATGGGCCTTGGTCCGGCCGAGGGTCAGGTGAGGCCTGAAGGGGCGTTCCTCCCTCGGGAAGCCGATGCCGTGCAGGTCGTCCTCGATCTTCTTCTGAAGGGCCGCGAGGGCGTTGTCCCCGCTGGTGATCCCCAGCCACAGGACCCGGGGCTGTCGGGCGTTCGGGAAGACGCCGACCTTCTCGGCTGAAAGCGCAAAGGGCTTGAAGCCTTTCACGCTGCCTTTCAGGAGCTTGTCGATGTGCTCGATGTCCCGGTCCGAGATGCTGCCGAAGAACTTGAGCGTCAGATGGACGGAGCCGGGTTTCGTCCAGCGGATCATCCCTTCCTTGAGGGAGTTCCGGAGGCGGTACTGAATCTTCTCCATCGAGTCCTTGATTTCTTTCGGTATATCGATGGCGAGAAAGGTCCTGATCATCTTTTCGGCCTGTGTCGTCATTTTCTCCCCCTTGAATCCAACCCCAGGATGAATCGTCGAAGTAGCTCGAGAGCCCACTGTGACGTGATCTCCTTGATCCGCCTGCGATCCCACCGGAACTGAAAGTCCCGGCAGACCCTCTTCCTGCCGTCGGTTACGGCGATAAAGACGGTGCCCACCGGCTTGTTCTCCGTCCCCCCTGTCGGGCCGGCGATCCCCGTCGTGGAGAGGCCGATATCCGTTTTCGCGAGCTCACG